>JAUYAO010000058.1 GCA_030692565.1 Nitrospira sp.
GAGGCGGAGCAGGACGACCCACGCTTACAAGCGGCCTGTGGAGACCGAAGGGGAGACGGTCTGTCATGCTCCGTCAGGTGATGACTTGTAGTATGCATCACGGCCTCCTCTAAGATACAAGGGGAGGCGAGGAGGGGTAGAAGCTCGTAGACTGCCACGCCGCTGGCGAACGCTCAAGCTGGTGATGGCAGCTGGAAGTCTCGACCTCCCCTGCCCCCTCCCTACGAAGGAGGGGAACGTGCGGGTTAGGATGTCTGACAGGGACAGGCACCGCGGGGCGCGGAGCCAGTCCCTAGAAAGCAGAAGCCCCGCGGGGGATCTCCCCGCGGGGCTTCTTTCTGTTGCGCGTTCAGCGGATCATCGCGTCACGCGTCACTCAGGCCCTCTCCCTCACCCTCTCCCAGCAACTGGGAGAGGGAAGGGTGAGGGTTAGAAGTTCATCCAGAGCTGGACGTAGCCCCACTGTTGATTGGTGCTGGTGCCCAGGTTCTCCTGGATGTACGAACCGGCAAACAGATACCCATAGGTGGCTTGGAAGGCCAGCTTGCCGTCCATCATCATGTGGGTCCAGGAGAAGTCGATTTCGTCTCCGATGTGCCTCTTGGTGTTACCCGTCTTTGAGAAGATATAGGCGCCCTGCGCACCGCGGTACCAGTTATCCTGAGCACTCGCGAGGTTCAAGTTGGTATACCACAGCTCGATGTGGTCATCCTTGCTCGGACGAGCTTGGAAGTTCACCGAGGGGCTCATCATGTTCTTCCAGGCCTGCGTATCCATGTAACCCATGTGGATGTGGTTGGTCGGGAAGAAGTTTTCGAAGGTATTGGCAGTTCCGCAAGCAATGGCTCCAGCGCCCTGACCGCAATTATTGCGCCCGTCGCCTGAGGCATAGTCGAAGTTGAACGCCAAGCGCGGCTTCCAGGCCGTCTCATAGGCCGTGTAGCCGATCCAGTTTCTGGTCGCAAAGGCACTGATGCTCAAGCAACGGCCACTGCCGACGCAACCACCGGCTCCGCCAGTCAACGCGTTATTATTACCACTGTCACCCATCGAGCCGAACTGATAGACGGTTTCATTGATCGCGTCCCAATTGCCCTTGCGCATTTCGATCCGGTTACCCACCGTGTGGCGGACCTGGTTCGCATGCTTCGGCGCTCCCTGGCCAAACGTTGCATCGGTGGTCACTTGCCCAGAACCCAAACCATTCCGATAAAAAACGTAGTAGGGTTCGATCAGGAACCCTGGGATTGACTTGATCTGGTTGTAGAAAATGATCATGTCGCCATCAGCCGAGGCACTGTTGGTGGTTCCCGCCAGATTATTGCCCAAGCTGCCGAGCGGCGCAGCCTGGCCGAGATCACTCTCCGACGTCTTGAACCAGCCCAAGTAGCTATCAATCGACTTGGTGCTGTATTGCAGCATCACACCGTCATGGGAGAAGCCGGTGTTCGCCCAATCGAAGTGGCCGAATAGTGAGTGGTTTCCGAAGATCACGTATTGCCGACCGGCCTTCAAGCTGAGGCCTTGGACGCCGGCAAAGTTCCGGACCAACATATAAGCAGCCCGGACGCCCAAACGTCCGTTGTTGCCGCCGCCGCCACCAGTAGATCCGTTATGATTCAATGCATCCACACCGCCGGCGCCGTTCGTTCCGCCGGCAGCCCCGTTACCACCCCAGGTGGCCGCGTCGATCAATTCCATGTAGAAATTGACATCGGGCGAGAGGTCATAGCCGATACCCAACCGCACCCACTGCTGCACGTACGAATCGTTGGCTCTGCCAGCATTTCTCGTGCCAGCGTTGGCTTGCGCGAACGTATTACAATTTCCTGCTCCTTGAAACGTGCTGCCGAAGCAGGAGTTCTGCCGCATTTCCGGCCGCACGCGGACATCCGCGCGCATCCAGAAGTTCTTGAGATCGAAGTTCTTCCCGATCTTCGGATCGTAGAGTTCGTACGCTTCCTTTTGCGGAATCGCCCGGGGGATGGCGGGAAGATTCGTGATCTTCTCGCCTTCCGGCAGTTCAAAAGCCGCTTGGACCGGGGCTGCCGTGACCGACATACCCGCTGCCATTACGGCCGCGCTGAAGAAGGTGGCCATCCCGGCCAACCTTGTCCGTCCTTGGATGCTTCTCATAGCGTTCCTCCTGTGAATTGGATAACAGCCCCTGTTGGCTCCACTCCCACAGACAGGCTGCCGACTTGAGATCCAACTACTTCCACTACGACGACTTGCTTGACCCGACTCTGCTGCTTCACAACCATTGCGCACTCGTTCTTTTCGGTTTCACTCAGTCTGTTTCTACCAAGCATTCGGAATTCTGCCTTCAAAAATCTCACTTTCAGTCCGGCGCAGCGCTTCCCGCCACCTCCTTCCCTGAAAGATCGTGACCGGTAACAGGTGACGCGTGACGCGCACTTAACGATTCGGCAAGGCCCCCTGCAACCCTCTATTGTTCTTCTGTTCTTCTCGCTGGTCACTGGTCACCCGTCACGTCTTCTACGTTCTACGCCTGCCCGGACTGGCTGATGGACTTGGTCCCGTCCTCCGCCTGTTTGCCGGCCGCGTTGATTTCCTCTTCCGCTTCCTTCATCGACGCCTGGAAATCCTGCTCGACCATCTTCACTTCCTGCTGAATCATGTTGATCTCGGGCTCCACCGACTTCCGCAGATCTTCCGCCGTCTCCTTGAACCCTTTGACGGCCTTCCCGACCTGCCGCCCGACTTCAGGCAGCTGCTTGGGCCCGAACAACAGAAACGCGATCACCAGGATAATTAAGACTTCGCCGGCGCCTAATCCAAACATGGTTCAACCCTGTGACGAGTAACGAGTGACAGGTGACGAGTTCTCCATCAAGCAAGGCGTTTACTCTCCACTGCTCGTCACGCGTCACACTTCACGCGTCACGTCCCCCTCATTTATTATCCCTGCTTCGTCTGTCCCGGCTGCGCGACCGGCGCGGCCTGCGGCGGCGGCACCGCTTCCGGCTGGCCCATCACTTGTGCCTGCACTTGCGGCGGCGCCACCGGGGGCTGTTCGCCCGGCGTCACATCGATGGCATCGGCCTCGTGGACCGACTTTTTAAATCCCTTGATCGCTTTACCGAGCCCCTCGCCCAGTTGCGGCAATTTCCCCGCGCCGAAAATGATCAACACGATGATCAAGATCAGCATCAATTCCATCCAGCCGAAGGAGCCAAACATGTCTTACCTCGTGATGCGCACGCTGTCCGTCTAAATTTCTCGACGCTCTCCCGAATCCAGTACGAAAGATGGGGGAGATACCTAAATCGCGGGGAAGGCTATAGAAAACTCAAGGACAAGTCAAGGAAAAACTCAGGGAACGGGCTCTGGGACAGCGGCGGGAGGTAAGGAAGAAGGAGACGGGAACGAGAGTGCTACGAGTTAATCCAGGCAGGACGATCCATAAAGCTCACTCTTCTTCCTCCCCTTTGTAAGGGGAGGCGAGGAGAAGTAGAGATGCTCAGACCACCATGGGCGCTTGCGCGCGTGCGCAGTCATCACTGCAACCGAAAGACTCGACCTCCCCTAACCCCTCCTTACGAAGGAGGGGCAGAAGAGAAATAGCGCGGGATCTTACTTACAGAGAAAATGATGATACTCAATCGGGCTGGGAGGCGCAGTGAGAGCCACGTTCAGCGTATCGGGATCGTACCCGACAGCTTCGAGATCTCGTGACGTCGCGGATAATTCCTCCTCGGTCAGGTAGGCCACCGTGTCCGGCACCCCCGTGCGCTTGAGCGAGAGCACCATGCCGTTCAACGTTTCCCGCTCTTCCATCGGCATGTTCTTCTGCAGCGGAAACTCCAGCATACGGCTGTAGGGACTTTCGTAGGCCTCGTTCAACGCCTTGATGGTTTTGAGCACCAGGCGATCCTGCTCCCACGCTTGCATCTTCGGTCCGGCCGACGGATGGGTCGCGAGCAGGTCCATGAGCGTAATGACATTCGTATTCAACGACCGCCCGACGAATTCCCGCTGCGGCTCAATGGCGATTCCGCCCAGCCCCAGATGTTTCGCGATTGCCTCGACCAAGGCGAAGTTAATCATGAAACTGTACTGCCCGCCGAACTGGCCATAGCAGGGCTTGTCCGGATCGTTGAGCACTTGCATATCCGCCGTGCCGGCATCGAAGGCGCTGAAGCCGACCGCGCCGGGAGCCAGCAACCGCTTGGCCTCTTTCAATGTCGCAAAGGCCCCCAGGTTGATTGGAACGAGCACTTGCTCATCAATCGTCTTCAGAAATTCGGTGATCGTCTTGCGGTACGGAACATCTTTCCACTCCACCTTCCGGTATTCCTTCTCCCAGACCAGGTCGTCGAGGAAGGGAGGAAAGGTCTTGAGCGTCTCGATGTCTTTGCCCTCGAAAGCCCGGACAAAGCCCGACCAATCCTGAATGGTGGCATGGAGCGATTCGCTGAGATTGGGACGGAGGAATTCCTCCTCGATCTCGCCGGCGTTCTTCGCCATGAGCTTGGTGGGAAGATCGTTCCACAATTCGTTGCAGATGATCCGATCGACCGATTGATCCGCGGCCCCGGACACATGATCGACGGTGGCCAGCTGAGCCTCGACGCGATCTTTGTGCGGCGCGAGGCCCGGATGCGCCAGCGCACGATCCAGGACCGATTGCTCCCAATCCACCAGGACATACTTCACGCGAGGATAGACCTGCCCGGCTTTGTCGATCGTTTTCAGGTGGCTCAAGAAACAGGCGGCCAGATTGCCGTTCCCCGGTCCCCACTCGTGGATGACCAGGCTAGGGGCTAGGGGCAAGGGGCTAGGGGTCGGAGAATCTTCGCTCTTACCTCTAACCTCGCGCCCCTCGCCTCGCGCCTTATCCCGCTTCACAACCTTCTCGAAATAATCCGCGGCGAGCGCATGCGCCAACCGATAGTCTGCCGACGCGAAGGTTTGATAATAGGTCCGCAACTGGTCGCCTCGGAGGCGATAAAACAGCGTATTAAGATGGGCTTGCCACTGATCCAGCGGCTTGTAGTCCCCGATCAACTGCGGCAATGCGTCGGCGTCTTGTAACGTGCTCATGTGGTTTCAGTCCCTGGTAAAGAATCGCGATTGTAACAGACGACTCGAAAGCGCCGCAATCGGGGAATGCGGCCTCATCGGCATCGATTCCCCTCCTTCGTAAGGAGGGGAGAGGGGAGGTCGAGCCGTCCGGCTGCCATCACCGGTGCGGCAATTCGTGAGTCACACAGCCGCCCTGAGCCTCTACCCCTCCCAGCCTCCCCTTACAAAGGGGAGGAATCATAAAAACTGTGAGCCATCACACGCTCTACTTCCCCTTACAAAGGGGAGGATAAGGAGGGTGTGCAGTCTTGACCTTGACTCTTACGGCAGAGGGGGTGTACCAGACCTTGCATATGAGCCGGCTCCTTTTCATTGTCCTTGCTGCCCTGCTCGCTGGGCCAGCCTCCATCTGGGCCGATGAACTGCCCATCACCAAAAATCTTCCTATCCCAGAATTTCAGAATCGTCCGGAAGATGCCAAACCGTACGACTTCGACGCGCCCCCGCAGGGAATGTTCCGCTCCATCACCATGGCCGAGGGGTTTGAAGAGGAACTGGGCTTTCGCCAGACCCACGAAATTGTCCCGGTCAAGCCGACCGAACGATTCACCGCCGATGCGCCGGCCATCTTCATCGTCTTCGCTCTCCATCAGCACTACCAGGCCTTCAAAGTATTCGGCCGATGCTTTCCCGAGGGGATCGCTGGCATCGAACCGGACACGATCATCAGCGAAGACGCCATGCACATGGCCCTGGAAGATGAGAGCGGGTACTTGAAACTGCTCCCGCCGAAAGAACGGTGGATACCGGGCCGCTACAAAGTCGAAATTCACGCCGGCGAACAGGTGAGCGAGATGAGCCTGATCGGTACGATGCGTTTTACGGTCGTAGCGGGGAAGTGACGGGTGACGCGTGATGAGTGACGAAGATGCTCCTGGCTTGTCACCCGTCACTGTTCACGCATCACGGTCTTTCATTGACGGCCGGAACCCAGGCGTATATAAGCATGGATAGATTCCTTACGGTGATGGGGTTCACCGGAACCGCCTGTGGTTTCCACTCAGGCTGATAACTCCTACGCACCCTCTGGTAGGAGCTTCGTTCATGGCCGCACCGGATCCCGTATTCCCTCAGTATCAGCTCCGCAACATCCTCGACGACATCCTGACTCAATTGGGGTTGCTGATCCGGCTTGAGCGCAAGATGCTCGGCATCATCGCGTCCTATGCCGTGGCCATCGGGATGTTCCTGTTGTGCGTCCCGATTGCCGTGCAGGAACTGGTCAGCACCTTTTCGTTCGCCGTACAGCCCTCCATGATCTTCACCTTGGCGCTTGTCGTAGGGTGCGCCCTCACGGGCGCAGCCGCCTTCCGCATCTTGCAGGCACGGGCGGTGGAAACCTTGCAACAACGCATCTACACCCGCATTGCCATCGCCTTTACCGAGACGCTGCCGCGGCTTCAGGAAGAGTCCTTTCTCCCGCAACATGCGCATCGCTTTGCCGAAGCCGATCTGCTGACCCGCGCCCTGGTCGCCATGGTGGCGGATCTCTTCAATGTCGCCGTGGTCGGGAGCATCGGCATGACCATGCTGGTCTTGTTCCACCCCTATTTTCTGCTCTACAACGTCACCCTGGTCACCGGCTTCGTCGTCCTGCTCACCCTGTTCGGGCGGGGCGGCTTCTTGATCACACTCGAAATGTCGCGGCTGAACTATGAGGTCTACCACTGGATGCAGAACATCGCCGCCAATCTCCCGCACCTGCGCGCCGCCGGACACAGCCCCTATCTCATGCAGAAGACGGATGCCCTGACGAAGGCCTACGCCCGCGTGCGGCAACGCCGCTCCGACCTGCTGACCGGCCGCCAATACAAAGCCGCGGCGCTCTGGCAAGTCGTCGGACACACCGGCATGATCGCCACGGCCGGCATGCTCGTCTCAACCGGCCAGCTCACGGTAGGCCAGTTCGCCGCCGCGGAGCTGCTGGCGGGACAGCTGCTCCTGAACATGGACACGCTGGCGCGCCGCATGGTCCACATGTTCTTCGCCTTCGTGGCCTTCCGGGAAATGAACGCCTTTTTTTCACTGCCCCAGGATACGCACGGGGCCAAAGCGATTGTGCCGATGGGACACTTCGGACTGGAGGGGGTCTCGATCGCCGCGCGCAACCTTTCCTTCGCCCATCCGAATTCGGCCCCGCTGTTTGAGGATCTCGATTTAGACGTCGTCGCCGGAGAAAAGATCGCCCTGCTCTGCCAGTCCAATGTGCAAAAAACCGCCATGGCCAAAGTCCTGGCCGGTCTGCTCCCGCCCACCGGCGGCGTGGTGCGCTACAACGATATGAATCTGGTCGAGGTGAGCCTGGAGTCGATCGACCCCTATCGCGGCTTGATGATGGACTCACAGCCCACGCTGCTCGAAGGGACGATCGAGGACAATCTGACGCTGGGCCGCCCTGCCATCTCCCATGACGATATCCTGCGGGCGCTCCATTTCGTGGAGCTGGATGATGAGATCGATCACTTTCCCGACGGCCTGGCCACGCAGGTGACGGGCCACCGCGATCAATTCACGTTGAGTCAGACGCTGCGCCTCCTGCTCGCCCGCGCCATTGTGATCCGGCCGCATGTCCTGATTATCGACGGCACCCTGCACAACATGGTTCCCGCGCTGCGCGAAACGATTTTACGCCGGCTGTGCTCCAAGGACGAACCCTGGTCGGTCATCTTCGTCACCAACGATCCGACGTTTGCCGCCTATGTCGACCGCCGCGTAACGGTCGCGTAATTCACGATGGAGCAACGGGCATGACTTGGGAGACCGCCGCGATCTGGATGGGCATGGCTTTGCTGGCGTCGCTCATCTCCGTGCGCATCGGCGTGTCCGTCGCGCTGGTGGAAATCTGCGTCGGCATCGCCGGCGGCAACGTGAAGTGATGCGACGATCAATCCCGCGCAATGTGTGGATCGCCGGATGGGTCAGCTTCTTCATGGACGTCAGTTCGGAGATGGTGTATCCCCTCGTGCCGCTGTTTCTCACCTCATCGTTAGGCGCGAGCAAATCCGTTGTCGGGCTCATCGAGGGCATTGCCGAAGCAGCCGCGAGCCTGCTCAAACTGTTTTCCGGTGTGGTGGCCGATCGCTTCGGTAAAACCAAGCTCTTAATGGGGCTGGGCTACGGGATCTCGACCGCTTCTCGTCCGCTTCTGGCGCTCGCCCCAGGATGGGGAATGGTGCTGGCAGCCCGTTTTACCGACCGCGTCGGCAAGGGCATCAGGACTGCCCCGCGCGATGCGATCATCGCGGCCTCGACTCCGCCGGAGCGGCTGGGGCTGGCCTTCGGCTTCCACCGGGCGCTGGATACGGCGGGAGCAGTGATAGGCCCGGCCCTGGCCCTCGTCATTCTGTCCGTCTGGGTGGCAGACTATCGCCTTGTCTTCTGGCTGTCCATCGTGCCCGGCGTGGTAGCCGTTGCACTGATCGTCTGGTTCATCAATTCCGATGGTCCGATTCCCTCAACTCGGCCGCCGCGCGAGTGGTCGCTTCGTGGGCTCGATCCGCGTCTTCTGAAATTCCTGCTAGTCATCGGCTTGTTCTCCCTCGGCAATTCCAGCAACGCATTTATGATCCTCAGAGCCGAGCAGGTCGGAGTGAGTCCGGCCTGGATTTCCGCGCTCTACCTTGGCTTCAACATCGCCTATGCCCTGCTGTCGGTGCCTGCCGGAATGCTGGCCGATCGAATTGGACCGAAAAAGATGATTCTGTCTGGATTTGTGCTGTTCGCCATGGTGTACGCAGGGTTTGCTCTGGCGACACACATCTGGCAAATTGCGACACTCTTCATCGGCTATGGTCTGTACATGGGCCTGACGGACGGAGTGCAGCGCGCCTATCTCTCCACCTTGATCAGCGCAGACCAGCAGGCCACCGGATTCGGCCTCTATCACATGGTGGTCGGCCTGGCTATCTTACCCGCAAGCCTCATCGCCGGACTGCTGTGGGATTCCATCGGACCGGCTGCCCCCTTCGCATTCGGTGCAACCATGGCCTTGCTTTCAGGGTTGGCCTTCGTGTGGCTGGCCAAGAACCACTCACCCGCCGGCGTTTGACGGTCTCCGGACCATTCGTTAGAATGCCGGCGTGACGATGTTGCTACACTCATCAAGACCGCGCCGCGCCTCATGAGCCCATCACCACGCCCATGGGCCTCCGTCGTCATTCCCATCAAGGATGAACGAGACAACCTCACGCCGCTGACCGAACGGGTGCTCAAAGTCCTCTCGACTCGCGAAGAATCCAAAACCGCGCCGTTTGAGCTGGTGTACATCGACGACGGCAGCAGCGACGGCAGCAGCGAATTGCTGGACCAGCTCCAACAAACCTATCCGGCGGTCCGCGTGCTGCACTTCGACCGGAACTACGGACAATCCTCCGCCTTCGACGCCGGATTCAAACATTCCACCGGCGACCTGGTCATTACGCTGGACGGCGATCTGCAAAACGATCCGGCCGACATCGACAAGATGCTGCCCCTGCTCCGGCAATTCGATCTGGTGTGCGGATGGCGCACCAGCCGCAACGACAATCTCGTCAGAAAACTGTCCTCGCGCATCGCGAACGCCGTGCGCAGCGCCGTGACCGGCGACCGCGTGCACGACACCGGCTGCTCCCTGAAAATTTTCCGGCGCGCCGTCGTGGACAAGCTGCAGCTCTTCACCGGCATGCACCGATTTTTTCCGGCCTTAGCCCTCATGCACGGCTTCACCGTCACCGAAATACCGGTCAGCCACCATCCCCGGGCACATGGGATTTCCAAGTACGGCGTCGGCAATCGGCTCTTCAAGAGCCTCTACGACCTGATCGCCGTGCGCTGGATGCAACATCGCTGTTTACGATACCGACTCCGTGACCAGTGACGGGTGACGCGTGATGAGAGCAGGCCAGGAACGAACACGTGTATATAGCCACAAAGATTTGGATGTATGGAAGCGATCCATGGATCTCGCCTCAACCGTCTATCGCCTTAGCGCCCAGTTCCCCAAAGAAGAGGTGTACGGCCTGAGCCTGCAAGCTAGACGCTCCGCGGTTTCAATCCCCAGTAACATCGCCGAAGGTGCCGCACGAAATTCGAGCAAGGAATTCATCCAGCACCTCTATATCGCCTTGGGCTCTGCAGCCGAATTAGAAACACAGCTTCTGCTGGCGCGACAAATGGACTTCCTGACAGAAACTGATCCACTGCAGCAACTCGACCAAATTCGGAAGATGCTGATCGGCCTGATTCAATCCGTGAAGCAAAAACCTGTCACGCGCCGCTCGTCACACGTCACATCATTATGATCACGACTGACACCATCTGGATTGCCACGGGATTTCTCGGCCAGGGCCTGTTCTTCGGCCGCTGGATCGTGCAATGGCTCGCCTCGGAACGCAGCGCCTCCAGCAAAGTGCCGATCTCCTTCTGGTATTTGAGTCTCGTCGGAGGCCTCATCACGCTGGCCTATGCCATCTACCGGAAAGATCCCGTCTTCATTGCCGGGCAAAGCATCGGCGGCGTCGTCTACGTGCGTAACCTCATGCTGATCTACCGCCCGAATCCCTCGAAGCCCGTGACCGGTAGTGGAGCCCAGGTAACGGGTGACAAGTGACAAGCGAAACAATGAGACAAGCCGACGCCCCTGCGCCCTCCGCCGGTAACGCGTCACTCGTCGCGCGTCACCTCTGCATCCTGCTGGCCCTCTGCGGCATCCTGTTCTTTTGGAATCTGGGCGCCCTTGGCCTGACCGATCGCGACGAAGGCCGCAACGCCGAAGCCGGTCGAGAGATGCTCGAAACCGGCGACTGGATGAGCCCCACTTTCAACTACGAACCCCGCTATGCGAAGCCGGTGCTGGTCTACTGGCTGATGGGCGCCTCCTACAAGACATTCGGCGTCAGCGAATTCGCCGCGCGATTCCCGTCGGCGCTCTTCGGACTCGGCCTGGTGCTGATGCTCTACCTGTTTCTCGCGCGCCTGCGCGACGCGAATACGGGGCTGCTTGGTGCGCTGATGCTGGCGCTCAATCTCCAGATGATCGGGCTGAACCGCATGGCCCTGACCGACAGCGTGTTGATCTTTTTCACCACGCTCTCGCTCTTCGCCTTCTGGCTGGGATTTCAGACCACGCGCGAGCGACGCCCCTGGATGTGGGTCTGCTATGCGGCCATGGGCATCGCCACGCTGGCGAAGGGACCGGTAGGGTTCCTGGTTCCTTTGATCGTGGTCGCGCTCTACCTGTCTCTCACGAAACAGTGGCGGCCCTTCTGGCAGGAGGGGCGCCCGCTCGCAGGCACGGCGCTGACGGTCCTGATCGCGCTGCCCTGGTACGCAGGCATGTGGTGGCTTCACGGCAGCGAGTACACGGCCTCGGCGCAAGCCAACACCGTCGGGCGCTTTCTCAAGCCCATGGAAGGGCACAGCTTCGGATTCTTGTTCTACATTCCGGTGTTGCTCCTCGGATTTTTCCCCTGGAGCGGCTGGCTGCTCTTTGCCTGGCCACAGACCTACAAGAGCTGGCGCGCGGCACGCAAGATGAACGTGACAAGTGACACGTCACGCGTTATCGAATCTCCAGACCTGTCACCTGTCACCTGTCACTCGTCACATTCCGATAGCCTGGACTGGTTCGCCGCTGCGTGGATCTTTGGAACGTTCGTCTTTTTCACGCTCTCGTCGACGAGACTGCCCCATTACATCGGCCCCCTCTTTCCCGCCGCCGCGATCCTGACGGCTTCTTATTGGGCACGCTGCGTACGGGAACCCTCGACCAGAGGCGCCAATGCCTCCGTTCACCTGGTCATGTGGCTGGGGTTTATCCTGGCGGGAGCCATGGCCTGCCTGCCCTGGATCTACGACACGATGCTGGCGAGTAAGCTCACGAAGGAATATCCGTTAGCCACCCAGCTCTCTCTGGGCCACGGGCCCTATATCGCCGCGACGGTCCTGCTGGTGGGGATGGGCTTGGTGGGGTTGTTCGGCCTGTCGGACACCAGACGCAATGCCGCCTTCTGGGCAGCCAGCGGATCGCTGTTCGGCGTGGTCCTCGTGCTGATGATTTTCATCCTGCCCGCGGCGAATCGATTTTTCGTCGCGCCGCAGCAAGAGCTGGCCTATGCCGCCGGATTGAACCTGAAGCCGGACGAACAACTGATCGCCTATGGGGCGACAAGACCTTCGACAGCGTTTTATGCCAGACGAAAAGTGCTCTTTGTGGGAGCGGGTGAAGAAGAGAAACTCCGCACGGCCCTGAGCCAGCCGGGCCGCTCGATGATTCTGCTGCCGGAATCGTTTGTGGGCAAACTGCCGGGGGATCTCAAGAATTATCAGCCGATCTTGAAGCGCTACGGCTATCTGCTCTTAGCCCGTGAGCCGATGGTAAACATTCCAGAGGGACTGCTCCCGCCTCCACCGGCCCTCGAACCCAAGATCTTCGGTCACTAAGAAGCATGCAGGGTGAGCGGCGCGTCACCGCCCTCACTCCTTAGACCAATGGGAGAACGCCTCGAAGCGCCACGAGGATGACCAGACTCAGCAGAACCGCACCCGCCAACTCACAGTCTCTGACCACAGGAACCCAGCAGGGTTCTTCCACGACATTCTCGGCCTGCTCTCCACGAAACCAGAGCGCCACGCAGAGCAACCCGGTTGACGCCATGACAATTGGCGCCGTGGACATCACCGATAGCCCGATGGCCGTCGCCAGCATCGGGCCTTGTGCGGATCTCGTGATAGCGGCTACTTGACTCGACCATCGAGCGCGAATGCAACTCACGACGCCGACGACCACCAACAAGGCGCCAGCCCCGGTGAGAATGAGGCCTTCCCGTCCGGCCTCGACCGGAACCGCTAATGCCCAAAAGAGAGCAAAGCCCCACACCGTTCCGATGGCGGCGTAATATAACGCGGACTCGGCCGACCGGAACCAGTCCTTCCAAGGATTCACGGCCACCATCCCGCTCACCGTTCCCAACACCCATCCGCCGAACACGTCGCTGGGGAAATGCGATCCGCGCAACACACGGCTGAGCGCGACGAATGCTGCCATGCCGATGAATATCGCCGCCAACAACGGAAAGCGGCGGCTCAGGACAACCGCGAGCGCAAAGGTCGCGGTCGTATGGCCGGACGGAAAGGAATCGAATCCGGAAGCCAGCGACGGCGCGATCGACCACTCGCCCGATGCAGAGAATTTCGGCCGCGGCCGGCCGACGAGATGTTTGACCGTATGGACAAGCACCGTGGCCAGTCCGTGCGCCCACAGAGTTTGGATGCCGGTCGCGATGCCGCGCGAAGCCGGCAGCAGCCAGCCGACGGCCAGCAGGATCGCGCTGACGATCAGTAACTGCCGCCCGTCGCCCATCCAGTTCCCGGCGTGACTCACGAACGCCATCCAGGGAATCGTCAACGTCCCGCCGCCTTCCGGCGTCGTGATCGTGCGCAGATAGCGCGCCGTCGGACCATCGAGTTGACGCAGGCCCCAAAAGACACAGGCCAGGGCGACTAATAGACAGGCCAGGGCCGCGAAGCGTGCCCAGTGATGGGTGACGCGTGACGCGTGATGAGCGGAATGCACAGACACGGTGTCTTGCCTCTCTTCCCCACTCGTCACACGTCACCTGTCACTCGTCACCCTCTTACCTTACGGCACCCAATCCGCCAGGAAGACATTGAACTCGCCCGGCTGCTTCGCGTTGCGATCAGAGACCCACACCACGCGTTTACCGTCCGGCGAGAACATCGGAAAGCTGTTGAACTGCCCGTCGAACGTCAAACGTTCCAACCCGGCGCCGTCATCACCCACGAGATACAAATGAAAGCTCGGCCTGCCGCCCTCGCCGCGGGTTTCCACATTCGAGGAAAACACAATCCGTTTCCCGTCCGGGTGAAAGAACGGCGAAAAGTTCGACGCGCCGTTCGACGTCACCTGGTGCTTTCCGCTCCCGTCGGCATTCATGATGAACAGTTCCAGTTGGCCCGGCTCCACCAGCCGCTGCCCCAGCAACTCTTTGTAGTGCGCGATCTCGGCCGGATCCGTGGGATGGGACGCCCGATAGACAATGCGTTTGCTGTCCGGGGAGAAGAACGCCCCGCCATCGTAGCCGACATCGTCGGTCAAGCGGCGATGGTGCGACCCGTCGAGGTCCATCGCATAGATATCCAAATCGCCGTCTCGGACTGAGGTCCACACGATGCTCTTGCCGTCCGGCGAGACCGTGGCTTCCGCGTCGTAGCCGGGCGTATTGGTCAACCGCTGCATCTCCTGTCCGTCGATGCGGGCGGCAAAAAGATCGTAGTCGTCGAGGGCCCAGCGATACGCTCCTTCGCGCTTCGGCTTAGGCGGACAGTTCGGGCCGTGCAGATGGGTGGAGGAATAGAGGACCCGCCGATCTCCCGGGAAAAAGTAGCCGCAGGTCGTGGCGCCGGACCCGGTACTCACCAGACGGACATTGTCGCTTTCCAGGTCCATCACATACATCTGGTAGCAGCCGAGAGGGATGTCGTCCGGTTTCAGCGTGGCCGCATAGGTGTCTTTCATCCAGTTGTTGGTCGACTGGAAGATGAGCTTATTCCCCGTGAAAGAAAAATAGGCTTCGGCATTTTGCCGGCCAAACGTGAGCTGCTTGATATTCTTGAAGTGCCGCTCGGCACTGACTGGAGCTGGGGCCTTGGTCGCCGCTGCGCCTTTTGTCCGATCGGCCGTCAGTCCAAGCTGAGGCCACAAGACCAAGGCGATCGCAACTACGATCAGACCGCGCATTCGATTACCGCTGTTCATCACGTCGAACCTCCTTCATTCCCTGAAACTCCTGCCACATGTCCCGTTTTGTCACGGTGCCTTCGTCGAAGACCACCGCGCTCTGCCATCCGTAAAAGAAGAGGAGCCGCGCCACTTTCGCGGCCGCCGCAGGATCCACCGCGTACAGCACGGTCACCACCGAACCAGGTGCATCAGGACGATGGCAGGACCACAGCACCGCCATGCGGCGGCCTTCGTAGCCGGTTCCAGCAATGTGAAATCCATCGGGTCCCACCGTCGCCAAATCTCCGCAGGCTTTCGCAATCAACGATTGTACCTGTACATGATGGTCTGATGTCGCCACGATCAACACCGATCCTGACGGAGGCACGGCCATCGTGTCCATCGCTAAGATCGCGGCTTTCCGTTCCGGAGCCCCCTGCGCATCTTGCGCCTCGATCCGCGCGACAAGTTCCTTGAACGGTGTCGCGCTCTCAGGAAACAGCGGCAGCACCGCCTTTCGCTGATCGGTCACAAACAGATTCAACACCGGGGCCAGTTGCTCCCGCTTCAGTCGTTGCAGACTCATGAAATCGGGATCGATCGACAAACTCAGTGGCTCAGCCGGAACCATTAGCTCGACGTCTTGCTGCTCGGCGGCCAAGGCCACCGCCACCGAGGTGGCCGATCCTTTCATCGTGATAGCCAGCGGCAGGATGAACCGAAACGCACCGCCTTCCCTGGTGAGTCTGACGCGCAACGTATACGCCCCCGGCTGATCCTGCCTGGGAAGCGCCGTCGCCTCGGCAATAACGACGGCGGGCGCGCCAGGCCGCTCGACCCATTGCGCAAAGAACCACCGCAACTCCCGTCCGCTGGTCTGGGAAAAAATCCGCTCGAGATCCTGCCAGTCGGCATGCCGCCCGGACAGATCGGCCACTAACAGCTTCACGCTACGCCAGAATGCCTCGTCCCCGAGCTCCAACCGAAGCTGATGAAACACCATCGCCGCTTTTTGGTACCCGATGGCGTTGTCCTTTTCATCGCTCTTTCGCTGAAACGCCGCGATGGGATAGTCCAGCTGTGGGGACACATAGAGGCTGTAACCTTGCAACATCAATCGTCGCTGTTCACGCGCTTGCCGATCATCATGGATCAACTCGTGCCAGTAATAATTCGTCAGGTACGTCGTCAGCCCCTCGACCCAGTTCCCGCTCTCGGGACGATTCCACACCGCGTTGCCGATCCAGGAATGGACGATCTCATGCCCTAGGGCATAGGGCTGAGTATAATGCCGCTTAATGCTGCCGCTTCCCAGCAAGGTAAAGGACGGCATCCCCAAGCCGCTCGCAAAAAAGTTCTCCACCACGGCAAACTGCTCGAAGGGGAACGCCCCCAGCAGCGGGACATAGGCATCGAGATATTTCGCTGTCGCGGCCAAATATTCGTCGGCCAACGCGGCGTCGTCGGGGAACAGGTAGGTGGCCAGGCGGACCACTTGCCCACTCGCAGCCTTCCAATCCCGCGTCGTGACCGTGAATCGATTGGCCACCAGAGTAAGCGCTTCGGTCACGCCCGACTCCCACGTCTGCACGGAGCGACAGGGCACATCGGAACGAGGCTTCGCGCAATCCTGCTTCGCACCTCCCCGCCCCTGACTCACCGCAGTCCATCCACCCGGCATCTCAACCATCAGCGCATAGGATGCGAGCGAACCGCCCAGATCGGGATACCAGCCGGTTTCACTGCTCACATACACCCCTTCCGGGCCGATATGCCCGGACGTTTCGCTCGGCGTCACGAATCGAAGATGCCGCGGTTCGCGCGGCGGATCATCGATGGCCCCGCGATAGCGCCATTCCAGCGTCACATCTCCTTGTTGATGATCGGGTAGCGAAACCAGGAGGGAGCGGAGATTGGAATCGATTGCCGCAGCGCCCAGCGACGTCGAGACGGGCGTCAGGCGCTCTTCGCTCCCCACCCTTGTCACAAGCGCCACCATCTCGAGGCGCAACGATTTGGCCAAGGTGAAGTCCAGCGGCGACTGTGAACCACCGACCCGCACGACCATCCGATCGGTCACGGTCAGCTGATGCTGGTCAGGATCGATGCTGGCGCGAAGTTCGTGCCGGATTATGGCAGGGGGAGGCGCAGGAGCATCGCCGGCCTGCCCCTGTGACAGGGGCAGGAGCAGCGACAATCCGATGAGACAAGCGATGAAACCGAGGCGCGAGCTTCCGACTGGCATCGGAAGGGTTTTAGCACTCGCGACAGACGAGCACAAGCTGAATGGCGGTCAATAAGCGATCGAGCGCGATCGGCTTTCCCAGCACTTCTTGCGGACCCAACGACCAGGCTTCTTCCAGCATCTCTTCGTTGTGACTCCCGGTCATAATGATCACGCCGCCGGGATACTCTTTTTCCCGAAGCGCTTTCAGCACATCGATCCCGGACAGCCCGGGCATCACCATATCGAGGAGCAACAAATCCGGCGCGGCTTCTTCGACGACCCGCATCGCTTCATAACCATCCTTCACACCCAATGTCCGGTACCCGCGCAGGCTAAGGAACTGTACGAGCAGATCGCGCACCAGCGGATCGTCATCGACGACCAACACCGACTCTGCCGTCTCTTGCCCGGCAAACGAGGGAATCGGGGAGACCGGCGTCTGATTGACCTTGACCGGCGTCTGAGACACCCGATGCACCGCTTCGACCAAAATATCGAGCGACAGCCCGCGGCGGATAAAGTCAGTGACTCGCAGGGAGCGCGCCTGATTCTCCTGCACTTCCGTGGCGCCACCTCCAAGAATAATGACCGGCGCCTCGGGATCGATGGCCCGAATCTCTTTCAAGACCGTCAAGCCGTCCATCTCCGGCATACGCAGATCGAGCAACGTAATGCGCGGGGTATGTTTGCGAAACAGATTCAGCCCTTCACGGCCGCTGGTCGTGGTGATCACTTGATACCCATGCCGCATGAAGACGGTCTGAAGGAGATCGCAGTTCATCTGGTCATCGTCGACGATTAAGATCTTGATCATTCGAAACCCCTGCCTCTGAAACAGGTGAATGCTATTGGCGATACACTCCCAAGAGATACGTCACCACCATAGCACAGGGGATTCGGAGCGAAAAGAAAATGGCGGGTTATGACCGAGCGGCCGGTTGGCCGAATAAGGCGGCAATGAAGGCTTCCTGATTGAAATCCTGCAGGTCTTCGACCGCCTCTCCCACACCGATCAAACGGACAGGCAGCTTCAGCTCATCGGCGATGGCCACCACAATCCCGCCGCGCGCCGTCCCATCGAGCTTGGTGAGCGCCAACCCGGTGACGCCGACGACGTCCTTGAACTGCCGCGCTTGCGCCAACGCGTTCTGTCCGACCGTCGCATCGAGCACCAGGAGAATTTCATGCGGCGCTCCCGGCAGCGCCTGACCGATCACCCGAACGATCTTCCGCAATTCCTCCATCAGATTCGACTTCGTATGCAACCGCCCGGCCGTATCGATGAGCACCACATCGACCGCGCGCGCCTTGGCCGCCACAATGCCGTCGAACGCGACGGCCGCCGGATCCGCGCCGTGGCGATGCCGGATCACATCCACGCCGACACGATCGGCCCACACTTGCAGCTGATCAATTGCCGCCGCGCGAAAGGTATCGCCGGCCACGAGCAGAGGGCGACGACCACCCTGCGCCAACCGTTGCGCCATCTTGGCGATGGTCGTCGTTTTCCCGACGCCATTCACCCCGACCATCAGGACCACAAAGGGCTTCGGCCCCTTCTCGATCAGCTGTTCCAGCGACGGCCCTTGCACGGGCGCCAAGACACCGTACAGGGTACGGCTCAAGACATTCTGCAACGCCTCCGAATTGGCCGCATCCGCTCCTCTGGCATGTTCGCGCACATGCGTCATCAATCGATCGACTACCCGCACACCCAAGTCTGCCGTGAGCAACGCGGCCTCCAGCTCTTCGAGCATCGCAGGATCGGGCGTGCGCCCCAAGACGCGATCCAGTGATTGCCGAACGACCTGCCGCGTCTTGCTGAGGCCGTCGCTCAGCCGCTGAAACCATCCCATCTGTTCACCCGTGATGTGTGATGAGTGATCCGTGACGAGGATCCATCAGGAGTCTTGGTAACGGCGTCAGGGATCGCATGATCGCCTGCTCCCTTCGCCGCATGCGGCGGGCTTCCAGCTCGTTCCGCTCATGATCGTAGCCGCAGAGGTGCAAGATACCATGAATCAGCAAGACCGCGAGCTCCTCGTCGAGCGACCGGCCTCCCTGCCGCGCCTGACGCGTCGCGGTCGGGATTGAGATCACCACGTCGCCAAGCAGTTCGGGCGCGGGGCTGGGGGCGAAAGGAAGGAGTCTCTTTCGCTTCGCTCGTGGCCCCTTGCCTCTTGCCCCTTGCCTCTCGCCTCTCGCCCCTTGCCCCTTGCCCACGTCAGCATCGCGCATGGCAAACGCCAGAACGTCGGTAGTGCGATCCTTCTTCCGATACTCGCGGTTCAACCGACGCATCCGCCCATCGGCCACCAGATCAATACTAAGTTCTGACTGCTTTTCCCCGACCGCGACGAGCACACGCTCTGCCAGACGCCTCAGGGCCGCCTGGCGTACCCTCACACGAGTGAGACGCTCACGTACATAGACAGCCATTTAGTGGGATTGACCCGAGGAGCCGCGGGGCGGCGAACCAGAGGAGGACCACTTGTTGGACCCGGAAGGAGACGATTGTGGTGCTGCCGGCCCCTTGGATAGCCTGGGATCACCACCGGTTGCAGACTGATGTCGATCGTAGGCTCTGACGATGTCCTGGACCAGCCGATGACGGACCACATCTTTCTCATCGAAATACACGAAGGCAATCCCTTCGATATCGCGCAAGATTTCCTTCACTTCGATAAGACCGGACACCCGCTCAGACGGCAGATCGATCTGCGTGATATCTCCGGTCACGACCACCTTTGAATGAAATCCTAATCTGGTGAGAAACATTTTCATCTGTTCCGCTGTGGCATTCTGCGCTTCGTCCAAAATGACGAACGAATCATTCAAGGTGCGCCCGCGCATGAATGCCAACGGCGCGATCTCGATATCCCCGCGTTCAATCATGCGATTGGCCCGCTCCATATCCATCATGTCAAACAACGCATCGTACAGCGGGCGCAGATACGGATTCACCTTTGCGTACATATCGCCGGGGAGAAAGCCGAGCTTCTCGCCGGCCTCGACCGCAGGCCGCGCCAGAATGATGCGACTCACTTCCTTCTTCATCAACGCACTGACCGCCATCGCCATCGCCAGATAGGTCTTGCCCGTCCCGGCAGGCCCGATCGCAATCACAATGTCGTGCGTCTCAATCGCTTCAATGTAGGATTTCTGCGTGGGAGATTTCGGGCCGACGAACCGCTTCTTCGTGACTATCGTCGTGGCGTTGGTCAGCACCTCTTTAACGGAGGCATCCGGCGTCTGGCGCAGCGCGGTCAGCGCATGCGTCACATCATCGGCTTGAAGCACCAGTCCATCGTTGGTGAGATTCGCGAGTTCGAAGAGGATCCGTTCGGCTTGGCGAGTCGCGTCAGGAAGACCGTCGAGGGTGACTTCTTCACCGCGCGCGGACAGCCGCACGCCGAGATCGTCCTCAATCAGTTTGAGGTGCCGGTCGTGGTGACCGAAGAGGGCGGCAGTGTCCGTGCCTTCTCGTAGTTTTAGTTTACGCACGAATGCAGGTTCGTCTCCCTCCTAGAACATCAGATGGATAGATTCTAGCAGAGGGAGAAAAGGCGAGACAAGCAGAAGTAGGGAACAGAGCAAACAGGGTTACGCCCCCGCTGGTTTACCAGGGATGCCGACGCCGAACGCAAGGTCAAACTCCTGATAGGCCGTGCCTCCCTGGCCATCTTTTGCCAAGACCTTGACGTGGAAGACGCCCCGGTTGCCCGGCGGGATCATCCAGGTAATCCGGCCTGAACCTGGCTCGATGGTCATCCCGGCAGGAGCCGTTTCTAATTCATAGGTCAAGCGATCCCCGTCGGAGTCCGTCGCTCTCACGGCATACTCATATTGATCCGGCGTCACCGGCGCGGGGGGAGTCGATACGATCGTAGGAGCCGTATTGCCCAACGTTACGATCTCTGAACGAACCATATTGCCGACGGCCTGGGGATCGCGCGCCGTCACTTCGACCACAACGTTGTCTCGCGGAACCAATCCCGTCGTATCAAAGAACGCCTCTTCCCCCTCCTTCACGACTGCATCATTCCGGAACCAGCGATAGGTCAAATCAACCCGGTCATGATCAGGGTCGGTCGCAACCACCTCTGCGGTCAGCTTGCCCCCGGGCTGTACTGTCTGAGGGGTCAATGTCACTGCGGTGAGATGGGGAGCGGTATTGCCGACCTGCGCCGCCGGAGTGCGGACCGGTTTTCCCTTCTGCTTTCCATCAGAGGGTGTGATCTCGGCAGAAATCATTTGCCCCCGGCGCAACAGTTCGGCCGGAAAGGTCGGGCTCGTTTGGCCGGCGACCGGCGCATCATTCACATACCACTGATAGGAATAGGTGATGGGGTCCCGCTCAGGATCCTCCGCCAGGGCTTGGACTCCGACCGGATTCGTCAGGGAGAGAGTCTCCGTGAGAAGCTTCGCCAGCACCATGACAGGCGGCCCATTTCCAGCCGCGCCGGAAACAAGGGTTGCCTCGGAAGGGGAACTTCCGGTGCACCCAGTCTCGCTCAGAATTGCCAGCATACCGGCAAGCAACAGCTGTCTATGAGATATACGGCCAATCATGCTGTCTCATCGTTCATTATCTTGCGAACCCCGAGTCGGCGATGGCGCCTGTTGGCGACCATCGCCGACCACCATTTCACCATCAGTCTCGTTGATGCACCCAGCTCACATACTTACTATAGAAACCATTGAGACCAGCGGGGGGGGAATTTGCGTTACCTCCACTCAGCTGGAAATTAATCTTTGCCCCCTCTTGCCCAGTATGCATCGATCCGGATGAGGCTAGACCCACTCCAAGATCAACCCTGGTGTTGATATTCGTATTCGCACCGGACGGCGTGGTTCCTACCACAGGGTAGGGAGGCGCAGTTCCTGTTTTATAGAAGAGAACATACAGATAGCTGATTCCGTCGGATGCACAGAAATTGTTGGTTGGAACGAATGTCGGCAAGAATATGACCCCGGCTATCAGGGTGGGATTGACTACCGATCGCTCAGCGGAGTAACTCACACCGGAGATTGTCACAGGCCCCGGTAACGTAACCCGCCACCCGTCCTTACTTGCGACCAACCCCATCATCGAATTCGCCCCGGTACCCTCGACGCTCGTCGCACCGGGATTCGTCGGATCGCTGACTTGATTCGTTCCAGAAGCACACACTAGACAGACAACCGCATTGGTCACATTGACCAAATCGTTACTAAAGCAGCTTACCGTCGTGGTTTGCACGCAGGTCCCGTTCATAACCTTGTCTTTGAGACCGTAGAGCCGCTGAATGTCTTCATCCACCTTGTCGGCATTACCAAAGTACCGGCCTGTTCCAAAGAAGACCCAGGTCGCATTCGTGTCGTCGATCGTCACCGCCGGCGCGGCGGCCGTCGGGCCGACTTCAACCGTTGTGCCCGTGCCGGCATCGACGAAGGTATCGATCACTTCCGTCGGCGTCCGATTGGCCCCATTCGCAATCCCCCAGGTATCCGTAGTGCAAGGAGCAGCCGGACAATTCATGGTGAGCCGGTACATTTTCCCGCGCCAGGGCAGCGCCCCATCGTGGATCGTGCGCCCTGAATAAGCAACGTCTGTCCGCCAATCCAGATCCTTATCGATCGACACCACATGCCCCATAAACGATCGCCAGGTTCCGACAGGCATGGTCGTCAGACTGCCGCCGGGAGCCACCTTCGGCCCGTTCTTGAGATCCACCACATACAACTTCGCCCCCTGTTGCGTTGGACCGGGGACCACCGGCAAATCGGCCTGGTAGCCGTTGGGGCCGGACCCGAATATCACGAACCACTTCTCGTTCAGCGGTGATGTGCTGGTATCGGGTGGTGTGATGCTATCGGGCTTCATCCGCACCACCGAGGGATAGCTGGTCGTCAAACCCAACCCGCTGTCGGTAAATACCCACTTCAGTTTCGGGCTGACTTCCGGATTAGTCACGTCGAGCGCGAAGTAGGCGCTATAAAACGTGCGAGACGTCCCGCCAATCGTGGCCGTCATCGGCGGAGCCCCACCCCCAGCAATACATTGCCCGCAACTGCCGCCCATGCGGAATCCCCCGATGAGAAGCGTGCCCCATCCGCCCGGATGGTCGGCATCCGGAGTGAACACCCGCGCTTCCGTGATCGTCGGCTTCAAATCGACGTAGTACACATGGCTATAGTCGACCCGCGCCAGCCACTGGAGCTGAGGGAGCAATTCCTGCGGAATGAACGACCACATCTCAGCCCCGAGGTTCGGGCCGCTTGAATTGTCGGTCGGATTCTTGGTGTACCATCCATGCTCAACGGTGCCAGCCGTCGTTGAATCATCGCCCTTGTGGTAATACCCGCCGTTGAACGCATGGAGCATTCCATCGTTCGCGCCGACATAGGCCACTTGCCGGCGATTCCGGTATTTCTGATAAAACAGATTGTAATCGGCATCGCCATAGGCCAAATCGTATCGAGCCTTCGGCGCGCTCACAATGGTCGGCGTGGAATGGATCGGATCTCCCAACTTCCAGACCTTATACGTCCTGCTCCCGACCGGTGTCTCCAACATTCTCGTCCGCAGGCCCGCCACCTCGTCGCCACGAATAAAATTGATGAGATTTGTGGCAGAACCGCCGCTATCGCAAGCAGTGGCAGCGGGATACCGGAGATAGTCTTTGAGCGCCGCGCAGTTTGCCGTATTGAAATCGATCTGCTCGGCTGGATCGACGACACCATTATTGTTCGCATCGACCCACGTCAGAATCGTACGCGCCCCTGATGTGGTGTAGGCCAACTCTTTCCCCGCCTCCCACACCGGCACAATAGATTTCAGATCGGAGGTCAGGATCGGCGTGGCGCTGTCGGCTACTCCATCTCCGTTGAGATCGACAAACTTGTCCACGAGCACCTTCTGATACGTCCCGCTCGATGGATCGTTATCGTACCTGGTGGTAATGATCCGATCCTGCTCATACACCAGCTTTCCGTCCTGGACGGTATCTTCACGGAAATTGCCGAACCCATCAACGAACAGGGAATGGGTGTAACCGGTCCACTTCACATTCGCCCCACCCAGACCCACGTCGCTCGTGAAGAAGTAGGCTTGATAGATCGATCCTTCCCCGGTCGAGGCAGTGGCGAGCACCGAGATCGAGGTCCCGGACGCGCTCTTGCGGATAATCGCCGTGATGGTGGCCATCAGCCGATCTTGCAAGTCGTCCACATTCGACGATTCGAAATAGGTGTCCGGAATCCCGTCGCTGCCGGGCGCCCCGGTGGCGTTGATGACCTTATCCCATTCGTCCTGGAGATCAGGCAGCTTATTGTTATTGGTGTCTTCAAACCCGCCCAACAGCGCCGCATGCATCAGCAGCTCGCGTCCGGTGATCACGCCGAAGGCGTAGAAGGTATAGACCGTGAGGTTTTGCAGCCCCGGCAGGCAACGTCCGGACACTCCCAGCGCCGCAATCGTGCCATCCGCCGTGCCATTGCAAGGCCGCAGATCGTTGATGTGAGACCAATAGGCCACGTCGTCCAGAAAGTGCGTGCCATTGGCGAATCCCTGGGCGTCGTAATCCGTCCGATGCTGTTTCAACAGAATATTCGGTGGAGTGGCGGGGTCGTTGTTGCAGGTTGATCCTGGATTGTTGACATAGGGCGCACCCCGGTTGCTGGTGCAGGGGGTCCCGGCATAGGCCGGCGCATTCGCTTGCGCATAGTTGCAGAGCGAGGTTGAGCTCGAGGTGCATACTCCGGTCACCGGATCGGCGCCAGGAATATTCCTATCCTGCGTCGGTTCCCCGTCGGTAAAAACAAGCACGAAGGTCTTGCAGCAGGGCACCTGTGTCGAGGTGGTCGCCCAGGCCGGGGTATGGTTGCTGCCATAGAAGTAGGGATCGCGACCAGCCGCGCACGTCGCGGTCGGCCCTCCTGAAACATAGCCGGACGGGCAGACCTCGGTACCGGTCAATGCCGTGATTTCCGGCGTCCCCGCCCCGCCCCCGCCGGTCCCTAAGGACCCAATGCCGTTCGTCGCCAACGCCACGCCGGGCGCGTAGCCGATCGGATAAACATAGGCGCTCGGATACATGCTGGAATTGATCTGCGCCACGTAGCGCGCCGCTTCGTACAGCGTTTCGGCGAGCGGCGTCCAGGTCGAGGGCCAGGCTTCTTCCACCGCGTCCACCATGGCCGCCGTATTCGTGTTGAAGGTTTCGACGAAGGTTCCATTGAAGTCGATGGACTGGCGGCTTCCGATCCCGACAAGCACTTGGAGGCCGTCGTTCTGCCCGCTTGTTGACCCACTGGGCGCGAAGTTGTTGTTGAAGACCGCCAAGCCGAAGCGGGCCTGGGGGCCTATTTGCTGCACCACTCCGGCCGGCTCGGTGGCGACGGCGAGCCGGACCGCATATTGAGTCTCCGCGAAGCCGTCTGCATCAACGCAGGTCGTGGCGGTGTTGCCCGGTGCGGTGGCGTCATCGTCGATGCAGAAGGTCCCCTGCATACCGGAGGTTCCACCCCGCAAGTGAACCCGAATAGTGCCCGGCGTGCCCGGCGTCGCCGCCGTTGGGATCCGTCCGCCATAGCCGTTGATCCCGCCGCCGCTGACGATCGCGGCGGTCTCGTGACCGTTGCCGGTCCCCGCATAGCGTCGTTGCGACGCGATGGTTTTCATCGACGGCGCCCCCGTCGCCGGGCAGGTCCCGTCCGCGGCGCGGCCCACCGCGCAGTCGCCTCCGATCATGGCTACTTTCACGGCATCGAACCGCCGGAAGACGGCCCAGTTCAGGAAGTTCCCATCCCATTGGGTAGAGGAACAGGCAGTCGCCACCGCCGCTGGCGCCTTCGGCCCCGCCAGTTCAAACCGCCCGTTCGGCTGGCCTGTCACCGTATAGGCCCCGTTGTAGGTGTAACAGGACAGCGGGTCGAAGAATCCCGAATAGCGGGTGCTGTTGGTGAATACCGTGACCGTCGACACGCCTCCACCCGGAGGGGGGAGTGTGCCGCAATTCGCCGATTCGCAGGCGCGATTGGTCATGCTGCCCGAGTTGTCCATGAGGATCAGAATATTCGGCGCGACTTGGTCGCTGACGAACGGCGGCACGGCATAGTACTGGTCCATCGTTTGGGCTTGCGCCGCGCGCGCCCCCCAGAGACAGACCAACACCGCCAGCATGACGGCTCCACAAGTGGCGATATTCCGGCTCTTCATGGCACCCTCCCTCGTTCTGACTGCGAACTTCATGACGCTCACACCTCCGGAATCACTTCGGAAAAATGAGAATCATCTTGTCGATCTTGTCGCTGTGCTCTTTCTTCACGTGAAATTTCACCGCCGCATTGCGCATGAGGCTCGAGGGTTCCATCGCATTCCCCTCCTCATCCACGATCACCACGTCCGGCATGAGGCCATAGGTCCGCCCGTCGATGTCGAGCGTCTTCTCATAGACGGCCGTGATCGTGCCGCTCTGGTACCCGATCGCCATGGCCGGCACAGACTGGTCGGCATGCGCGCCGGGAGCTCCCGCACTTGTCCACGTGGCGGCCGCGAGCAGACTCGCGGCGATGATGACCCTTCCTGCCTTCCGCATTCTCGACATCTTCACGCAATCTCTCATGGCCGCCATGCCTCCTTTGAGCCTGCTCGACCCGCTCATCCTCCGACCCTGGCTACAGCGCCCGGCGCTTACAGCCATCCGAATCGGTGCCAAAAAGACAGTCGAATACCGCAATCACACGACTCGTCGCCCCGGTGGCGGCATTCGCCGCCGTACAATCGACGCGGTAGAATATATCCAACGTCTTCTCGTCATTCCCCTGGTTACTCCCTGCCCGATGTTTGTTGTAGAGATAGTCAATGTCGCCGTTTACCAGATAGTTGTTCACTGTCATCGTGATATTGGGGGCATTCCCGGCGCCCACCGCCACATCCGGATTGTTTCGCATAGAGGAGGGGATGCCAATGATTTCCTGATAGGTCGTCCCCGCACTCGCCGCTGGCACAGGGCCCGCCGGCGCCACAAATATGGCCGGCAGGTTATTGCCGGAATCATGACTTCCTTGAATCACGTTGACCGACATGCCCACACAAGCTTCTGCGGCGTCGGTGCCCTCCTCGACCATCCTGACTGCGCCGGCCATCGAGTTTTCCAAGCCGGTCATCGTGAGCGCGGATACGCCGAGCGTGCCGGCCATCAGCATGATCATCATCACGGTCATGAACGTTGTGCCCCGCTCATCAAGACCCAGCGAGTCTTGCCTGCATGCTTGAGCCCAAGTACCATCAGCATGTCTCATGGATATGCCCTCATATTTCGAAGCTCAACCGTGCGAGTCTGCACCCGTCTGCGAAACTGCATATAGGCTTGCTGTTGAGCCGGCGTAGTGTTATCGCCGAACGCAAAGACCCCGGTTGCATGATTATGGTCGCTCACGTTGATAATCCCGTTACTGTTCGATACGTTCGTCGAGATGCCTTCGCCCAGCCCCTGGTCTAATTGCGTTTGCCGGGCGACGATCGACACTTGCGCCATGCGGATCTTCATCGGCGTCATGGACGCGCCGAACGGCGCCGCCGTGCCGAACCAATTCCTATTGGTCACAAAATCGGGGGCATCGAAGATGCCATTCCCACTCAAATCGTCGATCTGCCCATCAAGACTTGCGGACCTGATCATCGGACTGCAGCCATCGCACGCATATTCCAACTGGAGGTCTTCGACCCCATCCATAATAGGCACACAGTTCGCGTTGACCTGATTGCAGTTCGGCGACGTGCCCGGCAATACCAGCGCGGCGGGAACCGCCCCACGCACGAGACAGGGCGCCGACCCCTGGCAAATATTGAGGGCGTCAGGGGGCGGAATTACTTGATAGGTAATGCACTGCACCAGATAGACCTGAGTTCCGGTACCAAACGCCGTCGGATCCTGGATGGGCGGATTTATGGTCAATCCACCAGGATTCGCTGCTAGGATGGTCGACCCGGCCACTCCGCCGATTGACACCACATTTCCCGGCAGTGCGAGAAACCCGCCAGAGAGCGCGTTGCCCATCCCCGTAGTGGCATTCGCCGGCATCGGTATGTTGGCAATCGGCACCTTTGGTCCTCCGATTGTCCCATTCGGCGGCACAAACACCTGCCACAAGGCTCCTACCGCCGTAATCGAATTCGTCATCGGAACGACCATTGAGATGGAGTCAGGTCCGAAATCGGCTCCTGCCGGGGAGTTGTCCACAGGAACAAGTGCCGACGGAGTCCCGTTGATATGACACCCCCCGACGGGTGTCGTGAGTCCCTGCATCCCGAAACCGGCCAGTTTCAGATCGGCCGTGATCATATCGAGGGCATTGCGGGCTGTGGCTTGCGTATTGCCCACCTGCCCGCTGACCCTGGCGCCCTTCTGAGTCACGGTCAAGGCCCCGAATCCAGCCGCGAGCAGCGCCGTCGTCATCATGGTCGCAACCATGACTTCCGTCAGCGTAAATCCAGCTTGGGCCTGGTTCCGGTCATGCGCCTGTGCTGTCATAGATTCACCTAGTCCTTCTCGTCTGACTCAGGCCGACTGCTCACTGGTTACTCAGGAACGATAAGCGTTTGAAACGCGACGGTTCTGGCTCGCTGTGTCGATGCTCGCTCATTCCAGTTCACTCTGACCGTGACTTGCATCGCTCCGGATCCAGCCGGCCCCACCGAAGTCGCAGTTACCAGACCAACTCCGTTCACGAGGTTTGAGCCTAAAATCCTCGCCCGCCACTGAGCGCAATCCCCCTGCACCGTCTGAATCACCTCCGGCTTGTTGGACGGGATCGGTGGGATGCCCAGCGGTGGCGGTGCCGGAAGTCCACCTACAAGGCAGTTGCCGACACCAGTGGTATCAAGATTGTGGTACGCCCAGGAGTACTGCCGATTGTTCTGGATCCGCTCCATCATGTCGGCGGCGATGTTCGTCACAATGGATAAATCGTTGGCATCCACATTCTTGCCGAAAGACACGCCCTGCATGGCTGCCATACCCATCACACCCACGCCGAGAATGGCCGCCGAGATCAGTACCTCTGCCAGCGTAAACCCCTGTTCGTTGCGTACCTTCATGATGGTTTCGCCTGCTCCTCTCTTCATGATGTGGCGTTCAACACACAAGGGTTGATGGCCTGCCGACACCACGTCACTTTTCCCGAAGGCGCGAGTGAGATCGTGTAAATCAGACTAGGGTTACGTACGCTTTGTAGTTGAATTGTCTGAGCCGCCAGAGGCGTCGTGCTCAGCCCTCTAGGCGTATAGCCGATAGGGTTAACTGGCAGTGGCAGGACAAATCTCACATTTAAAGGCAAGGTCTCTGCTCCAAGTGGCGCGGTGAACGTCACCTGGTCCTGGCCCATCGGTATATTGGCAGGAGTAGCCACAATCATAGCGCTCCGGCTAATCGCCGCAGTGCGAGCCATGAGGAGACGGTTATAGAGCGTCGTCGTTGTTTGATAGAGCTCGTACTTGGCATACATGAACGTCAGATTCGGAACGGCCAGCGCCGCAGAAATTCCGATAATGACGACGACGATCATGATCTCAAGAAGGGTGAACCCCCCTTCCTGTGTACGGACCTTGCGTAGCCTGTTTGATCTAGCGTGCATCATGGCACCCCCAACCGAGCAAGGGGCATGCCGTTACTGAGGCTTTTGCGTTACAGCTTAACTGCTGGATTTATCAAGACTTGTTCGAAACAAGACTGAGCGTGTGATGGTCGCTTTTCGCGCAATGTGCCGACAAATTTTGGCCGGGAGTCTGTGCCAATGCGCGCGCGCGCCCTTGCGGTCCGAGATGGCGCGACCCTCAAACGCCCCACTGGTCACTACATATAATGGTGGTTGGCTGAAGGCTGGAGATGCGGCACAGACAGGTTACGAAAGGGGGCTCTTCAGAAAATCGAGCGGGTCAAGAACCTGGGTCTTGGGCCTATCGTGTCACGCTCCCCTTTCCGATGCCTCCCCTTCGTAAGGGGAGGTGAGGTGGGGTCGAGTCTCCGCAGGCGGTCGTGCGCTCGTGCCTGCCGTGCTTGTCCCCGTGGCCCCCCCCCCGGCTTCGACCTCCCCTCGCCCCTCCTTACAAAGGAGGGGAAAGAGAGAGGAAATACCCGGCCGTCACCAGGCACGTTAGGGTCGCGCAGCGAGTACGGAGAACTGATGCGAGTGCAGGAGCCGCTCATCGGCCGTCAGCAACGTCAAGCCATAGACAGCGGCAGTCGCGGCAAGAAACCGATCGGCTGGGTCTTGATGGGAAAGATCGATGTGCCGGCTCATCACCGCAACGGCATGCGTAAGAGGCGCTTCACGAAATGGGATCGTATCCAGCAGACACTGAATCCATGCGGCAGGGTCGGGTTGAAGGTGAATACGCTTCTTCTCAGCCAACAGATGCACTTCCCACAGCGTGATGGGCGACAGCCAGAGTTCGTTGTGGAGATTTTCTAACTCGGCTCTGATCTCTGCCGATAGGTGACCCGGTTCAAGCACGCTCCAGAGAAGGACGTGAGTATCGAGCAACAGCTTCACGCGCGAAGAGCTTCCCATTCCTCAGAGCCGGAAACAGGATCGATAATATCACCCGTAATGGCGCCGGAACTGGAGAACGAGCCAAGCCATGACTGTGGCATCGATGAGGGAGGGGGGGGCCCCACCTGAGCGATGGGCTCCCCCTTGCGGAGGACCAAGATAGGTTTCTTGGTTCGGTTGACTCGGGCAAGAATAGCCAAGCACGTCGCCTTGAACTGAGAAATCGAGACTTCTTCCATCTCAGAACGCTTTCGTATTTTACTCATGGCAAGACACTACCATGGTCGATGACTATGGTCAAACACGATGCCCCTCATCAACCATTACCTACGCCAGTCAGTTTCGGAATAAGGGATCGGCTAGTGGGAAGACCGGGGGGTTCAGGCTGATCGCTGTCGCGTGCTGTGTATGCCGTTCTGATCCCTGTGGCCCCCCGACTTCGCCTCCCCTCGCCCCTCCTTACGAAGGAGGGGGGGAACAGGGGATGGCCGGCGTCATTCCGAGCGTGCCACCTCGTTCATGTACCCACACGAAATCCAGAAGCACCGGATTTTTATTTCACGGCCACGGCACGGACTTGCCTATAGGTGGTGACGCCTTCGAAAATTTTCTGAATCCCATGTTGGAGCAGTGTCACCATCCCCTCACGCCTCGCGACACCCGCCATCTCTGCCGTTCTGGCCCGAGACTGAATACAGCGCTTTACCTCATCTGAACCGACCAGCAACTCATGCAGCGCCATCCGGCCTTTGAATCCGCTCTGATTGCAGCGCTCACATCCACACGCGCGATAGAAGTTCAGCTCTGGCGAATACGTGACTCCGACTCGGTCCCAGTCACACGCTCCATAGGCTTGAACCAGGTCGTCAAACTCCTGCCGATCCGGAAGGTACGCCTCTTTGCAGTGCGCACAGAGGCGCTTGCACAATCGTTGCGCCAGCACGCCTAGCATCGCATCGGAAAAGTTGAACGCATCGCACCCCATATCCAACAGTCGCGTCACGGTCTCGACGGCACTATTGGTGTGCAGCGTGCTCATGACCAGATGACCGGTCAGTGATGCCTCAATCGCGATGTCCGCGGTTTCTTTATCGCGCATCTCCCCGATCATGATGATATCCGGATCGGCCCGCAGAAACGCCCGCATAGCCGCAGCGAAGGTAAAGCCGATCTTGGGGTGCACCTGCACTTGACGGAGCCCCTCCTGGGTCAGTTCGATCGGATCCTCTGCCGTCACGATCTTGCGGGCATCGGTATTCACCTGCTTCAACAGGGCATGCAAGGTCGTCGTTTTCCCGGACCCGGTCGGACCCACGCAGAGGAGAATGCCCTGCGGACGTTCGGCCAACTCCTTGACGGCCTGCAAGACGCCCGGCATAAACTCCATGGCCTCCAACGGCATCGGGATTTTCGCCGTTAAGAGTCGCAGCGTGACATCTTCGTTTTCTCCCGCCGTCGGGAGCGTCGCCACACGCAGTTCAAGCTCCCGATCTTTTGCGAGACGATAGCGAATCTTGCCATCCTGCGGTTTGCGTCGCTCCGCGATATCCAGATTGGCCATGATCTTGATGCGTGACACCACCGCGCGCCGGTAGCCGGAGGGAATCTTCATGTAGGGGAAGCAGGTCCCGTCAACACGGAAGCGCACCGCGGTGTCACGCCCGGTCGAATAGGGTTCGATGTGAATATCCGAAGCCCCGAGCCGGTCTGCCTCCGCGATCAATTGGTTCGCCAGTCGTACAATGGCGGAGTCATGCTCGGTAATCTGCTGCACGTTGCCGTCAGCCTCGTTCCAGACCTCATGCACGAGTTCGCCGAGAATGTCGGCGATCGCCCCGCGAGCCGACTGCTCGGTGGCCAGAAGCAACCACTTTTCGAGATCGCGCCGTAGTCCAACCACGACTCGAATCGTCAGCCGTGGGAATGCCCGACGGATGTCCGGATCTTTATCGAGATCCTGAGGATCCGTCCTCAAAATCTCCACCACCGCTCCCTGCCGCTTGATCGGCACCCACGCGCTTTTCCTGAGATACTCAACGCGCAGATTCTTGAGGAGCGCCACCTCTAGAACAGCGCGCTCGTCATACGCAAGAAACGGGCAGCTAAAATACTCGCTGAGCACGGCGCCAAAGTCGGACTTGGCAACGTGATACGTGTCGAGGAGGAGCGACTCCAGGTCAACACCTTCCACCCGTACCGCCTCAAGCGCTGCTTCCATCTCATCCTGACTGAGCACGCCGCGAGTCACCAGTAGCGTCAGGAGACGGCGCTCCCGATCCATACGAGCAGGCGGATTCTTGCTTAGCGGACGTTCTACGTTGTTAGACGGATTCGCCTTGGGGAGCTTGTCGCCTGGACTCTGCACTCTTCACCTCCTCCCTGCTACGTCGGTATCATTCATATCGGACCGTCCAGGTCCCGGGCGCGCGCATAACAACCGGAATCCCGCGAAACAGTCCGCGCCCCATCTCGTGGTCGTACCACAGCTCCATGGTCGCCCCCGGGTGAGTCGTCGCAATCGTCCCTTCCGCCGCTACGGCCCCGAACACCCGCACGGAGCGATCGAGCGTGATATTCCCGACGGCATAGAGCGCCCCGTTCAGATGAATATTCGAGAGTTGAACGGTGGTCCGGCTGCCGGCCGCCTCGCTTCCTCCGGCAGGGGGGCTCAGTACCGACAGGGACTGCCCCGACCCGGCAGGACCCACCATGACATGACCTTGCACGACAAGGACCGCTTCAAGGTACGCCGTACTCAGCCGAACCACCCCGAGGTTATCCGTCCGCGGAGCCTTCTGATCCAACGTGTCGATGAAGATGAGTCCTCGGGTATCGCCAACGCTGCGTGAGCGGAGGTAGTCGTCTGGAGCCACACCACGGCCTGGCTCTACTGCCCCATTCAAATACAGGAGACCATCCCGATCGATTGCCACGTAGGTGCCATGTTGCTTGGCAAATTGCTTGAGCTGCTCGTACCCCCAGCGATCTCTCCGCACCCCGGGAGTCGGATGCCGATTGACATGGACATTGAGGGGAAGCACGACACTACTGCTTTGCCCCGGTGACAATTGCATGAGATGAACCGGCCCCCCTACTAACATCGACAACCACCGGTCTTCGCGGTGAGACATATCGCGATAACTCACACCGGTCACCGGTGCGCTGTCACTCTGCGAAGGGAGATCTTCCACCCGCTGCACAATCAGATCCCCTCCGACGGTCAGGTCTCCCCAATGCACCAGCGCACCCGACTCCGGCGCAACCTGAGGCACACCAAGATTGCCTCCAACCTGGATCCCGGCCCGCAGTGCCGGAATTTCCAGGGCACGGAGTTGCATCGAGACCGCATGTCTCACGGAAGAACTCACCGTCGCGACTGTTGCGTCGACGGTACAGAGCAACCCGGGTGCGCTCGGGGCATAGACCTTCAGCTCTTGCACTGAACCGAGATCCTGCAGGAGCCGAAACATTCCTGTCTCCGCATCGTTCAACAAATGGTGATCTGCACTCCGTGAAGCATCGAGCCACACATCGGGACGATCGGCCGTTCCGATGAATTGAGACCGGCCGGCCTGGTCGAAAAATGAGGGACTTCCCTCTGAGGACGACTGCCGCTTGGTCAGGAACGCCGCCAAGGCCGACGGGCTGGTGTGCGGACTATGAAACCAGGCGATGACCAGATCTTGCGCCGCATCAGCCACGGCCTGACCCACAGCGACCTCGGTGGCTCCCGAGGCGCTCGACGCCTCTTGCCCTGCCAGATCCAGCAACGCCGCGCCCACCAGCGCCAGCACCAACGCAAGAATGATGACCCCCAACAGCGCAATGCCCTGTTCATGTGATGAGTGTGTTTGAACCGTCTTCATGGCGCCTGACTCCTTTCATCCGATGCGCTAGGAGCGCACCGTGACTTCTCGAATGACTTTGGCATCACCGACAACCGGCAGAAGTTCCACAGCGACACGAAGGATCCGGCCTATGCCTGCACCAGCCTTCCCCCACTCATCCCAATACGACAATCGCACGGACTGCAGATCGCCGATCAACACCCCGGCGCCTCCATCAATCTGCCGCATCAGCTGCGTGCGATCTCGGTCATCAACCCGGGTGTAGTACGTGACCCGATTGCGCACCTCTACCGACGCGCCAGCCGGATAGGTTCCCCCAACCGGGCCACTCAGCAGGAGTTGGCTGCGCTGACCTGAGCTCCCCAGTCGGTGGGACTCGCACCCGCTCATCCCACAGAGCACCACCGTTTTCCCTGCGTCCCACCCACGGCCGTTCTGCACCGGCAAAACGGTTTGACCGGCCGCGACAGAGGCGGTGGTCACCGTCCGCAACCCATGGATGTTGGCGGAAAACTCAAAGCGATCAGACCTGGCAACGACAATGGTCGACGACGAAGCCATGCGCACTTCCTGCTCAAACACTTCCAATCCCACCCGCATCTCTTGTTGGGCGGCCATAATGCGTTGCTGTCGAACAGCCTGGGCCTGCACGATGTTGAACGCCTCCAGGCTTCCCGCCAACACCAACGTTCCGATCGCCAACGCCACCATCAGTTCTGACAAACACACCCCGGACGGTGAGATCAGGATTGTCAGCCACCGGTGATGTCGAGTCGGTCCGCTCATCGGGCTCCTGTAAATGTCGGATTGGCCCGCACGGTTCCCAGCTCCACCACCCGCACGCCCCCGACCGCCGGATAGGATGCCGCCGCCCGAATCGTCACCCATCCGGCCATGCTGAGCGGCCCGAGACGGTCCATCGCCACCGTCCACTTCAGGGTCACCCCGTCATGCTCCCACTGAGCCGAGTAGATGCCATCTCCGGCCGAAACATCGGCCCCCTGACCATCATCCGCCATCATCACATCCGTCCTGCCGTCGTGGTCGAGGTCATCCTGCAGAAGCGCCTCCCACCGCACGGACCGCTTGGCTTCCAAGCGCCCCTGCGCCAGGGCCAACGCCCTGGTCTTTAATGTCCCCTGTTGAACCAGCCTGGCAGACACCTCAAGCGCCGCCATCCCTCCCATCACGACAATCGTTGAAATAGTCATGGCGACCATCGCCTCCACCAGACTGAAGCCCCTGTCGTAACGCCGCGTCATCGAATTGAGACTCGTCCGGTAAGACTCACGGTGATGGTGCGGGCATGCCCCTGGCCGTTGCGGAATTGAATCGTCGTGGCGGTCGCAGAACGACCGCTCGGATGAAAGACGACATCCGGTCCCGCGCTCGGCTCATCAATCTCCAGCCCTTTGTGCTGATATGACAACTGGTGATGCTGCACGCGATCGTTGCCGACCTGGGCGACGATGGCCTGGCGTTCTTGGTCGAATACCAGCCGGACACGGTCTCGTTTCGAGATCGCCCATTGCCTCGCCCAACGGAGTTCAGAGGAAACCTGCTGCGCAAATACATCGGCTTGCATGCGCGCGTTCAGCATCATCAGATTGGGAATGGCCAACGCCGATACGAGTCCGACGATGGCCATCGAGGTCAGTGCCTCCGTGAGGCTGAACCCGCTCTCACTCTTCACCACTGATGTTCTATTTGTGCTGCATCGGTTCATACTCAGGTGTCATATCAAGAGCTGTACCCGACGCCCGAAGCTCTGCATTTCGATATGAGCCGATAGGAGCAAGACACTGATCCCTTTGAATTGCACAGGAAATTCAGCAGTAATTGGAGGGAATAGCCGCGAAGCCTGGGCATCGTGACCGACGCGCGGAGCGCATGACCGCGTGACGAGGCGGATACAATCCGGAAAGGAATAGATACAGAGGAGAGCGAATAGCGTGAATTGGGGGGATGAGATTAGCCCGCCAACAACCCCTGGTACCACTCAAGAAGGGGGGCTCCAAAGAAGAGGGCGCTCACTGCGCCCAGGACCAGGAAGGGGCCAAAGGGAATATACTCCTCGCGCTTGATCACCTGCGCCGCAAGTAGCGACACGCCGACGACCGATCCGACCAGGGATCCAATCATGATCGTCATCAATGCCAACTTCCACCCCAGAAATGCCCCGATCATGGCCAGTAATTTGATATCCCCGCCGCCCATCCCTTCTTTGCCGAACAGATAGGGACTGGCCCAGGCGAGCAGCCACAAAATCCCGCCACCAACGAGGAGGCCCACAAGGCCATTCAACAATCCCAATGGCAGGATGGTTGCGGCACTCACCAGCCCTAACACGATCCCGGGAAAGGTGACGGCATTGGGAATAATCTTATGGGACAAGTCCGTGCCCGCCACCACGAGCAAGGCGGAAAAAAGAATGGCATAGACCGCCGCCACCAACGTAGGCCCAAAAACCCACAGCATGGCCAGATACCCAACAGTATTCAACGCTTCTACGACAGGATAGTGGAGCGGAATGCTGACGGAACAGGCGCGACATCGACCGGCAAGCATCAGATAGCCCAGCATCGGTACGTTGTCGTACCAGGCGATCGGCTTGGAGCAGGCAGGACAATGGGATCCTGGCCAGACAATGGATTCATGGCGAGGCAGTCGGTAAATGCACACATTGAGAAAACTCCCAATGAGTGCGCCCAAGAGTCCCACGATGAGATACAACTGCCACATACCGCACCCTGTCCTTCTGGAAACCGTGAAGACGTCCAATTTCTCTCTAGCTGGTTACGAATACTCTTGTTTCCGTACTCAGTAACCCTACTAGGGCCATTATGCTTGCATTTACACTTATTAAGAACGTCTCTATACTTTTGCTCGCAGCGCGCCTGAGGCGCAGCCGCGCGAATCCAGTATACCTCAAGCCCCGGCGATTCAAAGGAGAACCGACGATTATGGCCAAAGCAACGACCAAGCCTCGGGTACGCAAATCCCTTGCTGACCTCGAGCCCCCTCCCCGCAAGAAACGGCCGGAGTCGCTCACCGCACGCGAACAGGAAATCTTAGAATTGATCTGGGCCGGATTTAAGAATAAGGAAATCGGCACCAAGCTCAAGATCAGCGTGAAAACGGTGGAAGCGCACCGCGCGAACATGATGAAGAAGATGCGGGTGTCCAACACCGCACAACTCCTGAAGAACGCCATTCAAGGCGGCGTGCTGAAGATCCGCTAACGTGTGCGGGGTGGTGCGGGCACTGCGCGCTGCCGCACCGCCTCGAAGAGCGTCACTGCCGCAGAAGCCGATACATTCAGCGACTGCACATGCCCCTTCATCGGGATGCGAATCCGCTCATCGCAATGCTGTAAAACGCCGGGACGAATCCCCGCGCCTTCTCCCCCGAAAACCAACCCGACAGGGCCTCGGAAATCCACGTCGGTGAACAGCTTCGTCGCCGCCGGATCCAATCCGTAGATCCACACCCCTGCCGCTTTCAAAGACTCAAGCAGCCGGCTGGTATTCGTCACGCGGGCAACGGGGATATGGTCGATCGCCCCGGCCGATACTTTCGCCACGACCGACGTCAGCCCGGCCGCCCGCCGCTCAGGAATAAACACCCCATGCACCCCGGCCCCTTCGGCCGTGCGAAGTACCGCGCCAAGATTATGTGGATCTTCCACGCCATCGAGAATCACGAGTAACGGCGGCTCGTTCCGTTTGGCTGCGCCGGCAAGAATGGAATCTTCCGTCTGATAGGCCTTCGCCGCGGCAAAAGCCACGATGCCCTGATGTCGGCCGCCGGGAGCCAGCCGATCGAGAGACGCGAGCGGCTGGATATGAACCGGCACATGCAGCGCCCTGGCCAACTGCACCAGTTCCGCGAACTGCTTATCAGTCCGGATCACATGCAGCCGCTGCAACGGCCTGCTGCCGGCCTTCAGCGCTTCCCGGACCGCATGGAGACCGTAGAGAATCTCCTGGCTGTCATCGCTTCCATCGGCTGGTGCCATCGGGCTTGTCCTCAATGATGATGCCTTGGGAGGCAAGTTCGGCTCTAATTTCATCAGCGCGTTTAAAGTCCTTCTTTTTCTTGGCTTGAATGCGCTCAGCAAGCCTCGATTCGATTTCTGAATCAGGCATTCCCTCTTTCTGCACTGCCACGACAGCTTCACCAATACCAACTACCACAGACATACTTTTTGAGACCCCAACAGCTTCGCGCACCATCTTCCTTGTCGAACTAAACTGCCAAACATCCAACTGGAACAATCCCAGCATGCTACCAAGGGATCTGAACTCTTCTCTTGCCGTCTTCCTTGCCTGCGTTGATAAACCCTTCTGGATCAGTTTGTTTACTTCGCCACGCAACTGCAGAAGTGCGGCCAAAGCTACAGGTGTATTAAAATCATCATCCATACCCCTTCGGAAGGTCTCTCCAGAAAAACCAATTGCAAACTGGAGCTCATTATCGATGCCTGAAGAACCATGCTCCGTCTCCGACAGCCGATTAAAGAGATCATAAAAGCCATCTAACGCCTGTTTTGCCTCCTTCAAGGCTTGATCTGAAAAATCGAGAGGTCCGTGGTAATGGGTGGAAAGGAGAAAGTAGCGAAGCATTTCGCCCGTGACTTCTTCCGGCCACTCCGATTTTTCAAAGATCTCTCTGATCGTGAAAAAGTTCCCCAGCGACTTGGACATCTTCTCTTGATTGATCTGCACAAACCCGTTGTGCATCCAGTAGCGGGCAAATTCTTTCCCGGTAGCTCCGCACGATTGCGCGATTTCGTTCTCATGATGCGGGAAAATGAGATCCATCCCGCCGCCATGAATATCGAACGTCTCGCCCAGGTGCCGAATGGACATGGCGGAACATTCGATGTGCCACCCCGGCCGTCCTTGGCCCCAGGGGCTCGGCCAGGCCGGCTCGCCAGGCTTGGCGCTCTTCCAGAGAGCGAAATCCATCGGGTGCCGTTTTCGCTCGTCCACACCCACCCGTGCCCCGGCTTGAAGATCGTCCATCTTCCGCTTGGAGAGTCGCCCGTAATCTCCGTACTTGGCAACTTCGAAGTAGACATCTCCGTCCACTTGATACGCCAAACCCTTTGCGATCAGGGTTTCGGTCAGCCGGACGATGTCGGCCATATGCTCGGTGGCTTTCGGTTCGATCGACGCGGGGCGCACGCCCAATCGTCCCATATCATCGTGATAGGCCTGAATGTATGTCGCAGTAATCGCGTCGCAACTGACATGCTGTTCATTGGCGCGTTTGATGATCTTGTCATCGACATCGGTGAAGTTTTTGGCAAACTCGACGCGAAAGCCGGAATATTCCAGATACCGCCGAACCACATCGAACACCAGAGCACTACGCGCATGCCCGATGTGGCAATAGTCATAGACCGTTACCCCGCACACGTACATGCGTACGATGCCGGGCACGAGCGGTTCAAACGCGTCCTTCTTCCCTGTCAACGTGTTGTAGATTTTGAGCATGAGGTCAACCTACGGCAGTGTCGCGCGCCTCTTCGGCCAGTGCGACCAAATAAAGAGCCCAATGATGATGGCCAGAATCACACCGATCACGATATCAAACCCATGAAAATATTGCCGCAGATCTTCCCAATGCTCGCCCATCTTGAACCCGATATACGCAAGGAGGTAGCACCAGGGCAACGCACCGAGAAACGTGAACAGCACAAAACGAGGGAAGTTCATCCGGGCGATGCCGGCCGGCAATGAAATAAATGTGCGCACCACCGGCAGCATCCGGCTGAAAAACACCGCGGCTTCCCCGTATTTCAGGAACCAGCGATCGGCAATGTCGAGATCTCGATGCGACACGAGAAAGTACGGGCCATAACGCTCCACGAACGGGCGGCCACCCCAAACCCCCGCGTAGTAGGCTGCAATAGACCCGACGACGTTTCCTACCGCCCCGGCCAATGTGACCCCGAGCATCGTGAACTGCCCGGACAGCACCAGATAGCCGGAAAACGGCATGATAATCTCGCTGGGCAACGGGATGCAGGCACTCTCCACGGCCATAGTAAACAGAATTCCGGCATACCCGAATCGGGAAATGCAGGCGATGACGAAGCGGCTCAGCTCGCCGATGATCGCTTCAATGAGACTTCCAATCACCGATCACCCCTTCCGCCGGGAGGCTGACTGCGGATGCGGCTTGGGGCGCACCAACTTACCTTGGATCATCGGTTCCCAGGCGCGAAAATGATCGAGGACGGCGTAGTTGGTGCAGTCCAGATGGATCGGGGTCACCGACACCCGTCCCTGTTCGAGCGCTTCATGATCGGCGTTTTTGCTCCGGCTCCAGGATACCCGCGTCCCGGCAATCCAATAATACTTTCTGCCATGCGGATCGAGCTTTTCGATGATGGGGTTATGAAAGCGCCGCCGACTCAGGCAGGTGACCCGAACTCCCTTGATGGCCCGCAACGCACGATTCGGCACATTCACATTCAACAACGTCTCGTCCGGCAACCCCTGCGCCAATACCTGCCGCACAATACGCGCGGCATAGTCCGCGGCGACAGGAAATCGAAAAGTCTCTCGACCCTCCTGCGAGACGGCAATCGATGGAATGCCGAGAATCGTCCCTTCCATCGCCGCAGAGACGGTGCCTGAGTAGAGCACATCATCGCCGAGATTGACGCCCTTGTTGATTCCGGATACCACGATGGCAGGAGGCTTCGGCATTACCTTGAGCAACGCCAAATTTACACAGTCCACCGGCGTGCCGTTGACGGAAAATGTGCGTGGAGCCAGACGATGGAGCCGAAGAGGCTTATGCAACGTCACGGCATGAGCCACAGCGGTCCGCTCTCGATCCGGCGCCACCACCCACACCTCGCCGACCGCCTTAAGCGCTTCGGCCAATGCCGTCAGGCCTGGCGAGTCGATCCCATCGTCATTTGTGACCAAGATTCGCATGTGATTCCAGTCATAAAAAAAGCTGCGCGAAGCAGCTTGTTTTCCATCCCTGCAGCCGACCGAAAGGCCGCGCCACTATCGCTGCCTCATGCTCAGCCGCTAAGGGGCTTCGAAAAGATTGGTCGGGGCGGCGGGATTTGAACCCACGACCACTCGCACCCCAAGCGAGTACGCTACCGGGCTGCGCTACGCCCCGACATCTTCTCTGTATGATTCAATCTCTATTCTCGCTTGTGCAACCCCGGAAAGGCAATGGGGATGTTACGGAAGACTTATCGTGAATGCGCGTCGATGATTTTCACAATGGCCTGGAGATCCCCGCGCAGCTTCTTGGCCAACTCTTGAGGGGTGAGCTTTCGAGAAGCCGCCCGCCCGCGCCTGGCCCAATACCGCTTCACTCCCTCCAGCGTATGACCTTCGTCATACAACATCCGCTTAATTTCAAGGACGGTCTCAATGTCCCGACGAATATACAGCCGCTGATTTCCCCGACTTTTCTTCGGGCTCAGGAACTTAAACTCAGACTCCCAAAAACGTAGCACATAAGCAGGGAGCTTCGTCAGTTGACTGACCTCCCCGATTTTATAGAAAACTTTGCTCCCCAGCCTGGGTTCAATCCCCATGACCGGCCCTCATGCGGTGGTCGCGATGTAGGTCTCGCGATAGCTACGAATTGACGTACTTCTTAAAGACTTGGCTAGGGCGGAATGTGACGACGCGACGCGGGGTAATCCCAATTTCTTCTCCTGTACGAGGATTGCGCCCCTTGCGAGAACCTTTGCTGCGAACGACGAAATTGCCGAAGCCCGCAATTTTGACGGACTCACCTTTTTGCAGCACCGACTTGAGGAGATTGAGCACAAGTTCAACGATATCGGCCGCCTCATTTTTCGAAATTCCTACCTGCTTGAATATCTCGTTCGCGATATCAGCCTTTCTCATGCCACCCCCCTCCGTAACCGCTGCGCATTCCCATCACACAACCTCCGATGAAGTTGCACTCTAAAGACGGAAAGTTCTGCTTAAGTTACGTGAGGTTACGAGTTCTGTCAAGAATAAACATTGCCGGACAGGCGGGAGGAGCTCGTTAACGCTTCGAAAGAAGCTTGTACTCTATGCTGTCGGCCAAGGCTTGCCAAGTCGCCTCTATAATGTTCTCGGAGACCCCGACCGTTCCCCACTTATCTTTGTGGTCGCCGGATTCGATCAGTACCCGCACCTTCGACTCGGTACCTTTATTAGCCGCGAGCACTCGAACCTTGTAGTCGAGGAGCTTCACTTCTTGCAATTGTGGGTAGAACTTTTCCAACGACTTACGCAGCGCATGATCCAGCGCATTCACCGGCCCGGCACCGACCGCTGCGGTATGCTCGACCACTCCGCCAACCTTGACCATCACGGTCGCCTCTGAAAGGGGAGCGCCGTCCTCTTGCTTTTTCTCAACAATCACGCGGAATCCCAGCAGCTGGAACGCCGGTTTATGAGTCCCCATCGCCTTGCGCATCAACAACTCAAACGAGCCCTCAGCGCCTTCAAACTGGTAGCCCTCATTTTCCCGCTCTTTGAGCGTATCGATCAGCTCTTGCACCTTCGCGTGGTCTTTCGACAGCTTGATGCCGTAGGCCTCGATCTTGTCTAACAGCCCGCTGCGCCCCGCGTAGTCCGACACCAGCACGCGCTGGCGATTCCCGACCCTCTTCGGATCAACGTGCTCATACGTTAACGCATTCTTCAGCACCGCATGAATATGGACGCCGCCCTTATGAGCAAACGCAGAATCGCCCACATAGGGCTGATGCTTATTGGGCATCAAGTTCGCGATTTCCGTGACGAACCCCGACACATCTTTCAAATGACTGAGCCGTTCGCCGAGCGCCGGACGCCGCATCTTCAATTCCAGATTGGGAATGATTGAACAGAGATTGGCATTCCCACACCGCTCACCGATCCCATTGATCGTCCCCTGCACTTGAACAATGCCGGTCTCGATCGCCACCAGCGAGTTCGCCACCGCCATTTCACAATCATTGTGGGCGTGGATACCCAGCGGTACCTTGATTTCCTGGCGAACGACCTCGCAGATCGTTCGGATCTCCCACGGCATCGCTCCGCCGTTCGTATCGCAGAGAATGACGCGTTCAGCCCCGGCCGCCACCGCCTTCCGAATCGTATTCAGCGCATACTCCGGATTCGTCTTGTACCCGTCGAAGAAATGCTCGGCATCGTAAAACACCCGCCGGCCCTTGCTTTTGAGGTGCGCGATGGAGTCGCCGATCAATTCGAGATTTTTCGCCAGCGAGATCCCTAACGCATCGGTCACATGCAGCGACCAGGTTTTCCCGAACAGCGTGATGGTCTTGGTTTCAGATGCAAGGAGTGCCTGCAGATTCTGGTCTTTACGGACAGAGTTGCTGGCTTTGCGCGTCGATCCAAAGGCAATGACCGAGGCATGCTTGAGCGGGGTCGTCTTCATGATCCGGAAAAATTCGATGTCTTTCGGATTGGCTCCCGGCCAGCCGCCTTCAATATAGTGCACGCCGAGCTCGTCCAGCTTTTGAGCCACGCGGACTTTGTCTTCCGCTGAAAAACTGACATCCTCAGCCTGCGCGCCGTCGCGAAGCGTCGTATCGTAAATTTCCAGCGCAGCGGCTCGATCGAGGGTGAGAACAGGAATGACGACAGGCTCCTCCGGCGGAGCGGGACGAGCAGGACGAGTCTGTGAGGATTTTCGAGCCATCGTCTGAAAGACTAACAGGAGTGAGAAGGATCTGTCGAGCGGGAACCAGCCGAATCCGCGTTACTTGTTCGGCCGGTCTCCTGGTGGAACCCGATCAAGGCCAAATGCCGTATGCAGTGAACGCATGGCCAATTCCAAATACTTCTCGTCGATGACGCAGGAGATTTTGATCTCCGACGTGCTGATCATCATGATGTTGACCCCTTCACGGGATAACACCTCGAACATCTTCGCCGCGACACCTGAATGCGAGCGCATACCCACGCCGATGAGTGAGACCTTGGCAATCGCTTCGGTAATCGCCACACTTCTGGCCCCGACATCTTTGGCCACACCTTGGAGCAGCGGAGTGGCAGCGCGCAAATCCGCCCGAGGAACGGTGAACGACAAGTCCGTCAACGCATCCTGGCTGACATTCTGAATGATCATGTCGACGTTGATGTTGGCCTGGGCGACGGGCCCGAAAATTTTTGCCGCGATGCCGGGCTTGTCGGGCACACCGACCATCGTGATTTTTGCCTGGTTCCGGTCTCCCGTAACTCCCGCCACCGCCACCGCTTCCATGTCCGCATCTTCACGTGTCACGAGAGTCCCCTTTCCTTCTTTAAAGCTCGAGTTCACCTCAACCGGGACATTGAACTTCGCGGCGAACTCCACCGATCTGGCCTGCAGCACCTTCGCGCCGAGGCTGGCCATTTCCAACATTTCTTCATATGAAATCTTATCGATCCGCCGCGCCGCAGGCACCACATTGGGATCCGAGGTGTAGACCCCGTCCACATCGGTAAAGATGATGCACCGATCGGCTTTCAACGCCGCAGCCAAGGCCACCGCAGACAGATCAGACCCGCCACGCCCCAGCGTTGTGACATCCGACTGTTCATTGATGCCCTGGAACCCCGCCACCACGGGAATGATGCCTTTTGCCAACGCCTCGCGAAGCCGGTCGGCGGAGACCCGCGCAATCCGGGCCTTGGTGTGGGCGCTGTCGGTGACAATGCCGACTTGCCGTCCGGTGTAGGACCGGGCATTCAATCCGCGACCACGAAGATCCATCGCCAAGAGCGCCACGGTCACACGCTCCCCCGTGGACAACAGCATGTCCATCTCACGGTCATCGGGCGTAGCGGCCGCCTCGTGCGCAAGCTTGATCAATCGATCCGTCTCGCCGCTCATCGCAGACAACACGACGACCACCTGGTCTCCGGCACGATGCGACTGCGCGACCCGCTCTGCGACCCGATGGATCCGTTCGATCGTGCCGACCGAGGTCCCGCCGTATTTCTGAACAATCAACGCCACCGACTCACCCTTTGGCAAACAGCTGAATTACAAACTGACTGGTAGCACGAACCGGCGCCTGAGAGGCCTGCGCATCAGTCTCGGTGATCCGATGAATTCGTTCGATCATCCCGACCAATATCCCGTCACATTTCTGACCGATCAACGCCACCGACTCACCCTTTGGCAAACAGCTTGATCACAAACTTACTGGCGTCACGGACCGGCGCCTTGGAGGCTTGCGCATCCATCTCGGTAAATCGACGACCGCCTGCCGCCCCTTCCTTCCCGGGGCCCTCCCCAAACACCGCAAACGCCTGTCCCTGCATCCCTTCGCCATGGTCACACAGCGCGAGAAACCGATACGAGCCTTTCTTTGCGAGCCCGTCCAGGATCGGCCCGACGAGGTCCCGGTCAAACTCTTCAATGGCCTGCACCGTCGCATTCACATCGCTGCCATGCACCACTTCATCGGACAAGGAGGCATGGACGTAGACAAAGTCTTTCTTGCCGAACTCATCAAGGACCGTCGCCGTCATCGCCTTAAAGTGTTCATCCCCGAGCCCTGGAGAATCCGACGCGTCCAACCCGGCGCACAATCCAACCCCACGGTGGACGTCGCTGGAGGCCACAACCGCACCGGTGACGTGAAATCGTTCCGTCAAGCTAGGCCATGGAATCGCCCGCCCCTCTCCCCATAGCCAGATACAATTGGCCGGATTCTTCCCTGAAGCCAGCCGTTCTTTATTGATGGGATGATCGCGCAGAATGACATGCGACGTTTCCATCAACTCTCTCAGAATATCGGCGCCGTCCCCCGTCGGGAGCGCATCCCCGATCAGATGGCCTCTCACTGACTGCGGATCCACACACACGGCCCGTGGCTTGCCCTTCATCCACACCATGACATGACGATGGCCCGTCCCGGGGTAAAACTGCATCGTTTCAGAGCCGAGCTGCTCATTGATCGCCTCGATCAATTCACGCGCCTCCTCCGTTTCGATGAGGCCGGCCGTCGCATCATCGAGTACGACATGCGCGCTTAACTTCTTGATGTCGGCGCCGACTTTTCCGCCTTCCGGCTTCACCGTGACCATCGTACAACGATAGACCACATCCTGCTCCGTCACGGATACGCCGAGACTGGCGGCCTCGAGCGGACCGGGACCTTGATAGTATTTCTTGGGGTCGTACCCGAGAATTGCCGTCCCGTTGAGCCCGCTGCCATGGCGATGCCCCTCCGCAGGAATCGTGACCAACCCGAGTTCGCCGATCCGTGCCAATCGATCAAGATGAGGCGTGGCAGCCGCCTGGAGCGGCGTGCGCCCCCCCAGAGCATCCTGCGCATGACCCGCTAACCCGCCAGCATGGAGAATCAGATACTTCATTGAGATCAGACCCTCATCGCGCGTTTAATAACCGGGCAACATCCGAGGATGTCGCCTTGACAGTCAACGGCGGTTTCGACACGCTGATCGCCGTATCGGCATCTTTCAATCCGTGTCCGGTCAGCGTACATACCACCGTCTCCCCTTCCCGCAATTTCCCGGCTCGGCCCAGCTTCGTCACCCCTGCGACGGACGCGGCAGAAGCCGGCTCGCAAAACACGCCCTCCGTGGCCGCCACCAGCGTATAGGCTTGAAGAATTTCTTCATCGGTGACCAGGTCGATCGCGCCGGATGATTCCTCCACCGCGGTCGACGCCGCGGCCCAGCTTGCCGGATTCCCGATACGAATGGCTGTGGCGATCGTTTGCGGTTCTTCCACCACCCGACCCAAGACCATCGGGGCGGCTCCCGCCGCCTGAAAGCCCATCATGCGCGGCAACTTGGTCGTCTGATTCGCGGCCCGATACTCACGATAGCCTTTCCAATAGGCCGTAATGTTCCCGGCATTCCCGACCGGCAACACATGAAGATGCGGCGCATCCCCCAATTGATCGCAGACTTCAAAGGCGGCCGTCTTCTGGCCTTCGATTCGAAAGGGATTGATGGAATTGACCAGCTCAATATGGTGCGCGACCGAGAGATCTTTGACGATCGTCAGGGCCTGATCGAAATTGCCTTCGATTTGGATAACCGTCGCCTGATGCATCATGGCTTGCGACAGTTTCCCGAGCGCGATCTTGCCCGCAGGGATCAACACATAGACAGCCAGCCCGGCGCGGGCCCCGTAGGCCGCGGCGGAGGCGGAGGTATTGCCGGTCGATGCGCACATGACCGCGCGCGCGCCCTGCTCCACCGCCTTCGAGATCGCCAGCGTCATCCCGCGGTCTTTGAATGAGCCGGTGGGATTGGCCCCCTCGAATTTCAAGTAGAGGTCGACACCCGGGGCAATCGCCTTCGCCAAACGTTCCGCGCGAATGAGCGGCGTATTGCCTTCCCCCAAACTGATGATCGGCGTCGCCCCCGTCACCGGAAGAAACTTTCGATACTCCTCAATAATGCCGCGCCAACGAGCCATCCGACTACTCATCCTTCCCTTCCACGCGGATCAGCGTGGCCGGCTCAGAAATAAAGGCCTGGCGATTGATTTCACGAATCGCCTTCTGCACATCCCGCTCCTTCGCCATATGCGTCTTGATGACCACCGGAACCGTCTGCCCTTCGCGACGGCCCTGCTGGAGCATCGACGAGATGCTGATCTCGCAACGGCCAAGCTCTCCGGCAATCTGCGCCAACACACCCGGTCGATCCAGCACCATAAATCGGAGATAGTAGAGTGAGCTGATTTCTTCCATGGGCTTGATACGGATCGGCCGCCGCTGATCTTGCTGAAACGAGGCCGGCGGAACCCGCCCGGCAGCGCCCTTCAACAGATTGCGCCCGATCGCAATGACGTCGCTCACCACCGCACTGCCGGTCGGCATGGAGCCTGCGCCCCGACCATGCAGGATCACGTCGCCCACAGCATCACCGACGAGATGGATCGCGTTATAGACGCCCTCGACTTTGGCGATCGGAGAATCGGACGGCACCATGGTCGGATGCACCCGCGCTTCAACGGCCCCGTCATGGAGCTTGGCGATCCCCAAGAGCTTGATCGTATATCCGAACTCCCTCGCATACGCGATGTCCTGCTCCGTGATATTGGTAATCCCCTCGGTGTAGATCTCTTTGAAATTGATCGGCGTTCCAAAAGCCAGATTCGCCAGAATGGCGAGCTTGTGGGCCGAGTCAATCCCGGCCACATCGAACGTGGGATCTGCTTCCGCATACCCGGCTTGCTGAGCATCTTTGAGAACCGCGTCGAAACTGTGCCCGTCGCGCGTCATCCGGGAGAGAATATAATTCGACGTCCCGTTGATAATGCCGTAGATCGATTCGATACGATTCGCCGCCAGCCCTTCCGTCAACGCCCGAATGACCGGGATTCCGCCGCCCACGCTGGCTTCGAAGCCAAGGTCCACATGACGGGACTCCGCCGCGGCAAAGATTTCCTCTCCGTGCAACGCCAGAAGCGCTTTATTGGCCGTGACGACATGTTTGCCGGCGGCAATGGCGTCGAGCATCACACGCTTGGCAAAATCGTAGCCGCCGACCAGCTCGATCACGATATCGATTGCCGGATCGGCAAGGACCTGCTTCACATCCGTCGTCAACACGCCGGGCGGCACCGCCACTCCGCGATCACGGGTGATGTCGAGATCGGCGATCCGCAGGAGCTCGACCGGAACGCCGACCCGCCGACGAATCAAGGCCGCGTTCTCGAACAAGACTTTCGCGACGCCGGTTCCGACGGTTCCGAATCCGATCAGTCCGACACCGATGCGGGTTTTCATTCCTCCGACCCTTCGAGCTTCAACACCTTCTTAATCCCCCGAACCGCCTGCCTGGTTCGATGTTCGTTTTCGACCAGCCCGAATCGCACATACTCATCGCCACCCTCGCCGAACCCGATGCCGGGAGAGACCGCTACCTTTGCCTCGCGCAACAACAACTTCGAGAACTCCAACGACCCCATATGCCGATAGGCCTGCGGAATCTGCGCCCACACAAACATCGTCGCCAGGGGTTTGGTCACCTGCCACCCGATCCGGTTCAAGCCGCCCACCAACACATCCCGCCGCTTCTGATAGCGCAACACCGTCTCTTTGACGCAGTCCTGAGGCCCGTTCAGCGCGATGACACTGGCAATCTGGACCGGTTGAAAAATACCGTAATCGAGATAGCTCTTGATCTTCGCCAAGGCTCCGACCACTTCTCGATTGCCGACACAAAATCCCACCCGCCATCCGGGCATATTGTAGGCCTTCGACAGCGTATAGAACTCGACGCCGATATCCTTCGCGCCGGGGACCTGGAGAAAACTCGGCGCCTTATAGCCATCAAACACCAGATCGGCATAGGCGAGATCGTGAATGACGATCACGTTGCGCTCTTTGGCAAACGCGACAATCTTCTTAAAGAATGAAATATCGACCACCGCGGTCGTGGGATTGTGCGGGAAGTTGATGACCAGGATTTTTGGACGCGGCATCGTCTGCCGATAGACCCGTTGCAAATCCTCAAAAAAATCGCTGTCCTGGCGCAGTTCGATCCCGCGCACCTCGCCCCCGGCAATGATGAAGCTATACATATGGATAGGGTACGTCGGCGTGGGCGTGAGGACCACGTCGCCGGGACCGATCATCGCCAGCGCAAGATGGGCCAGGCCTTCCTTGGATCCGATCGTGACAATGGCTTCCGTTTCGGGATCCAGCTCGACATTGTAATTCCGCTTGTACCAACCGCAAATCGCCTGACGCAGCTTGGTGATGCCGCGCGACGCCGAGTAGCGGTGGTTCTTGCCTTTGCGGGCGGCTTCAATCAGCTTGTCGACGATGTGAGGCGGAGTCGGCTGGTCGGGATTGCCCATCCCGAAATCGATGACATCCTCTCCGCGTTGTCGAGCTTCTAACTTGAGGCTCTGCACCTGAGCAAACACATATGGCGGAAGTCGCTTTAACCGATAAAACCCATCGCCCAAACCCATGACGGTCCTCTACCTCTTAAATTCTGGTCTCCTTCAAGCTGCTCCTCAGTGATCAGAGGAATGAACAGGCTGGAAGAAGGGCCTATTCTAATGGAGGGCTCCTGTCGAGTCAATTTGCCTTGTGATTCTGTGGGGTTCGGTTTCAGCAAACATTTAGGCCTCACATTTTACCCATTCCAGCGACCCACGCCGGCCAACCTTGCTCCATCCCTCGCCTTCTGCTATTAATGCGTCACGTTTCCCCCGTCACTCATTCCGTTCCTGTTGGTCTCCCGCAGGCTGGAGGTGTCATGGCCAGGCTGGGCGTTAATATTGACCATATCGCGACCCTTCGCCAAGCTCGGGGCGGGACCGATCCGGATCCCTTGGCCGCAGCGGTCCTCGTCGAACTCGCCGGGGCCGATGGCCTCGTCGTACACTTACGCGAAGATCGGCGGCACATTCAGGACCGCGACCTCACGCTCTTACGGGAGATCGTCCGGACCAAGTTGGACCTGGAAATGGCCGCCGATGAAGCCATGGTCAAGATTGCGCTGACCATAAAACCGGACTTGGTCACCCTGGTCCCGGAAAAACGACAGGAGCTGACGACCGAGGGCGGTCTGGATGTGGCAGGGCTGAAAGAGCGTATGCAGACCACCGTCTCCATGCTGCACGATGCCGGAATCCCCGTCAGTCTCTTCATCGAGCCCGATCTCAATCAGATCAAAGCGGCGCACAAGATTTCGGCCGACTTCGTCGAGCTGCACACCGGGCGCTATGCCAACGCCACCAAGTCGAAAGAGGCCGATGCGGAATTCGAGGCGATCACCCAGGCCGCCAAGCTCGCCTACAAGCTGGGCATGGGCGTCAACGCCGGACACGGCCTCAATTACCGCAACGTCGCACGGCTGACGCATATTCCTGAAATCGTGGAGTACAACATCGGGCACAGCATCATCGCCCGCGCCGTCCTCGTCGGCCTCGACCAGGCAGTCAAAGAAATGAAAGCGCTGCTCGGCTAGCCTGCCTGTCGACGCCATTCACCGTGACTCGAGCCGTCAACGATCTCATGACGCCACACGCATTCATCCTCTCGCGCCATGCGCTGCCAGTCGCATCGCAATGGCCCACGGCCAGAAAAGGGTACGCCCCGCAATGATGCTCATCGTCACCGCCGCACAGATGCAGGCGCTGGATCGCCGGACGATCGAAGAAGCCGGCGTGCCCGGAACCACGTTGATGGAGCGGGCCGGAGCCGGTGTCGTCGCCAGCCTTGAGCACCAGCTGGGTGCCTTGCGCGGGAAAGTCATCACGATCTTCTGTGGGAAAGGCAATAACGGCGGCGACGGATTCGTCGTGGCGCGCTTGCTCCACAAGCAACGAGCCAAGGTGCAGGTGTTCACCCTGGCTCCGGCCACGGACCTGAGTGGCGACGCCGCGCGCATGTACCGGCAACTCGTCCGGACCGCCGGCAAGACTGTCGTGAAGCCATTTACTTCGACCGGTCAAATTCAGACGATACTCGGCGACAGCCACGCGATCATCGATGCGCTGCTCGGGACAGGCCTGGCCGCTCCGGTCACCGGCCGCTATGCGGAGGCGATTGACATCATCAATCAGGCAGAGCGCCTGACCGTGGCCGTGGATTTGCCCTCCGGTATCCATGCCGACACCGGCGCAGTGTTAGGCCGCGCCGTGAAGGCCGATCTGACGGTAACCTTCGGGCTGCCCAAGCTGGGTCTATTCCTGAATCAGGGCATCGATCACGCCGGACGGGTGGAGATTGTCGATATCGGTATTCCACCGGCCTATGTCGATGCCACGGAAAGCCGAATCCGCTTGATCACCGCCCCGTTTGTTCAGACCGCCTTACCTCCCCGCCGGCTCTCCAGCCACAAAGGCACCTTCGGCCATGCCGGCATCATCGCCGGCTCGGTCGGCAAGACCGGGGCCGCAGCGATGTCGGCACAGGCGGCTCTGCGAATGGGGGCAGGTCTGGTGACCGTGGCCATCCCGGCGAGCGTCAACGATGTCCTGGAAGCCAAGCTCTTGGAAGTCATGACGATCCCGATGCCCGAGACCAAGGCGCGCACCTTGTCCCGCGCCGCGTTGGATCGCCTGAAAGACTTCATCGCCGCAAGAACGGCGGTCGCGATCGGCCCCGGGCTCTCAACCCATCCGGAAACCATTGAGCTGGTGCAGGCACTCGTCCGGCAACTAGATCGACCGAGTGTCCTCGATGCCGATGCGTTGAACGCGCTGGCCGGTCGCGCCGCGCTCTTCACCGAGTGTACAATCCCCCCCATCCTGACGCCACATCCCGGCGAAATGGCCAGACTCGTGACCGAATCCTCGGCTCAATCGGTCAACGGGGACCGAATCGGTACGGCCGCACGTTTTGCCAGAGAACGCGGCTGCTACCTGGTGCTCAAAGGCGCCAGGACCGTGATTGCCGGACCTGACGGCAGGGTGGCCATTTGCCCGACCGGCAATCCCGGTATGGCCACCGCTGGAACCGGCGATGTCTTAACCGGTATGATCGTCGGACTACTCGCCCAGGGAGTCGCCTCATGGGAGGCCGCCTGTGCCGCAACCTATGTGCACGGACTCGCCGGAGATCTGGCCGCCGAGACAATAGGACAGACCAGCTTAATCGCCAGAGATGTCATTGACCATATTCCCTATGCGCTCACGAACATCGGCTCAGCGTAGCCGGCCCACGACCGCCGCACCACGGAAGGCCCGCGCGGCTACGCCGCCACGCGCTGCGTCGTCTGCGCCCTGGACGGTGGCGCTCCCCTCCCGCACCGCCACAGAAGCATTCGGCCGGATTATCGGGCGATCACTGGCCGGCGGCGAAACCCTGGCCCTCTCCGGAGAACTCGGCGCCGGGAAAACGGCTCTCGTGCGCGGCATTGCAACAGGACTGGGCACGCCGTCGAATCAGGTGACCAGCCCGACCTTCGTCCTGATCCACGAATACGAGGGACGGCTCCCGCTGATTCACGTGGATCTCTATCGCCTACGGAGCGGAGCGGAAGCCGAAGGAATCGGGCTGCAAGAATACTTTCATGGGAACATCGTCACGGCGATCGAATGGGCCGACAAGTTCCCGGAATTATTGCCGAGCGATCGGTTTGAACTCACGTTACAGCACAACACACCGACGACGAGAACTGCGCGCATGACCGCTCACGGACCGCGCGCCTGCACGTTGCTCGCAGCACTCAAACAAGCCGCTCGACAACGCCGGCGCGCGGCCACACCCAGCGCATCGCGCAAGACGGCCACCGGGAGAGGGAGACCCCGCACATCATGATTCGGCTCATCTTGGTCGGAATTCTGCTGCTCCTTTCCCTGGCGTTTTTTCTCCAAAATCAGGAACAGGAAGTCACCTTGCGGTACTTCTTCGGTCTACTGGAAGCCTCCACCCTGATCTACAAACCGATCCTCACCGCCTTCGCTGTCGGCCTGCTCGTGTCCGGCATTCTGTTATTCCCCCCATGGGTGCGCGGCCGAATTGAACTCCGCCGCAAGACCAAAGCGCTGCAAGATGCCGAAGTGGATCTGGAGCGTGCGCGCCAGTCGCTCGAAAAGCTGACCGGCCGTTCGAGTTCAACCCCCGGGCCCGCGCGAGATCTCGTCGATGAGTGAGCACAACGCCAAGTCCGCTGATACGGCAATACGGGTCGCTCGAATAGGCCGCCGGCCGTTCCACCTCCGTCAAGCACCCCGCGCGAGATCTCGCCGATGAGTGATCACGACGCCAGTCCGCTGATGCGGCAATACCGGGAGATCAAGCGCGGCTACGAACATGCGATCTTGTTTTTCCGGGTGGGTGATTTCTACGAAATGTTTTATCAGGATGCGCAGGAAGCTTCGCGCATTCTTTCCATCGCGCTGACCTCGCGCGACAAGAACAGCCCGAATCCCGTCCCGCTCTGCGGCGTCCCTTACCATGCCGCCACCGGCTATATCGCCAAGCTGCTGAAGGCCGGGCGGACGGTGGCGCTGTGCGAGCAGGTCGAGGACCCCAAGCTCGCTAAAGGGCTGGTACGCCGAGAAGTCGTCCGGCTGTACACGCCCGGCACGCTCGTCGAAACCGAGTTTCTTTCTCCGGTCGAATCGAATTTCCTCGCAGCCGTGGCCGTGAGCTCCACAGCCAAACCACAACCCGTTATCGGATTGGCGATGCTCGAAGTCTCCACCGGAGAGTTCTGGATTGCCGAATTTCAGGGGGATCAGGCTCAGACGCAAACGTTGGATGAACTGGCTCGCCTCGATCCCCGTGAAATTCTGTTTGCGCCAACAGCCGACCGCCGGGACAGGGCCTGGCTCGATCAGATGAAAGGCATACGCCTGTGCGAGCGCGACGCGTCGACGTTTGACGCTGAACGAGCCGCTCGCCTGCTGCAAGAGCAGTTTCACATTCATTCGCTGGAGGCCTTCGGTTGTCAGGGCCTGACGGCGGGAATCGGCGCGGCCGGAGCGGTCCTGAACTACTTCCGCGACACCCAGCCGAACGCGCCGCTGGATTACATCCGTCGCCCGCGTGTCCGCCGGATCTCGGACGCGATGCATTTGGACAGCGTCACCATTCGCAATCTCGAGCTGCTGAAACCGATGGGGGCCTTCGACGACGGTCACAGCGGGAAACCTGCCACGCTGCTCTCCGTGCTGGATCGAACCGTCACCGCCATGGGAAGCCGCCTGCTCCGCCAATGGTTAGTCCGGCCGCTGATTCACAGTGATGCCATCCAAGCCCGACTCGATGCCGTCGGAGAATTGAAAGACCGGATTGCGGCACGCGTGGCATTGCGCGCGGCGCTCAGAACCGTGCAGGATCTCTCACGCCTGAGTGGCCGCATCGTTCTCGGCGTGGCGGGCCCCCGGGAACTCCTGGCACTGAAGGACTCCCTCGCCGCCCTTCCGGAAATCGCAACGCAGCTGACTCCGCTCCTAAGCCCCCAGCTCGCCGAAGCCCGCGAAGCGTGGGACGACGGGCGGGATCTCGCCGAACTGATCGAACAGGCCCTTCAACCGGAAGCGCCGATGTCCCTTCGAGACGGAGGCGTGATCCGCGACGGATACCACGCTGACGTGGATGAACTGCGAAAAGCCAACACCGAAGGCAAACACTGGATTGCCGCATTGGAGGCGAAAGAGCGTGAGCGGACCGGCATCGACTCCCTGAAAGTCCGCTACAACCAGGTGTTCGGCTACTACATCGAAATCACCAAGGCCAATTTGGCCCGCGTGCCGGCGGACTTTATTCGCAAGCAAACGCTGGTCAACGCCGAGCGATTCATGACCCCCGAGTTGAAAGAACTTGAAGAACGTGTAACGGGCGCCGAAGTGAAACTGCTGGCGCTGGAGCAGGATCTATTCGCCCAGCTTCGCACGACCCTCGCCGGCCACGCCGACCGCCTGCAAGAGATGGCCGGAAAACTGGCCTTGATCGACGTGCTGGCCGGGCTGGCGGAAACCGCCGCCCTGAATCAATACGCCAAACCCGTCATCAACGAAGGCGGGCTGATCGACATTCGAGGCGGCCGCCATCCCGTCGTGGAACGGCTGACTGAAGAGATGGCATTCGTGCCGAACGACACATTCCTGAACCTGGACTCCCACCGCCTGCAGATCCTGACCGGGCCCAATATGGCCGGGAAAAGCACCTTCCTTCGCCAAGTCGCCTTGATCGTCCTGCTCGCCCAGATCGGCAGCTTCGTCCCGGCGACGGCCGCGACCATCGGCGTGGTCGATCGAATCTTCACCCGCGTGGGAGCCTCGGACAATCTGGCCAGCGGCCACAGCACCTTCATGGTGGAGATGGTTGAAACCGCCACGATTCTTCACAGCGCGACCGTGCGGAGCCTGATCCTGCTTGACGAAATCGGGCGGGGCACCAGCACCTACGACGGGCTCAGTATCGCCTGGGCCGTTGCAGAATATATCCACGATCGTAGGACGCTCGGAGCCCGCACGTTGTTCGCCACGCACTATCATGAGATGACCCAATTGGAACAACAGCGTGACGGGATCAAGAATTTCCGGGTGGCGGTGCAAGAGCGCGACGGCGATGTGGTCTTTCTCCGGAAGATTGTCGCCGGAGGAGCGGACCGGAGTTATGGCATCTACGTCGCCAAGCTGGCAGGCCTCCCGCAATCCGTCATCGCGCGGGCCCAGGATGTCCTTGTGCAGTTGGAGCGACCGGAGGCGGCCCAGATCGCGGAGTCAGCCCCCCACGCAGAACCAGCCGCCGCGCCGTTGCCTCAACCGCACCCCCTGGTCGAGGAAGTTCGGCAAATCGATTTATTCTCGATGACGCCTCTGGATGCCCTCAACTGCCTTGCGGATCTCCAGCGAAAAGCGACCCCCTCGACCAAGGATGCCGCATCCTGAGGGCCGCATCCCTCTTGATGCCGCTTCCTCAATAGTCGGATAATGGCCGCCTGCGAGGCGCTTCATGGCAGTCAATGCCAATCAACGACTCCTCTTGGTGATCATCGGTCTGGGGATCGCCCTGTTCTGTCTCGACCTCTACCTCCCGCTGGGAATAGGAAACGGCGTTCTCTACGGGGGACTCGTCATTCTGTCGTTCCTGCTACCGAACCGTACAGGGCCGGTGATCACCGCCTCCATATGTTCCGTGCTGACCATGGCCGACGTGATTCTGAGCCCCACGCTCGACGGAGTTCCCCTTTGGATGGGCGTCACGAACCGGCTCTTTAGTTTGACGGCCATCTGGCTACCGGTATTGTTCTTCCTTCATCAGCGCCGGGCAGAGGACACGTTGCAACGTGCCCATGATGACCTCGAAATACGCGTTCAACAACGCACCCAGGAACTGGCAACCGTCAACAATACCCTGGTTGAGGAAATCGCCGAGCGAGCAGAGACGGAACAATCGCTTCGGAACAGTGAAGCCGTGTTGCAGGCGAATCAGCGGGAACTTCGACAGAGCCGGGAGGATCTGCGCGCGTTAGCCGGACAACTCCTCACGGCGCAGGAAGAGGATCGCAGACGGATTTCCCGGGACCTCCACGACGATATCAATCAACGGCTCGCCATGCTCTCAATGGATTTGCGGCAGGCTGAGAAAGACGAGTCCTCCGACGCACACTCGCTCCGCTCGACGATTCGGCTGGTCTCCGACCGGCTGACCATTGTCTCTGATGACGTACGCCAGATGGCCTACCGGTTTCACCCCTCCATCCTCGACGATCTCGGGCTCGTGAAAGCCATTCGACGCCAGATCGATGATTTCTCCACCCGCACAGGAATCAAGATATCCTATGTCCATCGGGATCCTACGACGGGGCTCCCCGCAGAAATGGCGATCTGCCTCTATCGGATCGTACAGGAAAGTCTGAGCAACATCGTCCGCCACGCCCACGCCTCCCAGGTTGAAGTCGAGTTGATCTGCGAAGACGATCTCGTGTCTCTCTCTGTCCATGACAACGGCAAGGGATTCGACCAGGCGCAACTCTCGCAGACCCGAGCACACCTGGGGCTTCTCAGCATGAAAGAACGGGTTCGCCTGGCGAAGGGTCGATTCGGAATCGATTCTACGCCCTCCCAGGGCACCCATATCCATGTTGAGATTCCCCTGACTACAGGAGCACCCCGTGCATAAACCCCGCGTTCTGCTGGCCGACGACCACGCGCTCATCATTGAAGGCTTCAAACGTATTCTGGAAGGCCGGTACGACCTTGTCGGCACCGCCGCAGACGGTCGCGCACTGATCGAGTCGGCCAAAGCCCTTCAGCCGGACATCATTATACTCGACGTGTCGATGCCCCTCCTGAACGGCATTGATGCGGCTGCCCATCTTAAAAAAGTGTGCCCGATGGCCAAGCTGATCTTCGTCACGATGCATGCGGACACGGAATATGTTCGCTCTGCGTTTGAAGCCGGCGCCTCTGCCTATGTCCTGAAACGATCAGCGGTCGATGAGTTGGAGCAGGCGATCCGAGCGGTCCTTGCCGGGCACTCGTATATTACCCCGCTCATTACCAAGGACCTCCTGGCCGTCTTTCTCGCCACCCCATCCGAAAAGGCCAATGGCGCCGGCGGCCTCACTCTGCGGCAGAAGGAAGTTCTTCAACTTCTTACCGAAGGGCGCACCGCCAAAGACATCGCTAATGTGCTGAACATTTCACCGAGAACCGTTGAATTCCATAAGGGGCAAATCCTGGAACTCTTGCAGTTGGAGAATACGGCTGACTTGATCAAATATGCGCTGTCCCACGGAATTGTTACCCCCACCTAGGCCCATCAGAATCGACCGCTTCCTCGTAAAAATACATCCGGCACCTTCGGGAATTACGAGTTCCATCCCGCGATAATAGTCCGTATAGAGTGGCATGACTCAACGGCTTCTGTGGCCAGGCGGTGCAGATGGAGTTAGAGGACGAGTCCGAACAGACCATCACGCCGGGACGATGGATGAGCGACCCCGTTGTCTTACTGTGCGACACCTGTCATCGTGTGCAAGACGGTCTTTCAGAACAGGCCAGTGAAGAGAAATGGACAGACCAATCGCGCTTTTTTACCCTGCACAAGTTGAAGGCCTCCCAAGTCTGGTGGTGTCACACCATCTGCCGACGATGCAGCGCGACTACGATATGAGCATGCCCGATGATCGAGACGCCAGATCAGTCCCATGGGAACGACCGAATAATGGGCTGTAAGAAACGGCCTCTCTTGCAGCCCCCCACTTCGCTCGCGTGAACGACTGGTCCGGCCTCGCATCGTGTGAGCTGGCTAGAAGAGGAATGTGCCTCTGAGGCTACAACCGTCGAATTCACGAACAGACATGAACGTGATCTCGCACTGATAGAAAAGAAACGCTCACTATGTCGACTGACGGCATGATCTTTCTTGGGGGGAGCCTGGTGTTCGGGATTCTCCTGGTGTTGCTTATCCTACGCGTATACAAAGATCAACCGCGCGGAAAATGACGACGCTCTTCGCCGCTGAATCGCCACGCCCGAGAGTCAGCAGGAATTCTCCCAACATCTGTGAGGTTCTGGCCCTCGTCGCACCTTCACCGGTAGCGACACCCCTTCCCGTCTCGGCCTATGCAACGTTCATGATGATCGGCGGTGGAAGCCTCAACGGTATGCCACCCACTCTCAATCAGCCATGAGGTGACCAATGATCCGACGCCTGAGCCGAACTCTCTTGTATCTGGGGACCGTCCTATCTCTGAGTGGTCTCATCCTTGGCGGTGCTGGCTGCGCGAACAAGCAATTGTCCTCGAGCGCAGGAGACCAATCCATGACGACAAAAGGCCAAACTCCATCCGAGACTGTCCGACCGGATCGGATCGCCTCGATAGAGCCTCCTGCGGAGAACGGAGTATCCCGCACCCAAGAAACGCAAACCAACCAGATTCCCGCCCAGGCACCAGGAAGGACCGTCCCGTCAAACAGCGCAGCTTCGTTGCATGAGAACGGTTCCGTCATGACTCCGGACTCCACTGGAATCGGAGATATCTATTTCGATTTCGATCAGTACACCATTCGCACCGATGCGCAGCCCGTGCTCGAACGCAACGGCCATTGGATTCAGAACGCTTCCGGCAAGTCGCTATTGATCGAGGGGCATTGCGACGAGCGCGGGACTCTGGCCTACAATCTCGTGTTGGGAGAAAAGCGCGCCAAATCCGCCAAGCGATACTTGGAGAATCTCGGGATCCCGGCTTCCCGTCTTCACACCACCAGTTATGGTGAAGTTAAACCTGCTTGCAACGAACACAACGAAGGCTGCTGGAAATACAATAGGCGCGCGCATTTTGTCGTGCAATAAACTTTCTTCGGATACTTTGCCTGGGCCATCCATCGGGAGAAGGAGGCAATTGTGAATCGTCTATCCTGTCGGATTCTGTTGTGCATCGGGGTGCTTGTCCTGGGAGCCTGTGCCGGCAAGGGCGAGCGTATCGATATTGCGATTCCTGGAATCACTCCGGGCGGCGGAACCGCCTCGGCCACCCCGGGACCCAGGATTGCGGTACTCCCCTTCGAAGATCAGCGGCTCAATCAAGCCCATCTCGGAACACGATCGCACCTCTGGGGTGGAATCAGCTATTTTGATCTACCGAGCGGGAGCGCGGCCAAAGCCACGGCCCAAGCCCTCATCGACTATCTGAGCCGGCAGGGCTGGAAAGCGTTCATGGCACGTACGCAGGGAAGCGACGGCGCGGATATCACGATTGCAGGGACTATTCAGAGCCTGTCCGTGGATGCCAAGAGCGGATTCATGCATACGGATCTCACGGCAACGAACGCGCTGGCATTTCAGATCATAAACCACACCGATGAGAGCATCGTGCGAGAAAAGGTCTCCGGAACGGGAAGCGATCGGGTGTTTTGGTTCGATCAAGAGGATGCCCAGCATTTGACGACCGATCTTTTTGAAACCAATTTCAAAACATTTCTTGGAGATCTCAAGATCGAAGGCCGAACGATCAGACTCAAGTAGCGTGAACCGCCGTTGCGGATCCGCCGATCCGTTGTCCTACGATGGTGTTCTCTGCCTCAATCCGGTATTGTTCGGACATGAGAACTATCGTCATCAGTTTGCTCATCCTGTTGACCGGTCTCTGGGGCGGCTATTCTCTCAGCCGCGTGGATCAGGAACTCCGGGTCATCTATGCGGAGTACACCCTGGCCACGACCGATCTCGGCCACATCAATGCCAAACTGATTCGCTACCGCACGTCGATTCTGCGCGCGATCGAAGCCGATTCGCAAAAGGACTTTGAGAGTATTACTGCTCGTTTATCGGAACGACGTGCCCAGATCGAGCAACCCATCGAACGATTCATCAAAGCCGCCAATAGCGCGACCGTCAAGAGAAGCGGAATGGCCGATGAGCTGCGGGAACTCCAGGCGGTCAAAGCACGCCTCGCGGACTATATGGCTACCTCCGAGCAAACCATCGGTCTGATCCAACAGCGCTGGAAAACCACTTCACAGGAAGAAGCGCAACGCCTGCGCGATGCCGCGGAGGAAAACGCAGCGGAGCGGGCGGGGTCCAAATTTATCGCGGTGACGCTAGAGCTGGATCTGTTATTGGAAGTCGTTGCGAAGATCGCGGGTGAAGTCCGAGACGAGGCAGATCGTCAGCTACGCACGATGAGCGCGATTGTCGTCGGAATCAGCGTGCTGCTCGCTGGGCTTGTTCTCTTTGCAGGGAATGCCTCCCGCCATCAAAAAGGCTGATACGAAGCATCTCTCTTCTTCCGGAACGGCTTGTGAGAAGGCTTCATCGGGCAATTGCTCTTCCTGACTAACAGTTGCCAGGTCGTCGCAGTCTCTCAAGCTCCACACTTCCTCTCATACAATTCAGTATATATCCATCAGCGGGAAAATAAAAAAGCGGCCGCCCCGTGAGGAGCGACCGCCTTTTCTTACGAACGGGAAACTAAATCAGTGCCCGCCGCCCTGATTGTACTTGGCTTCCCAAGGGATCAAACCACCGAGAGTGCGTCCGCCTGGCACCATCACATCATACTGCTGAGTCGGCTCGCCCTTCGGGGCCACATTGAGCACCTGCTTAGCTGCTGAGCAACCAGCATCGGCTTCGTTCTTACCAGCGCACTCCTTTAGGCGAAGGCTGGAAATGCTCATGGTCTTCCCAGGAGCGCCGGCAATCTCTGGAAGCTTCTTGACGGACGAGATCACGCGATGGTTCTGCTCGGTCTCCGTGACGACAAACTCGACCAGGTCGGTCGTGCTGCCCGGAGGCACTTCCTTCGCCGCGGCCGGTCCGGAATGCGGACGGCCCATCTTCTTCAACTCTTCCCACGCACCCTTGTCTGCATAGAACTTGAGGTTCTTGCCCGGGTGAACTTTCTGCCAGAATAAGCCGCTCTCGGCGTTGCCGCCGAACACCGCGACATTGATCCAGACCGCCTCGTCGTAGGGATCCAGCACAATCACTCGGCCCTGCAATGTGGTGGGCTTGCTGAGATCGCCCCACTCAAACCGCTCTTGAAATGCTTCGATGGCCAGTGCGCTGGAAGCCATGCCGACTACCAGGGCAACAGCTGCCATCACGGCCCCGCCTTGCTTCTGAAGCTTCATAATCGAATCCTCCTTCAACAACATGAAAGAATAAAGCGTGATGAAATCGATTACTTGAGAACCTTGAATCCGGTAATGGTCCGGCCGTCCAAGGTGACTTCCATGGCCACGAGTTCCTGCGCAGCCTTGATGATCTGATCCATCAACGCCTTGTCCTTCACAGCCAAACGCACCGTCGTGGCGGCATGGTACCAGCCTGCGTAGGCGTTGTTCTTATCGGTGCCGCCGACAAAGCCCCAGCCGCAGCAGGTGACCAAAGGATCCGGAGGCTTGACGTCCATCATGGTTGACGAACGGCCGGCCGGAGTGCCTGAAGCAGGATCACCGGTGTTCCAATACTGAATACCGAACAGCAATTCGCTATCGGGATTGTCGGCCCACTGCGACCAGACACGACCCTGAAGCGTCTTGGCGGCATCGCCCTTCATGACCTTTCCACCGACCACGTCGGTGGCAGGACCACCTCCAGCTGGAGCATCGGCGGCCACGGCAAATCCGGCCGATAGCAAGCCAGCCACAGAGAACACTGCAACGGCGGCTAGTACTAAGACCCTCTTCATACCTAGTCCCTCCTTCATAAAAATAAAACCCACAACCTAATGAACGTTCACTTTGAAAGCGATGAATACGTCTGCTACCGAATGATCAGAGGCTACAAAGCTCAGGAGAAAGTGTTCGGCCACCCCCTTCCCTCTTTCTCTTTCGCGGTTGTTCCCCGTTTAAAATTTCTAGTTCACTAGACCGGCGCAATCGTACTGAAACGGTCAATTAGTGTCAAGAAAATGTTTGACCCTCTAATAAAATTTTAATCCACAGGTAAACATCATATACAACAACGCGTTATGCAGCATTCTCTTAATCATTTATTCTGTCCTAAATACAGCTCCATTAAAACCTTCTCATCTCGCGAGCTGGAGTTGGCGCGCAGACAGAGGCCCAAGACCGGTGATAGCCATCGATCTTTCGTCAAGAAGTTCCTGTGCGACTCGCTCCATCTGCTTGAATGTGACGGCATCGATGGCCCGCGTCATGTCATCGAGTGACGTGTGTTTGCCTTTGATCATCTCGTCCTTCGCCAGCTTATTCATCCGGCTATGCGAACTCTCCAAGCTGAGCATCAGGCTGCCCTTCATTTGATCCTTCGTTCGCTTCAACTCATCCCGCGTGATGCCGTTGGCAGCCATGCGACGAATCTCGCGGCGAATGACGTCGAGCACCCGCTCGACTTCTTTCTGGCGCGTTCCCGCATACACGGTGATGGTCCCGCCGTCTGAATAGCCGGAAAGAAAGGAGTAGATCGAATAGGCCAGTCCCCGCTTTTCTCTGACTTCCTGAAACAGGCGCGAACTCACACTCCCGCCCAGCACGCTATTCAACACATACGCGGCATACCGATCCGGATGGCCGGCAGATATGCCCTTCATGCCGATGCAGAGATGAACCTGCTCCAATTTCTTTTGCTGCATCACCACGCCGCCGAGAATCTCCGGCGCACGGCGCACATGCGGCTGCGGCGATGACGGACGACGACGGCCGAACTCGCGCGCAATGGTCCGCTCAAGCGCTCGCTGATCAAAACTTCCCGCCACCGCGACGACAATCTCCTGCGGCTGATATCGCGCATCGATGTAATCGAGAAGATCCTGCCGCCGCAACGCCCCGATCGTCGCTGCCCGCCCAAGAATCGGACGGCCCAACGGATGACGGCCCATGACCTGGCCGGTGTGGAGCTCCTGGACAAGATCTTCCGGATCATCCTGCACCATGCGGATCTCTTCCAACACCACCTGTTTTTCTTTTTCGATATCCTTCGGAGCGAATTTAGAGCGGTGCAAGAGATCGGAGAGCAGGTCGAGGGCCTTCGGCAGATGCTGGTCGAGCACTTTCACATAAAACGTGGTGGTCTCGCGCGTAGTAAAGGCATTCATCTCGCCGCCCAGCGCATCGATCTCGCGCGAGATGTCGGTGGCCGACCGGCTGGTCGTCCCCTTGAAAAACATGTGTTCGATGAAGTGGGAATATCCGGCTTGTGCCGGCTGCTCGTCACGCGATCCGGCGTTGACCCAAATGCCGACGGTGACCGACTTGAGAGTGGGGATCCGCTCGCTGACCAAGCGGACCCCGTTCTCCAGAATGAGTTTGCGATACACGAGGATTACTCGGCCGCTGGTTCCTGTGAGCCTCCTGCCGGAGCCGGCATGGTCTCTTTCCGGCTCAAGCGGATCTTGCCCTGGCGATCGATCTCCAGGACTTTCACCATGATCTGATCGCCCTCTGCAACTTCGTCGGATACGGCCTTCACGCGATGGTGCGCCAATTGAGAAATGTGCACGAGACCATCGGTGCCCGGCAATACTTCGACGAATGCGCCGAAATCCATAATCTTCCTGACGGTCCCCATATAGATCTTGCCGATCTCGACTTCTTCGGTCAGCCGGTTGATCATATCCTTCGCCTTCTGCAACGACGCCTCGTCGGCGGACGCGATAGTGACGATACCGGTATCTTCGATATTGATCTTGACGCCGCAATCGGCCTGGATCGCGCGGATGGTTTTCCCGCCCTGGCCGATGATGTCCCGAATCTTATCCTGCTTGACCTTGACCGTATAGATACGCGGAGCAAACGGCGAGAGGTTCGCACGATGCGTCGTCAACGCCGAGGCCATCCGCTCAAGGATATGGATGCGTCCGGTACGGGCCTGCTCCAGCGCCTGCTGCATCAACGCCATCGTGATCCCGCCGATCTTGATGTCCATCTGCAAGGCCGTCACGCCATTCTTCGTTCCGCAGACTTTGAAATCCATATCGCCCAAATGATCTTCGAGGCCGAGGATATCGGAGAGGATGATGACTCCGTCCCCTTCCTTAATCAGACCCATCGCAATACCCGCCACCGGTTCCTTAATTGGAATGCCGGCATCCAGCATCGCCAGGGTGCCGCCGCAGACGGTCGCCATCGACGAGGATCCGTTGGACTCCAGAATTTCGGACACGATACGGAGCGTGTAGGGAAACACGTCTTTCCCGGGAATGACCGGCTTCAACGCCCGCTCTGCCAGCGCGCCGTGACCGACCTCGCGCCGACCCGGCGTGCGAAGGGGCCGCGCCTCGCCGACACTGAAGGGCGGGAAATTGTAATGCAGCATGAAGGTGCGGGTGTACTCGCCTTCCAGCGCATCGATGCGCTGCTCGTCGTCCGTTGTCCCCAGCGTCACGACCGCAAGACTCTGCGTCTCGCCGCGCGTGAAAATGGCGGACCCGTGCGCCCGGGGCAAAGCCCCGACTTCGCAGGTGATCGGCCGGATATCCGCCGGGCCGCGCCCGTCGGCGCGTGAACGCTTTTCGAGAATCATGTTTCGAACTTCGGTGTATTCCAACCCGTGGAAGACGATCTTGATGTGGCGCTCGGTGGTGGGCACCTCGGGATTCTTGAGCTTCTCGACGGCCTCGGCCATCACTTGATCCAACCGCTCCTGACGCGCGGCCTTGTTCGGGATCATGATTGCTTCGCGAATCGGCTGCGCGACCATCGCCTTCACTTTGGCAGCCAGCGTCGGATCGATCGCTTCAACTTTCACTTCGCGCTTCTTGCTCCCGACCAGCTTGGCCAGTTCGGAAATCTTCGCGACGATCTTCTTGATCTCGGCATGGGCCAAGGCCAGGGCTTCCAGCATGATGGCCTCGGGCAATTCATTGGCGCCCGCTTCGACCATCATGATGGCATCGGCCGTCCCGGCTACCACCAAATGGAGATCGCTGATTTCCAAGGTCTCCAGGTCGGGATTCACGACAAACTGGCCCTTCACCCGGCCGATCTTCACACCGGCCACGGGTCCTGCGAACGGGATATTCGAAATCGATAAGGCCGCGGAGGCCGCGGTAATGCCGACCACATCCGTCGCGCCTGTTTTGTCTGCGGACAAGACCGACGCGATGACCTGGGTTTCGAAGTAGTAGCCTTCAGGGAAGAGCGGTCGCAAAGGACGATCGATCAAGCGGCTGGTCAGGACTTCCTTTTCCGCCGGACGTCCCTCGCGCTTGAAATATCCTCCCGGGATCTTTCCAGCGGCGTAGGCTTTTTCAATGTAATCGACCGTGAGGGGCAGAAAATCGATACCGGGCTTGGCGTTCTGTGACGCCACCGCGGTGGCCAATATTACGGTGTCTCCGTAGGTGGCCCAAATCGAGCCGTCGGCCTGCTTGGCCACTCGACCGGTTTCAAGCCGCAAGGTGCGGCCTGCAATCTCTAATTCAACAACGTGTACCATCTATGGTTTCCTCCAGGTTGGGTCCCACAGATGCCCACAGAGATACGCTCGCACGCGAGCGTATCTCCGTGTTCACCTGTGCGACAGCGGCTTGCGTCCGTCTCTCTTCCGACTACTTGCGAATACCGAGTCGTTCGATGACTGCGCGATACCGCGCTTCATCGACGCCACGCAGATAGTCGAGCAACCGGCGCCGCCGTCCGACCAGCTGCAAGAGACCACGCCGTGAATGGTGATCCTTCTTGTGCAGCTTGAAATGCTCGGTCAAATAGGTAATCCGGTTGGTCAGCACCGCAATCTGAACTTCGGGGGATCCCGAATCCGTATCGTGCTGGCGATACTGCTTGATCAACTCCGTCTTTGCTTCCTTCAACAAGGCCATGACTCGTACTCCTCCTGCCTTTTAATTGAGTGATTCACTGTCCACTAACACTTTGTCAATTCTGACCGACCCTTTACCTTGCCCGTCATACGCACCGATTGCCAACAACCGTCCCTGCTCATCCTTCAGGCGGATGGGCGACGAGGTGGGCGACAGATCGTGCGGCAATCCGATTGGCGCCCCGTGCAGCACGCGTGCGGCTTGCTCCATCGTCACCGTCGCAAGGGGCAGCTGCGCCAACACCTGATCCAGCGTCAATAAGATCGATTCAACCGAGCCAATCGTCACATGAGCGGCAATCTGGTCGACCGTCAGCCCCTGCTCGATCGTCAGCGACCCGACGCGCGTGCGCTCAAGCGACAGCAGATGTCCGCCGACGCCCAATGCCTGCCCCATATCGGCGCACAACGTCCGGATATAGGTTCCCTTCGAGCAGACGACTCGCAATGCAATGTCGCGTCCGTCGACGGCCGTCACTTCGAGCTCGTGAATGACGATGTCCCGTTCTGCTCGCTCAACGGTTTCTCCGGCGCGGGCCGACTTATATAACGGTCGCCCGGCCACCTTCACCGCCGAATACATCGGAGGCATTTGCTTTTGTGGCCCGCGAAATCGAGCGACCACGCCGTCAAGAATTCCGGCACTCACACCCGCCGTCTCCACCCGCTGAAGCACGGTCCCGGTCGCATCCTGCGTATCCGTCGTTTCACCCAACCGCAGGACCGCACGATACTCCTTGTCCCAACCCACCAGATATTCCGCCACCCGCGTCGCTTTCCCGATCAGCAGCGGCAACACACCCGTCGCCGCGGGATCCAGCGTGCCGGCATGCCCGACCTTAGCCCCACCCAACAGGCCCCGTACTTTCGCCACCACATCATGGGAGGTCCAGCCCGCCTCTTTGTTCACGATGAGCACGCCATCGCCCACACGAGTCTTTTGCCGCCCTTCCGTCACCAACGCCATCACTTCGTTCTCATCGGGGGAATGATCAACTCCGCTGGACCGGACGTGCCATCGGACGTGTCTTGGGCCGTCTCATGCGGCTGCAATTCATCGAGCAATTTCATGACTCGGTCACCGCGCGGGCCCGTCTCATCTCGCTTAAAGACGATTTCAGGCAAATACCGCAATGCCAATCGCCGACCCAGCTCGGCACGAACGAAGCCGCTGGCCTTCGATAATCCGGCAAACACATCGCGCTCAGCCTGCTCCTTCTCCATCGTCGTGACGAAGATGTAGGCGATCCGTAGATCCGCCGTCAGTTCGACGTCTGTCACCGTGACCGACCGCACGCGCGGATCCTTGATCTTGCGCATTAAGATGTCCGCCACCTCCATGCGAATCTGGTCGGCCACTCGGTCTGATCGCTTATAGGTCGTCTTGGACATCGCCCACCTGTCGCACGCTCGCTCTTCCTGCCTACTTCTTCCCGATCTCACACGCATGCGTGTTACAAGAGCTCCCGATGCACACGAACAACTTCAATGGTTGGCATACTCTTGATGACGTTGAGCGCCTGCTCGAGGACCTGTTCGACGTGGCTCCCGTCATTCGCCACACAGGCCATCCCGAGCACCGCTTTTTGCCAGAGGTCTTGCCCGTCCACTTCGGCAACAGAGAGGTTGAACTTGCCGCGCAGGCGATCCTTCACGCTATGCAAGACCTGCCGCTTATCCTTGAGCGACTGACTCTCCGGAATCCACAACTCGACGGTGCAGACTCCCACGACCATCCCAGCCACACATCACACCTACCGGCGCTGCGACTTAGAGCTTCCCCGCGATCTTATCGATCGTATAGGCCTCGATCACATCGCCAGCCTTGATGTCGTTAAAGTTCTCGATGCTGATACCGCACTCGTATCCCTGCTGCACTTCGCGCACGTCATCCTTGAACCGGCGCAACGAGCCGAGGCGGCCCTCGAACACCACCACGTTGTCTCGAATGAGCCTGACTCCCACCGCCGCTCGAGAGATCGTGCCCTCGACCACGTAGGAACCGGCCACGACGCCGGCCTTGGGAATCGTGAAAACCTGGCGCACTTCGGCCCGGCCCAACGACCGCTCCTTAAGCGTGGGGTCCAGCAACCCTTCCATCGCGGCCTTAATGTCGGACAAAGCTTCATAAATAATCGTATACAACCGAACGTCGACCCCTTGCTGCTCGGCCAGGGACGCGGCTTTCGGTTCAGGACGAACATTGAACCCGATAATAATCGCGCGCGAGGCGGCAGCCAGGAGCACATCGGACTCCGTGACTCCCCCGACGCCGTTGTGAATGACCCGGATCCTCACCGCAGGAGTTGGAAGCTTTTCAACCGCCGCGGCCAGCGCTTCAGATGAGCCCTGCACGTCCGCCTTAATGACGATGGCGAGCTCCTTGGCTGACCCTTCCTTAATTCTGGCAAAGAGATCGTCGAGCGAAACCTTCGTCTGACCCGCGAGATCCGCCGTGCGCTGCTTCTGCGCCCGCTCATCGGCAATTTCTCGCGCCACTCGCTCGTCGGAGACCACTTGGAAGACATCTCCGGCGGAAGGCACTCCCGGCAACCCGATCACCTCGACCGGAATCGACGGCGTCGCCTGCTGCGTCTTGACACCCTGGTCATTGAGCAAGGCCCGGACGCGACCGCTGAACGTTCCGACCACAAACACATCGCCCACTTTGAGCGTACCGCTCTGAACCAGGACCGTTGCAACAGGGCCACGGCCCCGCTCCAACTTGGCTTCCACGACCGTCCCCTTGGCCTGACGGTGCGGATCGGCCTTCAACTCCAACACTTCCGACTGAAGCAAAATCATTTCGAGTAAGGTGTCGAGACCGGTCTTCTGCTTGGCTGAGACCTCCACCATAATGGTGTCGCCGCCCCAGGCTTCGGAAATCAGCCCGTGCTCGGACAGCGCATTGCGCACCCGATCGGGGTTGGCCTCAGGCTTGTCGATTTTATTCATCGCCACAATCAGTGGCACCCCTGCCGCCTTCGCATGGTTGATCGCTTCGATGGTTTGCGGCATCACGCCATCGTCGGCAGCCACCACGAGAATGACGATGTCCGTCACCTTGGCTCCACGCGACCGCATGGCGGTAAAGGCTTCGTGGCCCGGCGTATCCAGGAATGTGACCTGCTTCCCATGAACCGAGACGGTATAGGCCCCGATGTGCTGCGTAATCCCGCCTGCCTCGCCCTCGGCCACCTTCGTTTGCCTGATCGCATCCAGGAGCGATGTTTTTCCGTGGTCGACGTGGCCCATGATGGTGACGACCGGAGGCCTGGGCTCAAGGCGCTCATCGCCCTCTCCCGCTTGCACCACGGCCTCCAGGAGTTCATCGCCGGCCTTCTCAACGGAGATTTCTATCTTGACGCCGGCTTCTTCGGCAATCATCGAGGCCACATCCATGTTCATCGGCTGATTGAAAGTGAGCATCTGCCCCATCTCCATCAACTTTCGAACGATGTCAGCCGGACGTTGCCCGATCAACTCGGCAAACTCTTTCACCGTCGTCCCCACCGTCACCTTGACGCTCTTTCTACGCGGCTTGGTAATTTCTGAAGGCGCACTGTGATGCAGATGCCGGGACCGATCATCGCGGCGCTGCACAGTCGGAATGGCACGAAGATCCTGCCACCGGGCTGCATCTTCACGATGCTTCACATCCGGCTCTTCTTTGGGCCGACCGGTTTTTTTGGCTTTTTTGAGCTTTTCCTTGAGCCCTTCCGCTTCAATCGCTTCGAGCGCCAAGCTCTTCTTCTTCGCTGCGAGCGCTTCCGGCGTCAGTACGATTCCAGGCGCCGCTCCCGGCGTAACAGCCGCGGACTTTACAACAACCTTCTCCACCGGAGGAGGCGGAGGTTGCGCGAGGATCGTTCCGATTTCCGGCAACTCCGGCAGGACCACAGGGGGAGGAGGAGGGGGCGGTTCACTCACCGCCGGGTGCGCAGCGGACGTTGCTGCGACGGCTGACGTCTCGATCTCACTCGGCGGGGGAGCCACCGGACTGCTGGCTTCAATCGGCTCATCTTCCTTCTTGCGCTTGATGAGGATGCGCCGCTTGTCCGTCTTTGCCGGCTCCTCCACAATCGCCGCCTTGGAGGCAGACGCCTTGGCGCCATGCCCGCTTTCGTGCTTTACCTCAGTGTCGCGTGTTTTTCCGACCACATCGTCGCCTGACGCCTTCCCACTCGCCTTCACGGCCCCTTTGGCTTTCGGGCTGAGTTTGTCCAGAGCTTTTTGCACCGTGTCGTCATCGAGCGCACTGCTGTGAGAGGCGACAGGCACACCCATCTTCTTGAGTTCAGGGATGAGATCTTTGTTCTCGATCCCCAGCTTCTTCGCTAATTCATAGACGCGCATTGCAGACACTGGTTGAACTCGATTCTAGTTCGATTCGTTTTCTTCGGCCCTGGCGGCTTGCCGGGCTTCTTCCTGCAATCGCTGCGCTTCGGCCTCGTCGGCCATCGCAGCTTTGATTTCCTTGTCGCGCTCCACTTTTTCTTTTTCGTATTCCGTCGCGCTGATGATATCGATCTTCCATCCGGTCAAACGAGCCGCCAACCGCACATTCTGCCCGTTCTTCCCGATCGCCAGCGACAGCTGCGAATCGGCGACCACGACCAACGCCGACTTCTTCTCGTCGTCGATGCCGACTTTTTCGATCGTAGCCGGATTCAGCGCCTCCGCAATAAACACGCGAGGATCCTGCGTCCAGGTGATGATATCGATCTTCTCACCTCGTAACTCGCGGACCACCGCCTGCACGCGCGATCCCTTGATGCCGACACAGGCGCCGACCGGATCGACCGCTTTCTCACGCGAGGTCACCGCAATCTTGGTGCGATCGCCCGGCTCTCTGACGATCGACTTGATCTCCACGATCTTTTCCATGACTTCCGGCACTTCCAGCTCAAACAGCTTCGAGACGAATTGGGGATGGCTCCGCGTCAGAATGACCTGCACGTCTTTCGGCGTCCGGCGGACTTCCAACAACATCGCCTTGACCCGGTCGCCGCGCCGATACGTCTCGCGCGGAATCTGCTCCTGAATCGGAAGGACGGCTTCCGTCTTGCCGAGATCTACCAGATAATTCCGGCGTTCCATGCCCAAGATAATGCCGTTGACGAGGTCGCCCTGCCTGGTCGAATATTCTTTCTGAACCGCTTCCCACTCGGCTTCACGCACCTTTTGGAAGATGACCTGTTTCGCCGTCTGTGCCGCGATACGGCCGAGCTCGTCCATTTCGATGAGCGAGCCGATTTCGTCTCCCACTTCCGCTTCGCTATCAAGTTGGCGCGCTTCCTGAAGGGAGATTTCCGCCTTCGGGTTGCTCACGTGATCGACAATCGTCTTCTTCGAGACCACGGAGATCTCGCCGGTCTTGGAGTCGATCTCGACTTGGATATTCTCCGCCTGCCCGAAGCGCTTCTTGGCAGCGGTTTGGAGGGCCGACTCGATGGCCCCGATGACACGGGACTTTTCGATGCCCTTTTGGCGTCCAATCTCATCGATGACTGCGATTAATTCTCGGTTCATAAATTTAGGCTCCTGCTCGATCGTGCGGGACTGTGACCACTCCTGACCATCGGCTAAATCTCAATCACTAACCGGGCCTCCGCGACAGAGTGGCGATCCAGCTTCACTGTGTCCGTCGTAGCGGCCTTCGACGCGATCGCTAAAACGACCGAGTCCTCATCCGCCTCCACTAGCTCTCCGATAATACGCCATTGGCCGTCAAGCGGCTGCTTCAGCTTGACGCTCACCCGCTTCCCGACCGCACGCTGATAGTCTTGGAGCCGCTTGAACGGGCGGTCAAGCCCGGGTGATGACACTTCCAGCGTGTAGGTATGTGGAAATGGATCGGCAACATCCAGCGCGGGACCTACCGCCAAATGGGCCCGCTCACAATCTGAAACGGTCACACCACCTGGTTTGTCGATCAGCACTCGGACAACGGATCGGGAACCTTGCCCGACGCACACCACGTCCACTAATTCCAACCCTAGTGTCCAGAGAATCGGAGAAAGAATGTCCTGAATCCGATCAATGGAAGACCGGGATCCATGCTCCGGAATGCTCAATGCGGTATCCTCTGACACTGCCGTACATCTGCCCAAACAAAAAAGTGGGCCTGAGCCCACTTCCAGCGACGGCACCTTAACATGGCCCCCCCCCTCAACGCAAGGGGGACGACCCCGTCAATGCCGCCCAGCGGGAAGCCAGAGCCTCGACAACCGGACCGGGTCGACCGGCCCCGATCACCCGCCCATCCACCTGAACCACCGCAAGGACTTCCACGGTCGTCCCGGTCAGAAACACTTCATCCGCGGTATAGAGCGACTCGACCGGCAGAAACTCTTCACGCACCGGGAACCCCGCCGCCCTCGCCAGGCTCAAGACCACCGTGCGGGTTACTCCCGATAGAATTCGCGGGCCTTCCGGAGCGGTCACCACGGTTCCCGATTGAACCGCCATCACATTGCTCACCGACCCTTCCGTGACCAGGCCATCTTTCACCAGGATCGCCTCAAACACACCGGCCCTCTTCGCCTCTTCTCGTGCCAACACATTCGCCAACAAATTCACGCTCTTGATGTCGCAACGCCCCCAGCGCAAGTCCTCACAGGTCTTAGCAATGACGCCGGCCTCCCTAGTCTTCGCCGGAAACGGCGCCAACTCTCGAATCGTCATCACCACCGTCGGAGCCACGTTGGACGGAAACGCGTGGTCTCTCGCAGCAACCCCGCGGGTGATCTGGAGATAAACCTTCGCCTCTGCATATCCAGCCGCCCGAATGCCCTGCTGAATCCACTCGGTCCACTGGGCTCTCGTATAGGGCTGAATCAGGCTCAGTTCACGCGCACTGCGGTCAAGCCGATTGAGATGCGCATCCAGTTCAAAGGGACGGCCGCGATAGGTCCTGCTGACTTCGTACACACCATCGCCGAACTGAAACCCACGATCTTCGATCGATACGGTAGCCTCATGCCAGGGAAGGAATCGCCCGTTGATAAATGCAATATCCGGCACGGCCATCAACCTTTCCCGGTTGGCGCAACCTGAATCAGGAATATCCGACGATCTTCCGCGGTGAATTTCCACCCCATGCGCTTTTCGAATACTAATTCATGGGTTCCGGGCAGCATCCCCTGAAACTCGAACGTGCGTTGACCATTCTCGACTGCGTTATTACTGGCGACTCGGAGAAATTGATCATCCACAAGGGTCAACGCCTTGGTGTTGTAGCTCGGAACCCATTGCTCGCCACGGGTACGGTCTTCCCACAGATGAATGGTAAACGCTCGCCCAAGGACGGCCTCGATCGCCCGACTCCCTTGGCCTTCCGAGGAGCCCGAGATATTCTGCCCGGCACTATTCATAACTGCCCACCAGCTCCATAGACCACAATCTCCCCCTCGACCCAGCACTACGCCTTTCGACGGGGACCCACAAAAATATCGGCATCCTCGACACGCACCTCATAACTCCCGATGCAATAGCCGCCGCCGTCGGTTCCCTGCCCGCTCCGAATGTCGAAAGCCAGATCGTGCCAGGGACAGGCCACCACATACCCTTTCAATCGACCTTCGTTCAACGGCCCGCCTTCATGCGGACACAAATTGTGAATCGCATAGAACTTCCCGTCGATGTTGAACAGGGCAATGGCCTTGTCATTGACCTTCACCACTTTCGATTGCCCGGGGGCCACTTCGTTCAGTCCGGCAACCCGTTGGAACCCCTCCATACCCGTCTCCTCGATTTCCCTCACACCACTACATGCGCAGGAAATACTTCAGCTCGTCCCCGTTTGCAACACCAACCCGCTGGATAAATCCAGCCTCGGTTTCCAGCACATAGCGCGCCGCCACCGGTGGAGGGCCGAAGAACGGACAGGGATCTTTCTCGCAGGGGCTCGCGCGCTCGACTGTATGCACTACATGATGGCTTTCATCGACCCAAATCATATCCACCGGGAATCGAAATTCCTTGGTCCGGACCCGATGGAGCCCATTAGACTCAAAGATATAAAGCATCCCCGTGTTGGGCGGCAACTGATCACGAAACGCGAGCCCGAACAGCAGCTTTTCTGGCGTCTCTGCAACTTCCGCTTCGATCGTTTCGCCATGAGGGAAGGTCACCACAATGATGTCGGTGTCCTTCTGCGGCACCAGAAACATGGACACGCTCATTAAGAGGATCGCCAGCAGGATCATCATGATGATCCGCTTTTTTTTCTGTTCCCGATCGCTCCCTTGAGTCTGCGTCAAACCCATAACATTCGCCTTCGGTGTCAATAAAGATTAGCGCGCCAGACTGGGTCTCATGGGCCATATTCCCGTGAATTCTAGGCCTTCTGACCGGAAGCCGTTCTGTTGACTTGGAAAAGAATCACAGAATAGAATGGCCTCCACACAGCGCACGCACTATGGTCGGGGCGGCGCGATCTTGTCAATATTGTTTGTTGTCTCAGAAGTGAGAAGGAGGCGTGGGTCATGGCACTGCTGATTACCGACGAATGCATTTCCTGTGGGGCTTGCCTGCCTGAATGTCCCAACGAGGCGATTTTCGAAACCCGGAGCGATGCTGAGGGCAAGGGCCATCACGTGGGCGACGGTCAGGGCGTAGGCGACAATATCTACATCATCACCCATGATCGCTGCACGGAATGCGTCGGGCACTTTGATGAACCGCAGTGCGCGGCCGTCTGCCCTGTCGACAATTGCTGCATCTCCGATCCGGCCTATCCGGAAACAACGGACGTGTTGATGGCAAAGGCCAAAACCTTGAACCCTGACAAGGCCATCGACGAGAGCAAGATCTGGAGCGGCGTCCGGAACTAGCGCACGCCTCAGGGCTTCGTGATGTAACAGAAGGCCTTGCGGTGATCACCGCAAGGCCTTCTCCGTTTCTCCTGACCTCGCCGACCGCAACATTCCACTAGAATTACGATTGAATCAGCTGTAGGATTTTATCGTCGCAGTCGATCCTTCATAGACTGCCGCGCTTCGATTGAGCCGCTCCCTCTTACCCTGGAGGTGCAGTCATGCGTCCACGCTTCTGGTTCCTTAGCACGCTCCTCTTTTTTACCCTTACTGCCCCCGGATGGGCCCACGCCAGCACAAGCGAACTGGGAACGATCATTGAGGGCTTCGTCACTCGCCACTTTCCTGATGCCACCAGTCATATGTGGGTTGTGAATGACACCCAATGGGACGGGGACGAGATGGTCGTCGATCTTTATACCTATGTCATCGAGAAGCAGCAGCCCGCCACGCAAGAAAGCCGCTACCTGCTCTTGATCGTGGCGGGGAAACTGACAGCTGTGCAACGAGTCCCGGTGGAGAATGCACCAGGCTGCCAACCGGAAGAGGCGTAGCAAATCATTTCGGCTGGCGAATCTAAGATGAAAGACAAAGGCCCCGGGGAATTGCTTCCCCAGGGCCTTTTATCTCAACTTTTGTCCTACTCGAATGACGACAAACTACTTCAGCATCAACAACTTACCACCGACGTGCGCCGGATGGAGATGGCAGCGGTAAGTCAGGACGTTCCCCGCAGCATAGAACAGATCGCTGGTCGGAACACCAATATACTTGGTCTCGCCTGGCTTAAGCACCAGCTTGGTATCCAACACGGTGGGTGCAGACTGATTCACGGCAGCAGTAAGCTGAAACCCATGCTCAGCGGTCGAGTTATTGGTCACCTTCAGGAGCACTGGAGAACCGGGGCGAGTCTTGAAATCAATCACGGTCGTCGGCGGATACCAGGTCTTCATAGTGCCGATTTCGATGGCATAGAATGTGGCGTCCACATCGAGCTCCTTGAATGACTGGCCCACGACTGATCCTGTTTCAAGGTCGCCGATCTCAACACCGCCGGCTTGGAGTGCAAATACAGCCGAGGCTCCAGCGACTGTCAACCCGAGGCCAAAGAGGACCGATAACATCGTCTTGCCCATGACCTACCTCCTTAAGAAAAAAGAAGAGATGTGATTAGGTTGGTAAATAACTTCCGCCAAGCTCTGTTAGCCTTGACTGATCCGATGCCGTCCGACACTCACACATACACCCTGTGCCAACAATTGCTACATCACGAGGCGCAACTTATAACATAGGGCTCAAAATGGAAGCAAGCAGCTTCTCCATGTGCAGAACCATGATAGCCCGATTCAACACTTGCCTTACAATTCCAATATACAGCAGTAACATCAATTAGTTGCGCGATTGAATTCGGCCTGACGCACATCCGGCACATCTCTCCCGGTCAGAACATCATAGGGAGCAAAATCGTCTGTCAGTTCAAATCCCATTGGCCACGGATCAGTCCGGTGAGAGCCGAGCAGCGCAACGGCCTCGCTAGGCAGTTGTCGATTCATAGCCATCGCGGTCACTTTTGCGATGAAAGCTTCATGTCCGTGTTCCGTGACCGGGCCCCCTGCAAAAAAAATCAAATTCTCCGCTTTGGTCTGGCCGCTCTTCCATGGCCCTTTAACCGCAAATGTTTCAATCATAGGGAACTCACCGCGCATCGTCTGGACGACAGCCGCCGCCCGCGCGTTATCGAGCTCTTCTCCGGATGACGCCAAATTCAACGCCACAACTCCATCCGGTTTCAGATGCATTCGCACCGCCGCATAGAATTCTTTTGTGGTCAGATGAAACGGAATCATGTGGCGGGCAAACGCATCAATCCAAATCACATCATAAAGGTGGTCGGTGGTGTTCAGGAACGCCCGCCCGTCCTTGACCCGCACATGGTGATTGGCTGGAGGATGATACTCAAAATAGTCTTCTGCCATCCGCACCACCACCGGATCGAACTCGATGACGTCCATTTCCAGATCGGGCCAGTAGTGCGCCAGCCACTTGGCCAGCGAGCCGCCGCCATGTCCGAGAATCAAACCCCGTTGAGGCTGATCCACCAACGCCAATGACGCGACCATGAGCTGGCTGTAGGGCAGAAACAGCGGAAGGGGATCGGCCTTCCACATCACCGCATGAAAGGTACGATCGAGCACGAGATAACGGAACAGTTGGTCATCCCGCACCCGCACTTGCTGATAGGGACTATCCTCCTGATAAACCGGCGGATTCAATTTCTGAATAGGATGGAGCGCCAATGCGACGAAAAATCCACTGCAGACCAGCCCGCACAATTTTCCGACAGCCCCGACCTTCGCTCCTCGCCAGAGCCACAGCAATCCCAACACCACTTGGATTGTTCCCAGCCAAGCCACCAGCGCCTGGCTCCCGATCCACGAGAGCAGAAAGAACGCGGTTCCCCAGGTGCCGATCAGACTTCCCACTGTTGACAAGGCAATCATGCGGCCCGTGTGGCGGCCCACATGCCCCATATCAGAGACGGCCAACCGCAACATCGCGGGCAACACCCCGCTCAATCCAAACGCAGGGGGAGCCAGGAGAATCGTGGCGGCGAGGCAAGGACCCCACCGTGGATCCTGTATCCAGGCATCCACTTGAAACAGGATCGGCTGGCTGGCCCAGGCGACCAGAAAGGTCCAGGACCCTGAAAAGAGCAGCAGCCCCGCGAGCACGCTCCCCCCTGCATACCGATCTGACGCCCATCCGCCGAAGGCATAGCCGCTGCTCATCGCAGCAAGGATGACCCCGATCAGCGCCCCCCACACAAACAGGGAGTTTCCGAACACGGGGGCCAGCAGTCTGCTGCCGAGAATTTCCAGCGCCATCACGACCGCTCCGGTTATCAGCGCGGTGGAGAGCAGGAACGCACGCGAGATTGGAGGGGTCCCTTCAGCAGTCATGCGAGAGGCAGCGCAGGCAGGTATCGACCAAGACGAAGGAGGCAAGAGGCCACGAGGATCATTGATGCCCCCAATTCTTGAAATAACGCAGCAGATCTCGTACGGAGAGTAGTCCAGCCACTTCTCCGCCTTCAACTACTGCCAGATGGCGAATACCAGCCTGCGCCATCACGTCGCTGGCATCATGGGCCGACGCAGCAATATCGATCGTAATCAGCGGGGCACTCATGACTGACCGCACAAGCGTGTGAGCCGGAACCAGCGATTCCGCCAAGACCTTCCGAACCAGATCCGCTTCACTGATAATCCCGAGGTAGCAGGTGCCCTCCCGAACCAAGAGCGCCCCGACTTTCGCCACGCGCATTTGCCGCGCGGCATCGCAGGCCGTCGCATCAGGCGAGATCGCCTGAGCCACCGACCGCATCATGACCGCAAGCGGACGCTGCATCCCTACGGAGTTCACGGCAACAGTGCTCCATCTCGTAGAAGTATCGGATTCTACTCAACCAATTTTCATAGAGTCAACGCCGTGTCACCTCCCTGAAACATTAAGCAACTGATTTTAGCCATTTCATTGCCCACTGTTTGATCCATTGCTATACTTCGCTCCACCAATACCCTAGCTACCAAGGAGAAACAATCCCATGCATATCAGCGTCATTGGAACCGGTTACGTCGGCCTTGTCACAGGGGCCTGCTTTGCGGAGTTCGGCGTCAACGTCACTTGCATGGATAACGACGCCCGTCGGGTTGAGAAGCTGGAAAAGGGAGAGGTGCCATTTTTCGAACCGGGCATCACCGAATTGGTCGCCAAAGGAATCAAAGAAGGCCGGCTGAGCTTCACGACAGATGTCGTCAAAGCCGTTGATAAAGCTCTCGTCATTTTCATTGCTGTGGGCACTCCCCCAAAGAGCGATGGATCTGCTGACTTGTCGTTTGTGGAGGAAGTCGGCCGTGGCATCGCCACACACATGACCGGCTATAAAGTGATCGTCACCAAGTCGACTGTCCCCGTCGGAACCGGCGAGCGGCTCCGGGAGGTCATCCGAAAACACCAGACGAAACCCATTAATTTTGACATTGTCTCCAACCCTGAATTCTTGCGTGAAGGATCCGCAATTGAAGACTTCATGCGCCCGAACCGCGTGGTGCTCGGCGCCGATAGCGATCAAGCCGCGGCCATCATGAAAGACCTCTATCGGCCGCTCTACCTGCTTGAAACGCCCTTTGTCGTCACCGACGTCCCCACAGCGGAAATGATCAAGTACGCGTCAAACGCTTTTCTCGCCGTCAAGATTTCGTTCATCAACGAGATGGCCACGGTCTGCGAGCGCGTCGGCGCGGATGTGCAATTGGTTTCCAAGGGCATGGGGCTGGATCATCGAATCGGCGGTAAGTTTCTCCACGCGGGGCCGGGATTCGGTGGATCCTGCTTCCCCAAGGACCTCGCGGCGCTGGTCCAGACCGGTGAGCGCGTGGGCTATCCATTCCAAATTGCGGGTGCAGCCGCCAAAGTGAACTACGAACAGCACCTCCGAATGGTCGCGAAAATCCGCGAAGCTTGCGGCGGGCTCGCCGGGAAAACCCTCGGGGTGCTCGGACTGTCGTTCAAGCCGAATACGAATGATATGCGGGAGGCCCCGTCTCTGACGATCCTGAAAGAACTCATGAAGGAAGGCGCCACCGTGCGTGCCTACGACCCGGTGTCAATGGAGGAAGCCACGAAGCTCATCCCGGGAATGATTCCATGCAAAGAAGCCTACGATGTGGCTGAAAATGCCGACGGACTCATCATCATGACCGAGTGGAACCAGTTCCGGAATCTTGATTTCGAGCGGCTCAAACAATCCATGCGGCAGAGGCTGCTGCTTGATCTGCGCAATGTCTACGACTCCGACCGGGTGACGGGACACGGGTTCCGCCACGTATCAGTCGGTCGACCCACCAGAGAACCGCGGCCTGCCTAGGCCGCGGCCGGTGGTAATTTAGGTCAGGCGGGGCAATTCAGCCCCGGTCTCCTGCTTGGCCTTCGGCTTGTAGCCCATCCGATCCAGCACTTTCATGATCCGGGTCTTCAACCGGTCATCGGCATCCGTCAACGCCGTCGCCAATGGCTCCACGGCCGGCTTGCCGATCTTCCGGATAATCTCCGTCGCTGATTGCCGGATTTCATCCTCTTCAGACACCAGCAACGGCACCAGTGAGGACACAGAAATCCCGCCCAGCTTGATCAGCGAATCATAGGCACGCTGCCGCACATCGCCGACCTCATCCACCAAAGCCTCCACCAGCGGCGTCACCGCGCGGCTATCCTTGAGCTCGCCCAGTACTTCCGCCGCATACTTCCGATTGAGCCAGTGCGGATCCTTAAGGTCCAGCAACATGGCATCGGCTTTGGCCGCGTTCGGATCTTTCGAACGAATCCGGAAACTCTTCGCGACGCGCTTCCCACCCTCTTCGACGACCCGGATGGTCGCCCCGTCGCCGACTTTGAGCTTCTTGAGGTCTTCAAGCGCCTCTTCGGCGACCTCGAGCACCACCGTCTTGCCATCGTATGCGAGCAGCTCAACTTCGAGCTGTTTGGCTTCGGGGTTGATCGCCACCACCCGCTCAGTCACCAGGTTGAACCCGTCTTTCTTTTCCCCGCCCTTCGGACCGATCTGAATCAATTTCACCGGTGCTTCATCAGCCATAACGTGTATCCTTCTTGTCTATAAGGTAAGAGGAGCGATTACTGTTTCGCGGTCCAACCCAAGCTCGCGAGTACGCCTTCAACGGTTTCTTGCACCATCGTATTTTCATCTTCCAGCAGAGGCAAGAGCGGCTGAATCGCCTCCTTCGCCCCAAGGCGCGCCAGCGATTCCGCCGCGTTCCGCCTGACCAGCCAATCTTCGTCCTGCAATGATTCAATCAACGGGCCGACCCCGCGGTGATCCCCGATCTTCCCCAAGGCCTCTGCGGCATGGCGCCGCACCATCCAATTATTGCCCAAGAGGCCGTCGATCAACGCATCCACCGCACGCGCATCGCCGATTTTCTTCAAGACACGGGCGACATCCTCCCGAAGAGTGTTGTCGCTCAGCACATCGACCAGCCCGGGAACTGCACGCGCATCGCCGATCCGCTCCAGCGCCCAGACCGCCGCCGTCCGCACGGCTCCATCTTTGTCTTTGAGAGACTTGACCAACGGCTCGACCGCGCGGGGGTCTTTGAGTTTGCCCAGTCCGGATGCCGCCTGTTCGCGAATCGCCCACTCATCATCCTGCAACGCATCCAAAAGCGCCTCCACCACGGAGGGCCCGATCCGTACCACCGCCGTTGTCGCGGCCTCTCGAATGACCACATCTTCATCGGCCATCAGCCCGATCAGGCGCGGCACGGCGTCGGACCCCATCTGCCCGAGGCTCGCGATGGCGTGATCACGCAACGCTTCATTCTCGTCACGCAATGCCGAAATGAGGAGATCAATCCGATCAGATTCTGTCTCGTTACTCATCCTCGTGATTCCCTTCCTGACCTGTGATATCGGTTCCGCCTAAGGCTTCAAGTTTATCAGCGATCAATCCCGCATTATAAGCCACCAGCCCATCGCGGTCCGTCCGCAGCCGATCAAAGAGCTCCTTATGGGGGCGCAACACTTCTACATCCTTGATCTTGGCCAGCGCCTCCATCGCATACACCCGGAGCGGCCGGATCGGAATCGCTTCCAGATAGAGCTGCGTCGGACGGGCATCGCCGATCAATCCCAGCGCCTTGATCGCCAACTCCTTCACGCCGGTATCCTTGTCGCGCTCCAGTCGCCGCATCAATGGCTCGACTGCCCGCACATCCGCAATTTTTCCCAACAAATCGGCCGCCGCTTCACGCACCAGCCAATCATCGTCTTCGAGATATTCGATTAAAATCTCCACGCTCGGCCGCCCGATGCCCAAGAGATAGATCACCGTCGACATCCGCGCTTCTTCGCGTTCGCTCGCCCCTTCCACATCCCGAAGCGCGTTGAACGTCTCATCGATCCGCTCGCGGATCGCGCTCAGCTTCTTCAACGTGCTGACCGCAATATCCTGCACCGCCGGTTGACCCATCGCATCGATGAACGCATCGATGGAACGGGGATCCAGAAGCTGGTCGAGCATCAACGCCGCCGTTACCTGCGCTGACGGATCCGGGTGCTTCAACATGTCGCACAGCGGGATCACCGCCGTTGGAATAGCTCCGACCAGATGGGTCATCAGTTGCCGCGCCTCGCCCTCCTGATACTTGGGAAGCAACGCCACCAGCGCTGCAGCGGTGTCCGTATCGAGCACCCCGGCCATCTGCTCTAACGCATTGGCACCCGCCTTACGCACCACGTCATCTTCGTCTTCCAGAAGACCGACCAGCGCCACGCCGGCCTGCGGATCTTTGATGCGCGACAACATCGCGGCCACTTCTTTTTTCAGCTCGGGTGTCCCGGTCCGAAGCGCTTCGACCAGCGCTTGGACGGCACGAGGTCCGCCGGCCACACAGGCCGCCGTCGCCCGCATGCGCCGCCAGTCCTCTTCATGGACCAGCTCCGAGACCAGCGTTTCAATCGTCTCTTTGGACATCTAGGTTCTCATTAGAAACACTGTACACACAATGCACACTGATACATTTTTCTACACTGCAAGGATGCTCAAAAAGGCTGTCCAGCAAGACCGCAGCAAGCACCGGGACCAGGAGTACTGCTTAGCACGTTGAGTCTCGGCGCGACGCGAGAACGCCGCTGGCGGACGTTTTCAGCATCCGACTACACTCGCCCGGCTCGCCATCCCGCCAGCGCCAGGGTTTCCTTCACGTGATACCGCATATTTTCATCGGGGTGGCCGGTCAACAGCGGGATAAGGAGCGGAACCACTTTCGATCCAAACTTGGCTAACGCCGCCGCCGCCTCAGCTCTGGTAAACGTAGACTCCAATGCGGTGACCAGCGCAGGGACCGCGGCGTCATCGCCGATGATACCCAAAGCCCTGGCGGCCGCAGCCTGAGTGATGACTTCTTCGCTCCATTGATCGCCACAGCCGGCGACAGCCCGCGTCACGTCAGGCGGACAAGTCCCTAACACCACTTCCATCAATACCGGCACCGCCCGCCGGTCACCGATGCGTCCGAGCGCTTCTACCGCAAGAGTGCGCAAGCCCGGTTCCCGCATCGCCGTGAACAAAAGCTCGACTGCGAGCGGATCGCCGATCTCGCCCAAGGCTCGCACCGTATCTTCGCGAACAGCGGAATCCTGGTCGTTGAATAACAGCGCGAGGAGCGGCTCAACGGCACGTGGCGATTTCGTTTTGCCGAGCGACTCCACCGCATGGAGTCGAACCAGCCATTCCGTATGCTGCAACGCCTCGAGCAACGAAGGGATCGCGGCTTCCCCGATCGAGGCCAGGGCGGTCGCGACTTCTTCCCGCACGGCTTTGACTTTATCTTGCAGCAGCGGAATCAACGGCTCGACCGCCGCCATATTTTTCACCCGCCCTAAGGCCTTCGCCGCATGCATGCGCACGATCCAGTCGGCACTCCGCAACGCGACGACCAAGGGCCCATACACGCGTTCATCGGCGATGGAGGCGAGGATGCCGGAGGCCGCTTCCTGCACCGACAATTCGCGGTCGACGAGGCAGGCGCCAAGGGCTTCGACCGAAGGCGCACCGATCGACGTCAGCGCCCCGATTGCCGCTTCCCGAACCGCGCGATCAGGATCGCGAAGGATCGAGACTAACGGCTGAACCGCACGCGGATCTTTGAAGGTTCCGAGTAAACCGGCGGCTTCCTCTCGAATAGCCCAGTCCTCGTCTTTGAGGGCTGCAATCTGCTCTGCCACGGGATCCTCCACTCTGGACCTCCTGAATCGAGCCGATAACCCTAGCACACGGTTTTTTACAGGGTCAACGGAACCGGAACGCAACTGGCGAGGAGATGAGGAAGGACAACAGCAGCTCCAGGATGCCTAACTGGACTTGGCCACATCGCCTGACGGCCCAAACCGGCCGGTATCCCCCAAGGGCCGATCGACCCGGAGATTGTCCGCCTTGCTGGAGCTGATCTGCACTTCTTCGGCAGGGGGCGACCATCCCAGCGTTTCCAACGTTTCAAGGACGATCAACCGGAGTGCATCTTTGGCCGTCAACCGAACGGACGCATACGACAGCACCCGCTCGCCCTCGGCCTCGACTTCGGACGCTTTCGGGTCATAGAGAAACGCGATCAATGGTTCAATGGCCGTGTCCCCGATCACCGTGAGGGCTTGAGCGGCTTTTTCCCGCAACACCCCGTCCTTCAACAACATAATGAGATCGGGAATGACCGAGGGGTCGCGGAACTGGCCGAGGGCCGTGGCCGCCGCTTCCTTGATGAAGGCGTCTTCGCTCACAATACAACCCGGCGTCGGCGTGCCCTCCTGCTTGATACCCTTTCCCTTCAAGGCATCCAGGACGGCCGGCAATGCCCGCGGATCGCCGATCATACCGAGAGACGCGATCGCATGCCGCTTCACGACACCGTCTTTCATGGCTTCCAACAAAGCGTCGATGGCTCGTGAGTCACCGATCATGCCTAAGGCAATCGTAGCATCCTCACGAACGGCCCGATCCGGATCTTTTAACGTGGCAATCAACGCATCGACGACGTTGGCATCGCGAACCCAGGTCCGGCCGATTTGATAGTCGGTGGTCATCCCTCCCAGCGCCCGGGCCGCATGGCACCGCACGACGAAATCCTTGTCTTTCAGCGCCTCGACCAGCGGGTTGACCGACGGTTGCCCGATACAGATCAGCGCAGTCCCGGCGGTTTCACGCACGATCTTGGACGAATCCCGGAACAACTTGATCAACCCCGGAACGGCCTTCGTGTCGCGAATCTTCCCCAGGGCTTCGGCCGCAGCACTCTTCACCGCGCCATCGCGATCACGACAGACGGCGATGAGCGCATCGACCGCCGCCTTGTCACGAATTTCTCCACAGGTCTTTGCCGCATGCTCCCGGACCCGCCACCGTTCATCTTTCAACGCCGCGATCATGCGATCGACGACCGCCGGGCCCAGCTTCGCCGTCGCCTCGACAGCCTGATTGCGCACTTCCATGATGGTATCGTTGAACAGTCCGACCAGCGCTTCCAGCGCCTTCGGCCCGCCGATCTTCGCCACGGCGCAACCTGCATAGGCCCGCACGGACCAGAAATCGTCACTGCACGCGCTCACCAGGGGGTCGATGGTCTTAGGATCGCCGAGTTCGGCCAAGGCCTTCGCCGCCTCCTCACGCGTCGCATCATCGACATCCTCGAGCGCTTCCAACAAATCTTCTAGCGATTGCGTCATAGTAGTTATGGCTTCTGTTCGTAATACTGATCTCGTTGCCCCCCGTGGGGATAGGTCCGCTTGCACTTGATCACCAGCGTCTGGGTACCGCGACCTTCGACACATTGATCCAACGCCTTCGAAAACTCCAACATCCCGGAAAGATTCACGGCAAAGGGGAAATCGAACGTAAACGAGATGAATTTGTACTTGCCCGGCTTAAGCTGCAGTTCCCGTTGCTCGGAAGTCTTCGGCGCATCCAGCGAATCCGGATCAGAGTGATAGATTGACGGCGTCGCGCCCGGGATTTGCCACCAGGAGGCCGGCACCAGCTGCGTCGCATCGATCGTAATGAGATGCTCCTTGAGATGCGCCGGCGGCGGGCCGGCTTGCCCGATCAGCGGCTGGGCGCATATCAGAGCTCCGAACATCGCTGTTCCTGCGAGTCCTAGGCACCATTGACGGGAAAATCGCTTCCTCATATATCGCCCTATTGTTTCTTGGACGAGGCCGCTGCCGGCGCGACCGCTGCCGCTTGAAAAATCTCTTCGACCGCTTTGCTTTCCCATTCCGTATGGGTCTCGAGCCCAAGAATGCGCATGACCGTCGCTCCGGTATCGATGATCGACACCGGCTGGTGGATGACCTGCCCATGCTTGATCCCCACTCCTGACGCGATCCACGGGACCATTGGGGTGCCTGCCGTGGTGGCCGCTTCACCGCTCAGATCCGTCCCGGGACCACTGAGTGCCGTCACCAGCACGGTGGTCCGGTTTAAGAGCCCGTGCTCTTTGAACACGTCCAACACAGACTTCATCGCGCTGTCCACCGCCTGCAACCCCTGGCGATACTCCTTGGAATTCCATCCATGCGCCACCCCTGCCCGGCCGGCTTCCGGCAGATGCACGACCAGTAGATGGGGCACCGAGAGAATCGCATGCCCATAGCCAGAGCCGCTCGTGGCTTTCTGGAAGTACTGCCGGATATAGGACACAATCTTCTCGGAACGGCACTCGGGGCGCAACGCGCCGCATAATTGATAGTCGGTATACACCTCCGGCCTGGCCAGCTGGTAGAGCGACTCGTCCATATAGAAAATGGCGCTGTCGCGGCCGCCGCTTAAGTCCAGATAATCGAACATGCTGGGCGAGCGCGGATAGCCGCGGCTGAATTCGAATACGTTCCATGTGATGCCGTGCTTTTCGACCGGCATCCCGGTCACGATCGATGCCATCGTCGGCAACCGTAAGGCCGGATTGACCCCTGTGGCGGACCAGGTTGCTGCGCCATCTTTCACCAGTTTACTGATAACCGGCATAGCACCGCCCTTGAGCGAATCCTGGCCAAATCCCTCAAGAACAAACAGTATGACGTGCTCGGGAGCCCCCTGGGCCAGCTCACTCGCTTTGGACGTTGATGAAGCAAGAGCGCCGGCCGGCCCTCCCAGGATCTCAAGCCCCAGCACAGAGAGACCGACAACAACGGTAAGCAAAAAGCGGGGTAAGCTGTTCATGGACGTGTGTCGTTTCCTTTCACCCAATAAGGGGATGCGTACCTTAGCACGCGAATTTTCTGGAAGGCAAGGTGGCTGCAGAAGGCGCGGATCGCCTGGCGAAACGGGTTTCCCGGTGTTATGCTGAATTCGTCTGGTCCGTCAGAGTTGCGTCAACCAACGGGGTCCTGGTGCGTCAGTCCTCTTATGGAGAGGGTGAAGGCAATGCTGGCTCAGTCAGGACAACAGGCAGCCTCCCTGGCCGCTCAGCAGCTTCCGCAAATCTTGTTGTCCTCGCTCCTTCTGATCGCAATCCCGCTCCAGATGGCATCTCCTGCGAATGCTGAAGTTCGAGTGGTTACCGCTCAAGGTGAATATCGGATGGGAGATCGTGACACCCGCGAGGAGGCGATTCGAATGGCTACGGAATCGGCCAAACGGACTGCGCTCGAGCAGGTGGCGACCTATCTCGAAAGTATCACAGTTGTAGACGGCATGGATGTCACGAAAGATGAGATCCGGACCTATACCGCCGGTCTCGTCCTCGTGCTGGACCAACAAACCAACACGACGATTGACGGTGATACCATCGTCGTCAAAGTCGATCTCGTTGCCCAAGTCGATACGGAAGAAGTCGGTCACGCCATTGCCGCGCTCCGGGAGAACGAAGATGCGCGAGTCCAGCTGGTGGCATTGAAACAGGAAAACGAACAGCTCCAGCAGGAACTCGAGGCGGCAAACCAGGCCCTGGCGAGCGCGTCAACCCCAGACCAGACGCAACAGGCATTTCAGCAACGGCAAGAGATTCTCAATCGCGTTCAGTCGAATGCGATGGTCTCGCAGGCCTGGACTGACTGGGTGATCGTCTCGCCGGTCGTCTATCCTTATCCCTGGGTCGGCCTGGCCCAGACGCATGCGCTTTTAAACGTCGCCCGGGGCCTCTACCCGAACAGCCCTCACGTGGTTGTGGCCCAGCAAGTGATCACCACCAGGCAGCCCCCGGCGCCGCCTCAACCGCCAACTCCGCCGACACCCGGCAGTATTCCGTCCCACATGCCGACTCATCAGATTGTTCCCGGCCCCGGATCTCCGGGCATGCCGCGCACACTGAACGAAATCACCCATACCACCCCAACCGGGCCGCCACAAATCAGCCATCAGCCGGGATCGCGCAACTTGACCGATGTCCATCAACTGAATCCGTTTCTGCCGCCATCGGCGGGCCAACAGCTGCCGCCGCGCGCCTCCACCCGAATGCAACAATTCCTGCAACAGAACGGCAGCTTCACACAAACGCCGGGTGCCGGTTCCGGCAATCAGCCTCCCGCCGCTCGACGCCTGCCCCCGACGATTAACCAGATCCACCCCCCCATACCCCATCAAGTCCCACGGATTCCCTATCGATTAACTCCCCACATGCCCGGCGGCAGCGGACAAGGTGGTGGTGGAAATCGAGGAACAGGAGGGGGCGGTGGGGGAAAACGAGCAAAGTAGGCCATGAAGAACTCGGTCAGACTGACAATTATGGAATTCGCGCTCGGGAGCACCCTGCTTCTCCTGCCTTATCAGAGCGATGCGGCCGAGCCAGGCGAGGTCAGAACTCGAGCAGAACGGTCATTCGAGCGGCTCAAACAGCAACCAGCACCAGAGGGATCGGTCAAACCAGTGAGCGGAAGCCAACTGCCAACCGAAGAGGGTCAGGGCTCCTATTCGTCAGAGCGCTATTGGATCGGAAGAGGCCAAGGTGATTTGGCGAAGGGCACGATCGTCTGTCAGCGCGTCTCGGAACTCTCGGCGCGGACCGACCTGGCCAAGCAGATTCGTGTGATGGTGAAGGAGCATATGGTCGACCGCGTCCGTGAACGGACCGGACGTGAGAGCGAACAGGATATTGAACTCACCCGCGAAGAAATTGTTCAGGAATATCTGTTGGGGGTGAAGATTGTCGAGCGCCGGATCGATGAGGAGCATAAAATCTGTACCGCCACAGCGGTGATGCTCAAGAGTCCCCTCCAGCCGAAGCAAGCGCCGGACCTCGATCCACTCCCTCCCGCATCCCGATAAATGAGAACTCCGTTGCACTTCCGCGTCCACTTGCGGTAGATACCTCATCCCATGCCGAACGAGAACAACTTCCAGCACGACGAGCTCTCACGAAAGAGCCCCGGCGAACGATTGACGACCGCCGAGCTGACCGGCGGCGCGCTTCCGGAATCTCCGGCCTGGTTCGAGGGTATGGCCGACTACGGCACGCGGCTGGCCAGCGCGGGCGTCCGCGCCATCATGCTCCTCCATGGATCGATCCACGGCAGCGATGTGTTCGGGATGCAGCGGCTGGATGATGTCGGCGGACTCAAGCGCGGCTATTCGCGCGGCGTTTCGGGTGTCGATGCTCTGCTCGCGGCCATGCGTGAAGGAGGAAACGGAATCCCGGCCCTCTCGGGGGGACTCAAGCCCCCGCTCTCGAACGATGAGGCCACCCGGAAGATCGTCGATGACCAAGTCGGTGAGGCCGGCAACTTCACCAACGCGTACACGGCGCTCTTTCAACAAGCCATCAACAAGCGCCTGCCTCAACCGATTGCCTGTCGGCGCGTACTCTGGGCCTCGGAACATCATCACCTGGGTCGTGCTGCAGCCGCTGTCCGCGTACTCCATGAACTGCACGCCCTCTGCGAGACTCAACAACTCGGCAAGGGAGACCGGATCCTCGTCCAGGCTCACGGACAGGCGGGGTTAGTCCTTGCCTTGGCCTCCAATCTGCTCTGTCCCAGCCCCATTACGAAACGGCCGAAACTCCTGGGCCTGCTGGCCGCCTTTGCTGAACAACACAACCAAGCAGACCTGGCCACCATGGCCCGGCACATCGAGCCGCTGCTCGCCGACCATTCCTTGATGAACGGCGCTACCCTCGATGTCGTTACCATGGGCACTCCCGTACGATATGGATGGGACCTCTCGGGAATGGGACGCCTGTTGCACATCGTCAATCACCGGAATCTCCGGACGGATGGCAAAACCTGGCTATCCAAGATGGAGCTGCCGCAAGTCACGATGGAAATGCCCATCGCATGGGGCGGAGACTATGTCCAGCAGTTGGCCGTCGCGGGAAGCGATGCCGTCCCGGCGACTGAGGCCGCGAAAGCGGTCAACAAGACCGTATGGGAAATGGTCGAGCCCTACGATGGGTTCGAACGCTGGCTGGAATGCGCCCGCCGCGCCGTGCGGTTTCCCAGCGAAGGCAGTTGCCTGCTGGTCGACTACAAAGACTGTACGAACTCCACCAATGTCCAGGAGCACTACTACGGTCACGCCGCCTACACCAGATCAAACGCCATGCTCTTCAACACGGCTGAGATCATTCGATCCCTGTATAAGGACGCCGGGCGCTAACCCTCTCTCAGCTGCACCGCCAACGGTTCCCACGAAAAGATCCCATCCAGATAGGCATGCCCGTTCGGGGTGGTTGCGACCAGCTCGATGCTCTCATACACACTGATCGTCGTGCCGCTGCCGGCCGATGCCGAGACCTGCATCGTCAACGCCGCGCTCGGCGCCGGTGATGGAATATCGTGATGGGTCCGCATCTGCGTCGGCGTCGCCAGGACGTTCACGAATATCGCCGGTGGGGCTTGACGAAACTCTCCATCGTAGGTGACCCAGAGTCGGGCCGTGGCCGAGACATGGGCATACCATTCGTCGCCCACAGCATTGGCTTCAACCCAATTAAACAGCGTATTCAGACGCGACATGATCGACACGATGGTCGGTTCCAACGAGGCAGGAATCCCCAGTTGCGTCACATAGCCGACGTGAATATACCCCAGCGTGTCCCAGAGCGAGGCGTTGGCCCCAACCCGCGCATGGGCGGATTTGTTCGGCATCACATGTTCCACATAGTGGGGATTCGCGCTCAGGCGCAGATAGGTGGTGTCTTCGAAATAGCGAATCTGATCCAGCTTGCAGAGCGTTTCATCGCGGTCGCCGAACCCGATCGTATTCGGCGCCGACACACTGTCCGCACCGGTAAAAATCAGCTTGCTCCAGCCGATCGGCGCGATGCAGGTGGCACTGGCGGACCCGTTCAATCTCTCAAGCACCCCCACCCGAGTCTTGATATCGTTGAAAACCGATTCAGCGCCCTCTTTCGTTCCGCGGACCCGTTCAACCAGCAGCGTCTTTTCGAGTTTGTGTTGCTCTTCCAGCTGCCACACGAATGAAGCCGTCTGTTTGTCCAGATCAAGCATTGTTGCCATCGCATCCCCCTTTTCATATGAAACCCTCTGTGTGAAAGCAGAACTCTGCGAAGATCCGCAAGAGAAGTGCCGCGCCGAACCCCGCGAAAGATGGCGATCGCAAGAGACCGGACGAAGGGATCTATCCACCCGTTGCACAGGTTTGAACGAGGGAGGAGGAGCTGGAAGAGGATCTGCGAGGCGATTAGCGGCGCTTCGAGGCGAGCAGCGGAGCAACCTGTTCGGACAATTCCTTTACCAGCACGCCCATCTTCCCATGCGACGGCTCAAAGTCCACAGGAAGGTCGTAGTGCCGGAGCCGCTCGCTGGCGGTCGGGCCGATGGAGGCGATGACGATCGCCTTACAGGCTTCTCTAAACAGAGGAACTTTGCCCTCCTGTTCAAGAAGCTGCATCACGTGATCGATCTGCGCCGCGTTCGTGATCAGCATCACGGAGATATCGCCCGCAACCACGTCTGCCAAGACCTGCCTGAGCGGAGCCAGGTCTTCTGGAAGTCCCCACTTATAGACCGGAACGGGAAACACATCGGCGCCACGAGCCGTTAACGCCTCTAAGAATTCAGGATTGGCATTCCCATATTCCTGCACCGCCACACGCAGCCCTTTGACCGGCCGATACTCATCGAGCGTCGACACCACATCGACCCACGTATTGGGCTCCGGAACAATGAGCGTCGGCGAAATCCCCAGCGCTTTCAACGCCGCCACCGGCTTCGGCCCGCGTGCGACGAGAGCGCACTGCTTTACCCCGACCATGATGGAGGACATAGGATGGCGGGATTTGAGTATGTCAAACAACGCGGTCGTCCCGACGCCGGTCATCAGCACCAATACATCGACCTGGCCCTCGATGAGCCGGACTCCAAATCGCAGGGCAGTGGGATTATCTTGGATAGGGAGTTCGCGGAGGGCGGGGGCCACCGATGGGCGGCCCCCGTATCGTTCAATGAGCCGGGTCATCTCGACTGCCATCCGGCTTTCAAATGCGGCAACAGCGATTCCTGACAACCCCTTCTCACTCATAGCGAATGCTACTTTGCCCGCGCATCCATCGCGCAACGGAACCCGGTCGATTCGTTGCGGATAGTCGGATCGCTGTCCACGCGAGTGAAGATGCGGACGGTCGGCGTTTCGTTCTGCCAGCCCGATCCACGGAGCACGCGCTTGGTGCCGGTTTCCGGACCCGTGGGATTTTTCGCCGGGCTCTTTTCGTAATACTTGGCGGCATACCAATCGTTGACCCATTCCCAGACGTTGCCCGCCATGTCGTAGACGCCGAAGGGGCTCTTCCCGAGCTCATAGCTTCCCACCGGCATAAGGGTCTTTTCCCCGATCCACTGCTGGTTGAAATTCAGATGCTTGTTCGTCGGCTCGACGTTCCCCCAAGGGAATCGACGATCGGCTGTCCCCTTGGCCGCTTTTTCCCATTCTGCTTCCGTCGGTAACCGCTTGCCGGCCCACTGGCAATAGGCATTCGCATCGGCCCAATCCACATTGATGACCGGTCGATCGGCGAGTGACTCGGTAATGGTATCGCCCTGCCAGAGGTTTCTCGTGGCATTCTTGGGATTCTGCGGAATACGGTGGTTCGTCGCCTTGACGAACTCAAGATAACGACCGTTCGTCAGCTCATATTTGTCGATATAGAAATTATTCACAAATACGTCGTGGCGGGGATATTCGTCCCGTCCTCCGTCGCGGTCGCCATGCGGAACACCCATCGGGAAGGCACCTTCGGGAATCAACACCATCGGGGCTCCGTCTTTTCCCTTTACTTCCTTCTCAAGCCCTTGGGCCGCTGTGACGGCCGGCGCTGCAACCAGAACGATCCCCACAAGCATCATAGAACGTAGAGCATTCATGCCACGACACTCCTTTGTGCAACGATCAATGGGCCATCGTATCACAGCCGCCCTGGCTTCCGCAGGGGCTGAATTCCGGGATTTCCTGACTTAGAACCCCTGCTTCGTATGGAAGTAGGATGCAGGAGATCGGAAGCCTGCGAGACAACCGTCCGAAGCGCAGCCCGTCACCCATCCGACTTTCTGAAGGGCAGAATTTCCGTTGACGGGTGAGGCAATGCCTCCCTACTATACGGTTGTTTCCAACCGGCTGATTTGTGAGGGCAGGATCGGTTCCATGTCTATTCCGCTTCATCGAGGACTCCGTCATCTGGCGCTCCGTGTGACCGATCTTCCTGCGTCACGCCGGTTCTACGAAGAGTTGCTGGGCATGAAGGTCGTCTGGGAGCCGGATCCCGACAATGTCTATTTCAGTTCGGGAAGCGACAATCTCGCGCTCCATCAAATTTCTCAGAATGAACTCAGCGCCTATCGCCAGCCCCAGGGCCAATTGCTGGATCACGTCGGTGTGATCCTCGACAATCCCCAAGCGGTCGACCGGATGTTCGCGGAGATCTCCCCGAAGATTGCCCAGCTCGGTGGAACGATCGTCAAACAACCGAAGCAACACCGGGACGGCAGCTACTCATTTTATTTTTCTGATCCAGACGGCAATGTGATTCAGGCCCTCTATGAACCCACGATCAGCAAACTCCGATGGAAAGTAACGGGTAACGCGTGACTGGTGAACGGTCGAAACACATCCGAACATCTTTGCATCACTTGTCACTTGTCACCCGTCACCTGTCACTACTATGAACATCTGGGACCGTTTGCCCCACCAGCGTTACCTGAGCCTCGCTCCCTGGTGTTGGGTGCAATTGGAAAGCGGGGAAGCGCCCGGGCCGTTCCCATTCGTGGCCGGCATCGCCCCGGAGGTCGTGGCCAGTCTGCACGAAGCCCACAGCTTATTGTCCAGCTCCATCGATACGGCCATCAGCGACGTCTTTTCGAAGCGGGCATCGCTGGATGACCCCGACCGGCAACGGCGGCTGGAAGATGCCTATGCGGAACTGGTGAACTCCCGCCCTTACTTGAAGCAACATATTCGCTGCGGCAGGAAACCAGACGGCACGTTTCAATGGGAATTTCCGACCGATCCGACGAAATCTGCGACGGTCACCAACGGCGGCCTGCGCATTTTCCATTCCGTCAAACGGCAGGCCATTCCGATCGGATTCGATCAGCGCCTCCTCGGCCCGGCAGTGGGGAAAGTCCTCGGCATGCTGGACGGCACGCATCAAGCCGAGGAAATCAAAACGGTGGTCATGGCCGCACCGCGCGAAGCCCAGCCGCTCCTCCTCAAACTGATTGAGTCGCTGCACCAATACGAGTGTCTGCTCAGCGCCGCCCAGCCGACCGTCCGGCAGCGCTGGCTCGACGCGGTGCAGGATCGTGATCTCGTGCATTTGGGACATGCGGCGCTGCTCTACCGCCAGCAATCGCAGATGCTGCTCTTCGATCCCTGGCTGCTTCCCTGGTTTGCGGAATCGTCGGTCCCGTCGTTGTGGGGCGCGTTGCTGCCGAAACCGGCCGCCGTGTTTCTCACGCACGACCACGACGATCACGTCGACCCACGAACGCTCCTGCATCTTCCCAAAGAAACGCCTATCATCGTGCCCAGCCGGCGCAATCGCAAGAAGCTGCACTACGACTACCTCGGGCTGTTACGCGAGATGGGCTTCGGACGAGTGGTTGAACTGGCGCACGGCGAGCGCTGGGACTTCGACGGGGGAGCCGTCGTCTCGGTCCCGTTTTACGGAGAAGACCCCTGCGATCTCGAAATGCCGAGAAACTGTTATCTGATCCACGACCGCGGGCAGAATATCCTTGTGCATGCCGACAGCGGCCCGACGAATAACGGACGGTCGGCGCTTAAGGAACAGATCATTCAGCAACTGGTCGTGAAATACGGCCCCATCTCGCTCGTGCTCGCGTCACAGCAACAACTGCTGGAGGTGCGGAGTTATGCGGCCCATGCCTCGCTGTCCCACCCCGGAAAGTGGCTGGACGTGGGTGAAAACGGCTACCTTACCAATGCCTACCTGTCAGATCTCTGCGCCTCCGCGCAGGCCAACTTGTTTGTCTCCTACGCCACCGGAGGGGCGGACTGGTATCCTGACCATCTCTCATTCATGTTCAGTCAGCGGAATCCCGCCAGAACTGCGCTGCTCACGGCCCATTGGGAACGTCCGGAAAAGCTGAAAGATCTTCTCGACCCTCAGGGTTGCGGGTATCATTGCGCTCGAGCGCTCGATATCTATCGGGCCGACCAGGACGGTCGTGTGGAAGTGGTCTCGTCGGGCGAATCCTTGACCCCACTGGCCTTACACCGCCTGGACCACGGCGATCCCCCGTTCATGAAGTCAACCGGGCGGGCATAAGCACCATCGTTTTATCTACATGTGAAGGAGTGCATGCGAATGGCTGGAGCACCATCCCCGATTCTTGTCACCGGCGTGGCCGGATTCATCGGTTTCCACGTGGCCCAGCGCTTACTGGCGCGCGGCGAACAGGTCATCGGCCTGGATATCGTCAATGACTACTATGATGTCCGCCTGAAGGAGGCGCGCCTGGCCCAACTGGCCAACGCCAGCGGCCATCGCTTTCTCAAACTGAATTTGGCCGATCGCGCAGGCATGAAGGCGCTCTTTGCCGATCACGGAATCAAGCGCGTGGTGCATCTGGCCGCCCAAGCCGGCGTCCGCTACTCGCTGATCAATCCCCACGCCTATACCGAGAGCAACATCGAAGGCTTCATGAACATTCTGGAAGGATGCCGGCACGCCAAGGTCGACCATCTGGTCTACGCCTCCTCCAGTTCCGTCTACGGCGGAAATACCCATATGCCGTTCTCGATCCACGATAACGTCGACCATCCGGTCTCGCTCTATGCCGCGAGCAAGAAGGCTAACGAGCTCATGGCCCATTGCTACGCGCATCTGTATCGCATCCCCTGCACCGGCCTGCGCTTCTTTACCGTCTATGGCCCCTGGGGACGCCCGGATATGGCTCTGTTTATTTTCACCAAGGCGATTCTCGAAGGAAAACCGATCGAGGTCTTCAATCACGGAAAAATGAAACGCGATTTCACCTACGTAGACGACATTGTCGAGGGCATCATCCGTACCCTCGATCATCCGGCGACACCGAACCCGGCTTGGACCGGCGAGCAACCGGATCCCGGCACCAGTTCGGCTCCGGCACGGGTCTATAATATCGGCAACCACCAACCGGTAGAGCTGCTCCATTTTATCGAAGTGTTGGAAGACGCCCTGGGCAAGAAGGCGGAGAAACAGCTCGTGCCTTTGCAGCCTGGTGATGTGCCGGCGACCTATGCGGACATCGACGACCTGGCCAATGATGTGGGATTCAAACCCGCGACACCGATCGAAGAAGGCATTCCCCGCTTCGTGAAGTGGTATCGGGAGTTCTATAAAGCCTGAGCCGGGTGATTTCCCCTGTTGCCAGGATGGTCACGAAAGGACTGAAGCTGCCGCTCTCACCCGACGACATTCGCAACCGCGTCGACCGGTATTTCGCCGCTTGGCGTGCCCTGGATCCCACGGCCTGGACGGCCTGTTTCGCCGTCGATGCGATCAGTCACGAACCCTATGGGGCCACACCCGTGCAGGGGCATACCGCATTGAAGACGGTCTTTCACACCATTGCCAGCGCCCTGCAGGAAGTCACCATCCACGCACAGGAGATACACATCGCCCACAATCGTGCGGCGGTTGTCTTTCATGGCCAAGGGATCGGGAAGAACGGAAAGCCGGTCGAGGTACACGGGATCGACGTGTTCGAGTTCAACGAGGCCGGAAACATTCAGACGCTCTGGGCCTACTGAGACCCCGCCACGGTCCTGGCGAAACTGCGCGGCTAATCCGGTCGGCTGCTACTGACAACCGACCGGGATAAACCCTGACCCAAAAATTCTTGCCAACGCGGCATACCGCGCTTGATCGTAGAACGAGTAACTGGCGCCCCGCTGGTTTTGTCCACTCGGATCACCGCCATAGGATGGATCAGAACCAAAGAAAAATCCGCCTCTGGTTCTTTCATTCAACCGGACCCATTCCCAAAACATCCCGCAGATGTCACCGCGATTTCCCGTCGCTGAGGCATGCCAGTCTTTGGCCCAATCCGGCACATTCTGCGCTCCGCTGACAGGCCCATATCCCTGCGACACAGGAGCCAGGATGGGCGGATTGCCGATCGAGCGGGGAATCAGCGGCATGTTGTCCAATGAAGGAACCACCGACAACGGCTTCAGCGTCATCGGCCGGCAACCGGGTTTTTCTTTATTCGTGTACACCGACGTCCCGTCGGCTTGGGGACATTCCCACGTCTGGGACGGCTCCGACGGAGGCGGAGTATCACTCTGCGCAGGGCTTACCGCAGCAAACGTGACGAGCGTAATGACTGGCAGCATCTGGTACAGGCCCATAGAACACCTCCGGGAAAGATTGTGACCGCGCACCGGACGCCCGTGAGAACCAAGATGCGAGTCGCACTGTAATAAATACAGTCTACGCAAGGAGGGCCGCGGGAGTCTATGCCACTTTGGAGGGGGAATCGCATATCTGGAGCGGATTTTCAGCGATTGAGTGCGCGAGATTGAACACTCGTCGGCCTCAGGGAAATTGCCGGAGAAACGGCCCGGGATCGACGCCGGCCAATGAGGGCATGACGCGATCCGCCTCGCCCAATTCATCGAGGTGGTAGGTCGTCGCCAGCGCGAGCACAGGCATCCCGGCCGCGCGGGCCGCGCGAATGCCGGCCTTCGAGTCTTCAATGACCAGGCACTCGTCGGCCCCCAACGGAGGCCGAACGACGTCGTTCAACCGCTTCAACGTCAACAGATAGATAGCCGGATCAGGTTTCCCGACCGAACAATCCTCTGCCGATACGATGAGTTCAATGGCCCGTTCGTTCACCGTCCCGCGAAGGGCCCGATCAATCTGCTCGCGCCGGCCACCGGAGGCGATCGCCAGATGACACAGCCGCCGGGCGGCTTGCACAAACTCAATCACGCCGGGAAACAGTTCCGGTTGCTGTGCGCGGGGATGGAGCCGGAACAACTCGGCCTTCCGCTCCTGAATCCGCTGGACCAACCCGGCGTCACTCTTTCCATCGCGCGCCGTGAGGAGAAGCGCGGTGCAGGTCCGTTCATCCATTCCCAGATACGTCCCGTAATACTCGGCTTTGGAAAGCGTCAGGTCGAATTCTTGGAGCGCCTGACAGAAACACCCCACATGGGTCGTCTCATCGTCCGCGATGACGCCGTTAAAATCGAACAAGATCGCGCGAATCATTCGATTCCTTTCCTCACTCCCCGGGCCACTCTACGCATCTCCGATAAGTCGGACAAGAAGCTTTACCTTGTTCGGGACCCTCCGCTGAGGTATTCTCCGCTCTGAATCATGTGAATCGTGAGGCGCGCTCCGCACGGGATGATCAAGCTCCCCGCCTGACTTTTCACACCCAATCCGGCAGCCTATCGCATGACCGACTACAGCGTTCTCAGCAATCTGCTCGTCATCTTCACGGTGTCCATTGCCGTCGTGTTTGTCTTTCATCAATTCCGGCTCCCGTCGATCGCGGGATTTCTGGTGGCCGGGGCACTGATCGGCCCCCACGGATTCAATCTGATCTCCGACTCCAGTACGGTTCAAGTACTGGCCGAGATCGGCGTGGTCCTACTGCTCTTCACGATCGGCATCGAATTTTCGCTCGTGCAGCTGGCTTCGCTGCGGCGCCTGCTCTTTATTGCCGCGCCGATTCAGGTTGGAGGCGTCATCGCCATCGTCTGGGCCGGAGCGACGCTCGCCGGTGTGCCATGGCAACAAGGCATCTTCTGGGGCTTCCTCCTCTCCCTCAGCAGCACCGCGATCGTCTTGAAAGCCCTCGCGGCGAACGGTGAAAGCGAATCGCTCCACGGCCGCGCGACGATCGGCATACTCGTGTTCCAGGACCTGGCCGTTGTCCCGATGATCCTCCTCGCGCCGATCCTGTCCAGCCCCAGTGAAGGAGCCGCGCTCTCCATTCTCCTCACGCTCGGGAAATCTGTGATAGTCGTCGGTCTCGTCGTAGCCGCTGCGTGGTATCTCGTACCGAAACTCCTCGAGCACATTGTCCGGAGCCGCAGCCGCGAACTCTTTCTGCTCACGATCATCGTGCTCTGCCTCGGCATCGCCTGGCTAACCTCGCTCGGCGGTCTCTCGCTGGCGCTGGGCGCCTTCATCGCGGGGCTCGTCATCTCTGAGTCGGAATTCAGCCACCAGGCCATGGCAGAAGTGTTGCCGTTTCGGGACAGCTTCAACAGCCTGTTCTTCGTGTCCATCGGTATTCTTATGGATTGGCGAATCTTGCTCGAATATCCTGTCGTGGTCACCGGCCTCCTTGCTGCCATCCTCGTAATCAAGTTTGTGACAGGGACCGGAGCCGTCCTCGCCGTCGCCATCCCTCCACGTTCAGCCGTCATGGCTGGCGTGGCCCTCGCCCAGGTCGGCGAATTCAGCTTCATCCTCGCGCAAGTTGGACAAGAAAATAAGTTGCTGACCGGCGCCCCCTATCAAGTGTTTCTGGCCGTCTCCGTCTGTTCGATGATTATTACTCCGTTCCTCATGCAATGGTCCCCGCATCTCGCCCGCCGGGCCGAAGCGATGCAGCGGCTCCGCCACTGGTTCCCCGGCCGGACGACGGCCCACGTGCTCGAAGCGGAAGGCCGGCATCTCCGGATCAAGGACCACGTGATCATCGTGGGATATGGTTTGAACGGGCGCAACCTCGCGCGAGTGCTGGGCGAAACCGAAGTGCCCTATATCGCGCTGGATCTCGATGGCGATACGGTCCAACGGGAAACCAAGCATGGACTCCCGCTGTACTACGGCGATGCGACCAATCCGAACGTGCTCCGCCATGTGAAGATCGAAGATGCACGTGTGCTGGTCGTCGCGATCTCCGATCCCTTCATGGCCAGACGCACCGTCCAAGTCGCCAGAGGCTTGAATCCGAAACTCCACATCGTAGTACGGACCCGCTACCTGCGGGAGCTGGAAGAACTCCATCAACTCGGGGCCGATGACGTGGTGCCGGAGGAATTCGAGACGTCGATTGAAATCTTCGCCCTGGTCCTCCGCACCTACAACATGCCGCAGGAATTCGTCATGCGGAAGGCCGAGCAAGTGCGCCGGGAAGGCTACGCTCTGCTGCGCCGGAACGACTTGCCGGAACTGGCGCATCATCTCCGCGGCGGAACACTCAGCGATGTGGAAGTAGAGACCTGCCGGATTGAAGACGGCTCGCCGGCGGCCGGGAAACTGCTTTCCCAGCTTTCGTTGCGACCACGGACCGGAGCCTCGGTCATTGCCTGGACCAGAGCGGGAATCACCGAATCAAACCCGTCGGAAAAAACCAAACTGCTCCCCGGCGATATTGTGGTCCTGCTCGGTTCCCGTGCTCAGATCCGCCGGGCTATGGAACTCATCCTCCCGACTGAATCGAAAGAACGTTAGCGCCCGCCCCCGGTCATCGCCTCGTACGCCTCAGCCAACGTACGAACCTGAATCAGCGCGATGCGCAATCGAGCCGCCGCTTCTTCACCTTGAGGCCAATCCGAGGTATAGGGTTGATGGCGTGAGATCACCAACGATCGATATTGCCCCCCGGCAGCCGCCTCCAGCTTGCTTGGCAAGCCGCCCACGACATCGATCCGCCCATCCGGCGTAATCACGCCGGACACCGCGATATCCGACCTCAGGGCATCGCCTCTATAGGCAGCCAGAATGCCGACCGCAATGGCACCGCTCGAACTTCGACCGTCCGTCACAGCCGTCACCGCCCGGTTCTTCAATGTGATCCGCCAATCATGTCCGTCCTCTCCCACGAGCCTGGCGACGGCCTGCACGGCATGGCGTACTCCGTCTTTCCACTCCTCACCCACCAGAGAACCTCCGCCCAGATTGATTTCATTGAAATCAAGGACGGGACCGTGCTGAACAGGAATTCGCTCAAATTGAATCAAGACCTGATTGATCACGCCAGGCAAGCCGTCGGTCCGCACACCCAGCGTGGGAACGGACACAATCCGTGCGGCTTGAGCGGCGACCGGAGCGGGACACCCTATTGAGGCAAGACTGACAAGCAACCCGAGATAGACGAGGAAGAACCCTAGCTTCGCCATCGCAGCGTAACAGGTCCTTTGAGTGGATGCTCGAACGGTTGTCCGGTCTGGAGCGACGCGACATGGGCCGCTTTCAACTTGTGATACCACTTGGCCTGCTGATCGGCATCGCCGACCAGACGGAACGGCGGCTTGTGCTTGAGCCCGATCGACTGGCGGTCCATCGCCACCTTGTCCTGCGCCAGAAAGCCCTTGGCGAAATATCTGAAAATCGACTTGCCGAACGGCAGCCAACGGAAGGCATTCCAGGCCGCACAGAAATCCATGCGGGTTTCGTGTTCGGTAATCGGCGTCATCAAGACCCGGATCGAGACCCACAGCGAACCGCATTGGATGAACTCATACCGCTGATTGGGCAACACGAAATCGATGGTGGTGCGTAATTCTCCCCCGGAAACCCACTTCAACAATTGATACGGCGGACTGTTTTTCGACGGCGCATGGCCGATCATCCGGAACCCGTTCGGGATCGGTTCAAAGGTCTTCGCTTTGTCGTGCTGGCTGGCGGGCTTCCGCCACAAACCGCTCTGATGCACATAGGGGCCATGCGCCGGATCCATCAACCCCACCACGCCGTCATCGAGCGTGCTGGACAACATCTGTGAATGCTGGAACATCAGATAGGGGCTCGAAGGAAGGGGATGTCGCATCAACGGAGGAATCGGTCGATCGGGATAACGGCTGTCCGCCATATAAACCCAGATATACCCGTCCTGGTCCTGACAGGGATAGGACGTGACGCAGATCTTCTTCGGATCGATCGGGGAATCGCTCACCAGGGACGGAATCGCCGTGCACCGTCCATCCGTCCCGAATTGCCAGCCGTGGTAGTAACACTCCACCCGATCCCCATCCATCCGCCCGAAGGATAGGGGCATCCCCCGATGGGGACAGAGATCGAGCATCGCAAAGACGCCGCCGTCTTTGGTACGACAGAGAAGAATCGGCGTGCTCAGCAGTACCACGCCCTTCATGGCGCCAGGGGCCACATCGGAACTGGGCGCGGCCGCATACCAGAAGCCCAGCAGCGGAGGACTGCGTAGCGGCGTCGTATCCTGTTCGAGAACGGTGCTCATGGGATGGCAGTATCCAACGTCTGGTCAAAACCCGATCGGCTGGGACTATAGCCAGCCGCACGAGTGCGGTCAAGCGCGTTGCCTTGACAAGAAAAAGATACGGAGACTATAGTCAAAACACCTTGAAAACAGCGGCTGTTCGCATCGCACGGTCATATCACGCAGATTGAGGCACCCATGCAGATGACGCAGATAGAACCTTCCGCCACATTGGCGCAACTGCAAGAAACGAAACCCGACAAGGTGACCATTGTCCTCTTGAGCGGCGATTTGGATCGCGCGATGGCCGCGTTCATCATCGCCACCGGCGCCGCCGCAATGGGCATGCAGGTCACCGTCTTCTTCACCTTCTGGGGATTGAATACGATCCGCAAGAAAGGGGCCACCAGCTCGGCCAAAGACTGGCTCCGCCGCATGTTCGGCATGCTGAACAAGGGAGGCGCCGACAATCTCCCCCTCTCACGATTCCACTTCGGCGGTCTCGGCACGAGCATGATGAAACTCGTCATGAAACAGAACCGGATGCCGGGAGTTCCCGAGCTGATGGAGACGGCACTGGATTTGGGCGTGCGGTTCATCGCCTGCACCACGACGATGGGCCTCATGGGCATTACGAAAGACACGTTGATCGACGGAATCGATCAATTCGCCGGGGTCACGACTTACTTGGCGGAGGCCAAGCAGGGTAGCGTCAACCTCTTTATATAAATCGATCACAGACGGAGATACCGACGATGCAGGCTGATGTGAAGCTCGATACACTCGGATACTTTTGCCCCATGCCGATTATTCTGACTTCGAAGAAGATCAAGGAACTCACCCTCGGGCAGGTGCTCGAGGTGGTATCCGACGACGAAGGCATCAAGAAAGATATGCCCGCCTGGTGCGACACGACGGGACATCAACTGGTCGGCATGGAAGAAGAGCAGGCCACGTCAGGCCGGATCTATAAAGCCTTCGTCAAGAAGACCAAGTAACCGCACGACGGCTTCGCAGGCGAAGCCATAGAAAGCCGGAGGGAACGTGAACCTCCGGCTTTTTCGTTTCCGGACGATGAGAGCGTTGATGGGAAAGATCATCGAGTGCATCCCCAATTTCAGCGAAGGCCGGAATCCCGCCACCGTTCAGGCGCTGATCGCAGCGGTGGAATCGGTCCCGGGCGTCTGGCTGTTGGATCGGACGAGCGATCCCGATCACCATCGGTCTGTGTTGACCTTTGCCGGCGATCCCGATGCGGTCCTGGAAGCGGCGTTTCAAGCAATACAAATCGCGACGAAGCTGATTGATCTGCGTAACCACACGGGAGTCCATCCACGCATCGGGGCGACGGATGTCGTTCCCTTTGTCCCAATCCAGGGCACGACAATGGAAGACTGTGTGCAGCTCGGCCTCCGACTGGGCGAACGGATAGGAACCGAACTGCTGATCCCGGTGTTTCTGTATGAGCAGGCGGCTGGCCATCCGGACCGAACCAGGCTGGAAACGATCCGACGGGGAGCACTGTCCGGGCTGGGAGCGAGAATGGCGACCGACCAAAACTGGCGCCCGGACTTCGGACCCGCCCGTCTCCATGACACGGCGGGAGCTATTGTGATCGGCGCCAGGCCCCCCCTCATTGCCTTCAATGTGAATCTGAAGACCCCCGATCTCACGATCGCGAAGGCCATGGCGCGCACGATCCGGCACTCCAACGGCGGCCTGCCCTGCGTCAAAGCGATTGGAGTGGCGCTGGCCAGCCGCGGACTCGTGCAAGTCTCGATGAATCTGACCGACTACCATGTCACATCAATGGCCGCAGCCTTCCGTGGAGTGCAAGCCGAGGCAGCCAAGGTCGGTGTGGAGATCGTCGAGAGCGAACTGATCGGTCTCGTTCCCCAAGCCGCGCTGGATCAGGCCGCTGCGTCGCTCTTACAGATCGTGAACTTCGACTCCACTCAAATTCTGGAAACAAGACTGGCGGCCGCCCAGGGCGCCCGGCCCGACCCCGGATCGGAATCAACCATCAGTGAGTTTCTCTATGCCCTGTCGGCCCCCACGCCGGCACCGGCCGGCGGCGCGGTCGCAGCACTGGCGGGAGCCCTCGCGGCATCTTTGGGCACCATGGGAGCACGAATCGGGAAGCAGTCGACGGCCGAGCAATCCCTCAACAGCCTTAGTCAAAAACTGGCGGCCTTGATGCAGAACGACTGCGCGGCCTATGCCGCAGTCTCACAAGCCCGACGCCTCCCCGCGGATCACGCTGACCGTCCACAGCTTCTCTCAACGGCCCTTGAGCAAGCGACCGAGGTTCCGCTCACAATCGCGGAACTCGCCTGCGAAGCAGGACTGACGATCGCCGCCATTCGACAGTCTCTGTCACCGGCAGTGCAATCGGATCTCACTGTTGGAATGATCTGCGCGATCGCCGCGACCGAAGCCGGACTGCATACCGCACAAACCAACGTAAAACTGCAACGAAATCAGTCTGTTGCTGCAAATCATGCGCGCCGAATGACCAAGATCGCCAACGGTCTTGAGGAACTCAGGGGGCTATGCTACACTCCGCCGCCTAGTACGTAGTGTCATGGGTGCAGACAGGCACGGCCTGAGAAAGTGGAAAGTCGGACCGGATGGAAATTAAAGTTTTCAATAACAACGTTGAAAAAGCTCTGAAGGTTGCCAAGAAGAAGCTGGCAGGCGAAGGTTTGTTCCGCGAACTGAAGCGTCGCCGTTTCTATGAAAAGCCGAGCGTCAGAAAGAAAGCGAAACTGCGCGAAGCTCAACGCCGCCGTCAGAAGTGGTTGTCCAAGCGGAAGCCTGAGTAGCTGATCGTTCACTCGAGCGCTCTCCTCGGTCAGCATTCCCCCACTCCACGCTAGTCGGACCAGATGCGTCAGGATCAGATCCATGCCGCCATCAGGATCGTCAGGCGAGAGATCCGTCAATGGCAGGAACCGGTTGTGGGGGTCGTGGCGCGAGAGTCGAACCGCGATCCGTTCCGTATTCTGATTTCCTGCCTCCTCAGCCTCCGCACCAAAGACAAAACCACCGGTGAAGCCAGCGAGCGGCTGTTTGCCTTAGCGCACAAACCCGCCCCGATGCTGACGCTTCCGCTCGAAACGATAGAACAGGCCATCTATCCGGTCTGCTTCTACCGGACGAAAGCCAAATCCATTCATCAGATCTGTCAGCGGCTCTTGGAAACGTACGGCGGAGTCGTGCCCGATTCCATCGACGAATTGGTCACGCTCTCAGGGGTAGGACGAAAGACCGCCAACCTGGTCGTCACGGTGGGCTACGGCAAACCAGGCATCTGCGTCGATATTCACGTGCACCGGATCAGCAACCGCTGGGGCTACATCAAGACCAAGACTCCTGACGAGAGCGAAGAGGCGTTGCGCCGGAAACTCCCTCCGCAACATTGGATCACCTTCAACGATCTCCTGGTGCCCTTCGGGCAGAACCTCTGCCAACCGGTCTCTCCCTGGTGCAGCAAGTGCAAACTGAAGGACTATTGCGATCGGGTGGGAGTAGAGAAATCCCGCTAAATAAACAACTTCGTCTCCGCCTCGGCGGTCAAACTTAAAATGGCGGGGAGCCCGAGAACTTCATCGACCTTGGCCTCAACCGCCTGGCCGTCCACGCCCATGTATTCCAGGCCGGCGCTACAGGCGATCAGGCGAAAGTGGCCGACCTGCTTGGCATCGTGAAACATTTCGGAAATCTTCGGAACCTGCTTCTCTTTCAACAAGCGTGCGACTTCCACGGCAGAGTCCGCATACTCCGGGGGAAAGTCGATCTGATCGATCTTCCCTTCGGCCAGTTTCTTGATCGTCCAGAACAACAGCACGACGATCACGTCTTTGCCCATCGCGGCAGCCGTCATGCCGAGCGTCGCGACTTGATGCAACTTGTCGTAGGTGGCGTTATGGGCAAAGATGACAAACTTGGGCTTCTTCGACATAAGACCGTTACTTCTTCTTGGCGCGGGCTTTCACGCTGTTAATATAATCGGCAATGGCCGCGTCCACTTCGGCAGACACCAGCGGACGGTCGTGGGTTTCGCTTTCATCGACGAGATACTTGTCATGATCCTTTTCTTGCCGAACCACCACCGTATTCTCCGGCGTCACTTCAATCATCATGAACCACTCTTTGGCCCCCTGCGTGATCACGACCTCTTTCCCAAGCCCCTTCTTACTGACTTCGATCTGAAGCTCATCGCTCTCGGCGGCCAGAGACAGACCGGAAACCGGTCCGCCGCCGAAGAGCAGACACAGCAGCAGAACAGGGAGAAACCGCCAGGGCATGAGGGGACGGAGGGCCATACAGGACTCACTCGCTCCGGAAATGCTGCGCCATTATATGACGCCGTCCTTTCCGAGGTAAACCATGCAAGCCCCAGCCCTTCCGGTTGAGAGGATCCCCGTGCTAGGATCCCTCCCCCATGGATGCCATTCTTGCGACCATTACACAATATGTCCCAGTCCACGTGCTCATCTGGCTGACGGTCGGCTCGTTGATCGGGTTCATCGGTACCCTGATTGCCATCCCCTTCATCATGGTGCGCCTGCCGGAAGACTATTTCGATACGCGCACCCCGCGGCACTGGATGAAAGATCATCACCCGGTCCTGCGATTGGTCGGACTGATCGTCAAGAACGCCATCGGCGCCGTATTCCTCCTGGCCGGATTCGCCATGCTGTTCCTGCCCGGCCAGGGAATTCTGACCATGCTCATCGGTATCTCGCTCCTGGATTTTCCTGGGAAGCGGAAACTGGAAGCGAAAATCGTCGGCCAGCACACCGTGTTGCAGGCCCTCAACGCGATTCGCGCGAAGTTCGGCAAACCACCCCTGACCCTCGCGCCGGATTCGTAAACCGCTATGACGACTGACTCCAGCCGCAAGACGCTCTATCTGATCGATGGGAGCGCTTACATCTATCGCGCCTTCTTTGCCCTCCCCGCCCTGAATAATTCCAAGGGCCTCCAGACGAACGCGGTCTATGGCTTCATGACCACGCTCCTGAAGATCCTGCGTGAGCGGAAGCCGGACGGGATCGTCGTCGCATTCGATGAGCGGGGTCCGACACTGCGCCACCAGGAGTTTAAAGAATACAAAGCCCAGCGGCCCCCGATGCCCGACGGTATGAGCGCACAAATCCCCTATATCCATCAGGCCGTCGAAGCCTTGAACATTCCCGCCGTCAAGCAGGCCGGCTACGAGGCGGACGACCTGATCGGCACGCTCGCCAAGAAAGCAGAGCGCGCCGGCGATGACGTCGTGATCGTCACCGGCGACAAGGACATGCTGCAGCTCGTCACGCCGCACATCCGCATCTACGACCCGGTGAAAGATAAATGGTCCGGCGAAGCCGAATGCGTGGAGAAGTTCGGCGTCGAACCGGCGCGGGTCATCGAGATTATGGGGCTCATGGGCGATGCCTCGGACAACATCCCCGGCGTCAAAGGTATCGGTGAAAAAACGGCAATCAAGCTCATCGCGCAGTTCGGCACCATCGACGAATTGCTCCGCCGCGTCGAGGAAGTCACGCCGCCCCGCATCAAAGCGATGCTGATCGAACAGGCCGACAACGCCCGGCTCAGCCGCAAGCTCGCGACCATCGACGTGAACAGCCCGGTCGAATTCGACGCGGAGGCCTTCCGGGTCAAGCCGCCGCACCAGGATCAACTCACCGACCTGCTCCGCGAACTGGAATTCACCGCCCTGCTGAAGACGCTTCAACCGGCAACCAAGCCACCGGAGACTCCGGCGGCAGCACTCACGATCATCCAAGACGAGCCCTCCGCAGAACGGTTCGTCAAAAGCCTTCCAGTAGGAAGTCCGCTCGCCGTGCAATGCCTGCTCTCAGGCGGGGCCAGCGTCAGTGCCGACGTGCTCGGGTTCGCGCTCTCATCGGGAGGCCACACCGCCTTTTTCCCGCTCGACGTGCATACCTACATGCGCCCGATCACGACCCTGTTGCATGACCAGACGCGCACCAAGGTCGTCCATGACCTGAAAGCCACGCTGCTCGCGTTCCATCGCATCGGCGTCACCGTCGCCGGCCCCTATCTCGATACGATGGTCGCAGACTATCTGCTCAACCCCAATCGCCGCGACCACAGCCTCGCTACCATTGCGATGGAGGCAGTCGGCCATCGCCTGGGCGAATCCCGCCCCGAAGCCAAGGCGCCGCAATCGCTCTTCGATGAAGATACCGGCTCGCGCGATGAAGCCGCCGAACAGGCCACCGTGCTGGCCCAGCTGGCCCCGGTGATGATCGAGCGACTGACCGCCCAGGGCAGCCTGAAACTCTTCCATGAGATTGAAATGCCGCTCGTGCCGGTGCTGGCCGAGATCGAACGAAACGGTTTCCTGCTCGACGTCGAGGGGCTCAAGGTATTGAGCAAGGAATTGGAGCACGAGCTCGACAAGATGATGGAGACCATCGCTGGCCTGGCGGGCGGCGAGTTCAACATCAATTCGCCGAAACAGCTGGCAGTCATACTTTTCGAGAAACTCGGCCTTAAGCCAGGCCGCAAGACCAAGACCGGCTATTCGACCGACGAAGACACGCTTACGCAGCTCGCAACCCAGCACGATTTACCTGCGCAGATCCTGACCTATCGCAGCATCAGCAAACTCAAATCGACCTACGTCGATGCCTTGCCGGAACTCGTGAATCCCGAAACCAAGCGGCTCCACACATCGCTCAATCAAACCGTCGCCGCGACCGGCCGGCTGTCATCGACCGATCCTAATCTGCAGAACATTCCGGTCAAGGGCGACTACGGTCTGCGCATTCGCGAAGCCTTCATCGCGCCGAAAGGTCATACCCTGCTCTGCGCCGACTATAGTCAGATCGAACCGCGCATTCTCGCGCATTTGTCGCAGGATCCGCGCTTGCTCGAAGTGTTCGAGAAAGGCGAAGACATTCACATGGCGACGGCCATGGATATTTTCCACCTCCCCGCTTCGCAGATCACGCGCGAGATGCGACGCGCGGCCAAGAGCGTCGTCTTCGGCATCGTTTACGGCATCAGCCCCTTCGGCCTCTCGCAGAACATCGGCGTGCCACAGGCGGAAGCCAAGAAATATATCGAGACCTATTTTGAAAAATATGCCGGCGTGCGCGCCCTGATGGATCGGAATATCGCCGAAGGCAAAGAGAAAGGTTTCACCACCACAATACTGGGACGGCGGCGGCCGATTCCAGAACTGCAGAGCGGTGATCCGGTGCAGCGCGGCTTCGGGGAACGCATGGCGGTGAACAGTCCCATCCAGGGTTCAGCCGCCGACTTGATCAAAGTCGCCATGATCAATGTGAGCAAGGCCCTCCATCACGAGATGCCGCACACGAAGATGATCCTCCAGGTCCATGACGAATTGATTTTCGAAGTGCCTGAAAGAGAATTGGACGAAGCCAAGCGGCTGGTGAAACACGAGATGGAAGGCGTCGGCAAGCAACTGAAACTCTCCGTCCCGCTCAAAGTCGATCTCGGCACCGGCCACAACTGGCGCGTCGCGCATCCATAACCATAGATCAGGAAAAGGCCTCAAGCAGTTCGACATCTTTCTTGAGGAGCTGATTAACCAAGTCTCCGACTTCCGTGTGCTTTTTCTTGGCAATCCGTTCGAGTTGCCGGTGGACTTTGGCATCAAGATAAACGGGGAAGTGCAGGGCCGCGGCCTTCCGAAAAAACTTTCCTCGCACGCCCTTTGAAAAATCGTACTCTCGTTTCATTTACGTCCTCCTGTACTGTTTAGTCTCGTTTCTTGTCGCCTTACGGGCTGAGATGATACGAACTCTGGCACCATCAGCGGCTTCATCGAAGGTGTGACACACAACCAATACCGTGTCGGCTGTGTCTAGTCCCAATGTGGCCCACCGATCTTCATGGCCACTATGTTTCTCGTCAAATTCAGAAAGCGCTTCCGAGTCGAGAAATACTGTGGCCGCTCGCTCGAAAGCAATTCCGTGCTTCCGAATGTTTTGCCGAGCTTTGGCGGGATCCCACTCAAATTTATACCGAAACAGTTTAGCCACGCGGTTATTATTTCATAAACTCGCGGTGAGGCCAAGAAGTGTTGCTTGAAGCAATTGATGCACTATTTCCAAGCATTCGCCAGAGCTCAGAATTCCTGGCGCACGTCCCACCTATGGGACGAGGTTGAAGACGATCACATAGCCTGTCAGACTGTGCCCACTTCGGTGACCACATGAAGACCGCAACTGTCAGACAATTTCGCGATCGCGCCACCAGTCTCCTCAAGCAGGATGAGCCGATCATAGTCACAAGACACGGAAAGATCGTGGGGTTCTTCCTACCAGCCGCCGGCGAGGCCCTCCCGTCCGAAATCAAGGAAGACCTGTTCTCGACCCTGACCGATGAGATTCGGGCTTCGATGAAGAGCCATCGTCTCACCGAGGCCGCCATCCTTGCCGACTTCGAGAAAACCAGAACAGCTCGTCGCCGACGCTCACCCGAATCTGTCCGCATGGCTCAAAGAAAAGCAAAGCAACGAGTGAAGCATGAGTGGCGGGCATGATAAAGCACTTGGGGCTATCCATGCCGCTCAAAGTCGATCTCGGCACCGGCCACAACCGGCGCGTCGCGCATCCATAACCATAAGCTGAGTGAGGTGACCTATGCAGAACGCACGTCTTTCAATAGCGTGGCTGATCACGGGCGTAAGCCTTGGCGCATTGGGACTCCTGCTGCTCATGGGGCAGCCGTTCACCGCGAAGGCGCAAGAGCAGAAACAGTTTCAGTACAGAATCGTTGAGGTGCTTCCTGACACGCAGAATATGCAATCCAAGCTGAACGAGTTTGGATCAAGCGGGTGGGAGCTGGTGGCGGCCTCGATGGGAAACATGACGGAGCCGAGGTTGATTTTTAAGAAGTGAGAGGGCTCAGCATATATAAGGAATTCCGGTGAACCCTGGCGAGCGACCAGGAGAAGTGAGGCGGGCATGAAAAAAGTCTTCGTCTCTCAGAACTTAGTCGAAATAGAAATGCTTAAAGAGCGCCTTGAACGGGCAGGCATCCCCTGCACGATCAAGAACCAGCGTTCATCCAGTCTCGCCGGAGAGGTCCCATTTACAGAAGTCTTCCCCGAGTTGTGGGTAGTACGAGACATAGACAACGATCAGGCTCTTGAGCTGATTGAGGAACCATCGGCTTTCGATATGCCCAGCCAGAACGGGTGGGCCTGTGCTGCATGTGGAGAGCATCACGATGGCCAGTTTGGGACTTGCTGGAAGTGCGGCAGAGAAAGAGGCCCAGATTCCAAAGCCGCGCACCCCCCTTCTCCAGATCCAGACTCACCGAATCCATTGCCGCTAGTTCCAGATGTTGTGAGAGGCTTTCTTCTAGGTGCCCTCTTCACTGTAGCTGGGTTTGCCCTCTGGAATTACCTGTCGCTGACAGGTACCCCTTATGATCGCAATGGAGATGGCAAAGACGATGTTATTTATGAATACCTGGGGCGAGTTCTGCAGAGCATAACGTATGACAACAATTTCGATGGATTCTTCGAAACTAGGTCCATCTTCAACCGTAATGGAGATGTGGTCAGCACGGAGATCGACCGTAATCGGGACGGAAAACCTGATGTAATCGGACACAATACCTTGGGCAAGCTAGATTTCGTCGAGATCATCGATCTAGAAACCGGGAAAGTCAGAAAACGGATGTATTACAATCTCGACATGAAGACTCGAGAGGAATTCGATCAGGATGGTGATGGAGCACTTGAGACAGTAACGCAGTTTGACGAGTATGAGAATTCTCTTCTTAAGGAAGGTCTGATTAATTCCCGCTTTCGATCAGTCAGTGGCAGAAAATCGGGGAATTCCACTGATTCCCGTCCGCAATTTCGAATTAATCAGACCTTCCTTAAATGATAACCCTATGCTCATCAGTAAGAATGCTGACGACTGACTACTCCACCTCCGGCAACTCTCCGTACACCGACTCCACCACGTTCTTCATTTCCTCGTCGGACACCGGGATGTTGTAGATTTCTTCGCCGGCTTCCTACATCGACTTCAGATCGAGCCTCGTGCCCGTTACGAGGTCTTCACCTTTACCGAGTTTACCTTTGACGGCATAAGGCCTTCGAGGGAGAGCGCAAGGCAAGACATGTCTGCCGCGGCTAGGATGGTATGCGCGCCGAGATGCGCCTGAAGGTGTTCGCCAAGCAGGCCTAAGCGCCAGTCTGATAGATGGCGGGACGATAGCGGGGTTTCGGAATAGGCTTCCGCTCGGCACGGGCGGCAGCCAGCCACGCGCGCTTCGCGATTTCGGCCTGCTTCAACGCCTCAGCCGGCGTCTTGCCGAACGCCGAACAGGCTTCAAGGTCAGGAATGTCGGCAATGTACCCGCCGTCCGCCTTGCTGTAAAAAATGTTGATGTGGTAATGCGTCATGATTCCTCGCCCGGCTGCAATTCTAGATCATAGCGTTCCACGATCTCAAGCAACTGGCGAACCTGATACGGCTTGGCTTTTCCATCGACTTCTTGAAGATTGACCAGTTCGCGGACATGGGAATGTACGAAAATATGGTGGCTCCCCCTTGTGCGCGAAAGACGAAATCCAAACGCCTTTACAAGAGTGACCGCTTCACTAAAGCGAAGATTCTTTGAGCCACCCAGTGCTTTCGCCAGCAGCTTTCTCTTATTCATCCCCTCCGCCCACCTTAAGAAGCCACTATGGCAGGATCGGCTGCGCCGGCGTGGTCTCCGGCGCGGCGCCGTCTTTCGCATCGCGGGCGCAGCGGACACCCATCCAGTTCATCGAGGTCTTGGGGTCCGTGCCGTTGCGTTGTGAGACCCGCACGCTCGGCGTGCTGTCGATCCAGCCTCCGCCACGGAACGCCTTCTGCGAGCCCTTGTCCGGCCCCTTGGGATTCTTGTCCGGTGCGGTTTTGTAATAGTCCTTATCGTACCAGTCGGCCACCCACTCGGCGACGTTGCCGGCCATCTGAAACACGCCATACGGGCTCGCGGCGTTGTCGTACTTGAATACGGAGATGATCGGGGGATAGAGCAAGAGCCGCTCGGGGCGATCGCGCACCGGACCTGACAGGCCGGTCCGGCCGAAGTTCGCCCGCGATAGTCCGGCCATCTCGTTGCCCCATGGATAAATGCGGCTATCCGTCGCGCCCCGCGCCGCCTTTTCCCATTCGGCCTCAGTCGGCAACCGCTTCCCCGCCCACTTGCAGTACTCATCGGCTTCGTACCACGTTACGTGCATGATGGGATGCGACACCATGGTGTCTTGAAAGTTGCCACCGTCAAACTTCCAATCCACTTGAGGTGGACGATTGGTCGCCAAGACGAATTTCAAATATTGGACGGTCGTCACTTCGTATTTATCGATGTCATAGGCATCAAGGTAGATCGAGCGCTGCGGCATCTCCACCAGATAGGCGTTCTTATCCGTTTTCTTATCACTGCCCATCGTGAACGGCCCCGCCGGAATATGGACCATGTCGTCGTACGCCGGCAGCTTGATGCGTTCGGCGGCCAACTTGCGCCCCTCTGCCGTCCACTCCTGCTTCACATCGCCCACATCCATCGCCCATGCCGATCCAGCGGCTCCCACCAAACCTGCTATCCAGACTGCACTGATGAACCCTGTCTTTCTCACGATCCGGCCTCCTTGCATGCTACATCCCCGGTTCAATCTTCTCCGGCTCCGCACCTTTATTGAAATCTTCCAATGGCTGAAAGTTCAGCGGGAGCTGGAAGAGGTAATCTGTCACCGCCCGTAGCTTCACATGTTGGTATTCCACGATCCAACTCCCGTCCTTCTTTGCCAGCTTCATAGGGAAACGAATGTCCGTCGCCAGCCACTGATAATAGACCTCGGTACGCTCTCCGTGCTTCGTCACGACTTCATAGAGGATCGTCGGATGGCCCTCGCGGACTTCCTGCCCGATTTCCTCGCGGGACACTTCCCCGTCCAACTTCTCCGTCACCCACAAATCCTGATCCGCGCTGTAGGGTATGGTCTTGAAATGTTTCATCCGTGACAGCAGCATCCACACCACTTGCTTGTCTTTGCGCACAATGCTGACATTGACCGGCCCCATCGTGTGGTGCTCGATGCGCCACATGTTATCGCGGTAATAGATGTTGGCTTTGCCCGTGCGGCCGTCGATCTTGGTGATGCGATCGGCGGTAAACTCCAGAGCCCAGGCGGCTCCGCCGAAGCCGATCCCCAGGGTGACGATCAGTGCTGAAATGATGTGACGCATAGCCGTTCAATCTACCTAATCTACATTGTTGATTGCTAGATGGTGCCGAGTCAGATCGTGAGGACGGCGGCGCCTTGAAACGATCCAGCCTTGAGCGCTTGCAGCGCCTGATTGGCTTGCAGCAAGGGAAAGCGGACGGTATGGGGTTTGATCGGAATGGCGGCTGCTTCGCGCAACAGCTCAATGCCGTCCTGGCGCGTATTGGCCGTGACGCTGCGCAAGACACGCTCCCCGAAAATGTCGCGATCGTAGTTCAGTGACGGAATCGGCGACATGTGGATACCGGCCAGTGCGAGGGTGCCGCCCCGCTCCAATGCGCGTAAGGCCGGAGGCACCAGCTCGCCCGCCGGCGCAAAGATGATCGACCCATGAAGCTTGTCAGGCGGCTCATCGTGCGCGCCGCCGACCCACGCAGCACCCAACTCGCGCGCCAGCGCCTGGTGCTCGGCCTTGAGCGAGCTGACGTACACCTGACACCCCCAATGATGCGCGATCTGGATCGCGATATGCGCGGAGGCGCCGAACCCGTAGAGCCCAAGCCGCTGGCCTGGCTTGATGCCGCTCAATCGCAACGCGCGATAGCCGATGATGCCGGCGCAGAGCAGCGGCGCCGCTTCGTCATCGGTAAAGCCCGGCGGGATGGGATAGGCAAACCGCGCCGGCACGACTGCATATTCCGCATAGCCGCCGTCGACTTGATAGCCGGTAAATCGCGCCTTCAGGCATAAATTCTCCCGCTCACTCGTGCAGAACTCGCAGGCCCCGCAAGTCCCTTGGAGCCAGGCGATCCCGACGCGATCGCCCGTGCGAATCTCCGTCACCCCGACCCCCAGTCGCGCGACCGTGCCGACGACCTGATGACCCGGCACCAGCGGCCACTTCACATCGGCTAGCTCTCCCTCGATGACATGCAGATCGGTGCGGCAGACTGCGCAGACATGCACCTTCACCAGCACTTCGCCAGGACCCGGCAGCGGCATGGGGATGTCGCGAAGCTGCAACGGGCTGCCCGCCACATCTCCGACATGGTCGAGGACCATGGCCTTCATAAACTCTCCGATGAATCGCGATAGGTAAGTGCCCCGGCCGGCTCACCAGGTGAGCCGGCCGGGATCTAGGAGGAGCGGGAAACGGCTACGGCTTTTTGGCCTTGATGCACTCGATATCGAGCCGGATATTCACCTCGTCGCCGACGACAAACCCGCCGGTGTCGAGCGTCTTGTTCCAGACCATGCCGAAATCTTTCCGATTCACTTTTCCCTCGGCGGTAAATCCCCCGCGTGTGTTGCCCCAGGGATCTTTGGTGACGCCGTTAAAGGTTCCGACTAACGTGATCTCTTTCGTTACGCCATGGAGCGTGAGGTCGCCAAGTGCCGTATAGCCCTCGCCGGTCTTCTTGTAGCTCTTCAATTTGTAGGTCATCGTCGGAAACTTTTCGACATCGAAGAAATCCGCGTTCCGGAGATGCGCATCCCGCTTCTCGTGGTTGGTGTTGACCGACCCCGTGTTGATCGTCGCTTCGATCGTCTTGAACTGGTGCGCCTCCGCATCCATCTCCACCACACCCGTGTAATCCATAAACTTGCCCGCCGTCTTCGAGACGACCATGTGGGCGACGCGAAACTCAATGATGGAGTGATCGGGATCCAGATCCCAGCGCGCCATCTCGGCCCCTGCCCCCGCCGGCCATCCGGCCAGTAACACCGCACACAAGATGCCAGCTTTCACGATTGTCCGTTGATACATGCACCCTCCATGAGATGAACTGCCCGAGAACACTGCCCCGCACTTCTGTCCCGTCACTTTTTAGACGACCCGGCACCGGCCTCAGGCGAGGCGGCTTGTTTGTTCGTAATCGATTGCACCTCTCGTGCTCCGGTCTTCGCCCCCGTCCGCATCCGCACATGGACATCGACCGCTTCCGACTCGATATTATCCGGAAACGGGGGGAACGGCTGGGCATGGACCACCGCATAAATCCCCGCCTCATCGACTTCCCGCGCGCCGGATCCTTTTTCAATCTGAATCAACTGCACGCGTCCGCTGGGGTAGAGCCTGAACTTCACCCGGACCGTCTCGCTCGTCGGTGCGTGCCGCACATGGCGGACCGTACGGCTCCAGCTGCGGCTTACCAGATGACTGATCTGCTGCCAATAGGCCTTGCCCTGCCCTGGTGTCGGCATCGGAAGCAAATCTTCCTCGACCACCAACCCGCCCGAGACCGGCAAGGCGTCCGGCTGCACTTCGTCCTGCGCCGACTCCCCGCCCGGCGGCTCCTCGGAACTCGGCAGCGGCGTATCGCTGCCTTCGTTGGCCGCCTCCTGCTTCCCCATGGTGACATAGACGACACGCGTGAGCACCCGCTCAAACTTGTCTTTCTTCACGCGGGCAATGGTTACTTGCACTCTGGCGGCTTTGGGAGGGACCGAGAGTTTTCCTGCTGGAATCGGCTCCATCGTGGCCGATCCCTTCATCACCATCTCGACGGTGTCAGGCTCCAACGCGACCACGCGCTTCTGAAACAGAACCGATTCGCAAATCGCCACCAGCGGCGCGCCGCCTTGGGTCACCCCGCCAACAGCGATCGACAAGTCAAACGGCTTCCCCACTTGAATATCGCCGGACGCATCGGCCGTCGCCAGGTCAATTTTGACCCAACGCGTGCCGATTGGCGCAGGAGAGGCTTCTGACGGGGATCCTGCCGCCTGGCTGACTGGCATGAGACTGAGCGGAAGGAGACAGAGCCCGAGGGCGCCGGCCAGCAAGGCGAGAGGACTGGGCGCGGGGTGGTACATAGAGGCATCCTACTCAGCCCCGTGATCGAGTGCAACCCGATTTTTCGGCAAGCACGTGCCTCCTTCACAGGGTTACGTTAGAATACAGCTATGCGCGCACTCGTGAAAACATCCGCTGGCCCCGGGCTGACAGCAATGACTTGTCCGGACCCGACTCCAGGACCGAACGATGTCATCGTGAAGATCAAAGCCACCTCGCTCTGCGGCACCGATGCCCATATCTACAACTGGGACCCCTGGGCGCACAGCCGCATTCATCCGCCCCGCATCATCGGCCATGAAATGTGCGGCGAGGTCGTCGAGATCGGCAGGGATGTCAGGCGAGTGAAGATCGGCGACTACGTTGCGGCCGAATCGCACATCACCTGCGGCCACTGTTTCCAGTGCCGCACCGGCCAGGCCCATGTCTGTCGAAACTATCGCATCCTCGGAGTCGATCGCGACGGCTCCTTTGCCGAGTATGTCGTCCTGCCGGAGAATGTGCTCTGGAACACCTCTCCGTCCATCCCGCCGGAATACGCCTCGGTCCAGGAACCACTCGGCAATGCGGTCGATGCCGCCCTCGCGGAAGACCTCACCGGCCATACCGTTTTGATCACCGGCTGCGGACCGACCGGATTATTCTCGACCGCCGTCGCCCGCACCGCCGGCGCGGCGACGATCATTGCCACGGATGTGAGTGACTATCGCCTCGGCCTGGCCAAACAGGTCGGCGCCGACTACGTGTTGAACGCCAAGACCCAGACGCCCGAGCAGATCGCGGCGGCGATTCGCGAGATCACCGCCGGAGAAGGTGTCGATGCCTCGTTGGAAATGTCCGGCCACCCGAGCGCGCTGCACCAGGCCTTCGGCGCGGTCAAGAACGGAGGACGGGTGACCCTCTTCGGCATTCCGACCGGGCCGATCTCGTTCGACCTGGCCAACGAAATCATCTTCAAAGGGATTCGCGTGCACGGCATTACAGGCCGGCGCCTCTTCAGCACGTGGTATCGCCTGGCCGGGCTCTTCAAAGCCGGGCTCAACATCAAGCCGATCGTCACGCATACCTTCCCGATGAGCGACTACGCCCGGGGGTTTGAGTTGATCAATTCCGGACAGTGCGGCAAAGTGGTTTTGTTTCCCTGATCCAGCCATGGCGTACCAGTCACTCAAGAAAGTGCTCACGCAACAACTCGCCGACATCCGCGCGGCGGGGCTGTATAAGCACGAGCGGCAACTTCTCAGCCCGCAAGGGACCGACATCCGCGTCGCGCAAGGCCCGGCGCTCAACCTCTGCGCGAACAACTACCTGGGCCTCGCCAATCATCCGGACATCCGGCAAGCCGCCGTCGACGGATTGACCGAACACGGATACGGCATGGCCTCCGTGCGCTTCATCTGCGGCACCCAGGATCTGCACGTGCAGTTGGAACAGGCGATCAGCACCTTTCTCGGAACCGAGAACACAATTCTCTATAGCTCCTGCTTCGACGCCAACGGCGGCCTGTTTGAGGTGCTGCTGAGTGAAGAGGACGCCGTGATCAGCGACGCGCTGAATCATGCCAGCGTGATCGACGGCATTCGGCTCTGTAAGGCGAAGCGCCTTCGATACGCCCATGCCGACATGGCCGAGCTTGAAACGCAGCTACGAGAAGCCCGTTCCTGCCGGCTGCGCCTGATCGCGACCGACGGAGTCTTTTCCATGGATGGAGATCTCGCCAAGCTCGATGAGATTGTCGAGCTGGCCGATCGCTACGACGCCATCGTCATGGTGGATGACAGCCACGCGACCGGGGTGCTGGGTCCGAACGGACGCGGAACGCCGGCGCATTTCGGGGTGGTCGATCGAGTGGATATCGTGACGAGCACGCTCGGGAAAAGCCTCGGCGGCGCGGCCGGAGGATTCACCTCGGGACGGGCGGAAATCGTCGAGTTGCTGCGTCAGCGCTCGCGTCCGTACCTCTTTTCGAATGCCCTGCCGCCGGTGATCGCGGCAGCCGCGCTGCAAGCGGTGCAACTGGTCGCACAAGGCGATGTGTTGCGCGCGCACCTGCGTGACAACGCCGCATTTTTCCGCACACAATTGACTGCGCTCGGATTCCGGCTCGTCCCCGGGCATCACCCTATCATTCCGGTAATGCTGGGTGATGCCACCCTCGCGTCACGCATGGCAGAGAAACTGCTCCAGGAAGGCATTTACGTGGTCGGCTTCAGCTTTCCCGTCGTGCCGAAGGACCAGGCGCGCATCCGCGTGCAGATGTCCGCCGCGCATACGAGGACGCAATTGCAACAGGCTATCGGCGCCTTTGAAAAGGTTGGTCGAGAACTCGGAGTGATCTAAGCGCGCGCGCTGCTGAGATCGTTCAAGACAGTCGCTCCCCGTCCTGTTAGAATCTTCCCCGCATGAACGGCACGTTGATGAAGCGACTCCTCGTCAGCACGGCGCTCGCGCTGCCGGTCGGCGCACTGCTGATCGCGGCGTACCATCGACAGGTCTTCGCGACGGCGCAGGTACAAAGCACGGACTTTCTCTTTGCCGCCCGGGCCGGCGAACAATCCCGGACCACCGTCATCGTCGGCATCGATCAACGCAGCTACCGCGAACTCCTCCCGACATATGGCCCGCTGGTGAACTGGCCTCGCACACTCTATGCGCAGGCCCTGCAGGCTCTACGCGCAGCCGGCGCGCGCACGGTCGTGCTCGATATCTTCTTCGACGCGGCCAAATCGGACGACCCGCATCTCATCGCCGCCATGCAAGAGATGGGCAACGTGATTGCGCCGCTCGAAGCGCAAGGACCCAAAGCGCTTCATCCACGACCCGGGGTCGCGCAGGAGTTCGAGGTGTTCGTCTCTCCAGCCGCCGCCATCCGGTCCGCGGCAGTGGCAGAGGGGACGGTCAACGTCACCACGGATCGCGATACAGTGGTCCGCAGTCTACCCCTCTTATTGGAAGCGAAGGGGCAGGTGCATCCGGCATTGGCGCTTTCAGCCGTCGCGCGCTATGTCCGGCGGCCGGCCGTGCTCGACGCCGACGCCACGGACGAGACCGCCTATGGAGCGGGGCGAGCCATTCCATTGATCGACAACGGCCGCATGCTCATCAACTTCCTCGGGCCTCCGTCGAGTCCGGAGCGAGGCGGTGCGTTTACCATTCTTCCTTTCGTGGACCTGCTCAACAAGTCGTTCGAGCCCGACCTCGTACGAGACAAAATCGTGCTGCTGGGGTTGACCATTCGCGGCGTGGACGAGTTTGCCACGCCCACAACGGCGGAAACCAGAATGTGGGGCGTGGAAGTCCAGGCCAACATCGTCGAAACGATTCTCGGCCAGCGCTATCTCGTGCCGAGCTCTGCACCGGCGACGAGCCTGCTCGTATGCGCGGCCGCGTTGATCGGAACCTGGCTCGCGGCGCTGCTCCGCCCCATTCGCGCGGCGATGGGATTGTTGGGATTGCTGCTCCTGTATTTCCTGGCCGGCGGGATCCTCTTCGATCAGGGGACGCTCTTGAATCTGATTTATCCGCCCGCCGCGCTGGCGCTCGGCTTTGCAGTCAGCCAAGTCTATCGCCTGCTCTTCGAACAAGCGCAGCAACGGACGATGCGGGACGTCATGGCGCGCTACCTCTCGCCTTCCGTCAGTCAGTGGGTCCTGAACCAGCCCGAGCGTCTCACGCTGGGAGGTGAAACCCGCACGATGACCGCCTTCTTCTGCGACCTTCGCGGCTTCACGACCCTGTCCCAAGCCATGGAGCCGCAAGCCCTCGTGGCGCTCCTGAACGACTACATGAGCGCGATGACGGAGATCGTGTTCCGGCATGACGGCGTGCTGGACAAATACATCGGCGACGAGATCATGGCGTTTTGGAATGCGCCGATGGATCAACCCGACCATGCCGCCAGGGCCTGCGCCACGGCGCTCGATATGGTCCAGCGGCTGCACGAACTGCGCACGCAGTGGAAAGAACGGGGCAATCCGCAACTTGACCTGGGTATCGGGATCAACACCGGCCCGATGGTGGTGGGGAATATGGGATCGCGTGACCGGCTCGCATATACCGTCCTCGGAGACGCCGTCAACATTGCGTCCCGCCTGCAAGGCGTCAACAAAGACTATGGAACCAGAGTGCTGGTCAGCGAGGCGACAATGAACGCCGCCGGAGAGTCGTTCACGTATCGGTATCTCGACCGCGTACAAGTGAAAGGACGAACCGAACCGCTGGCGGTGTATGAGGTGGTGTCCTACCGGCATCAGCTCGATCCGAAAACGGGGACGCTGCTGGAGCGGTATGCGAGCGGCATCGAACGGTATCACGCCGGGCAATGGGCGGCGGCGGCCGAACTCTTCGACAGGCTCCTGGCCGATTATCCGGGAGACGGCCCGAGCGCTCTCTACCTGCGCCGCAGCCGGGAGTTTGCCGCAACTCCTCCCCCGCCTGATTGGAACGGGGTCACGATCCTGACAACCAAATAGCCGTGGGCTGCCGTCTTCAGCCCGCTCACTCCCAGGGAGACAGCAAGAGCACGCCCGGCAGGGGGGCATCCATCGGCTGAAAGGGTGTCGCCGTGAGACCGACCACTTTCGCCGTCTTCGGATCGCCCGCCGTCGCGTCATCAAGTTGCGGCAGAATCGTGCTCACCAGCCGCTCTCCTTTTTTGATCGTCCCGGAAAGCCGCTGTTGGGAGACCTGCACGCCCTTGTGCAGCCCTGCAATCGTTACCTCGAACGAGCCGCTGATTTCCCCTTCCACGATCAGGGTGAAGGGCGCCGCAACACCGGCCGGGACTTCGACCACGCGCCCGCCCTGTTCCGTCAGCCCGGTGAATGAGCCGAATACCTGATTCACCTCAAACCGAGGAGAGACAAATCCCGCCAGCCTGGCCTTGTCTGCCATCAGGGTTAAAGGCAAGACGCCCGACGACGTCGCCACACGCAGCGCGCTGTCATTGGAGAAAAACGGATGCGGGTTGGACGGCTGGCCGGTTTTCACGACGTCCATTTGGCCGGGCTGCAACTCCGAGATGATGCGGCCGCTCGGGTCGACGAGAAAGAGGTTGCCGGCGCGGGTCCAGCAGGTAAAGGTGCCATCGGCCTCCTGCCTGGCGCCGATGAGGCCGTCATGGACCGTGGCTGTCGCACTGTTGGATTCGAGCGAGAAGCTCGATCCTGAATCCACCAGCTTGGCGACACGAGCCCACACGGTACCCAGATTGACCTTGATCCGGACAGTCGATTGCTTCTTGCTGAGATCGGCCTGCTTGACCGTCGCATCCGAGTCAGGTTGTACGGTCAACGTACTGCCGTCGAGGAAGGTCACCAGCGCCGTGGATTTAGGACCGGTCACCACATGCGCTCCGACGGCCAGGTTCATGCCGTCTTTCGCGGCCCGAGCCGGGCCGCCCTCAGAAGGAACCACTTGCACGTCGCCCGCGATGATATTCAGGGTCGCAGTGGCAGAGGCAACCGGCGGCCCGGCGGCCCCGGAAGAGGTCGCCCCACCGAATAACGCGATCACGATCACCGCCCCGGTCCACAACAGGATGAGCGCTCTTCGCAGGCTCAGAACTGGACGCATAGAGACCTCCTCGTCGATCGATCAGGCGGACGTCAACTCCTCCGGTCGCCAATCATCCGTCATTATAGTAGGAATAGAACTGAGGACGCCAACGGCAGATCGTTCGAATGACGGCTGGATCAACCGGGCGCGATCATAACAATGAGATCCACCGCATCCGTCCCGATTGCCCCGGCTGGCCACGGGCGCTGCCTCCCGATGAATGAGCAAGAAATACGGTCAACCCGATGGTCCCGAAAGGGCAGGCGCGCATTCGCGTGCGAATGCCTGCGCCGTTCACGAAGACTGATTGATGGGTATTATCGGGTCGGGGTCAACGAAGGAGGCCCAGGTTTCGGGTCGGCATGAGGGGACTGCGTCGCCTCCGTAGAGGGCTTGCTTGATCGGGCGGATTCCGTCACGTGCAGTGACGCGACAGAAGCCGAACTCCACGGGCTCCAGTAGCCCACCGCGACCAGAGAGATGACCGCACCGATCGCCGCCAACGCGATGGTGGCTCCGATCCAACGGGCGTGCTGACGGACCTCCTGCTGCAAACCGAAGAGCACCCGCCTGAACTTCCGGCGCTTCACCATCGGGACCATCGCCGTCGATCGAACCAGCCTGGCACCGAAGGGGCCCGAGCCGTTAGCGGCTTCGGTGAGGTTCCAGGAAGCCAACCCGGCCACATTCCCTTCGCCGTCGACCAGCGGAACCTGTCGTACCAGGCTCTGCGCCAGCACGTGCAATACCTGTTCATCGGACGCCTCAGCCGCCGCTGTCACCAACGGCGCGGTCATGATCCGACCGAGCGTCGTCGACCGGGGGTCAAGGCCATTGGCCACGACCCGGGTCGTCAGATCCCGATCGGTGACGATTCCCACCGGTCGATGATGCCGCACCACGAGCACGACCCCGACCTTCCGCCAATGCATGATGCGCGCAGCATCGTAGACCGACACCTCCGGCGGCGCCGTATGGACGGCGGCGGAAAAGCCCGGGCTCTGACTGAATGCAGGAGTATTCCTAAAAGAGATGCCGCCTGGCAGGTTGATTCACAAGGCCCGCATCTCCTTGTCGGAGACCTACAGGGAGAACTGAAGTAAACCGGCGCGGAACGCCGACGGGCCGGCCGCTGGCGGCCGGACATGAAGCGGTTCGACGTCGTTCTTTGCGGTTACTCGCGGATCGCCCGCGCACGCTTTTGGAGGTAGGCGTTGCGGACGGCGGCGTACAGATCCAGCGTGGCTTCTTCAACCCCCTGGAACTTTTCGAGGTTCAACGAACGGTCGTTCACAATTTCAAACACCCGGCCCCCGAGCTGCACTACCGTACTGGTGGCCCGATCCGTATGGCCGATCACCGAGGGAATTCCTTCGACTTCGATGATCGGCGCCACCAGCCAGTTGAACGGATTGAGCGCGATGTCGCCAGCAAATCCGATCAGGTCGCGAACATTAAACGGAGGCAGCAGCGGCAACACCACATACGGCCCCGGCTTGACGCCATAGAACCCTAACGTTTGACCGGTATCTTCCTCGGGCGTGGTAATGTCCATGTCTTTCGCCACATCGTACAGACCTCCGAGTCCGAAAGTCGTGTTCAACATGAACCGTCCCATCTCTGTCGCAGCCCCCCGCACCTTGCCCTGAAACACATTATTGAGAAATCGGCTGGGAAACCGGAGATTGTAGAAGAGGTTGCTGATTCCGACTTGAACAGGGTTGGGTATGACGACGTTGTAACCCTGTGCCACCGGCTTGAGCACCCACCGGTCCACCTTCCGGTTAAACTCAAAGACCTTCGTATTCAGCGATTCCCACGGATCATATTCCTCAACACCTTCTTCGCCGGACTTCGCGAAGGGATCGAAGGGCTCGTCTGACGCTTGTTCCGTGACATCAGCGGCAGGAGTCGGCGTCACCGATGCATCGGCGAGCAGCACCGGCGGCGTGGGAGGTTCGAGCATAGCTGTTGGCACGGCGGGCGCGCCGGTCCGGCCGGCACAGCCCGGCAGCCATAGCAACGCCAGCAAAATGAGAACGCCAAATCGCATAGCTCTCTGATCGGTCGTTACGTCTTCTCTCTTGATCGTCATTCCGTCATGCCTCGTTTCAACTGCCCCGGACTGGGATGCGCGCGCGATGCCCGGCGCACTGTACCAAATGTGGCGACCAATCACCAAATGCATAATTCATGGACGCGCGCACTGTTCGGCTAAGCTGCAATCGCGGTTCGAACGAAATCAGCAAACCGGCGAAAGTACACGCTCCCGCCCACTTGATAGGTATTGTTGTGATCCGCGCCGGCTATCGCATACCACCATTTCGGCGGCTTGGCGGCCTCGAAAACCTGGCGGCCGAACTCGATAGGAATGATGTCGTCCCGATCGCCGTGGATCACGAGCGTGGGAAGGGACAGCTGCGGAAGGCGATCGATGAGATTGAATTCCGCCCCGAGCAGCCAATGCACCGGCATGCCGCCGTAGTGATGTTTTGCGATCGCGGCAATCGACGGGAACGGCGACTCCAAAATCAATCCTGCCGCCGGCTTCTGGGAGACAAGATCGGTCGCGACGGCAGCGCCCAGCGACCGGCCGAACACGACAATCCGTTCCGAGCGAATCAGCCGCACCCGGGTAAGATAGTCGTAGGCGCCGATCGCGTCTTGGTAGAGCCCGTCTTCCGACGGCTTGCCCTGGCTTCGACCATATCCTCGATAGTCGAAGATGAAAATCGACAATCCCAGCCGATAGAGCTCGCGCAGGTTTTCAAGCCGGTGAATGACGCTCCCGGCGTTGCCATGACACCAGAGCAGCACGCCGGCATCCGCGCGTGCTTCGACATACCAGCCGAAAAGTTTGGTGCCGTCCGCCGATTGAAACCACACATCTTCCAGCGGAAGGCCGCTCGCGCCTCTCCAGTCGCGGTCTTCCCATGGTTCAGGACGGTAGACAAAGAATTGGTCGAGGATGCTGATAGGGGCCTCGATCGAACGATATTCGTTCTGTAACTAAAACGACCAGCCGACACCACCCGACACGATCTGAGTCTGAAAGTCGAGCTTCACTTTGGAGTTGCCGGCCCCTTCACTGTCAAAACTATACTTCGTTCCAAAATATTTGTACTCGCCGAATACAAACAACCGCTTTGTCACGAACGCTTTGATGCCGCCCAAGAACTGATAGGCGAAGGCCATATCGCCGGAAGTTCCCGTGAGCGCCAGATTGCCGTGTTGGATCGACGCATCGTAGAGCACTCCCATCGAGGTGCCTCCGCCGACCCCGATATACGGCTGCACCATCTCGCCCGGATACCGCAGCATGACGTTGTACATCGTATTCACGGCGATCAGGTTCCCTTGCGCCTGAGTAGTCCCTGATCCGGACGTGATGCGCGGAGCCCGCACGCTGCCCCCAAGGCCGAACGCTTCAATTTCTCCGCCAAGAATCTTATTGGTAAACCACGGATAGGCTTCGAACTTTATGCCGGCGCCGAAAGTGCCGCGGATATCGGTCCGCGGGACACTTGCCCCGCCAACCGTGAGATTGTTGTCCTGCGGGAAAAATCCCATCGCATGGCCGCTCAGATAGAGATCGACCTTACTTTCAATCTTTGGGGGCGGCACAGGATCTCCGGTCTCCTGGGCAAACCCTACCCCGAATCCGGCAGTGAGAGTCCAATCAATGAGGAGGATACGGACCAGCAGGCTCAGCATGATTGCGGATCGTTCATTGTGTCTTAGGAGGGGAGACAGAGCGACTCCAAGCATAAAGCGCTTGCCCGGTTCGGACGATGTGTGCCCGGCAAATGGACGCAACGCTCTCCTCAGAACGGTACTCCCTATATTAGGAATACTGTTCCTCCGGGCGGCAAGAAGTACCATGCGTCTGAAGCTCGGTCAAGCTGTGAAGAGCCTACGCCCTTGTCGACGAAGTTGGAACATTCATGCACCTCACAACTAGCCATGGCTGAACCGCTTGGGTATACTCCGCGCGACATCTCTGTCACCGAAGGAGTTCTCCCTTGGGTCACTCAATTGCCGGTGAATCAGCTCAAGCACTCGTGACCTGTGATGTGCTGGTCGTCGGCGGCGGGCCGGCCGGATCCACAATCTCCGCTCTGTTGGCCGAACAGGGCTGGAACGTGCACATTCTCGAAAAAGACCCCCACCCGCGATTTCACATCGGGGAGTCGCTCCTGCCTCAATCGCTCCCCATCTTGAAGCAACTGGGGGTGCTCGCGGAAGTCGAACAAATTGGCCTTATCAAGTACGGCGCCGAGATGGTCTCCCATCGTTACGGCCGGTCGCAGATGTTCTACTTTGCCAAAGCCTTCGATGAATCCCAACCCTACGCGTTTGAAGTGAAGCGGTCCGAGTTCGATGCCATTCTCTTGAAGAAGGCAATCTCTAAAGGCGTGAAGGTCTACGAAGGAGTCAAAGCCCAGCGCGTCGAATTCCGCCCCGGTCAGAGTTCCCTGATCCACACGGAAGATCGCGAAGGCCGGCCGCAAACCTGGGACGCGAAGTTTGTCGTCGACGCCAGCGGCCGCGACACCTTTCTCTCGAACCAGCTCGGCGGCAAGCGCCGAAGCCAGCAACATAGCAGCGCGGCGATCTTCGGCCACTTCGAGGGGGTCGGACGGCTCCCCGGCAAGGACGAAGGCAATATCACCGCCGGGTGGCTGAACGACGGCTGGTGCTGGCTGATTCCTTTCAAGGACGGCACCACCAGCGTGGGGGTCGTCTGCCATCCGGACTATATTAAGTCGCGAACGGTCCCACTCGATCAATTTCTCCTGGATACACTGCGACAGTCCCCTCCGATTGCCCAACGCATGGAACGGGCCAAGCCCCTGACACAGACCTATGCCGCCGCAAATTTTTCCTATCGGCGAGACACGATGTCCGGCGACGGCTATCTGATGGTCGGCGACGCGTTCGCCTTCATCGACCCGGTCTTCTCCAGCGGGGTCCACCTGGCCCTCAATAGCGGCACACGAGGAGCCAAAGTCGTCGACGCCTATCTTCGGAAGTCGCCTGAATATGCCGCGCACCTTCAAGAATTCGAACGCATGGTCCGCCGCGGCATCAAGACCTTTTCCTGGTTCATCCATCGATTCAATCAGCCGGCCTTTCAGTCGCTGTTCGTCTCAACCAATCGGCCTCCAAAAATCGAACGGGCGGTGCTGTCCTTGTTGGCCGGGGATGTGTTCGCTCAATCCCAAGCGCGCATCCCTCTTTTCTGTTTTAAAGTTGTGTACTACATCGTTTTCGTATTGAATTGGAAAGAGAATTGGGCCGGGGCCCGCCGCCGCAAACAGGGCACGAGAACGACCGTGACCGAAGTCAAAGATTACGCCGTAACCCAAGCCAACGCGCCAAGTTAGCCATCAGGGAATAGATATGGGACAGCGCGCCATACCGCGACCTCTGAGAGCGCATCAGCCGTTGCTCGAAGTCGTCCCCCATCTGCGGATGGACTACGTCGAATCCGCCAATCTGGCTCATATGCTCGCCACATCCGCCACCCTGCCCATGGCCATTGTGTCTTTTGGCGCGCCGGTTTCATCCGCAGTTTCCTGCCCGGTCATCACGCTGGACCTTCCGCAATTGGACGGCCGCCCGCTTCTGGAAGTGTGGACGAGCGACCAACCGGTTGCCGTTCACCGGATGAACGAGTTCTCCGCCGCTACGAGCGGCGAGATCCTGGCGGGCACGCTTCAACTAGAAGAAGAACCCGGCGCGGGACTGCAGCTAACGACAGAGCGGGCGTACCGGCGCCTGCTCCGTCACGTCCAGGAATTGGGATTCCCTTACCTCTGGCGAATCTGGAATTTCTTTCCCGGCATCAACGAAGACGAGCACGGGCTCGAACGCTATCGCCAGTTTTGCGTCGGACGCTATCAGGCGCTCGCCGGGACGCTTCAAGGCTTCCCCGGGTCACTTCCGGCCGGAACAGCCGTCGGGACGCGGTCAGGTCCTCTCCAGCTCTATGTGCTTGCGGGCACTCATCCGGCCACCCATCTGGGCAATCCCCGCCAAGTCCATGCCTATGAATACCCGGAACATTACGGTCCCTGCAGCCCGTCGTTTGCGCGCGCCACGCTCCTCCAATCGGATCTTCATACCCAACTGTTCATCTCCGGCACAGCCAGCGTGGTGGGACACGAGAGCCGCCACATGGGCCTCCCTGAAACCCAGACGCGTGAAACCGTCGACAACCTGCGCGCCCTGATTGCCCATCCCGAGGAACTATCGGGAACAACGCGCCGCCATCAGCCATCACGCGGTCGGTATAAGGTCTACGTCCGTCAGCCCGATCATCTCGAAGCCATCCAACAAGCCCTCAGCATTCCGCTGTTTGCGTCGAGCCAGATCGTCTATCTCCAGGGGGATCTCTGCCGCAGGGAACTGCTGGTTGAGATCGAAGGGGTCGTCACCACAGACTGAGTCACGCCATGTCTCCATGCCAATCCTCACAGCCTGACATCCGCGCGCTCACCACACCCAGGGCGGGTCTGTAATGGGCTGGACGGAACCATCCCGGCGAGCCGCCCTGCCGATCAACGGACAGGAGGCCGGACGGACCGCAAAACCGGGCAAGCAGTTTTACTTCACCATCGATTGCGACTGGGTCCCCGGTTCGCATGTCGGGCTGGCGGCACTCCTGGACTGTTGCGACCGCTTCCGCATCAAAGCGACGATCTTCTTTGCCGGCCGATTTGCCGAAGCCTATCCGGAGCTCGTCCGCGAATGCCTCCACCGCGGGCACCAGCTCGGCACCCACGGCTGGGCGCACGGGGGGCTGGAAGAGGATGAGGACTTCCGTATCGCGTCCTACGAGCAACAGCGGCAATGGATCCGGCGGGCAACGGATGCCGTGGAGAAAGCGGCCGGCGTCAGGCCGGTCGTGTTCCGGGCGCCGAATCTGTGGATCGGCGAAACCACGCTCCGGGTCCTCGAGGAAGAAGGCTATCACTACGACTCATCCGTTCCCGCCAGGCGATTCGACATGGGACTCGGCCGTGTCCACTATCTCAAATACTTCAGCGCGCCCAGGGACCCTTACCGCCCGTCACGCAGCAATCTGAATCATCCCGGCGACAGCAGCATCGTGGAAATGCCGCCATCGTCTTGTCTGTTTCCGGTCAATCTGGCCACCCTGCGCACGGTCGGCCTCAGCAAGTTCCAGCGCATGCTCCGATGGATCGGAGCACGCTCGCGCCACCTCGTCTTTTACTGCCACCCGGGCGAATTCGTGCTGGCCACCGAACAAGCTTTTCCCCGCTCCATGTCCAAATGGAATCAGAACCGGATGCGGCCGGAGAACTTGGTTCTGGTGAACCAGTTACTCGATCATATCCTTGAGATCGGATATACGCCGGCCCGCATGACCGATACCGCAACGCGACACCTTGACGTGAGGACCAGTGGGGGAAGAAGAGCAGGAAGATTTCAACCAGAGCAGTTCTAATCAATAGGAGGGGGAGCGATGAAAAGACTGCGATCCGGAGTTGTGGTGGTTTGCTTAGCCATGGTCGTTGCAGTGGGTTGCCGAGGCGGCGGTCAGGTCTATGAGGTCAAAGAAGCTGCCGTACAAACAGCCACGGGGAAAGACGCATCGCAAGACCAGGTCCAGAAAGCGATCATCGAAGCCGGCGTGAAGCTTGGGTGGGTGATGGCCGTAGCCAAGCCGGGAGAGATCGTCGGGACGCTCAACGTGAGAAGCCATACGGTAATCGTGACGATTCCCTTCTCATCGAAGAACTACAGCATTCTGTATAAAGACAGCACCAATCTGAAGTACAACGCCGACAAGCACACCATCCATGAAAACTACACGGGCTGGATTCAGCGGTTGGATAACGAAATCCGGGTACGCTTGACCGCAGTCGGTATGTAAGATCGTTCCGTCCTCTGCCGAAGAAATACGGCAGAGGACGCCTCGACCGAAGTCCTCACCTACGTTCCGTCTTCTGCTCATGAGGCGCCCGCAAGACTCGATGCGGATCCGAAAGCGGCTCGGCCCGCCTCAACACGCGCCACAAGCCACTCGGATTGAAACCGGCTGACAATATTCTCCAGGCCACCATCCGAGTAATACCGGCGATGTCATCCAGCGGACGGAAATGGCTTGGACGAGGTCCCGAGCGGGACAAGACCGTCACTGGCACCGACCGGCAAGAGAATCCTCTTTGGACGGCCTCGATCACAATCTCACTCTCAAACACGAAACTCCGCGCACGATCGTAGGGAACCGCAACCCCTTGAAGCACCACCGTGGGATAGAGCCGAAACCCTGACTGACTATCCTCGACCGGGAATCCAGCCGCCCATCCGATCCAGAAATCAGCCACTCGATTGGCAAAATACCGCCAGAACCATGCTCTTCGCTGATCCCGCCGCCTGGCACCGAGCAAGAACAGGCTCGAGTCCTGAGCCGCGGCCGCTAGAAACAACGGAATTTCTTCGGGAGCATGTTGCCCGTCGGCATCCAGCGTGATGACGCCGGCCGCTCCCTGCGCGAGAGCGTGTTGAAATCCTTTCCAGAGACTGCCGGCTTTCCCGAGATTCTCTTCGTTGCGTAGAACCGTAACGTCCAGCCCCGTAAGCGCCTTATCAGTCCCATCAGTCGAACCGTCATCCACCACAATCACATTGGCGCACTGCTGTCTGGCACGCAGGGCCACATCACGAACCGTCGCCGCTTCGTTGTAGGCCGGAATCACGACCCAGTAGGATTGAGCACTATCGTATAGCTCAGAATGCTGCTCAGTCACCGAGAGATGTCCTACCATCATTGTGCCTATCACAAGCGTAGTTGCCTAACTGGTCTTGTTGCAGGATGGTCAAAAAGGTCACTGTCTCACCCGCCCAACCCCGGCGCGCCGAGACGCGCCGTTCCGCAGGCAAGGCCGCAGCAAGTGAGGGGCCGAGGCGTACCCTCTGGGGTACGTTGAGGGTCTGAACGACGCGAGAACGAAGCCGGAGGCCTTTTTCAACATCCTGCCTTTCACGCCATGCCTCCGTTGATGCCGATAACCTGACCGGTGATGTACCCCGCTTGTTCGGACACGAGGAACGAGACGAGCGCCGCGACTTCTTCCGGCGTCCCCACTCGCTTCATCGGCACCATCGCATCGACCTGCTCTGGCTTGAATGACTGTCTCGTCGCCGACGACTCGATCAAGCCTGGCGCAACGACATTCACAGTGATCCCTCTGGACGCCAGCTCGATCGCCAGCGACTTGCTGGCTCCGTGGAGACCGGCCTTCGCCGCCGCATAATTCGTCTGTCCGCGATTGCCGGTTACTCCGGCCAGTGACGAGATCGAGACGATCCTCCCCCAGCGGGTGCCGATCATCGGCAGCAACAACGGTTGAGTGACGTGGAAGAATCCGTTCAACGACAGATCGACAACCTTCCTCCACTGCGCTTCCGTCATCCCGGCCATCGGAGCATCGTCATGAATGCCTGCGTTATTGACGATCACCTGGATCGGCCCGTCGGCAAGCAGGACCTGCAGCGCCTGTCCTGTGGCTGCACCATCGACAATGTCAAAGGTCGCCACCGTCGCCGACCCTCCTCCGGCCGTGATCTTCTCTGCCACCTGCTTCGCCGATGCGCTGTGCCGATACGCATGCACGATGACCGCATAACCGTCCGCGGCGAGCCTCTCGCAGATCGCGGCGCCGATCTCACCGCTGCCGCCCGTCACCAATGCGCGTTTCTTTGTCATCATGCCACCGCCTTGATAAAGATCGACGCGCGCCCCTCGATGACGGTTCGATCCCCGAGCGCGACGGTGAACCGATACATATAGCTCTGATCCCCTTCTACCAGGCGTGTGGCCTCCACCATGAGATCGGAATCCGTGTCATCGAGCTGATCGGCGGTAAAGATGACATCCCGTACGCTGCCCACATAGCCTATACGGCCTTCCATCCGATGGTCCCGATCGAGCAATCCCGCATGCACACCCATCGCTTGGGCGGCATACTCCAGTCCGACCGACACCGAGAGGCGACCATGGTGACGGAGCGGATGGTTCGGGTCCCGGTGCGTGGCCGTCCGGCAGCGGATCGTCGTCTCATCCCACGCCTCCACCGTATCGAGCAAGCGCATGGACCCGCCATGCGGCAGCAATCGGCCGATCTCGTCTTTGGTCAGCGACGGCAGCACTCGACCTCGACGGTCAGGCGTTGATCATCCAACAGGTTCAGATTGATGGTGGCGCGACGCTCCATGGCCAGCGCCTGTAGTACCGGCAGCAATCGGGCAGCCGGATTATCGAGCCTGAGTTGTTCGAACTCCTGGCTGAATGCGTGGCTCACATCACGACCGGCAGCGGCTGTCAATGTCATATCGGCAGTCGCGAGAACCTGTTCGACTCGAGGCGCGAACACGAAGGCCGCGGCAAAGGCAGAGGCGATCGGCCGGGCGCCGTTGAGCGGCGCCGGCGCCGGCAGATCGTAGGCGACAAAGAGAACGGGGCGCTCTTCGACGCAGGCATAGGTGACGGCTTCCAAGAGCCCGGCTGCGCAGGAGTCGTCATAACAGGACAAGGCCGTCGAGGACTGCTGGCAACTCGTCGCAATGCCCCAATAGCCCGCCGCCGTATTGTGCACGGACTGATGAAACAGCGTCGGCGAGACCACCCGCTCGGTGGTTGCCAGCGCCCGGCATAGCTTATCCAGCACCTCCATCTCCCCGCCGGACGAGGCAAAGACGGTCGCAACCTCCTGAGGATCGAGCCCGGATTGCGCCATAGCTTCCTGCGCCACCTGCACGGCCCACCGGACACAATCGCTGCTCCGCCTCCGCTCGTTTGCAGGCAGCCGCGAGGCATCCGGGGCCGGCAACGTACGTGGATCAAACGGCCGCTTACCGGCCAGCACCTCGCGCCCGGCCGCCCAGCCATCGAGGCCGGCCGCAAGCAGTCCTACGCCGAGAATTCCGACCTGCATCACAGCGCTCCCAACACGAGACTGCAGTTATTGCCCCCGAATCCAAAAATATTACTCACCACACGCCGGATCGGCCGATCCTCGTTCTCACGGAGAATGCGGCTGCGCAACGTCGGATCGACCCGTTCGCAATTGAGCGTACCGGGGATGAATCCCTGCTTCAGACACAGGGTCGCGATGACGGCCTCCGTGACTCCTGCCGCCCCTAACGTGTGTCCGGTCCAGCCCTTCGTCGAACTGCAGGCCGGCCCATCGGCAAAGACCGAATACACCGCCTTGTCCTCGACCGAATCGTTGGCTCGAGTCGCCGTTCCGTGCAGGTTGATATAGTCGATGTCTGACGGCTGCAGGCCGGCCCGATCCAGCGATTGTCGAATCGCGCGAATCGCACCGGCGCCTTCCGGATGAGGATGCGACATGTGATACCCGTCGGTGCTTTCGCCGTACCCCAGCAATGCGATGGCTCCCTTCCGGCCCACCCGCTCGCTCGATTCGAGGAGCACATACCCCGCCGCTTCGCCCAGCGAGAGCCCGTCGCGATCTTCGTCGCAGGGCCGGCAGGGGCTCGTCGAGAGCAGTTGCAGAGCGGAAAAACCGTACAATGTCGTGTGGCACAGACTATCCACGCCTCCGACAATGGCCGCATCGCAGAGACCGGCCTGCAAAAAGCGCGCAGCCGTCGCAAACACTTTGGCGCTCGACGAACAGGCCGTCGAGATGACCATCGCGGGCCCCCGCAAACCGGCGCAGGCTCGCACGAAATGGCCCAGCGAAAACATGTTATGGGTGTAGCGGTACCGGGAAGCATACCGCTGCGGCAGCGAACCGGTCTGGGGATCGCGATTCCGATAGGCTTGCTCGGTCTCGAGAATGCCCGAGGTGCTGGTGCCCATCACCACGGCGATCCGATCGGCGCCATACCGCTGTTTCGCTTCTGCCACCGCGACCATAAACCCGTCCTGCTGGAGCCCTAACCAGGCTAGTCGATTGTTCCGGCAATCGAAGGGCTCTAAGTCATGGCCGAGCGAAAACTCTTCAAGCCCCGCGACTCGCCCGATGTAGGTCTTGAGCAGCACGTCTTCGAAATCGCACGGCGTCAGCCCCGAACGGCGTGCGCGCAAGGCCTGAGACACGGCGCCCACTCCGCGCCCATTCGCCGTCACGAGCGTGTAGGCCGAGAGCGTCAACGGTGTCATCGGTCGTTTAGGCATTGGGTTGCCCTCGTTCGCCACAACAATCCAGGCCGGCGGTAGCGACCACGTCGATCCTGCAACAAGCATTCGCCGTAACCAGCGTATAGGCCGAGAGCGTCAACGGTGTCATCGGTCGTTTAGGCCTCGGCATGAGCCCCCTCATCCGCCATCGTCCCGGCAAACAGCAGACAGCTGAACGATCCAATCGCGGCGGTCAGGCCGATCGCGTGCAGCACCGGAATCGCCGAACAGGCCAGCACACCGAATACGAGGATGGTCGTGGCGCTGCAAACCAGTAAACCATACAGGGTACGTGCGCGCTCCTCGCCCGTGCCCTCCGGCCGGTTGAGAAACAGCGCGTAGTCGAGGCCGAGCCCGATGACGAGCAGAAACGTCGCGACGTGAAAAAGCGAGAGCGATTCGCCCGCCGCGTTCACCGCAGCGGCCACCACAACCAGCGCGCTCATCATGGGTAACAGGACCGGCCGCAGCACGCTGATCGACTTCAGTCCGATCGCCAGCACGACGGCAATCACCAGCAGCCCCCAGGCCACGATCGCAAGGGTTCGATCGCGATAGGCCGTCATCAACCGGTTGGACTCCTGCTTAAGATCCACGTAGGCCACTCCAGGAGCATGCCAGCCTGCCACGATTTCGGCCAGGCGCGCCCTGTCTGCCACTCCCCGTAGCGGCACCACGGCAGACCATTGGCCTTGTTGCTCAATCAACAATGACCCCAGCTTCATCCCCACAGCGGTACCTTGGAATGTGTCGCGGTCGATCATCGGTTGTGTCCGCGAGGAATCGATCGCGTCAAGAAACGGCGCAAAGAGTCCGGGTGCGAACGGCAGCCCCGAGAGCGCGGTCTGGAGGTTTTGTTCCAGCACGCTCCGCTCAGGAAGCGCCTGTTGCCTGGCCTGCTGACTGCGGCGGCTCGGCAGATACGAGGCAACCAGATCGTAGCCCGCCACCATCTCGCCGGTTCGCAGTTGTTCCAGTTGCGCCATCACGGCTTCTCCGCGTTGGAGCACATCTTCAGCCGTCTGTCCCTCGATGACGAGCAGATCCCGGACATCCGGTGCGCCCAGGTCCTGACGGAGCTGCTGATCGAGCCGTTTCCTCGCGTCCGACACCGGACTCAGGCTCCCGAGATCCGTTTGCCACAGAGGCGTATCAGACCACAATAGTATGAATGTCGCAAGAACGACCGCCCCCGGCACCAGCCACTTGGCCCGGGTGAGTTGGGCCAACGCCGGCACGATCCCGCGCGGCACCTCCCGGGGAACAAACGCCGGCGGAACACAGACCGGCAGGACATACCGGGTGACCAGGGCTGCCGCGACGAGCCCGACCACCGCGAAGAGGCCCAACTGCACCAAGGCAGGAAATCCGGACAGGAGCAGTGAGAAAAACCCGATCACGGTGGTGAGCACACCCAGGCGCATCGTGGGCCAGATGGCCCGGATCACAGCGGGAGCAGAGCCTCGCACACTCACATGGCTGAACAGGTGAATCGGATAATCATCGACAATCCCCAGCAGGGTGATACCGAAGCCGAGCGTGATGCCGTGAATAAAGCCGAACCAGCTATTGACGGCCAATACACCGGCCACAATGCCGGTCGACAGCGGAATCGCGCTCAGCAACACCAACGTCACCGACCGATAGCTCGCATAGAGAAAGAGCACGACGAGTATGGACGCGGCAGTTGAAAGCCACCAGACCTCCGCTTCGATGGTCTGTTTGATCTCCACGGCAAACACACCGGGACCGCTCATCACTACGCGAAGGGACGCAGAACGGCCCGGCAAGGCCTCGAACGTCTTGCGGATGTCCTGCTGAATCGTCGCCTGCGCATCAGCGTCAAACCCTGTCGCTCTCGTTTCCGCGACCAGCAAGGCCTTCGTATGATCCTCCGACATCCAGACCCCGCGATGTTTCGCCGGCCCCTCCTGCCCCGCCCAGTCTTTGAGGATCCCCAGAAAAGCTCCCGTCGGATCTCCTGGAATCGTCTCTTTAATCATGGATGCCAGGGGGGAACGGAGGTCGTCAAGCCGTTGTTCCAGCGATTGACGCAAGGATTCCACCGAGAATGCCTCCGGAGTCACCTGCCGACTCAACAGATAGCGGGACCGGAACAGCAGCTCCTGATCCTGTTTCGACAGTGCCTGAGCGCCGTTCCCGATGACGTTGAAATGCCCGGTCGCCCGCAGTCGCGTGCCGAACTCTCGACTGGCCTGAGCCAGATCCTCCGGATCTCCACCTTCGATGGCCAAGAGCATCAGCCGGCCTGCCACGCCGGTGCGCACTTGCGTGAGGAGCAACCGTTGGGTCGCCGTCGTGCCTTCCGGCAACAGGTCGGCCAGCTCGCTATGCACGGACACCTGCGTCGCCGCCAGCCACAGTCCGCAGACCATCGCCAGAGTCCAGAGCCCCATCACACCGAACCGCCGGCTCATCGTGTGGATTCCCGCAGCACGGTCATGACCGATCGATCTCCGTCCGGCAAACGAATGGCAATGGTCGCCACCCGGCCCTCCGATCCGGTGAAGAGGATGTAATCCACCATCGACTGGCCGGCCGCCTCGCGAGGGCGCAGCAAGAACGTCCATTGGCGACGGGTGCCCTCCAGCGTAACGTCATACACTTTCTGCAGCCGAGCCGCGTCGCCGGTAAAACTCGCGCGGAAGGCGTCAACAAAGCTGCGGAGCGCGGGATAGTCTTCGAGCGAGATCGACCGCTTGATCCCTTTCCGTTCGCTCTCAAACAACACCCGGTCTCCGTCAATCACGTACCGCTCGCGAAACGGCTCGGTAATGGCTTTCTCCATCGTCGCCGGCGGAGTGAATCGCAGCACACCCTGGACCTTCAATGGTTCGGTCAACAGTGACGAGTAGGTCGCTTCTTCAAACCGCATGGAGGGCTCGCGCTGCTCCTTGAGGAGCGCCACCAGCCCGTCGATCGTCCACGGCGCAGTGGGGACATCGACCGCAGCCAGAGCCCCGCTGCCGAGCAGGAGCAAGAAAGAGATACCGGTGATGGCTTTACGAAGAGGCCTGCCAAAAATCATAGAAATTGAACCAATTGTCCGGTGCTGCTCGACTGTAATGCGCCAGCCGCTCCGCATATGTCTGCGTCCAGCGCCGCACATCCTCTTGCCGATCGTCCGCATGCAGCCGAAGGGACTCACTCAATAATTCTAAATGAATGTCGTACCGGTTGCCTCCCCGGTAGAGTCCGAAAAACAGCACGACCGGCGCGCGCACGACATGCGCCAACCGCACGGATCCGGTCGGAAACGCCGCGGTCTCGCCGAGAAATTCACAGCGCACCGATTGATCTTCCGCCATCAGCCGATCGCCCATGATGCCGACCACGCCGCCGCGGGCCAGGCATTCTTGAACTTGCAGCATCGTATCCACCCCGCCGACTTGAATCACCGTCTCGGCGACAGCGGGATTCAATTCCTGTATCAAGGCTCGGATCAAGGGGGCATTCTGCTCGTCCATCAGCACTTTGACGGCTATCTGCTCCCGCGACAGCCCGACCGCCCTTACAATCTCGAAACTGCCAAGATGCGACCCCAGCAAGAGACAGCCGCGCCCCTGCGCCAACACCCCATCCAGCACTTCAAGCCCATGAACGCGGATATCGAACAGATCAAACCGGCCCCGCAAACAATACACCCGATCCAGAAGCGTCGAGGCAAACGAGTGATAGTGACGAAAAAGCGCCGGCCAGCTTGGGGCACGGCCCTGGAGATGCTCATAATACCGGCGAAGGGCCCGGTTCGCCTGCTGCGAGCCGCAGAGATAGTAGAGACAAATCGGATAGAGCAGCGCGCGGGCGAGCGGCCTCCCCAACGACTGCGCTACCCAGGCCATGAGACGTATTGCGACCGGACTGCCGCGCTCCGCTTGCTGTTTCCAGGCGACCGTCATGGCATTCTCGCCCGTCCGGCAGCCGGGAGTTGAACGCGCATCGAGCCGGCGGCCACGACCCGTTGATCAACTCGGCAGGTAAAGACCGCCGTGTCAGCCTCGTCCTGTTCGATCTCGATGGTCAGTGGCTGGCCCGGCAAGAGCGGAGAGGAGAGCTTCACCGAAGGCAGGCCGGTAACGACCAGCGCCTGCCCCGCTTGAAGACGTAGCGTCTCGATGACTTCGTCCAAGATCACCACGCCGGGTACGACCGGATGGCCGGGGAAGTGGCCGGACAGAGCCGGATGATCCGGGCTGATCGAGACGACACGTTCATGCTTCATGCGGCAACCCTCTGGCGTATTGCTTGGCGAACAGCAACAAGGCCTCGCGCGGCAATTTGCCCGTCCCGTTGCGCGGCAGTTGCGGCACGAGCAGGAGCGGACGGGGAAGAAACACGGGATCGATCCGCCGGCGCAACGCCTGCTGAATCTCTTCTACGGTTTTCCCCGGTGCCACCACACAGGCGATCAGTCTGGTCACCAGATCGGCTCCCTCTTCGGGCAGGAAAAAGACTCCGTCTTGCACTCCCTCGATCTCCAGCAGTTTCTGGTTCAGATCGCCGAGCGAGACGCGATGGCCGGCGATATTGAGCTGATCGGCTTCCCGGCCATGCACCACGAACTGCCCTTCCGCATCGACGGTGATGCGGTCCGGCACCCGGACCGGAGTCGGCAGATAGTCGGCCTGCACTGTCCACACCGCCTGGTCCTGCGCGAGACGCACCCCGTCCAACGGTCGCCAGCGATCGCCCTCGATCGTTCGCCGTTCCGCCACGCTGCCCGCCTCGGCAAAACCGAATATTTCATGCACGTGGGTGTGAAAATGCCGTTCGGCTTCTTGCGCCAGACTTCGGGACAACGGCGCGGTTGCAGAGAGGATCAATCCAAGAGGCGGCACGCGCACGCCTTCGGTCACGCAGGCGCGAAGATGCAACGGGGTTGTCACGAGAATGCGCTTCCCCGCCACCCCGGCCAAGGCGTCACGGATGTCGGCGGGAAAGAGCGGTCGCCCGGCATGCATGACCAACCCCTGCATGACCGGCAACATCACCGAGGCCTCCAGCCCGAACATATGCTGATGCGGCACGGTCGCCACCACCGCAGCTCGCTCGCCGACCTTCAGACCCAGTCGGGTTCCCGTCGCCTGGGCGACAGCCGTCAAGGCCCCCCAGGTTTTTTTGTTCGGCATCGGTTGGCCGGTGCTGCCCGAGGTAAACGCGATCGCCGCGACTTGATCGAGCGGGATATGCGGAATCCGCTTCGGCCATCCCGCGATACTTCTGTGCCGCTGCAGGACCACGGACTCAATCCCCTCGACCGGTTCATCCTGATTGGTCAGACAATAACTCTCTCGATAGTCGCCGGCGATCCGGCGCAATGTCTGAGGCGCCCGGCTCTGGGGCAGCAACGTCACCTGCCCCCGCAGCATCGCCGCCGCGAAGCCGACCAGAAACTCATACCGGCTGGACAAGAGATTCAAGACCGCAGGACGATCAGGCAGAGAATCGGCAAGGCGGGTGACATCGGATAAGAACTGCCGGGCGGTGCGTGGGCCATCGCCCTCCCACGCCAACACGTCTTCCGGATTGTAGGGGCCAATCAGTGGAGCGTCGTGCATGGCACCACATGATTCACTTCGTACGGTTTTTCTCGATCGCGCCGGCCAGCGCCCGCAGGGAGGAAAAGATCGCTTTGATCTCCGGATCGCTCGATTTGAGTTGATAGCCGTATGTTTGGGAAATGGCGAGCGAGAGTTCCAAGGCATCGATGGAGTCGAGCCCGAGTCCCTCCCCGAACAGCGTCTGCGTCGGATCAATCGTGGCGGGATCGACCTTCAACTTGAGCGTCTGAACGATCAAGCCAGCCAGGTCCCGCTCCAAAGACGAGGTGAATGAATCTGTCATGTGGGCTGCTCGACTTTCACCGCCCGGTAGTCCCGCAGGAGTCCGTTGAAGAGTTCATGCAACGAGCAATCGGCAAACCCGATTTCTTTCAATGCCTCCAGAATCGTCTCCGACGGTACGCAAGACTCCGTGGTGTCCCACCAGTATTCCATCAGTGTTTTCATATCACGATTGCCGGTCGACGCAGCAAACACCATCCCCATCACCGTCTTAATATAGAACCGCGACAGCGACAGGAAAAGGGGCGACCGCGGGCGACAGATGTCCAGGAGCAGCACGATCCCTCCAGGCTTCAAGACCCGGCGATATTCTGAAAACGCGGTCTTGAGATCGAAAACGTGGCGGAGGGCGTATCCCATGCTCAGAAAGTCGAACGTCCGATCGGGAAACGGCAACTGCTCGCCGATGCCTCGTACAAAATTCTGACAAGGCCCCTTCTGCGCTTCCCGCAACATGCCGATGCTGGGATCGAGCCCGACGACCGAACCGGACAGGCCGACGATTTCGCGCGCGCATTGCGAGACCAACCCCGGCCCGCAGGCGACATCCAGCACCTGCATACCGGGCTTGAGTCCGGCTTCACGCAACGCCTTGGCCCGATACCACATGCCGGATCCGAATCCGGTCGCTTTATCGATATTGCGGTACTGGTAGGCCGTGCGATCGAACAGCTCGTTCAAGAACACTTGCCGTTCGCCGCCTTCGGCATAATAGCGGCGCAATGGGGGATGCGGTGCCACCGGCACCATCGGGACGTGGGCCACGGAGCGGTCGCCGGCTGGATCTGTGGAATAACTCACGATAGGCCTCCTGAAACGCCTGACGGCCACTCTTGTAGCAGGACTGTTTCGGACGGGCAAGGGGGCGATGCGCTATCGGCTCCTGATCCAACAGATCAGGAATGGCGGCTCGGATATTGGATTCCTTACACGCACAAAGGTTCGGCCATCAGACAGTCTGACATCACACACCCTCCGTCGGCAATCCATGCCGTCAAGCCCAGTCGTGCGCTTGGCATCACCCAGCTGATAAACGGATCCTCTTCGAGGATGCGCATCGTGCCTGACTTCGGAGCGCGACGACTTAGAAACGCAGCCCGATGCCAAACACGGCATACTGAGAGCGAAAGTCCAGCGCGAGTTGCTTCCAATGATAGGTGGCCGAGAAGTATTTGTACTCGCTGAACAGAAACACCTGCTCACTCAGATTGCCTTGCACCCCGCCGAAAAATTGAGAGCCGAATGTCCAGGAACCTTCAAGATCCGGGTCCGACCGACCCGGTATGTTGGCATGGGTAAGCACTCCGTTCGAAAGACCGCCCCCGAGGCCAATGTACGGAACTACCGCCTTCCCGGGGTAGCGAAGAATCAGATTCACCATCGAATTAAAGACCCAGAGGTTCGTACTGGCTGAGGATCCCGCGCGCATCGGCGAAGAAAAGGTGATCTCGCTCCCGTGACCGGAGGACTCCAGTTCGATCCCGATGCTATTGCCCAAATTGCGCGGAAACACCGCGACCTTGATGCCGGCTCCAGCCCCGTTGGTAATTCTGGTGTCAGAAGGGTTGCTCCCTTGGGCAAAGAGGCCCTGATTTGAAGGAAATGCACCCAGAGTGTACAGGCTAAGAGCAACGTCCCCGGTCTCAGCGGCTGAAACCGGGCCGACTCGCGTGAATACCATCAGGAGGGCAAGGGACAAAGGAAGGATAACTGCGAACACCTGGGAGAGAAACCAGGTGTCGAGGATACCTCTCGCTCCATTGAGCCAGCAGCGCTGGCAAAAATAAAAGGGCCTCTGGGACTTGCGCCCCAAAGGCCCTTTCGATTGCGGATAGTCGAGGATCAGCTACCCTTGACGATCGTGCAATAGTCACCAACGATGCCGAGGATCTGGTGGGCCGTGTGATCGACCGAGGCCACCGTGGAGATGCCGCCGGCTGCTTTCGCCGCCGCGACGCTCGCATCACCGGTCGCAACCCATCCGAGGATTGAGGTCGCGCAGGCCTTGCCCTCTTTCGTTGCCGCGGTCGCCGTCGTCGCCACATCACCGTACTTCACATCGGTGAAGATCCAGCCCGCCGCCGGAGTCGCAACGATCTGACAACCGGTCAAGCTCAGACCAGCCGCAACAATCAATCCAAGGGACAACACGTGATACGCATGCTTCATGATTCCTCCTCGTTTAATAAATTAGTGAGTTGTGAGTAAGTTGTGTGATTGACCCACCCGACCTTTCAGTAGGAATCACTTGGCGGGAGTATAGTGGTGGATATACCGTCTGTCAATTCGTGATAGGGGCGCATGTTTCGAGCTTGAGCTGAAGAAATGGCATCAATTTCACCTTACCGGACCATCGCAAGGAACCGCTCCGTCTAGCATATCTTGCTAAAAGAATGCCTGAACGCTCACCAGGACGTCGTTATCCCGATCCCGATGATTGTATTCCACCCGCAACGCCCAGTTCTGCGACAGGGTATAGCGGGACCCGGCAAACCAGCGGATATCCTCGGACTTGTCGCCTAGTGCATAACGAAGATATGATCCGGAGAGCATCAGCTTCCAGCGGTCCGTCAGGTCAGTCAACATCCCCACCGTGCCGCCTCCGCCGATACGGTGGCGCTCTTCATAGGCGCGGCTGTAGTTGGCTTCGGCCTCGGCAAACGCAAAATACACTTCTCGTTTGAACAGACTGGATTCCACGGCAGCCCCAATCCCACCGCTCGCCACGCCGTTGCTGCAGAGCTGGCAGCCGTTGTGCCGGATCGTGTTCATGCCGACATTGACCTTCCAAGAGGGAACAGATGAAAGCGCATGGATCGGCGCGAGAGACGTAATGTTGACCAAACCGAACCGTTCGACACGCGCCTGTGACTGATCGTGATAATGGCGAATCCCGACCGACACCAGCTCGATCTGCGCATCCGGAGTGTACCCAGTTTCCGGATCGAGCAGATCGTGGTACGCGCCACGGAAGCTCACTTCCTCAAATGCTCGCTGGTTTCTCCATCCGGCCCCGAGGCCAAGCCGGCTGGTCCCGTGACCAAGGTCAGGTTGTTTCACATAAGGCTCAATCAGTACCGCCGATGGGGTGACTTTGAGTTCACTTCTGGCTCTCAGAATGGTCCTGTTTTTCTCTCGATACGGAGCCCCGTCCTCCCCTGCTCCGGCACTGTGCTGGAGTAGATAATCCGAGGCCGTCTCCAAGACGAAGGCTTGCCTCTCACTGTGAAGCGCTCGAAATCCATCCTCTTTCAACCCTTCAGGGTTCCTGATCAAGCGATCGAGCCACCCTTGCTCATCATCGGTCATCGACGTGCGCTTTCGACGCACGAGGGTACTGCGGGATGGTCGGGAAATCACCTCTCCAACAAGCCCCGCTTCTCGCAGGAGCCGAACCGTGTCGACTGGAATCGTATAGGCAGGAAAGGCATCCAGCAGATGGGCGGATGGTTCAGCCGCCTCTATCAATGAAAGGATGTGGTAGGCGCAGTTTTCACCAAAAAAGTAATAGTCAAAATACGCATTCCCTAACTCCCAGGTGTGCATCAAGAGGCGAGTCACCTGTTGCTCGGTCAGCTTCAATCGGTATTCCCAGATATCTCGATTGTCGATATCCCGATACTCCTGCACCTTGAGATAGTACGGGATCGTGGAGAAGTACCCGGGGTACGCGCCGGCGAGCCCTTTAAAGGCATACTCGATGCCTGCATCAGGCGGGAGCTGAGCCGCATAGTTGATGGTGTAGGCCAGAATTCTCGTCTGCGGCGTCTGGTCCTTGCCGTCGACTCGCAGGAATGTATGACCGAACATGGATGAGGGATTGTTCATGAATCCCGTCGGGAAGATGAGACTGATCGCTTCGGCATTGAACTCATCGAACCATTGTCTGAACCGTTCACAAGGCAACGGCGGCAGACGGGTGTCATCGAACTGCAGGCGTTCTTTCAACCAGTGGTATCGGGCCACGAATGCACATTGCGCAGGCTGCTTCGAGCGACCGACGACATCGTCGACAAAAAAATTGGTCAGTGTGGCGGCAAGCTCGGCCTCCGGATTGATTTTCCCTTGAGGGGCAAGAAAGAACCCCGGATCGTCCTGCATGCTCTCCACTCCACCGAGCCACGTCCGGCGGTAATGGAGCAGCACCTGCCACTCGCGCTCCTCCGCGAGGCGCAGGGTTGCAGCGCGATTGCGCAATTCGTTCAGATAAGATTGATCACCGAGCGGACTGCTGATTCCGTGGGACGGAACAAGGCACGGGAGAAAGACGAGCAGAAAGGTGATCGGGAAGATTCTGAAGAAACCGTGGGGTCCCAGTAGTTGCAACCAGAACCCCACGGAGATAACAACTAGTTGGCGGAAACCTTGGCCAGCATCGGATGCGTCGCCACCGCGTCATTCAACGCTTTCACGAGTGCAACCGGAGAGGTCTCGCCTGCCGACATGAGGGAGGCATACTTCTCCTGAGTCATCGCGAAGAACGCCGGCTGTTGCGCCGCAGGAATACCCATCAACGTCGCCAGGGAAGTCAGGTGTTCACCCTGCCCCTGAGCCATGTCTTGCGCCAGGTTTTCAAAGTTCAGCGCGGCAAATACATTGACCTTCTCCTGCGCCCAGAACTTCCCATCATTGGTACAGCCGGAGGTCCCGCTGCTGATCCCGAACGTCTGATTCCCCATGAGTCCATTGGTGGTCGCTTCCATAGTCTGGACACCGATGACCTTCTGGTGGGGGTAATTCTGCCAAGCCAGCTTACCCAGGCCGCAACCCGGTCCAGTATCGGGATTGCCGGCGTTCGCCATCGCCAATCCAACCTGCATACCCATGAAGGCCACAGCCAACGATGCCAAGAGCACTCTCTTCATCATAAGCCCTCCTTAGTGGATAAATTACCGACTCCCCGAATAAATCTATCGGGAAATTTTTGCAAGTATAGACCAATTCCGCGGCAAAATCTCAACCAATTATCTGCGACGCGCAGCCACAAAGAGATCGCTACGTATGAATTCTACAATGTCCACTGCGCGACGGTGAGAGTCAGCATTACCATTCCTGCTTCAGCGCGAGTGACGATCGTCTCGCTTTCCATCAGCCTTCCGCTGCAACGGGATGACTCTGGGCTCAATCCGCCCTCCAACAAAGGTCAGCATCCCGACGCCGCGCGGCAGGGAAAACCGTTTCGGTCCGGCTGACCCGGGATTGAATAACAGGGTTGGGCCATAGCGCTCAATGGTCGGGCGATGACTGTGGCCGAAGACGCAGACGTCGAGCTGTTCTTTGTCCAACCACGCTCTTGCGTCCACGGTCAGCTTCCCGCGCTCAAACAGGATGTGGCGGATTCCAATCGTCACCCCGTCACGGCGGATCACGCGCGACCTGGGGAATCCGCTATCTTCGAACTCATCGACGTTGCCCGACACGGCGATGACCGGGGCGATCCGCTGGAGCTGCCGAATGACGTCAGGGTTGCCGATGTCGCCGGCATGGAGGATGGCTGCGACACCCGCGAAGTGCGCAATGATCGCCTGATCAAACAGGCCATGAGTATCGGCGATGACGCCGATGTGCGTCTGGCCCTTGGCAATCACGGTGCCGCAACGGGTGAAACTCCGAGCGCACCCTGCACCTCACTCCACTGAAACGTGAAGGGCTCGGGAGAGCGCTTCGGAAGAGCCGCCAACTCAGCTTTCAGACGATCGGCTCTCGCGCTGCTCATCGGATGCGTGGAGAGCCACTCTATGCGCCCCTCGTCCTTCTCCGAAAGCTTCTGAAAGAACGTGATCATGCCTTTGGGATCGATCTTCGCGCGATAGACCAACTGCAACCCGGTGAGATCGGCTTCCATTTCTTGCGCCCGGTCGAACTTGAGTGTCAGCAGTTCGACGCCGACTTGCCGCATCAATCCGATAAGCCCCTGCTGATCGCCGACAATGATCGCAACCGCCGCCATGATGCCCAGGTTCTTCACAATCCGTTCGAGCCCGTGCCGTTGCAACACATGGTTGAGCTCGTGCCCCAACACCCCCGCGACTTCTTCTCCGCTGTCCGCTTTTTTCATCAAGCCGGTAAACACGACCACGTAGCCGCCCGGTAGCGCAAACGCATTGACGACGTCGCTCTTCACCACGGTGACTTGAAACTTGTACGGACTGTTCGGAATCTGCGCGGCCAGACGCTGCGTCATCTCTTCGACCGCCTTCACGGCAGGGCCCTCTTTCATCACGTCTTGATGACTGAGAAAGTCTTTATAGGCGGCTTCGCCGAGCTTCTGCTCCCACTCGACTGGGATTCGACTGACCGCCACCTCCACGAACAGATCGGCCCCGAACCAGAGCCCCAGCGCCACAGCCATGATCGAACCAGCAACCGTCCCCCACATGACACGATGCCGGTGGCGCACCTGCCGCACTCGCTCGGCGGCCTGCTCAAACGGCTGACTCAAGTGATCCGGCGCCGCTTCACGGAAGGCCCGGATAAGATCGGGATGTTTGAGGTACAACGTGCGTGCCTGCAGCCCCTCCCCCCATTTCACAACCAGATGATCATGATCCAGCCCACCGGCGGACACCGCCAGCCCTGTAAAGAGCACTCGCTCAGATGGAGCCGTCGATCCTGCCGGCTCATAAGCGATCGCGAGCCCATCGCCTTCAATCTGGACGAGACAGGGCGCGCCACTGGCCGGAAACTCCTCACCGAAACAAAGGGCGTTGGGGGAAAAGTTGGTCATCCTAGGATCAATTGACCTATGAAAGGCAGGGGTCTTATGCGGATGCTCAAAACGCCAGCCAACAAGGCCGCAGGCGAGAGACAACCACAGGCGTATCCTTTGGGGTACGTTGAGGATTGGATCGAGCCGAGAACGCAGTTCGCTGTCGTTTTCAGCATCCGCTACTCTGAGACCGGGATGAACTGTCTGATCCACGCCCCGAAGCTGCCGGGATTGCGGCTCTGGATATACACAATCCCCGGCCCGCGGAACCGGCAAACCAGCCCTTCTCCGGACGTGAAGCTGGCGACCCAACCGGAGGCGGCTTTCTCGATGTTGTACGAGGTCGTCGCAGACCAGGCCACGAGGTGGCTGTTGTCCACAATGTATTCCTGATCCGGCCTGAGTTCGATCTTATGAATGGCGCCGAAGCTATTCACCGCCAGCATCCCCTTGCCGCCGATCTTCAGAATGAAAAATCCTTCGCCACCCAGGAGTCCGCGGCTCAAACTCTGCATTTTGCTTTCGATCGTGATGGAGTCCGCCCCGGCCAGGAATCCATCCTTCTGCACCATGTATTCGTTCACGCCGTCGAGTTCCAGAATGACGATTTCGCCCGGCACCGTCGGCGCCAGCAACACCTCGCCCGGCCCGCGACTGGCCCGCAGCGTCTGGAAGAAGAATTTTTCCCCCGTCAACAGTTTGCGCGAGAGCGCTCCGAGAAAACCGCCTTCCATCTTACTTTCAACATCCACCGTCGGAGAGGAACCCACCATCGCACCCGATTCGGCTTTGATATGCTCCCCGGACGCCAACTCAACCCGCACCATCGGAAACGCCCCCGGATAGAGAATTTCGCTTTTCATCGGTTGATCTCCTGAAATAACCGCGCCATCTGGAAGTGTTCCAGACACAAGACTCATACGCGGGTGATTCTGTGGAATGCGCGCGACACTGTCAAGCACGCATCAGGAGTCGATCAGCGGTTCGGACGGAAAGGCCGGTCGCGGTGCGGGAACTGATTCGACGGTGGAGCAGACCCGTCGCCGCCGAAGTTCTTTTTGAACTGCCGGCGAAGCGTGCGCCGTTCGTCGGGCGTCATATTCTTCCAGCGTTGGCGCATCTCATGGCGCTCTTCAGGCGGCAAGGACCGAAACCACTGCCGCGCATTGCGAATGGCCTCGCGCTTTTCAGGCGGCAACTCGCGAAAGCGCTGGAACCCGTCCCGCAGTCGCTGTTGATCGTCCGGGGACATCTGTCGCCACTCCTGGAACCGCTGGCGCGCCTCAGTCCGTTCATCAGGATTCATGCTCGACCACTGTCGCGCGCCATTGCGCAAACGTTCCTGACGATCCGCCGGCAACTGATCCCAGTCCTGATTGAATTTCTGCAAGAGCTGTTGCTCCTGCTGATTCAGTTGGCTCCACGGCACACCTTGGGCCTCAGCCTGGGCCCAGGCTGCGAGGCTCCATCCACACAGCAGAATAATATTGAGCACAAGTCCCATCATCGCTTCATCTCTCGCATGGGATCGATTGGACGAGTCCCCTGCTGATCAGACTCTTCACGGCTCTCCCGTCGATTTGTTCGCGGCGTTTCCTGCGTTGGCCCGGCTCGCTGGTCCTTCTGAAAAGGCGCCGCCCCGGCACCCGACAATTCAGCAGCATGAAAGGGATCGACCCATCGGCCATCGCCCGTGTGCCAGTTTCCTAAAAATTCAAGGAAGTCGGCATCCGGAACCTGCGTGGCCTCAGGCGATGCGGCCGCCGCCGACACCGCCGTCCCCAGCAGAACGCCGCACATCCAGCCGAGGCACGTATACCCTCTACCCTGCCTGGTCATCATCGGCCAGCCAGTGAAAAAATTCGAGATCTTCGGCTAGCTCGACATTCTCGACTGACGTGACGAGCTCGAAATCATCCAACGACACGGCCGCATGCTGAAGAGGCGCCGCCGGTTGCATCCAAAGCAGCACGGCCAGCGCCGCAAGCGAGGCTACTGCCAGGCCGGAAGCCCAAGTACGCCAAGAGGACCGGCGCGCGCGGGCATCTAACGCGGCAAGCCGTCCCTGCTGCAGCCGGAGGGCCGTCGCATGATCCACCTCGCCGACGGCACGATCCAACACCACCTTGGCCTGGCCGACAAACTCATGATCGCTGTGATGCAGCTCCTGACTCATGGCCAATGATTTCCTAAACGCGTTCGAAGCGTGTGAATGGCACGAAAATAGTGCGTCTTCACACTCCCCTCAGAGCAACCCATCGCCGCCGCTGTTTGCGCCACATCGAGTTCTTCCCAGGCCCGCAGTAAGAACGCTTGCTGCTGTCGGAGAGGCAGCGTTCGCAATGCCGCATCAAGCGCCGCCGAGGCCTCCTTGATCTTCAGTTGGTGGTCTGCCGCCGGGGTCGTCGTATCAGCGATCGCGTCCAATGGATCGCCAGCTTCCTCGCCGTCCTCGTCGCGGCCCAACCAGAGACGCCAGCGAGACCGGACTTTTGTCCGCCGATACCAATCGCGAATCTTGGATTGCAAGATCCGATGAAACAGCGGCCCCCATTCCGCTTCGTCGCGCGTGCCATACCGTTCGACCAGCTTGAGCATGGCCTCCTGCACAAGATCCAGCGCCTCGTCATCGTGTCCCGTGGCGATCTGTGCCATCCGAAACGCGCGGCGTTCGACTCCGGCTAAAAATCGATCCAGCGCCCGTGTCTCCTCCAGAGTCGAAATCCTCCCACCCAGATAACATTGACGACTGTGGGCCGGTGTCAGACTACGAGCGAGTGCCATTCCCGCTCCTCACCTCGGTGCTGACAGAACACGATCCTGCGCCGTGCAACTGATTGTCATGCGATCTGCCCTCCAGGTCAAGACGTGCGTTCCACGCGACTCCCAGTCGGAGAGAGCCGCCTGTTCATCTGAACGTCTTGAGGGGCCGTGGGTTGACATCGACTGGCCACGTGACCGTGGCAGTCAACAGCGTCTCGACTGGACAGGGACATGGGGATACCGGTGAGACTACCTCGACTTCGGAGCAGGCTTGGCTATAGCTGCCGCAGGTTGATTGAGGGGAGCAGGTTGATTAAGAGGAATGGAGACGACGACGTCCTGCTGCGGATCCGCATCTTGGTCCTTACCATCGTGGCCCACGCTATACATGACCCCTCTCCTGAGATTGACCAACATCGGAAGGCCCGTATAGGGATCATAAAAGCGTTGACCGGCTTTAGCGATCCGCGCCAGCAAATCGGCATCCTGCGGACCACGTCGTAGCCAGGCTTGCAGGCTCGCCAGGCGGAGATGCGCATCGGTGTCGACAACCAAGCCATTGTAGTGATCCCATGCCGGAAGCGGATCAATGCCGATGATGTTTTCAATCGGATTCGTCACATAGTCCATGACGCTGGTCGCCGGATGCTTGATATACGTGGAGCGCTTTGGCATGGCGCCATACCGACCTTCTCCGGCGGCCTTATATGACGCTTCATAGTATTCAGCGTAGTCGTTGAATCGTCGTTGTTTCGGCAGCGGAAGCATGCTGGCCACGCTGACATGGAGCGGCACGTCCTCACCCCGGTCAGCATCGAGTTGTGCCCCGTACGACTTGGTCGCCAAGACCAACTGACTCTGCATCGGCCATCGCATCGACGACTCAACCGGATCGAGCGGGCGAAGCATCTTCGTGATCCGAGGAAGCGCCTTGCCATCGAAGTCCGGCTTGACCAGCAGCCCGGAGGCAACCGCAATATCATCGTTGATCGCCTGGAGCGCCATCATCTTGACCGGAAGGGTCTTCGCCTGGCTGAGCGTGGTCCGCCAGGCTTCCATGTCACCTTCCAGCCGCTCAACTCCAGCCTCGGGAATAGCCCCTTGGCTAAAACCTTCCGCCACATGCAGCCGATGCGCAAAGAGGATCGCCGCACAGGGCGGTGTCACCGCCTGACCATGCCCCCAATCCTCAAACGGCATCTTGAGCCATTGCCGGTAACGGCCGAGGGACACCGTCGCCTGACTCGTCCAGCCTTTCAGGCTGTCCGATTGGACCTTGAACTGCCCGGCTGGATCTGCCGACCTGTACCAACCCTGCGCCACACTCGCAGACGCGTTTTTCTGATTGGCTCCGGCCATGCCCTCATTTTCACCATGGCAGACCGCGGCCATCCCTCCATCCTTGGCATCCGGTTTTCGCTCGTACCCTGCCTGAACCGGATCCGCCGTGGCATCCGCCTCGAATCCGAGCAGGAGCAGGTATCCGTTTTTGCCGGAATCCATCATGGCGCGTTGAGGTGACGTCGTCAGACTTTGAAATGCCGGGCTCGGTTTTTCTTCCATCACCAACCAGGTCAGACCCACGGCCCCAATGGCCATTGCCACGATCGCCACAGACAATACCGCCAGACCTACTATCGACGTCACGAGCGCACGCGTCGTCGAGAAGCAGGAACCGATGAACACCGACAGGCCAATACGAACGCGTGCCAGCTTCGCGCTCAACCGTGGACGTAGTTTAAGAGCAGCCGTTCGCTCAGTCGCCTCAGTTCGCGTATGACGGCCCGATGACTGGAAGAGCACATCGACGGCCGACGCAGCCGTAGACGGGACAGAGACCGTCGGCCATTCGTCATGCGACGCAGAAGGAGGTGGCGGCATCAGGTGAACGGGCTCGGCGACAACCGGATCGATGAACCGAATGGCCTCACCGGTTCGGACCCACTCCTCTTTTTCCTGAGCGGCTGGAGGAGCCGGCACCGCCATTTCGACGACCGTCGACGCCAGATGGGGGACCGAATCAGCGGGGACTGCCGGTGATTCGTCGGCTGGAGGTATGACGGCCGGGGCCTCGGAGGCTGGCTCGATCGAATGTTTTCGCTTCTTGGCTGAAGGGCGATGAGTGTGAACCGCCACATCGCCGGTCTTCCACTGCGACGGGGGGCCCTCTTCAGTCGGAGGCATCTGCGCTGAGGAGGGATTCGCCGCAAGCTCCGCCGAACTTGGCGCCTTTGATGGCTCTCGTAAGGATGCGGCCTCTGGAACGACCTCCTGGTCGCGCGAAACAAGCTCAGAGGATTTCGTCTCTGCAGAGATCGCAGGAATGGTTTTAGTCACCACCGACAGTTGGTCAACCAACGTCTGTAGTACCGGTAACAACTCGTGCGGCAACACTGGCGGAACCGATTCCGGAGAGGGCGCGGTTGCAAGAGCCGGCGCTGCACTCGAAACCGGCGCGTCCGGCTTGACCGACTCTTGAACCAGGGGCGACGGTTCTGCCGGTGAGACGATTCGAAACTCCTCGGAATGAACCGGTAAACGGTCATCGGCCAGTGACGAGCTCGCAGCTGGTTGTGAGTCGATCAGCTTTTCATCTGGTAACGCCTGAGGTTGTGCCTGGAGACTCTCACTGACTGCCGTCGGCTCCGCGCCGGCGCGAGTGGAATCCTTGAAGCGAAACGCAACCTCTGCCGACTCAACTTGCGCAACCTCGAGAGACCGAGGTTCCTCGACCACAACAGCTGTCGATACTGCCGGCGCTTCGACCGGAGCAATGACTTGCGGAGCATCGTGAGCGGCTGCGTCGTCAAGAATGCTAATGGACTCAACCGGCATCGCTGGTGACTCCACCAGCGGCTCCACGGCTAAACCCATGGCACTGTCAACGGATGAGATCGGAGCAGGTGTATCCTCGGCCTGATCCCAAGGCATGGACGAGACCGCCGGCTCTGCCAGGCTGGCAGATGCTGGCATGGCTTCTGACGTCTCCTCAGAGGCGACCACATCCGTTTGTTCATCCTGAATGACCGGAACCACCGCTGGTACTTCCAGAGCGACTACTTCTTCGGAAAGCTCGACGGGCGCAGCAATACACTCCTCCAGAGACTCCCCTGATGTGCTCAGGGCACTATCAGCGAACGGGATCGCAATCGGCGCATCCTGAATCTGATCCCCAGGCATCGGCATCGATTCCGACATCGCACCCGGGGAGACAGCCGGCGTCTGTTCCTCGTGCAGGACAGGAGTACCCACGGCCTCTTGGGATATGGCCGATTCTGCAACCTCAGGCGGTTCAACCGGCGAAGAATGCTGGAGGGAGTCGTGCGGGGCCGGAGACGACGAGCCAAACTTCCAAGCACTATTGAAAATTGAGGCCCACGAAAACTCACCGATCTTCGTCTTCGGGCTCGGCTCGGAAGCAGCGAGACTCTCCGGCGAAGACAGCACATCGTCCGGCAGGAAGGACGCGTGGCGCGACTCCAGACCGCCAGGCTCGGGAGAACTCGCGATAGCCGCAGATATAACCTGATCGCCGACTACAGAAGGAACGGCTTCCTGGAGTTGAGTCGAGAGTGGATCCGGTGTCGCTCCGGTCAGAGCGATGGACTCCTGAGTGAATCCTTCAATACTGACCGGCGATTCCTGTATCTGTTCCCATGGCATGGGCAAAGGCACAGATTCAGTCAGCACATCTGACTGCGGTTCCCCCGAGGCAGAGATCGTCTGCGATGGCTCTGGTGAAGGCGAATAAGAACTCGGCGGCTCAGTAGCCACCACATCCGGTGCCGACCAAGCCACATCCGGTGAGCATTCTTCTGTTGTGGCTAACGAGAGGGTTGTCCCCGTCCCAGCCAGTAGTGAAGACTCTTCTTTTTGCTTCTCGCCTGACTCATCAGAAGACCCGACCTCGATTGGTGCGATTTCCGGTGAGACCGAGGAGGCGGACTCTACGCCCTGGAAACCCGCCGAGAGAGATTCCCCGTCCGGTTGAGAAATCGCAACCGTGGCTTCCTGAACCTGCTCCCAGGGCAAAGGAGCGGGAAAAGCATCCGAGGTAGGACTCGGCAACGTAATGGACACATCCGATTGAGGAGGCTGCACCACATCAGCCACGCTCGTTGCCTCATTCGAATCCGTGTTCCAAGAAGCTTGCGATATCGGGAGAGAAGCCGCACCCCACTCCGAACCCGGCGACGCAATAGTCGTAGCAGGCATCTCCTCATGCGTTAGCGAAAATCCGGTGGACGCTGCGCCTTGATGGGTAATCGGGGCTGAGCTCTCACTGCTCGAACCTTGGGAAGATGGACTGACGCTCAGCTCTGCCGGAACCTGATCAATGGAACCGTCCCGCAGAGCGAATGACTCGTCCGCAAGTGGAGAAGCCTCCGATGCTGCGGGCAACTCAGCTGTCGATGAAGCGACCTGATCTGGGCTCTCAGGCTGGAAGCTCTGGGCTGGCAATACCGAAGTACCCGCTGGGAGATCATCCCACGGCATGACGCCGGAAACCGGATCAGACATCGCGGTCGATAGATTCGATGTCGTGGACTCCGATGGTTCCATCGCCACAGGCGGCGCTAGCATCTCCTCCGGATTCGAGCTCGGCGCAACCGCCGCGCGGGCAATTAACTCTCCTGTCTGCGCGTCGAAGAGTGATGCGAGACGGAATGCAGGAGAACTAGCCGGGGCTAGCTCCCGAATCTTGGCATACAGCTCAGTGGGTAAGGCAGGACGGTCAGGGTCAGGATCTTCGATAAGAATGTCGATGGCCTTGGCAAACTCTTCGGACGCGGCGAGCGCATCGCCCTTTTCCTGGTATACCGACCCCAGGTTTTCAATGAATGGCACACACCGGGGACCGGCTGCGAGATACTCGCGGAGTAACGATTCAGCAAGCCAGTAGTCTTGCCGTTCAAGCGCCTCGTTCGCCAGTGATTCGAAGGCCTGCCTCGCCGGGAGCAGGCTCCCCAATCGAAGATGAAGCGTGGCGAACAGCCGGCGCGCCTCCATATTCGCAGGATCGAGCGCCAGCAATTCTTTCAGCGCGGCTGACGACCGCCCATACTTCCCCGCATTCATTTGGGTAATGGCGTCTTCGAGAAGAGCGGACTTCTTGCTATACCCGATCACGCCCCGCTTGTGACTACGGGACGCAATCTTCTTGTCGGCTTTGAGTGGAGTTTTCTTATCAGCACGCACGATAGTAACTCTAGCAGATCACAACAGGGTTATAAGCCGCACCGATGGCTGATTTGTACCAATCGTAGATACTCGGTGATCATTCCGCATATGAAGGTCAAACCGCTCACGAGACTGCAAGCTAGGTGCCCTCTCTACGCCCTAAGGCCCTATGTGCAACCCGTTGAATTACTGACAATTTGCCAAACCTCTCCCTCGACGGCTCTCGATCGATTCGTCATTTTTGAACGGAACAGCAGAATTCGGCTAAGACTGGTCACTATGACTCATCCGCACGTGCTCGATCATCGAATCACGCGCTGAGTGCCATCCTCACGTCGTTCCCCAGAAGCCTTGAAGCGTCAATAGAACGGAAGCAGCGCAAACCTTCAGAAATGGAGCAAAAGATCCGATATGAGAGGCACGGAGCGGATGTGTCTCGCTCCTCTCTCTTGCTTCCTTGCCCTGGGAGGACAGGAGTGAATTGACGACGCCGGGACGCGGAGAGTCTTCTGATGAAACGAGTGATACTGACCGAATTGTTGCCGGGAATGGTCCTCGCGAAGCCGATCACCAACTCAGCCGGATTACCTGTGGTTGCTGAAGGGGCTATCCTGGATGAGGTGATGATCGCACGGTTCAAGAAGCTGGACCTCCCATCCGTTTTTATTGAGGGCGAGGCTGGCTCGGCCGGGGGCAAAACGCTGGCGGAGCTGGAAGTCGAGCTGGAGCATCGATTTCGACACGTATGCCAGGATCCGCTTCAACAGACCATTCTCTCGGCTCTGCGTGAGCATCTTCACAGTACTCATGGAACCGCCGATCTCGAGAAAGGGGCGCCTGCGTCATGAGTCCATCAGCGGCGACCGACTTTCGAAACCGCATTGAGCAACTTGGGGACTTGCCGACTTTGCCGCACGTGGTGCAAAAGCTCGCCTCCATGATCGGACGGCCGAACGTGTCCGCAGAAGAGATCGGCTCCTTGATCGAGAAAGATCAGGTCCTCGCGGCAAAGGTGTTGCGACTAGCCAATTCACCCTTTTACGGATTCCCATCACGCATCGCGTCGGTCCCCCACGCCGTCGTCGTGTTGGGACTCAACGTGGTCAAAGGGTTGACCCTCTGCGCGACTGCGCACGACATCATGAAAGATGCCGGACTTGGTCAGCTCTGGCGGCATTCATTGGGTGTCGCGATTACCGCGCAACTCCTGGGTAAACGGTTGGAAATGAAAAATGTCGAAGAAGTCTTTGTCGCGGGATTGCTTCATGACATCGGCAAAGTCATTCTGTATGTGAAATGGCCGGATGTGGGGAAAAAGATTAGGGCCGCCAATCCATCCGGCGATCGCCCGATGATGCACGTCGAACAGGATCTGTACGAGGTCTCTCACGCCGATGTCGGCGGCTGGCTGGCCAACGCATGGCACCTGCCGGCCACGCTCCGAGAACCGATTCTCTTCCACCACCAACCGGGAGCGGCACAGGATGCCCAGCTGCAAACAGCCGTCGTGCACGTCGCGGATGTACTTGTCAAAGGCATGGCCTGCGGAAACCCCGGCGACGAATGGGTTCCGCCCCTCTCCAGGCAGGCCTGGGATTTGGTTGGGCTCGATCCGGAATCGCTGGCAGGGTGCGTCTCCAGAGCCTCAGAAGAATTCCTTGCGATCGACGACTATCTATGACGAAGTCTACTGCCGCCCAGCGCGTCCTGATTCTTCACAACGATCCTGGCGAAATTGCCATCCTTTCCGGCCTCCTCACGAAAGCCGGCTTTCAGGTGGTTGGCGGAGATCTGACTACCATCGCGTTGCACGAGCTTGTCCACAATCCCCCCCATGTCATCCTGGCAGCTGAAGGAACGAGCGGCCGGTCGGTAGAATCTCTCACCAGGCATCTGAAGAACGATCCCTTTCTCGGACGACTGCCGTTGATCGTGCTGATTCGCGACATCCGCCTCAATGATGTCGACTGGGGCAGCGTCGACGTCGATGACTATATCTGCCTCCCCTATCGCCCGGACGAAATCGTCCATCGGGTGCGCCTCTGCTTGAGCCGGCTGACCCGGTCACTGGACGCCAATCCGCTCACCCGGCTTCCCGGCAACACCAGCATCCTGTTCGAAACGACCGCCCGCATTGAGAGCGGGAATCCCTTCGCATTGGCGTACCTTGATGTCGACAATTTCAAGTCGTTCAATGACCGGTATGGATACGGCCGTGGTGATGAGGTGCTGGTAGTGGCCTGTCGCATTCTCACGACGGTCGTCGGTGAGCTCGCCGGAGTAGAAGGGTTCGTCGGCCATGTGGGCGGTGATGACTTTGTCTTTATGAGCCACCCCGATCATATCGACGCGATTTGCGAAACCGTGATTAAACGGTTTGACCTGGTGATTCCTGATTTTTACGATCGCGACGACCGGCTGCAAGGCTACATCGATTCCGTCGACCGGAAAGGGAATCACGAACAATTTCCCATGATGAGCTTATCGATTGCGGTCGTGACGAACAGCCACCGCGCGATCGATCATCCCGGCGATGTCAGCAAGATTGCCTCCGAGCTGAAAAAGCTCGCGAAAGCCCACAAGGGAAGCGTGTTTGTAAAGGACCAGCGTGGAGCCGAACCCAACGCGAAGGATGAGGCGGCCTAACCCAAGTCTGGCAGGACGGCATCCGACCTTCCTACAATATCGGCAGGGTCGTGGCAATGGTGAGGGGCGGGTAACTCTACGCCTTACTGGCAGGGCTCGAAATCGTCACAATCCTCTGTGGTAAAGCGCGGACCTACCTCATAGACGTATCCGGACGGATAGGTCGTCCCGCCTTCTTGATCCGTTGTGCTCTTACACAATACTTTTCCGCAACGCAGACAGTGCTGAACGCCTTCCCAGGATGGAGGTCCGGCAAGGTGCTGAACCGGCTGACCGACTTCGGAAAAGTCTTGAGGAAGGAGAACCTTACGAACTTCCGCAACCAGCCGATGGGCATGATCTGCCGACTCAAGCTCAGAATCTTCCAGCACTAGGACCAAAAGTCCGAGCGCTCGAACAGGGTCGCCATTGGCTTCCTCAAGAAGCCGATGGGCAAACGCCTGAACTTTTGTTTGAAGCCGCTGAGAGTCCATGATTTATGCCTTCGTATTTCCCACGTTCCTCTATCTATCGGGTGATTCCAGACATTCCATGAGCGCATTCCATCGACGCACGCCATCTGGTCATGAGTTTTCTTGCGAGCACGAGATCGCAGGTTTCGTGCCACTCGTTCGTGGAGGTTTACCCTGATTGCCCGAATGACCCCTCTCACTCATTCACCTCCCCTACTGAACGTCTTAGGCGCTCTCTCCTGAAACGAGAACGAACTCCTATCCGCTCCAAACTCGATGCATTTCATATCTAGGGTCGTTTGGGAATGCACGATAGAGCCATAATAATCAAAGAGATGTATTGACTGGCCGGCGCATATAGACAATGATGGCTCGGCTTCATATGGATAGTCGTGTGCACTTCACCTTCACATGGCACACATGCATGTCTGATCGCTCCAACAGATTGAGTCACTCAGCCGATTGGCTCAATCTCCCATTTGATCCCTCCGTTGTTCTTATTCGGACACTTGGTTCGCAATTCTTGGCTCTTCGGCACGACTATGATCAGGTAATCCCGTCAGTCCGCGCTGGTACGCGTGGACTCCGACATGAGGAATGCCGAACAGCGCAGCGTCTTACCTGATTGACCATTTACCCGAGGGAGGATGTCCATGGACACATCACACACTGATCTCCTGCAGGATTTTTCTCTCGTCACAAAAAACTTTGAGCAACTGGGGCAACGGCTCTCGGAAGTGGCCGAGCAAGTCAGGACCACCGGCGTGCTCCCGTCCGAGAGTTTAATCGAAGAGATCACCGCCTCTCGCCGGAACTTCACCGACCTCAGGGCCCGGGCAATCGAACTCGTCGGACTGATGTCGGAAACCCCGAACGCCGCCGCGGAAGAAATCGGGTCGATGAAGGAGCTTGAGGCCCTGCTGCAAGTGGCCGCAGAAGCCCAACGCAAACGCGCGCAACAGGAGAAGGCGCGCATGCGAGCGTTGACCGTACTCGATCGACTGCTCTCACTCGTGCATCGCGACCAACCGGATTTCGCGCCCCTCAGCGAATGCCAAGCAAAATCACGCGCCTTGCGTGAAGCTATTCACGACCACGCCGGCCCTGAACTCCACCCCGATGTCACCACACTGGCTCAAGGCCGCCATCCCTTAGCTGAACTCCTTACGCTCATCGAAGGATACAACGACCTCGATGATGATCTCTGGCTCTTGCTCAAACATGCCGTGGCTGAAAATTTCGGGAAATCGTTGGCCATGAGCGCGGCACGCGGGAAACTCTGCCCCTCACCCACAAGGATGAACCCTGAACACCAGCCGGATGAGTTTCGCAATGGAATGAAAGCCCCTGTGGTGCCGGCCACCTTTACCGACGGAGAAAGCGGGCCTCACTGAGGTTTGCGCTCCTCACATCACGAGCCGCACAAGAGATTCCCTCGCAGGGCCAGAGATCATTGCACTATCCAACCCTCATTTTTACCGAGGGGCTCGCCTCTCAAAACACCCGCTCCGGTTGTCTCACCCGCCTTCGTGTGATAGCTTGCATGTCAAAGGGATCCTCCCTTCTATCGACTCACTATCTTATTGAGGCTGCGTGCTGACCGACCGATTGCCGAATGCGCGCCGGCGCATTCCCTCAACATATGCCTGGCTTGTGGTGGCAGTGGCCCTCGCTGCTTGGCCGCTTCCCCCGGTAAGCCATGCGGAAACCGCCGCATCTGCTTCCAATAAAATCACCCTCGACTTCAACGAAGTCGAGATTCCTGTATTTGTTCGCTTCATCAGTGAATTGACCGGCAAGAATTTCGTCCTCGATGAGGCGATCAAGAAGCTGGGCGGAAAGATCTCCGTGTTCTCGCCCACCAAAGTCACGCCGGACCAGGCCTACAGCATGTTTGTGGCCGCACTGGAAGTCAGCCGGATTGCCGTCGTTCCCAAAGGCAGCGTCTATCAGATTGTGCCGATGGGAGAACTCCCTCCTGAGCGGGGTGTGTATGTGTACAAACTCAAACATGCGAATGCGACCGACCTGGCGGCGGTCCTGACCAACCTCGTCGCTCGCTCCCAAACGGTCGCGCAAACAGCCCCCGGTGCCAGGCCACCCCTGCGTCCCCTGACAGAATTCGAAGCTCCCGTGCAAGTATTTGCCGACAAAGCCACCAATTCCATCGTAGTCAGTGCCACAAAATCGGCCTATAGCCGGATCCAATCGGTCATTCGCGATTTGGACACCCGCAGGAAACAAGTCTTTGTTGAGGCCGTGATCCTGGAAGTGCAGGTCGATCGCCTCCGGCAGATCGGCACCGATCCGCTCCAGGTTCTTGGATCGGGAAAAGCCGGAGCCTTGCAGGGCATAGGAGGATTGAACCGCGCTCCGGAAGATCTGGCGGCCATCGCCCAAACCATCAGCGGCGTGGCCTCAGGAGGTTCCGTTACCGTTCTCAACACCGTCAACATCCGGGCGTTTCTGAATCTCCTGATGAGCCTCACCGACACGAACATTCTTTCGACGCCTCAGGTCTTAGCCGCCGATAACCAGAAAGCCAAAATCGTTGTCGGTGAAAATCGTCCTTTCCCGACCGGACAGGCTCAGGGCATCACCGGGGGTACGTTGGTGACCATCGAACGCAAAGACGTCGGCGTCACGCTGGAACTGACCCCGCAAGTGCTGGAAGACGATCTGATCCGCCTGGAGCTCAAGCAGGAAATCACCGCCATTGCCGAGAACGTGGCCCAGACAATCGGGTCAGGCACCGCATCCATCCCGGTCGGCCCTACCACCACCAAGCGCTCGATGGAAACCACCACCATCGCGAGAGACAACCAAACCATCGTGGTGGGAGGACTCGTTCGAGACAACATCACCCTCAGTGAACGCAAGGTGCCGTTCTTCGGAGACATTCCGTGGCTAGGTTGGCTCTTCCGGTTTCAGAGTAAGCAAACCGAGAAACTCAATCTCCTTGTCTTCCTTACCCCGCACCTGATCCGCGACGAAAGCGATATCGCCGAGTTGAGCCAACGGAAAGCGAAAGAACTCACGATCATTCAACGCGATAACCGGATCGAAGAACCCACGCGATTAAAGCAAGACGTCATCGAGCGTCTCGAGCAACCTGCGCCCAACCCTGTCGAGCCTGCTCACAAGACCCCCTAACCGGCAGCGCGCGCTCCCTGGCCCCTCCTCTGAGGGGTAGTACTCCAATGCATCAACCAGCTACCCTGTCGTGGATCACACAGGGCAGCACATGGCTCACGTTCTCCAGACCCGCTCCACCGATCGCTTTCCCGTCACCTACCCCGTCGTATTTGGCGGGGCTCCTTTTGTAGGCGAAGGCATGTTGACGGACCTGTCCGCCTCCGGTTGCGCGATCTCGTGCGATCGCACCGTCCTCTCCGGCAGCTATGTGCGGCTCAATGTCTTGATGCCTGATCAGTCACCCTCTCTGGCGATTGATCTCGCGAAGATTCGCTGGGTGAGGGGCTATGTGTTCGGCGTTGAATTTATCCGCCTTCCCATACGCGCCCATCAGCAACTCGACCAGGTCATCTGGACCCGCTTCCTCCGCTCCCTTGGCCGTCCCGCGCTCTCCTGAGACCTTCTCATCATCTCCCTGGATGGGCGATGGCACTGAGCCTGACGACACTCCCGTTGGCGCTATGAAAGCTGGCAACCCGCCGTCGTATATGACTTCAGATGAGGCTGCCGCACGCTCGGCGCCGCCGGGAAATCCGTCGTTATCCTGATCGCGATTGACTCCGACTGGCACTCGGTCTAGCCTGCCGTAAGACTTGATCAATTCGGCCGACTCTAGTGGACTGTAACAGTTAATTTGAGAGTAATTTGCCGCTGTGATGCCGCTGTATTCACTCTCATTTGCGCCACATCATCACGCTTTTCATGGTTACGGTGATACTGCCGATCTAATCGTTACAGTCCACTAGTTCCATACCGTTTCGACCGAAGGAGTCGTATGGCCTCTCCTCGTCAGTCTCCGCCTATCCCCCCCCCGCTCCTCGCTGAGCAGCAGCGCCTTGATGAAGACGCCCAGCGTCAACGCCATTGGAAACGCTGGGGCCCGTATTTGAGTGAACGGGCCTGGGGCACCGTACGCGAAGACTACAGTCCGCACGGCACCGCGTGGGAGGCCTTCCCGCACGATCAGGCCAGATCACGGGCGTACCGCTGGAACGAGGACGGGCTCGCCGGTATCTGCGATCGTCACCAGATGATCTGCTTTGCCGTCGCCCTCTGGAACGGACACGATCCCATTTTGAAGGAACGCCTCTTCGGCCTCACCGGCAATGAAGGCAACCACGGTGAAGATGTCAAAGAGTACTACTTCTATCTCGATTCCACGCCGACGCATTCCTACATGAAATATCTCTACAAGTATCCGCAGGCAGCCTTTCCCTATGCCCGGCTCGTGGAAGAGAATCGCCGGAGAAAACGCCAGGACCCCGAATTTGAGTTGGTCGATAGCGGGGTTTTTGACGACAACCGCTACTTCGACGTATTCGTGGAATATGCCAAGGCGACCTCGGAAGATCTCTGCATCAGGATCCAGGTCGTCAATCGAGGCCCTGAGGCGGCAGAACTCACCGTGCTGCCGACGATGTGGTTTCGCAACACCTGGTCTTGGGGGTCCGATATCCGGCGCCCGCGGCTGAAACAGGGCGAGCCGGGCACTCACATGAGCGTCATCGAGACGAATCACGACCACTATGGCAAACGACGATTACTCTGTGAGGGGCAGCCAACGCTCCTCTTCACGGAGAACGACACGAATACCCGGCGGCTCTATGGCGACCAAGATGGCGCCAAGTACGTGAAAGACGGCTTCCACGACTATGTGGTGGCGGGAGAAAAAGATGCGGTCAATCCGGATCAGGTCGGCACGAAGGCCGCCGCCCACTATGCGTGTAGGCTGGAACCCGGTACGACCAAAACGATCCGCTTGCGATTCACGAATGAAGAACGGATTCCGGAATTCTCCGCGCAAGAATTCGATGCGGTGTTTACCGCACGCCTTCGAGAAGCCAATGAGTTCTACGACAGCCTCGCGCCGGCCACGCTCTCAGAAGATGCTCGCCAGGTGCAGCGCCAGGCGTTCGCCGGTCTGCTCTGGAGTAAACAGTTCTATCATTATGAGGTCAATCGTTGGCTCAAAGGCGACCCCGGTATGCCAGAACCTCCCCGCGCGCGTCTCGGGGGCCGCAACGCCGACTGGACACATCTCTACAACGCCGACGTGATCTCGATGCCGGACAAGTGGGAGTATCCCTGGTATGCCGCGTGGGATCTGGCCTTCCATTGCATCCCGCTCGCGCTCGTCGACCCGACCTTTGCCAAAGAACAACTCGTGCTGATGCTGCGTGAATGGTACATGCATCCCAACGGACAGATTCCGGCCTACGAGTGGGCCCTGGGCGACGTGAATCCACCGGTTCATGCCTGGGCTGCCTGGCGGGTCTACAAAATCGACAAGAAACGCCACGGCGTCGGCGACCGGCGTTTCTTGGAGCGCTGCTTTCACAAGCTGCTGCTGAACTTCACCTGGTGGGTCAATCGCAAAGATGCCGACGGGAAGAACATCTTCCAAGGCGGGTTCCTGGGGCTCGACAATATCGGCGTATTCGATCGCAGCGCCCCGCTGCCGACCGGCGGCCATATCGAGCAATCGGATGCCACCAGCTGGATGGGCATGTATTGCCTGAACATGCTGACCATGGCCTTGGAGCTCGCCCGGGACAACCGCGCCTACGAAGACGTGGCCAGCAAATTCTTCGAACACTTTGTCTATATCTGCCGGGCCATGAACAACATCGGCGGGGAAAAGATCGAACTCTGGGATCGTGAAGACGGATTCTTTTACGACGTGCTGCATCTGCCGAACGGTGAGACGAGACACATGAAGGTCCGTTCCATGGTCGGGCTGATTCCGCTCTTCGCAGTCGAGACGCTCGACTCGGAATTGATCGACAGCCTCCCGCGCTTCAAACACCGGATGCAGTGGTTCATCGAGAACCGGCCGGATTTTTCGCAACATCTGGAGACGCAGTCCCATGATGGGGGCGTCCGGCGCTTTCTTTCACTGGTGAACCGCGACCGGTTGCGTTCCGTGCTCGGCTACATGCTCGACGAACAGGAATTTCTCTCGCCCTACGGCATCCGCGCCCTCTCGCGCTATCACAAGGACCACCCCTACATTCTCAACGTGATGGGCCAGGAGCATCGGGTGGACTACGAACCGGCAGAGTCGAGCATTGGACTCTTTGGTGGCAATTCCAACTGGCGCGGACCGATCTGGTTCCCCGTCAACTACCTCCTGATCGAATCCCTGCAGAAGTTTCATTACTTCCTCGGCGACCAGTACAAGGTGGAGTACCCGACCGGTTCCGGCCATCAGGCCACACTCTGGCAAGTGGCGGAAGAAGTGTCCCGACGACTCATCCACATTTTTCTGAAAGATGCCTCCGGGAAAAGGCCGGTGCTCGGCGGAACATCGCGATTCAACGACGACCCGCACTGGAAGAATCACGTGCCCTTCTATGAATATTTTCATGGCGACAACGGCGCCGGCATCGGCGCAAGCCACCAGACGGGATGGACGGGATTGGTCGCGAAATTGATCCAGCAGTCGGGAGAATGAAGAAGCTGAGCGCTGACAACGAGGAGCCTGATGTGAAAATCAGCGCCCAAGATTGCCAGAACCTGGACCGCGCACTCAGTCTCGAATGGCTCGAGACGAACGGGCGTGGCGGATTCTCGTCCGGCACCGTCGCCGGTGCCAACACTCGCCGGTATCACGCCCTCTTACTGACTGCGCGCAAGCCGCCGAGCGACCGGTTCGTGCTGGTGAATCAGGTAGAAGAATGGCTCGATCTCGATGGGCAATCCTTCCCGCTCTCCACCAATTGCTATTCTGATACTGTCCATCCGTCCGGCTATCAGTTCTGTACAGGGTTTACTGCCGATCCCTGGCCAACCTGGACATTCGAGTGCCGCAACACAACCGTCCAACGTGAGATCTTCACGGTCCATGGACGTGATCTCGTCATCGTTCGATGGAGATTGCTTGGCAAGAAGAAGCAGCGAGCGATTCTCCGCGTAAGGCCGAAGCTCAGCGGGCGCGACTACCACGCGACGCATCACGAGAATGGAAGGCTATCGACGGAATCTTCGATCGAAGCAGGGACCGTCACCTGGCAGCCCTATACCGATCTCCCTCCTATACGAGCGCTTCATTCCGGCGAGTATCGCCATGCCCCCGAGTGGTATCGACAAGTCGAATTCTCCGTCGAGCAACAACGCGGACTCGACCATAGGGAAGATTGGTGGTCGCCGGGAGAGTTCACGTTCAGCCCCACACCGGGATCAACCGAGACCTTGGCCTTCACCAGCGAGGTCTTCGACGGGCTCGATGTCCCTGCCCTTACCAAGCGTGAGCGAGCGCGTCGGACCCGGCTCATGCAAGCTGCCCCGACCGCCGATCCTCTGGCCGGCACACTCTGGCGTGCCACGGACGCCTATCTGTCCGAACGAGGCGATCGGCAGACAGTGATCGCCGGCTATCCCTGGTTCACTGATTGGGGGCGGGATACCTTCATCTCGTTGCCGGGGCTCTGTCTCGTGACCGGTCGATTGGAGGTCGCCTGGCAGATCATCGCGGCGTTTGCCGGCCACGTCTCAGAAGGCATGATCCCGAATCGCTTTCCCGACGCCGGCGAGCAGCCGGAGTACAACACGATCGACGCGGCACTCTGGTTCATCCATGCCATTGATCGCTACTTCGCTGCGTCCCAGGATAACTCTCGTATTCGCGGCACGGCCTGGCCGGCCATCAAACAGATTCTCGATGGCTATCGGCGCGGCACACGTTACGGAATTCGAATGGATGACGACGGCTTGATCACCGGGGGAATTCCCGGTGCCCAGTTGACCTGGATGGATGCCAAAATCGGTGACTGGGTCGTCACGCCGCGGCATGGGAAACCGGTAGAGATTCAAGCCTTATGGGTGCACGCCTTGGGTGTCGGAGAAACCCTCGCCCGTCTGTTCGGCGAGGCATCGTACGCCGATCAATGCCACGCTGACCGGCAACGAGCCGTAGCCACATTCCAACAGCGCTTCTGGTACGAACAAGGCGGCTACCTGTATGACGTCATCGACGGACCGGAAGGCAACGACACCTCCTTGAGGCCCAATCAGCTCTACGCCATCTCCCTGGGGAACGCCCTGGTCCCGCGCGATCGTGCGCAACACATCCTCCGGCTCGTGAAGAAACAGCTCGTCACTCCGGTCGGACTTCGCACGTTGTCACCGGACGATCCGCGCTATCGTCCCCGTTATGAAGGAGGCGTGCTGGAACGAGACAGCGCCTATCATCGAGGCACGGTCTGGCCGTTCCTCCTGGGCCCGCTGGTGACGGCCTGGATCAAGAGTTTCGGACGGAATGCCAAATCGCGATCAGAAGCAAGAGGATTTTTGAATGGCCTCGAAGCTCATCTCGGCGAGGGCTGCCTCGGACAAGTCTCCGAGATTTTTGATGCAGAGGCTCCGCATCATCCACGCGGGTGTTTTGCCCAGGCCTGGTCGGTTGCGGAGCCGTTGCGCGCACTGATCGAAGATTTCGGAACCCCGAACACCATCCGGCAACGACACGTTTCGCCCCCACCCGTCACTCCGCAGACAAACCGTTCGACCAAAGCACTGAAGAAGCCGGGCACAAAAGCCCGATCAACCCGCCAGGCTAAGTAAGCTCACCACCAACGCTTGCTACGCGTAGCTTTCATTGAGTCTACAGTTTCGCATGGCACATGCTGACAGCCCGCTATTTCAGCTTGCCTACGGCGGCACCTGTCATGCGCTACGGTCAGGATCAGAGTGTGAGGGAAGGGGAGCGACCTGCGGGGTCCTGTCGTAAGACAACGCGCCTGCCCGCGCCGCCTTACGACAACACAAAGCGCTAGCGGCGATTGGCTTGATCGCGACGGCAGCTTTCCTCCGCCAACATCCGCTGACCGGCGGATGCGTCTTTGGGAATGCGCGCCATACAGGCGTTCAGATTGTCTTCGACCGCGCCTGCAGCGACACGCTCGATATTCTTCGTCGTGCCGAACGTTGCACCGCTGCCGGAAGACGACCCGCCCCCGGATGTTCCCGATGTTCCCATTGAGCCATCGCTCGCACAGCCTCCAAACAGCAGTCCCACCAATGCGATCACAGCGCACAGGCCCAGTGAACGATCTGACATAGCAATACCTCCTCAACATAGATAGAACACGACGAAATAGCCGCGTCATCCTACTGCGACGACGAGGGAAGAACAAGCCGGTTTTTTCAGAAGAAAACCATTCAGACCGGTTCGATCGAAGAGATCCACATGTCAGTGGCCGAACCGGGATGGCGCACCACCCGCAGTCCGGCCACGCTGGGTCACGCTTCGTCCGTCTCAGTTATTGCGGCGAGGCATTGACCTTGGTCCCCTCCTTTACCGGTGGTTCAATCTTAATGCTCGGTCCCTGCACTTTGGGCAACACTCCCGCGCCGGGCTTCTCCAAGATCCGCAGGTTATCGTGATTGATCGATAGGCTCTGCTTGGAGTGGCTATCATCGAACGCAGCTGCGTTCACGAGCGACCCTTCCCCCGTCGCATTGGTCTGACCGGGGTCGTTCGCGAGGGATTGTCCTCTGACCGGATCGATCGCTTTGCCCATCGGATACCCCGGATGCTTCGGCAGCATATCGGGATTGGCGAAAGCCGGCGAGACGGCCAGCAGCAAGACCGCGGATGCGGCCACAACAATTCGTGAGGTCTTCATGGTGCAACCTCCTTGATAGTGGTGGGAGATACAAGAACGCCCTCGAGGGTATGAAACCAGCAGGGCGCATGGAAGCGGACAAGAAGAAGGGATACGTGAACAGCGGTGAGAAGGCTACCCCGGTCTCATACGACACCTCCGGGACACCTTCAGTATCGCTCCCCGAAAAGACGGAGTCAAGCAGGCACAAACCGGCTCACAGTGGGCGCTTGGCGAGAATCAGGTTTGATACGGGAAAGCCAAGCTGCCTGGCCCGTTCGACCAACCGTTGGTACGTCGCATCATCTATGTGAGGCGTCCGCGAGAGAATCCAGAGAAAACGCCGATCCGGCGTGCCCACCACGGAGGTGCGATAGTCGGGATCGAGATCGATAATCCAATAGTTCTCTTCGCGGGATGAGCCGAACAATCGCGCAAAGAAGTCGTCAAAGACCACCGTCAACCGCGCGTTGGTCTTCGGATCGACCACCGTCGCCACACCGTCGATCTGGTCGAGCCCGCCGCTCTCAGTCACACATTCGTTGTGAACCCCGACCGCGCCGTCAGAGCGACTCGTGTAGATCGCTTTGGAATCGACGCAATGCCGTTGAAACCACATCGGCAGCCGCGCAATCTCGTACCACGTTCCAGCATAGCGGGCGAGATCCACAGACGACGCCGTCGGAAGCGGCGCTATAGACTTCATGCCGGCGCAGGCCGACAACACCATGTAGATGGCAGTCATGCCCGCGAGTGCGAAAGATTTCACAGCTGGCTCCTGTTTAGACTTCTCAGTGAGAGCACCCCCACAACTCCTGGACCATTGCCGAGAACAGTCTCACTCCGGAAGCGTACTATTTCGCAGGAGTGTCCGCATCTCCCAGAACGAGGGAGTCGGCTCGTTGACATCCGGATGTTCCAAGTCGATCTGAATATTATGAAGCGGCGGCTGGCTGCTGAGCGACTGAGTGACCGGGTACCAACAATCATACTTGAGTCCCCACCGATCCCGATAACTTAATCGAAGATAGCCATGGTTCTGCGGTTTCACCCGTAGCGGAGTATCCGGCCCCAACACGAGCGAAGCCGCGTGCTTCTGGTAGCGCGGGCCCTGGGGATAGACTTTCTTCACCGAAAAGCTGCCCTCCCACCCACCGAGATGCAATACACAATCGTAGGCCACCCCGCGCCCCACGTTCTCAAGCTGTGGAATGAGAGTGAGTACATTCCCGGCATGCATCGCAGACAAGTTGGTCACCCGCAGCGTGGGCTGTTGCGCACGGAAGTCGTCCCGCGTGTGCGCCGCAATCACCTGCCATACATAGAACGCAGCCCCACTGGCCGCGAACAGCACAAGGAACCCGATCAACCAGAACCAATCCATGACCACTCTCTGTCCCGTGAATAAACTGAATGTGCTGAATCGGGGAGAAGCTACGTTCTGGCGAGAAAAGAGTCAACCGAAGAAGGGCCGGGAATATCAGGAATGGGCGCGCGTACCAGGGCCTCTTTGAGAAGAGGCCCTGGCGGCCGGTGAGGTTGACTGGCTGTCGTGTTACTGCACGTCGACGGTGATGGTCTGAGTGGCGGAGACTAGCTTGTGATCCTTGTTCGCACCGGTTACGGTGATCTGGTGCTTGCCTTTGGTCAGACCCTTGAACGATCCGGGAAAGCCCTTCTGGTATTGAGTATCCAAGTACACGTGGGCATGTGCCGCCTCGGAGCCCTTGGTCAACTCATATTTCAGCTCGAAGCTATCGCTGACCTTATCCCCGTCCTTCGGAGATGTGATCATGATCTTCGATCCGTCTTCGATTGGTTTGTCTTCTGCGAAGACCGGCGCTCCCGTGAGCGCACTCACCAACGCAATGCCGAGCCCTATGAATCCGATACGTCCAAACACTTGCATCACGACCTCCTTGTTTAAACCATTCAACCATCAGGGCACCCTATCACCCCCTACGGAGTAATAGCTCGCCTGGATTCCTCTCATTGACCGAGGTCTGATCGAAGAGGCTGTAACGGTACACCCTCTTCGATCTCCCTGAGTCTTGCGCCAAGAGAGCGAGATTGAGTGGGCGCTACGAGAGAGAAAATATCATGTACAAGATGCGACCCATTTTTCTCCGCCACGGGGCCCAGCACAGCGCGACCGAGGCGCTCTTCACCATCCACTGGGCCGCGACGTGATGACCCAGCAGGTAGCAACGGGCCGGGAGTCGGCCTTTCACTTGGCCAAGCCATATGATTGCAATCAGCCGCCACACTGTTGGAGGATTTCGTGTCCGAACAGGGTCAGGAAATGCTGCGGGTCGGTCTCGTCATGAAAGATCGTGTGTTGTTCGTTGCTACCGGCCGTGACGTGATAGAGGGGGAGCATTCGGGGCAAAGCTGCCGGGCCAGGGGCGCGGAATGTAGGGGGAGGGAGGTGCAAAGTCAAGCAATGACCCCATCTCTGTCCCGCGTCGGCAGGGTCTCCCCTTCTCGCCCGAGCGCTCTGTTTGCTGAGCTGCCACGCACCACTTGACCGGCAATAAAGACAAGGCTACAGTGCCCTCAGACTTATGAAACCAAAGGCGGCAGCGTTCACCAAACACTTTGATGCCCGAGAAGTGCCATCCTACGGCGTCATGGAAGCCGCGCATTATTTGCGGATTCCACGCACGACCATCCGGGACTGGGTCTCAGGCCGACATTACCGCAGCATCAGCGGCGTGCGATTCTCCAAACCGATCATTCAGGTTCCTGACCCAGCCGTGAAGTTGCTTTCCTTTATGAACCTGGTGGAAATCCACGTCCTGGATGCCATTTGCCGCAAGCATGACATTCCGCTGGAAAAAGTCAGAACCGCGATGAATTACCTCTCGAAGCAATTTCCGTCGAGACATCCCTTGGCCGATCAAGAATTTGTCACCGATGGACTGAATCTCTTCATCAAGAAATTCAGCCAATTAATCAACATCTCGCAGGAAGGACAATTGGCCATCCAGGAAGTCCTCCAGGCACATCTCCATCGCATTGAACGGGACCTCAAGGGTATCCCGGTCAGACTCTATCCCTTCACGCGGAAACGGGACCTCCAAGAAGAACCCAGGGCCGTCGTCATTGACCCACTCGTCTCCTTTGGCCGGCCAGTGCTGGCAGGCACCGGCATTCCCACAGCAGTGATCGCAGAACGCTATAAGGCCGGCGAGTCGATGGACGACTTAGCAGAGGACTATGGACGGCGGCGGCTCGAAATCGAAGAAGCCATCAGGTGCGAACTCTCCGTCGAAGCGGCCTGACGAACCGGTCTTCTTCCTCGATCGGTCTCTGGGGAAGCACCGTGTCGCCACGGCGCTCCGTCAGGCCGGAGCCACACTCCACATCCACGACGATCACTTCCCCCCCGACGCCAAGGACGAACACTGGCTCACCGAGGCCGGTCAGCGCGGCTGGATTGTTCTCACCAAAGACCATCGCATCCGGTATCGACATGTTGAACGGCTGGCGCTCATGAAGGCAGGCGTCGCGGCCTTTATTCTGACGTCAGGCGATCTGCAAGGTGACGAAATGGCACAGATCTTCGTAAAGGCACTCCCCCGCATCACCCGCTTTTTGAAGAGCCACGCGAAACCGTTCATCGCGAAGATCGCAAAGGATGGCTCGGTCTCACCGCTCTTTCAATAAGTCAACGCTCTCGTCTTGCGATCGAGGCGCAATTCCCCGTCGAACATGCGGGGGAAGAGTGACTGAAAGAGGTCGGCAAGACGGGCATGGCAAGGGTAACCATACGTAGATCTTCGATAGCGGTGACTGGATTAGCCCCGCACTGCTTGATCGCATTACCTCAGCTCACGGTTAGATCTTTATTGTCGGGATTGTTGCAGCGAGAAACTTCTGGACTCGTGAGGTGTTTGTGAACCGCTCGCGGGCAGAGTCGCTTCTGGAGAACAGGTTGTGGGTGCGTTGCGGTAGAGGGTATCAAGCAGGTGCTTTGGGCTTCGCACACCGGCTGTCTCGCGCCGCTCAATAAAAGCTCTGCGCAGACGGTTGTACGTGCGACGGTACGGTGTCAGAGTCAGGGCGTGGCGCCACGCCCTGTGCCCTTGTACAATTGCGGAAATCCGCTCGCAATTGCCAGGGATCGTGGCTCCTTGAGGAGCTACGGGGTGTGATTGGCTTCTTGTGAAAAGCATCGTGAGGTTTCCGCCGTCACTCGACAAGGCGCGGGAGGCCTCCTCGAACCCGCAGATTCTGGCGAGCCTGCCCAGCGTCGCCATGTTGAAATTGTACAGATGCGCTTCATGAAACGTGCTCTTCGGTGACTGGCACGTCGCCTCCGCATTGGGAACTTCCACGATCAGTGCGCCGTCCGGTTTCAGCCAAGAGCGGACTCGACCCAAGACGGCACGTGGATCCTCCAGATGTTCTAATACATGCCACATGGTGATGACATCGAAAGTGTCCGGCGGGAGCACGCTGTCCTGGACCAGGCCGATATGGGCCGTCAACCCATAGTGAGCGACGGAATATTCCGCATATCCCTGATTCGGCTCAATGCCGCTCACGCGATGGCCCATCGATGCGAGCAAGTAGGCGAATTCGCCTCCTCCGCTCCCCACATCGAGCACGGCCTTCGGGCTGGACAGGAGAGACCGGATCTTCTCCAGGCGCGACAACGCCACTTTGCCGGCGCGCAGGACGTGTTTCATGCGAGGCCTATAAGCGTTCTTATAGGCGACGCGATAGTTCTCTCGATAGAATTGTCCCGCATCATGAGGGCGAGGATCGGTCCACACAAGGCCACAGGCCACACAGATCACGGTGCGCAGCGGCTTTCCGGTCCGGCTTTTCTCCGAAAGCGGCGCAACGTCTCTACCGCCGCAAAGATTACAAGGGATGGAGCAGGATATAGACATGGCGTCTCCGTTCGGTGAAGCGTTTCTTGCTAGGAATATTTCCGGGACTCCACGTCACCCTGGCAGCCGTAGCACCGTGGCGTCGTCGGGCGGATGAGCAGACACTCGTAAGAAATCGGCTCCTGGCATCGCAGGCAGACCCCATACCGCTGCCTGTCAAGCCGCTTGATCGCGGCCAGCATTTGCTGGAGTTCCAGGTCGAGTCGGCGCTGCTCCAATTCCAAGCGGTGACCATCCTGAACGCAGCGTAGTTCAGCTCGCTGAGGGTCGGTCAGTGCGTCCGATTCTGTCATGATTCCCTCGCCCTTCCGTTCGGGTCTCCTCCCACGTGACGCTGGTCCGAGGCGAATAAAGGGGAGCCGAGGCATACCTACCGGTACCCTCCATCTCTGTGACGTGAAGGTCCGTCGCCCCTCTCCCTCTCCTCGATCGCTAGGAGTGCCCGCGAGGGACAATCTTGAGCAATTGTGCAGGCTTGGGTTCGGTGTTCTCCCAGCGATGAAGCGTGTGAGCTGGAATCGTAATGGCGTCGCCTCGGTGGAGCACATGAGAGGTGTTCCCCACCTGCAGCCGAACTGTACCGGCGAAAACGATCGCGAGGAGTTCTGTCTCGCGCAGATGCAGCCGACCGCCACTACTTCCTCCGAGCCTCAAGGTGATAAGGAGCGCCTCCAGTTTGCTGTTGACGCTCGGATGGCTCAATGATTCAATCTGTGCCCGAGACCACTCGCTCTGAAGCATGGGGCGGTGGGACGCCTTAATAGGGGCTGGCGCCGAGGGAGCGGCCGTGACAAATAATTGACCAAGCGTCGTGCCCAACCCTGCGGCAATGCGTTCCAGGGAAGACAGCGATGGGGAGGCCTGGTTCAGCTCGACTTGTGAAATGAAACTGGCGGAAAATCCGCAGTTGCTGGCCAGCGCCCGCACAGAAAGGCGCTGACTGTCTCGAAGCCGGCGAATCGCCTCCCCGAGGGACTGTTCGATCTGTCCACTCTGCTTCTGCGTCTTTCGCCTGGACTTGCCAGGTGAACCTCCGCCTCGTACAGCTTTCGCCATCAGTCCGGTTCCTCTCTTTTCGGTGCTCGCTCGGATCTCTTCGGCCTCTCCTTCACCGTGACCGAAGCACTCGCTGATACACGGTTTCGAGTCGCGTGAGCATCCTGTCCAAGGAATAGTGGTCTTCAATGAGACGCCGGCCATTCATCCCTAGCCGTGCTCGGAGCGCATCGTCCTGAAGCATGACCACGATCTGCTCCGCTAAGGACGTGGCATCTCGTGGCACAGCCAACAGGCCCGTCTCTCCATGTTTGACGACGTCTGGAATCGAGCCAAAAGAGGTAGACACCACCGGCAGTCCAACTGCTAAGGCCTGCATGAGCGCTTGCGGGATGGTGTCCGCTTCCACCGACGGCAGCACGAACACGTCGAGTGACCGCATGGCCTCGACCTGGTCCTCGCGATACCCCAACAACAACACCCGGTCCGTCAATCCCAACTCTGCAATCTGTGTCCGGAGATTGAGTTCTTCCGGTCCTTCTCCAATGATCACAAACGTCGCATTCTTGATCCGCGAAAGGACCTGAGCCGCCGCCTCGACAAAGTATCGATGTCCTTTGTATGCGCGAAGATAGGAGACGATTCCAATCAGGCGATGGTCGCTCGGGATGCCCAATTCCTCTTTCAGGTCTCGCGCGGGTCGGCCTGGCCGAAAATGAGCGGTGTCGATGCCGATGGGAAAGCCGTCCACGCAATCGGGATCGAGTCCGTCCCGCTCAATCAAGGCCTGTCGATTGAGTGCTCCACCGGTCACAATCACAAAGTCGAAGAGTGTCCGATAGAGCAGGCGCGTGAGCAGGTTTCTGTTCAGTGGCACGGAGATATGGCGGCTGCGCACAACCTTCGGCCTTGGCCGAACCAGGCGCGCGGCCAGTGACGCGATCCAGCTGTCGCGAGAGCTGTTCACATGCAGGATGTCAGGCTTGTGCCGACGCAGGAGGCCATGGATAGCGAAAAGTGCGGAGACAAAACTCCCTCGGCGCATTGGGACGGTAAGGGCGGAGATCTTTCGTTCCACAGCCATTCTACGAATCGGGGCGTCCGGCTGGACCACTAAATCGAGTTCGTGTCCACGCGCGCGCAAACCTTCTGCGTACAATAAGACCGCCAATTCCTGGCCGCCTACGGAGCCCGCTGCTTCTGTCATCACAATCTTCATGCGAACGTTGATCCCGCGGTCGCGTCCGGAAGGATCGTAGGTGCCGACTGCTCTCTCCGCGACGCTGGACCAGGATATATCTTCGTTACATTCTGGATGTGGACATATGTACAGTAGTACTGGACATATGTCTAGTATGGGAAATGTTGCCGTAACATACACGCTGGTCAGTAGCAGCCTATGGACATGCAGGCACTCACACGATTGCCCCTGACAATTGAGGTGGCCGGGCAAGTACTCAGCGCAGACCTGACGGGGAGAGGACTATCGGATAGTTGCGGCGAATAGTGCGCATCATTGCGGGATCACAGCAATTCAGATAGAATTCACCCATTCTCATGAACGACACAGGACATTGATCGGAGCCTCCTCCCTTGTAACCTTCATCAGAAGCCTCATCCTCAGGCGAGTCCGCTGCACCCGTCAGTCGCTCGCACGAGATTTCACGCTGATCACATGCATCTCCCATGGCCCGGACTGTCCGGGTCTCGTTGTTTATTCCGCTGGTCGGGAAGATCGGTCTGCGTTCGCAGGAGTCCCCAGCTGACGCCGACCTGGCTAGCACAAAGAAATGGAGAAGTCAGTGACATCCCTGTACCAGGACTGGTGTTCCAACCTCCGAAACGATCTGCTCGCGGGACTTGTGGTGGCGCTGGCGCTGATCCCCGAGGCCATTGCCTTCTCGATCATTGCAGGGGTGGACCCCAAGGTGGGTCTGTACGCCTCGTTCAGTATCGCCGCCATCACCGCCTTCGCCGGAGGCCGGCCCGGCATGATCTCAGCCGCCACGGGCGCCATGGCACTGCTGATGGTCACGCTGGTCAAGGAACATGGTCTGCAGTATCTGCTGGCCGCCACCGTGCTGACCGGAGTGCTGCAAATCCTCGCAGGCTGGCTGCGCCTGGGTTCATTGATGCGCTTCGTGTCGCGATCCGTCATCACCGGTTTCGTGAATGCGCTGGCCATCCTGATCTTCATGGCACAATTGCCGGAACTGACCGGCGTGAGCTGGAACGTCTATGCGATGGTCGCCGGTGGCTTGGCCATCATCTATCTCTTCCCGTACCTCACGAAAGCCGTCCCCTCACCGCTGGTGACGATCGTCGTGCTGACGGCCGTGTCCATCGGCCTCGGTCTGGATATCCGGACTGTGGGGGACATGGGCCAGCTCCCTCACAGCCTGCCGGTGTTCCTGCTCCCGGATGTGGCCCTGAATTGGGAGACGCTGACGATCCTCTTCCCAGTGTCTGCCACCCTCGCCGTGGTGGGACTTCTGGAATCCATGATGACGGCCTCCATCATCGATGACCTGACGGACTCGCCGAGCAACAAGAACCGTGAATGTGTGGGGCAGGGCCTCGCCAACATCGCAACGGGCTTCCTCGGCGGCATGGCGGGCTGCGCCATGATCGGCCAATCGGTTATCAACGTGAAATCCGGGGGGCGTGGGCGGCTCTCCACTCTCGCGGCCGGAGTGTTCCTACTGCTAATGGTGGTGTTCATCGGGGACTGGGTGGCCCGTATCCCGATGGCCGCGCTGGTCGCCGTGATGATCATGGTGTCCATCGGCACGTTCAACTGGGCCTCCATCCGCAACCTGCGGGAGCATCCGAAAAGCTCCAGCGTCGTGATGATGGCCACGGTGGTGGTGGTCGTCGCCACCCATGATCTGGCCAAGGGGGTACTCGTGGGCGTGCTGTTGTCCGGGTTCTTCTTCGCCCACAAGATCGGGCGGATCCTGCATGTCGGCTCGAAAGCGGAGGACGAAGGCCGTCTCCGCATCTATGTCGTCACCGGACAGGTGTTCTTTGCCTCGGCGGAGCGCTTCCTCAACGCCTTCGATTTCAAGGAAGTGATCGAGAAAGTACGTATCGACGTGAGCCGGGCCCACTTCTGGGACATTACTGCCGTGAGTGCGTTGGACAAAGTCGTCATCAAGTTCCGCCGCGAGGGCACGGACGTCGAAGTCATCGGGCTCAACCAGGCCAGCGCCACGATGGTGGATCGCTTTGCGGTCCATGACAAACCTGATGCCGTGGAAGAACTGATGGGTCACTGAGAGGAGCAGACCTCATGAAGCACGAACTGAAGGTGCTGGCCTGCGTCGATCACTCGCACTTTGCCGACTACGTGGCCGAGTATGCGGCGTGGGCCGCGCGCCGCCTGCAGGCCCCACTGGAACTCCTGCACGTCATTGATCGGCATCCCGAAATCGCGAGTGGAAATGACCACAGCGGGGCCATTGGCATGGATGCACAGGAAACCCTGTTGACCGAACTGTCCAATCACGACGAGTCCCGCAGCAAGGCGGCACGCGAGCGCGGCCGCATCATGCTCAACCGCCTGCGGGAGCGCGCCATTGAGGCGGGGGTGGAGGCTCCCGACGTGCGCCAGCGCTACGGTGCGCTGGAAGAGACGCTGGTCGAGCAGGAAGAAGGCGTGCGCCTGTTCGTGCTCGGTCGGCGCGGTGAATCGGCTGAAGCCACACAACGTGACTTGGGGCGGAACGTCGAGCATGTGGTGCGCGCGCTGCACAAACCGATTCTCACAGTGACCGAAGGATTTACGGAACCGCGCCGGGTCATGATCGCCTTCGATGGCAGCGCCGTGACGCGCAGGGGTATTGAAATGGTGGCGGCCAGCCCCCTCTTTCGGGGCCTGCCGATCCATCTGGTGATGTCCGGCAAGGAAAGCCTGAGTGCGCCCAAGCAGCTGGCCTGGTCCAAGACGACGCTGGAATCGGCAGGATTTGAAGTCCTGGCGTTACTGATCCCCGGCGACGCGGAGAACATAATCGCCAAGGCCGTCCGCGCGCAGGAGATTGATATGCTGATCATGGGCGCCTACAGCCATTCCCCCCTGCGCACCCTCTTATTCGGCAGCAAGACTTCGGACCTGTTGCGTGCAGCCACAATTCCGACGCTGCTGCTGCGTTAGGCCCTTGTCCCTCGGCTCAGGCCAGAGAACAGGAACCATAGCCCTAAACATTTCGCGGCGTGTGACGGACGTGTACCCAAGGTGGCTGATCAAATGTCTCCGCAACGGCTCGCCGCGCGCCGACCTCGAATTCCGTAAAGGAGCACTGGGCTTGTATCCAACAGCACAAGAGGGTTGGGATCTTCTAGAGGACCAGAGTAGGATAAGGACCAGCATAATGAATATAGAAGACCTTGAGCAGTTCCGCGCGAAGCTGATCGCAATGCAGGGCGAAATCCTCGCCATCAGTGAATCTGCGGCCCAGGATCTCAAGCCGGTGGCCCTCGATCAAACCAGCGTCGGCCGGGTCTCGCGCGTCGACGCGATGCAGTTGCAGCAGATGTCGCAGGAAACCGCGCGCCGGCGCCAACAGCTTCTACTCAAAATTGAAGGGGCCTTGCGCCGCATCGAATCAGGGCGATTTGGCCAGTGCTTTCTGTGCGAGGCGGAGATCGACCTGCGGCGCCTGAGCGCGGACCAGACGATTACCCGATGCCGCGAGTGCGTCGAGAGTGCGTAACGGATTGGGTATCGGGTCGTCTGCCTGGCTACTGGCAGGTGTTGATACCCGGCAACTCCCTCTGCCCGGAGAGACGCTGCCGTGAGCGCCCCAGTCGCTGCGTGAAGTAAGACCTCAAATTACCCCCAGGAATCTCTGCTTTCCGTCCTGCCTGCGAAGATACCTTCTGAAGGCCTCGTCCGATCACAAGCATGACTGATCCTTTGTTCGTTCTTTTCAGGCTTGGCTTTCAATTTCATTCAGAGATAGCTTTTCCAGCAAGGAAGGGAGGTCAAGTCCTGCTGTCTTTCACATTAAGTAAGTCTACGAGACCGGCGAAAATACGGCGACGGCGAAATCGTGTGAAAGCGCGAGGGGCGAGTATTGGAAGCCTCCTATCCTAAGTCTTATCCAAGCTGTGCTGAATTTGTGCCAGGAGAACGATTAACGGAGAGAAGCAAAAGAACGACCAGAAATAATATAACGTAGCTCGCCGACGGTAAGCGATGAAGCCAAAGGCTTTATGGGGAGACCAGACCTTTGATCATCGACTTCAGAAACTAACGAGATGGGGTGAGTGACGGGTTTCGAACCCGCGACCTCCGGATCCACAATCCAGCGCTCTAACCAACTGAGCTACACCCACCATCCGGAAGGAATTGAATCTGCACGCAGCGAGAGGATCTTAGCAAAGAGCAGTGATGCGCCGCAACTCAGCCCTGCCCGGCCTATGGGCGAGCATCGAACGCCGCTTGCATCTCGTTCACGATCTCAGTCACCGTCGCTACCGGATCCGCGGCGTCCCGAATCGGCCGGCCGATGACGAGATAGTCGGCTCCCGCTGCGATCGTCTGGGTGGGCGTCGTCGCCCGCGCATGGTCGTCCACTCCCTTTCCTGCAGGGCGCACCCCGGGCGTGACAATCAGAAACCGGGGCCCGACCTTCTGCCGGATGGCCGCTGGCTCTTCTCCCGACGCGACGACCCCGTCGCAGCCGACTTCTGACGCCAGGAGAGCGCGCGCGGTCACAAGATCCTGCACACTTCGCTGAATCCCCATATCGCGGAGATCGTGGCTGTCGAAATTCGTCAGGACGGTGACCGCCAACAATTTCAAGGCTGACCCTTCACGCCCCTGCACCGCCGCCGCCAGGGCCTTGCGATTCGCATGGATCGTGAGAAAGTCGACGCCCATGGCTGCAACCTTGGCAGTCGCCCGGCGAACGGTTTCTTCGATATCGAGAAACTTCAGGTCGAGAAACACCCGCATTTTTCGATCGAGCACCCGCTTGATCATGTCCGGACCGGCGGCGGTATAGAGCTCTAGTCCGACCTTCACGAAGGAGATATGCCCTTGGAGCCGATCCAGAAGGCGCTCGGCTTCGACGACCGACGGAACGTCGAGAGCGAATATCAACCGGTCACGCGCAATGATCTTTGCCATAGGATTCCTTTTGAAGGGGTCGGCCGATTGTTGACGGCTCACTATCCCTTATGTTACATAGTTTGCTCTTTTTTTGGAGGAATAGACAATGCCTGTAATCCACAAGTCCACCCTTCGCAGTGCCCGTCAGGCCGAACGCCGCCGCGATCGGAACAAAGCCACGTTGAGTGCGGTCAAAACTCTGGTCAAGAAAGTCCAGTCGGCCGTGGCCGACAAGAAGACGGATGACGCTAAGACTGCCTTGCGCGCGGCCACCTCGGCCCTCAGCAAAGCCGTGACCAAGGGCGCCCTGAAGCCCAACACCGCGTCCCGCCGTATCTCCCGCTTGACCCAACACGTCAACGGCCTGTCCGGTTCCCGCTCGTAATCGTTCTGACATTCGAAACCACTCGCGCCGAGCCCCGCCCTGCCGGGGCCGGTGGTCGGTGGGGGGCGGTTGCGTGCGCCTGCGCGACAGACTGACAGAGCCGCAACAGTACCCGCTCCATGGTCATCTTGGGCTGGCCACTACTGCCTCCCTTGAGCTGGCTGTCGGCTTCCCAAAACCATCGCAGCGCATCCCGCACGTGCCCATCTGACAGACGGCCCAGGAACGTCTTGACCTGCATCGGATCCATGCGCAAGGTCCTCGCGGCCTCCCCCTCACGCCCCCCCTCACGAAGCAGCTCCTTCATTTTCCAAATCCGGCGATACTGCCAGGCCAAGGAACCGAGAATGCGCAACGGCGCCTCGCCAGCCTCAAGATTTCTGGCAAGAATCGACAGCACTCGCCCACGTTGGCCCTCCGCAATCGCCAGTGTCAAATCAAACACCGACGCACCAGGTTCAACTCCCCGCAGCTGATAGACATCGGCGGCGGTCGCCAAGCGGTCGGTCGTGATATAGGACGCGAGCTTTTCGAGTTCACGCCGGACGGCGTACAACGATCCGCCGGACGTCTCCTTGAGCACCTCCACGGCCTTCTCGTCCAACCGCAATCCAAGCCGTTGCGCATCCCGATTTATCCACGGCCCTAAGTGCATATCCCGTAACGGTGAACAGTCGACCGTCACGGCGGCGCGGGCGAGCGCCTGGGAAAACTTCAGCCGCCCGTCCAGCTTAGCGCTGACAAAAATCACCGCGGTCGCCTGCACCGGAGCGGCGAGGTACGGCAGCAGCACTTCGGCCTCACGGGCAGAGATTTTTTCAGCGCCTTTCACCAGGACCACCCGGCATTCAGCAAACACCGGCACTTCCAACGCACAGGTCAGGATGTCGGTCCCGGCCGCCTCGTCGCCATAGAACACATCAAAATTAAAATCCCCGCCTTCTCCGAGCAACGCGGCCTTGAGTGTGGCCACGGCCTCATCGCGCAGGAGATCCTCATCCCCCACCACGAGATACACGGGCGCAGGAGGTTGCTGCCGCAAGGCGGCGTGGAGTTGCAATGAACTGAGTGCGGTTCCCATAACGTCCTCGAAAATACTCTACTTGGCGGCTGGCACCGTGGTGGAAGCCTCCCCCGCAGGCTTGTCCCCCCCGCCAGATTCCAGGTGCAGGAGAAACCGTGACGCAAGATCTTCTGCCGCGAACCGGCCGGCCTGCTCCAATGCGCGGGTTTGCAAGACACGGTTAAATTGCAGATCGGGGGTGATATAGAACTCTGATGAGCCCTTGGCGACCTGCGTCCAGACCAGCTTCTTCGTCCGCGTTTCTTCGATTTTCACCACGACCGTCACTTCTGCCCGGCTCTCCAACGTCGTGGCCGATCCCGCCTGATTCCCAGGCGTCGGCGTCAGACTGAAGCTTAAGGTCGGCACGCTGACCGACAAGATCTGTCCGGTCAGAACGAGATCCGCCGCCTCGCTGTCCGGAACGACCTGGGTCCCGCTGCCGGACGAGAATTCCCGCCGCAGATAGTTCGTGTAGCGGGTCTCCAGATTCGGCTCGAAACTCTTATTCTCCAGCGTGCGAATGACCAATCTCGGGGTCGGTTGATCCGAGACCCGTGCAGGCGCTCCGCCGATCGTCGGCCCGGCTCCCTCTACACGGAACTGATAGCCGCAACCGGCCAACAACACCAGCGCGAGACACCCGGGAATTGCGCGAAACATGCGCCCGACAAAACGGCCCCTGCCCCAATCAGATGCAGCCGCATAATGAGTCTGCGCACAGCACAGCTCCGGTATTTCCCGCAGCTTACAATTCACGCTTGTCTCGCCTATCCCGCTCATCGCGCTATCACACCACGAAATTCACGAGTTTCTTCTCGACATAGATCACTTTCTTCGGCTCACCGCCTTGCAGCCACTCCGCCACAATCTCACGTGCGGCGCGCTCCACCACGTCACGCGCGGTATCCGCCGCCACCTCGATCTTGCCGCGAAGCTTGCCGTTCACCTGGACCGGGATGGTGAGCCGGTCACTGACCGTCAACGCCGGGTCAAACTGCGGCCAGGGTTGCTGAGACACGCTCGGCGCATGACCGAGAATAGCCCAGAGCTCCTCCGCCACATGCGGCGCAAAGGGCGAGAGCAGCAAGACGAACGGCTCGAGCAGGGCCCGTGGGCGCTGTTCGGCCTTGGTCATTTCATTGGTGAACACCATCATTTGAGCAATGGCGGTGTTGAAACGGAGTTCGTCGATATCCTCCGAGACCTTCTTGATGGTCTGATGCAACAGCCGTTGTTGCTCAAGACTGGGCGATGCCGACACCACAGACGCAGACAGCCCGCCCTCTTCTGTGACGATCAATCGCCATGCCCGCTCTAAAAAACGGGTCACCCCTTCAACCCCGCGCGTACTCCAGGGCTTCATCGCCTCCAGCGGCCCCATAAACATTTCATAGAGCCGCACCGCATCGGCGCCGAACTGATCCATCATATCGTCGGGATTCACCACGTTCCCGCGCGACTTGGACATCTTCTGATTGTCCTCGCCCAGTACGATACCTTGATGCACCAGCTTCTTAAACGGTTCCGGTGTGCTCACCACCCCGATATCGAACAGTACCTTGTGCCAGAAGCGGGAATAGAGCAGATGCAGCACGGCATGTTCGCTGCCTCCGACGTAGAGATCGACCGGCAGCCAATACCGCTCCATCGCCGGGTCCACCAGCTGCTTCGCGTTCTTTGGATCGGCGAAGCGGAGATAGTACCAGCAGGAACCGGCCCACTGCGGCATCGTATTCGTTTCGCGCCGGGCCGGCTTCCCTGTCGCAGGATCGGTGGTCACCAGCCATTCTTCCAAATTCGCCAGCGGACTTTCTCCACTGCCGGATGGCTTAAAGTTGTGGGTCTCCGGCAAGATCAACGGAAGCTGTTCCTCGGGCAGCGGGTGTGACTCGCCCTCGACCCACACAATCGGGAACGGCTCCCCCCAGTAGCGCTGCCGGGCAAAAAGCCAGTCGCGCAGCTTATAGTTGATCGCCTTCTTTCCCTTGCCCTTCTGCTCGAGCCAGGCCGTGATCGCCGGAATCGCCTCAGCCGGTTTCATCCCATTCAGAGACAAGGACCCGTCCCGCATGACCGAGTTCACGACCGTGCCGCGATCGGTCGCGACGAATGCCGCCTCTTGAACCTGCCCCCCCTGAATCACTTCTCGAATCGGCAACTGATAGGTCTTGGCAAACGTCCAGTCCCGCTCGTCGTGCGCCGGAACCGCCATGATCGCGCCGGTGCCGTAGCTCATGAGGACGTAGTCCGCCAGCCACACCGGCAGCCGCTCGCCGTTCACCGGGTTGATCGCGTAGCCGCCCGTGAACACGCCGGTCTTTTCCTTATCCAGTTCCTGTCGCTGCAGATCGCTCTTTCTGGCGGCCGCATCGCGATAGGCCACGACGGCGGCTTTTTGAGCGACGCTGGTCACGATATCCACCAGCGGGTGCTCGGGCGCCAATACCATGTATGTCGCGCCAAAGAGCGTGTCGGGCCTGGTGGTAAACACCCGGACGGTGCCCCGGGTATCGGCCAGAGCAAAATCCACTTCCGCACCGATCGACCGGCCGATCCAATTCTTTTGCATCTCCAGCGTACTGGCAGGCCACTCCACCAGCTTCAAGTCTTCGAGCAGCCGGTCGGCATAGGCGGTAATCTTTAACACCCACTGGCGCATGGGCTTGCGAATGACATCGAACCCGCCGACCTCGCTCTTGCCGTCGACGATTTCTTCGTTCGCCAGCACCGTCCCGAGCGCCGGGCACCAATTGACCGGAACCTCGGCGACATACGCCAGCCCGCGTTTATAGAGTTGGAGAAAGATCCACTGCGTCCAGCGATAGTAATCGGGATCGGTGGTGCTGAGTTCCCGCTCCCAATCGTAGGACAATCCCACCCGCTTCATCTGCCGTTTGAATGTCGCGATGTTTTGCGCCGTGGTTTGGGCGGGATGCACACCGGTCTTGACCGCATATTGCTCGGCCGGCAGGCCGAACGCATCCCAGCCCATCGGATGGAGGACATTGAAGCCCCGCATGCGCTTGGTCCGGGAGACAATATCCGTGGCGGTATAACCTTCCAGATGCCCGACATGGAGCCCGGACCCGGACGGATAGGGGAACATATCGAGGCAATAAAACTTCGGCTTAGCGGTATCCTGCAAGGCGCGGAAGGGGCGATGTTCTTCCCAATAGGCCTGCCACTTCACTTCCAGCGCGTGATGATCGTACCCTTTTGCCATGACTCTCCGGGGGATTAAAAAATCGTGGAACTCTAACACAGACCAGCAGAGGCAACAACAATGAGGAGGGGAGCGTGGAGCGGGTGGGGGCCGGCCGGACCCGATTGGCCGGCCCCCGAAGAAACGCTAGAAGTGATACGCAACACCGAACACAAAATGATGGAGTGTCGCAATCGCATTGATGCCGAAATGGTTGACGTCGGCCTGGCCGGGAAGGTTCAGACGTGCGTAGTTGAATTTCCATTCTCCGAACATTGAGACATGGTCGGTCAATCGATAACGCAGTCCAACCTGTGTATTGAGACCGATCCCTGTGTAGGACTGAGAATAGGCCGTTCCGCTCGCCGCCGACGTCAGCTGTTTCTGATGCAGCATAAATAGACCAGGCCCCACACCGACATAAGGCTCGAAGGCCCCGGCTTGGTAGCGCGCCAACAGAACAGGCGACACCACAATAAATCGGTTCGTCGCGCCTCCCTCCTCCAGGGTGACATTGCCGCTTCCTGGGACCCCAAGGGTCAATCGTTGCTGAGGGCGATGAGGTGTCGTGACAAACCCTTCGAGTTCCACGCCGAGCCACGGGACTGACCCGAAATAGTGCCCTACTTTCATGCCATACATGATTGAGTTGTTTAAACCGACATTGGAGATCGACGTCCCGGTCGGGAAGCCGGAATACGTGGGGTCATTCACCCGGCCGCGAGTGGTATCCTGGGCCAGAGTAAAGCCGACCTGCCCGGCAATATAGGTCTCTGCATGACCGGCGGATGCGGACAGAATCATCAACACACATGTTCCGATCATGAACCAACGGGACACGTCTGCTCCCTTCCCCTGATGATGCGTGTTCATATCCTTACCCCCACGCTATTTCGCTAAATCCCCGATGTGACAACCGCTCTGTCCGGTTGCGTTGATAGAGTAAGGATACGGTATGCTTGGCGATGTGACTATCGTACAGAGGGGGGACCAGGCTCCCACAAAAGAGCTACCCGGAGAGACTGTTCCATGGGACTCTACGCGAAACACATCTTCCCCCGCCTCATGGATCGAGTCATGAGGGGAAAAGAATTCCAGCGATTACGGAAGGATTTGCTCAAAAGCGCCGAAGGCGAAGTCCTTGAAATCGGGCTAGGCACCGGGCTTAATCTGGCGTATTACCCGCCACGCGTCTTACGCCTCCATGCCGTCGATCCGGCCCCGCTGCTCCCGGATCGCGTAGCGAAACGACGTGCGGCCGTGCACTTTCCTGTTGAAATCACACACCTTAGTGCGGAACGGCTCCCCTATGACAACCACTCCTTCGATTGCGCGGTCAGCACCTGGACCCTCTGCACCATCCCTGACCCAGTACGGGCCTTACAAGAAGTACGGCGCGTGCTGAAGCCAACGGGACGATTCCTGTTTCTCGAGCATGGCCGGAGCGACGAGACCACCATCGCGACGTGGCAGGATCGACTGAACCCGATTCAGAACGTGATCGGCTGTGGCTGCAACCTGAACCGGCGGATCGATCGGCTCATCAGCGAGGCGGGGCTACACATCGTGCAACTCGATCGCTTCGTGATGGAGGGAGTGCCACGGATCGGGGGAGAACTGTACCGCGGAGTCGCCACGCCAAACCGGATAAACGTCAGCGCCCTGTCGGAAACGGATGGCCGTTGAGCAGCGCCGTCATCTGCTCAATTGAGGTGAACGTGCTCGACGCCTCGGCAGGGAGTTGAGAGCTGGACTTAGCGCTGTGGATAATCTGAGTCAGGCCGAACCGTTGCGCCGCATGAAGGCAGGCCTCATCATCGTCCACAAACAACGCGCGCGCCGGATCGAACCCGACCAGCCGCTGGCAGGTCGGCCAATATTCCTGGCGCATCTTAAGATAGCCCACCTCAAACGCGTCGACGATCCGATCCACATAGCGATCCAGGCCGGTCTTGGCTGTCTTGACCTTGACGCCTGAGGCATGCGCGTTGGTGAGGATCGTGATCCGCTTTCCACGACGACGAACCTCCGTGAGGAAGGACTCCGCGCCGGGAAGAAACCCGATCATATAGTCCAGTTCCCTGTGCATCGCGACCACATCGATCCCCACCCGTTCGGTCCAATAATGGAGATCGGTCCAGGCCAATTCCCCTTCCACCGATCGATACATCGCCATCAAGCGATCGCGCGACTCTTCGAACGGGAGGCCCTGCAGGGCCGCGTAGCGGCGAGGCAACTCCTCTTCGAAAAAGAAGTTGTCGAAATGCCTGTCCAGCAACGTGCCGTCCATATCGAGCAGGACGTCGTCGATTTCAGCCCAATTGATGCCTAATTGCCTCATGACACCGGAAGTGTACCTGACGCCGGTTGTGTTTGCCAAAATTCCTGTGATACGGTCGCAGATCTATGAAAAAGATGCGCGATTCTCCGACGAAGACCAAAACCCTGCCGTTCAGCTCCGCTGCCCCGATGCCGCTGGTCGCCATCATCGGCCGGCCAAACGTGGGAAAGTCGACATTGTTCAACAAGATCCTCGGCGTCAAGACCGCCATCGTGGATGACGTCCCCGGTGTTACCCGCGACCGCAACTACGCGGACGCGACCTATCGCGACCGAAAGTTCCGGCTGGTCGATACCGGCGGACTCGATCTCTCCTCCTCCGACGGCATGTTGACCTTGATTCGCCGGCAATCCGAACTGGCCATCGCCGAAGCCGACATTCTCATGTTCATCCTGGATGGCCGGGCGGGGTTGACGCCTCCGGACCACGAAGTCGTGAAGCTCCTGCGTGGCGTGACCAAGCCCATCTTTTACGTGATCAACAAGATTGATACGCCGAAAGCCGAGCCGCTCATTGCCGATTTTTATCAGTTGGGAAAGGCCGAGTTCCACGCAGTCTCCGCCGAACACGGCATCGGAGTGTCCGAATTACTGGACGAACTCTACCCGCTGCTCCCCCCGCCGGATGAGAGCACTGAAGTCACGCAACTCCCGCGGATCGCCCTTGTCGGCCGCCCGAATGTGGGCAAGTCGACATTGACCAACGCCGTCCTGGGTGAGGAACGTGTCGTCGTCAGCGATATGCCCGGCACCACACGCGACCCGATCGATTCGCTCGTCGTACACGACGACCAGCGCTATATTTTTACGGATACGGCCGGGATCCGCCGGCGCGGCCGCATCGAACCGGGGCTCGAAGGATATAGCGTCATGCGCTCGTTGAGAGCCATCGGCCGCTCCGATGTCGCCGTCCTGCTGCTCGACGCGGTGGAAGGCGTGACGGAACAGGACACGAAAATCGCCGGAGCAGTGCTCAAGCAAGGACGCGCCTGCATGCTGCTCGTGAACAAGTGGGACCTCCGCGCCAATGATGCCGAAGCCCGCCAGGAATATGAGCGTGAACTCCATCGGCGCTTCCCATTCCTGACCTGGGCTCCGGTCTTATTCGGGTCCGCCGCTCAGCCCGATTCCCTGCATCAGCTGTTCCCCAATATCAACAGCGTGTATGCGTCGTTCAATAAGCGTGTGCCGACCGGGGCGCTCAACCAATGGCTCCAAAAAATCCTGGAGTCTCATCCGCTCCCGGTTCGGAAGGGCAAACCGACGAAAACGTCGAAGGCCGCCTTCATCACCCAAGTGGCGACGAAGCCGCCCTCCTTTGCCTTGTTTTGCGGGCATCCACAAGACGTGGGCCCGGCCTATATAGGATTTCTGGAACACCAACTCCGCGATGCCTACGGGTTTTCCGGCACACCGATTCGTATTCTCGTCCGTAAGAAATAACCGCCGCCGGCTCGAACTTCATCCAGGCGATCTCCCTCGTCATAGATGAGGCGAAGGGGATTCACTTGACTCGATTCCAGCCTCATGTTATTCGCAGACTAACTGGATAGAGACTTGAACGGATCATTGTCTGAACCAAATTACCCTACGATCATGACGCCACTATCGACCATCGTTCGCCTCATGCTCTTCTGCGCTTCCCTGAGCGGACTCTGGTTGCAAGGATTCCCCACGTCGAGTCTCGCCCAAACGCCCCCGGCCACCCAGCCAGATCCGTCCGCCGCGACCGATCACGATGAGGCCAGCCCGTCCATCGCACTCAAGGGTTCGGTTTGGAGAGCGAAGCCGGGCATCGTGTTCCTGAAGACGCCCGTGGGGCTGCTGACGCTCAGTTCGACATCGACATTGAAGGACATGCGCGCCTCGCAGAGCGTCTCCTTCTGGATTCACGGGTCCAGTATGGCCGTTGAGATCCGCAAGCGAGCCGACGATTCTCTCGTCCATCGCTATCTAACCGGTCCCACCACGAGGAGCGCAGAGGAGCAGAAATCGTTGGTACTCTGGACCCCGGATGGTGAGAAGCCCTTCCACGCCGGGACACATGAGACGGCACTGTCCACCCTACATGACGGTGATCCTGTGACGGTGGAAGTCGATGACACCGGCACCATCATCGGCGTGCATGACCTCCAATTCGATTTGCAGATCGGCCAAGTGCCCCCCAGCGGATCGGACGCGCATGTACTCTTGAGCGGGACGGTGTCCAAACTGAAATCGAACTTCATCTTTTTCAAAACGCCGGTCGGCGTCATCAACGTCAATGCCAAAATCGGGATCAAAAACGCCAAGGTCGGCCAGACCATGACCCTCCATGTTCATCACCACTCGATCGTGGCCGACTTGACCCCGGCCCATGGGACCGCCCCGATACGCCGGTTCATCACCGGCCCGCTCGAATTCTCCACCCCGGAACGCACCGGGGTGAGATTCTGGACCCCGGCCGGCGAACAGACGCTCCCGACCGATCGCGGGAAATCCGCGCTCGCCGGAGCCAAAGAAGGCAGTCCGATCACCGTTGAGCTCAATGGCGACGGGACGGTTGTCGACTTTCATCACTTCAATTAGACTCCACGCTCCCTCTCGTCCTTGACAGTGTTTTCGATCTCTCCGTAGACTCTCCGGCACGAGCATGAAAAATCCAGCGCCCGCCAAGAAACCCGCACCGGCCTCACGCAATGAGGCGCGTACCGCGGCGAGCTTTGATACGTTGTATCGAGACCATGTCGATCAGATGTACCGCTTCGCGACCAGACTCTGCGGGGAACCCGAAGCGGCGAAGGATCTGGTCCAGGAAACGTTTCTCAATGCCTATCGAGGCTATCAGACATTCCGCGGAGACGCGCAGGTCTCGACCTGGCTCTATGCCATTGCGGCGCGGGCCTGCTCACGCATGCGGCGCAAACGGAAAGGCGCGCCTGACCGGGAGCTGTCGCTGGAAGAATTTATCCCGACCTCGGAGGGGGAGTTTCGCCTGCAGATTCCGGTGGACGGACTCAGCCCGGAAGAGGCGCTGCAAAATAAAGAACTTCGCCAGGCGCTCGATCGGGCGATTGCCAAGCTGCCCAAACACTATCGCATGGTCCTGGTCCTGCGGGACATGGAAGGGTTGAGCGCCAAAGAAGTGGGCAGCATCGTCGCGCTCAATGAGCGCGCCGTGAAATCCCGGCTGCATCGGGCCCGCTTGTTTGTCCGGCGCGAGCTCAGCGCTCAGGGAATTGCCACTTCCGAACCATCGCACAACGGCCACCCGTTCAAGCAAGGAGGACGCTAGCCATGGCCAAGCGGACGACGACCCGATCCGTGCAGCGAAAGCCCGCCCGTCCCCATCGTCATGGGAAAGGACGTTGCGTGGCCATCTTAAAAAAACTGTCCGCCTACATCGACGATGAATTGCCCGGCACGCTGTGCGAGGAGTTGCGCAAGCACCTCGGCGCCTGCCCCAACTGCGAAGAGTTCGTCGCCTCGCTCCGACAAACTGTCGCCCTCTGTCAACACCAACCGGCACCGGTCCTCTCGCACACCGAACGAGCCCGCATGCGAAACGACATTCTCCGAGCCGCGCGCCCGCGCTAACGACATCACACATTTCAGGATTCCCGCCCTGGGCAGCTCGGATGCCGCCGGATCATCATCGGCGGCCCTCACCGCTGAATATCGCCAAATCCGCTCCCCTGGCCTCTTTCAGATTCGTCCGACGCCATGCTACAGTGTCGTTCTTTAGCCTTTATTATGTGCGTCCAGGAAATAGGTGATGATGATGCTTTGTCGTATCCACAACAACCTTCGTACGCCCATCCTGCTTACTCTGATGACCGCCCTCCTGGCAGGGTGGTCCGGAATGGAGGCCGCCTTCGCGGCAACCTCGCACAAGTCCAAACCGGCCGACCATGCCACTAGCCCGGCTGCCGATGCCGCGCGGCGTTATACCGAAGCCCTCGCCAAGGGAGACCGCGTCACGGTCGGACAGCTGGACTTTGCCTGTCAATTTCGTCTGCTGGCAGCTGCGCCGTCGGGATTGAAGGCCTACCCGCCGGCTACCGACCCTTCATATGAATCCTGTTGGGAGGGACTGAAGACCGCCCATGCGCCCGCGTTGAAACGCGACGACACGGGAATGACGGTCCTCTGGCCGAGCACCGGCCCGCTGGTCTTCTTCAGAGACGAGCTCGCGCGCATGCCGGCATCGGCCTTCGTCATGGAAGAGCTTGGGGTCTCTCCTCCGGGCAGCGGTCTCCGTGTCAGCGTCACCAAAAGCCACGCCTTGCCCGCCAGCTCCTTCCGATTGAACGCCAACGGAAAGATCCTGGCCGTGCCCACCACGCTTGTCTTGTTGAACGTACAGTATCAGGATCCCCTGGCCTCACCGGTCACCTATGCCGAAGGGACAGTCAAGTGGACGAACACCATCAAGCGGGCGCGCAAGTCGCTGAAGTCCGTCACGACGCAGTGGGTTGTCTTCACAGGGCTGAAGAAACATGGCTTCCCAGGTGACATCGCCGTATTCAATCTGCCGGTGGTCACCGAACCGTCCGTCGCGGGAATGGTCGCGGAGAAGATTCCGTTCACAACGGAGATCAGCCGGCCGCTGCCGGAATCCATGGTGTGGTGGGGACCGGGCGATCAGCCAGGGACACTCACCGCAGCGGCAGCACGAGCCGCCACATTTCCTGAGTTGCGCGACCGGGTAGCCCTGCTCAACCGCGTGCTGATTATCGATCCGAATCAACCGGACGCGCTGATCGTCCTCACCAGGAACCTCTACGCTGTCCTGCTGCGCGAGGGGAGCAACGGACACAATCTCACGATCAGAGACCCGGCCCTGTCACTGGTCGCCAGCGAGTTCTATTGGAACATCTATGCCCAATCGACGAGGACGGATCTCTCGAACGGGATGGAGATGGGCGGGCTCTCGCAACCAACGCCGGCCGATTTCCTCTTCCGTCTCTTGCCGGCCGCCGAAGCCCTCGCCAAGGTCCGCCCCGAACAACTCGACAACCGGTTCCGATTGGGCGTCGCCTATCGCTGGAATAACGACCAGCAGGCCGCCATTGAAACTCACGAGGCCTTGGCCAAGGAGATTCCCGATACGCGAAGATCTGCCAAGGCTGAAGCCTTGCTGCAACTCGCCTGGTCTCGCCTGCATAAATCCGCATGGAACAGAATCCTGCACGATCCTGAAATCAACCGGGCCTATGCCGATGCGGACGCCTCGCTGGCGGTGGCCGATCTGCCCCTCGACAAATTCCTGGCAGAATATACGATGGCCTACAGCATGATTTTCATGCCCAACTACGGGGACAAGGCCAAGCTGCTGCACCACGTCACGGAAGCCAAACGCTGGCTTGACGAAGTCCCGGGCAAAACTGACGACGTCTGGCGCTATTTCCTCCATTCCGAATTACTCAAAGCCGTGCTGGACGCCGATCCAATGTTCCAGCCGATTCTGGCCACGGCGGAAGAGCATAAGCCATAACGTAGACCGCATGCCGTGGCGTCCGCCGGCTCAGCCTGTCGGACGCCACAGGTCGCAATCTGCTTGTCTGAGCGAGCGAGCTTTTGCACCACAGGATTCCCCGCCTGCACGTCTCTCAATCTACGAAATATCTAGGTGCTTTCCCCAGCGTCCGTTATGATCTGATCTCCTGGAAGATTTCAGCGGCCAGGCGACGATGGTCCAATTGGATAAGAACTGACCCACATCCTGAAAGACCCCGATGGCCCGCGGAACCGGCCGGATATTGAGGCATTCGTAGGCGTATGAGCATCCTTCTTGTTGATGATTCTGAGGAAACGCGCCACCTTCTTCAGATGGTTCTGCACAAGGCCGGTTATGGCCCGGTCATGACTGCCGAGTCGGGGCGCCAGGCGTTGGAACTGCTCGGCATCATGGGGCGACGGGTCACTCCCTGCGATCCGGATGTGATCCTGATGGATCTGATGATGCCGGATATCGACGGACTGGAAGCCTGCCGGAAGATTCGCTCGCTCGAACGGCTGGAACACACCCCGATCCTTGTGATTACTGCCAAGACCGAGACGGCTGATCTGCAAGCCGCCTATACCGCCGGTGCCACCGACTTTCTCCGGAAACCCTTCACCCCGGTCGAACTCGTCGCTCGAGTCTCCACCGCCCTCAGTCTGAAACAGGAGCTCGATGCCCGCATCGCGCGCGAGCAAGAGCTCGTCGCGAAGACTGAAGACCTCGAACGGGCACTCGAAGAGCTGAAAAGCCTGCGCGGCCTGATCGCAATATGCTCAAAATGTAAACGGGTCCGCTCGGATGGAACCTATCGGAAACGGATCGAAGATTATCTGGAGCAGTGCTTCGAGAGGAAACTGGAACGGGATATCTGTCCTGACTGCATGGAACAGTCCTATCCGAAAGCCGGGTGACCATTTCCCCCTCTCGTCCCACGGGAACAACCGACCTGGCTTTCACTGCGCGCATTGAGCCACCCTATCATTCACACGAGCAGCCTGGTTGATCCTCGAGGGCGCGCGCCGAAACGAGCACCTTCTGAGCCTGCGCGTTCCGCGGGCAGGAAGACGACCAGGCGATCCTACGTCTTCCCCATCTTCGCTAATTCTTCGAAGTAGTGCGCGAAGGCGGTCATGCCGCTGGAGGCCTGACCCCAATCGAAGTATTCGTTCGGCGCATGATAGCCATGCTCGGGGAGGCTGAGGCCCATGAAGAGGATCGGCACCTTCCAGGCCTTTTGCATCGTCACCACGGCTCCGATCGATCCCCCTTCGCGAATGAATGCAGGCTCTTTGCCGAACCCCGCCTTCGCCGCCCGCTTCACGGCATCGACATAAGGCCCTTCAAAGAGTCCCTGGAACGGCTGCAACATGCCCTCCGCCTCGACCTTGACGTTGGGATTCAGCTTGGCGACAAATTTCTTCAGCAGCGCAAAGGCCTTCTCGGGCGTCTGATTGGGCACCAACCGCATGCTGACTTTCAGTTCTCCGTGACCCGGCACGACGGTCTTGACCCCGGGGCCCTGATAGCCGCCGGCCAGCCCATGTACTTCAAAGGTCGGCGCCGCCCAGATGCGACGCATGATCTCGGCAGGATCCTGCGTGCGCAGTGTTTGAAACCCGTAGGCCTGTTTGAACTTGGAGACTCGGAAGCCTGACTTGAGAAAGCTCTTGATCTCCGCCTTCGTGGGCTCGACCACGTCGTTGTAGAATCCGGGGATCTTCACCTTGCCGGTCTTGGCATCCACGCAGGCATGGACAATTTCCATGAGCTCAGCCAGTGGATTTCGAGCCGCTCCACCCGTCACACCCGAATGGGCATCCTTCGTTCCCGTCTTGAGGGTCAGGCGCGCGCCGATCAATCCGCGCAGCCCGTAGGGCATGGCCGGTTTGCCTTTGGCGATCCAAATCGTATCCGACACCACGACGGAGTCGGGCCGTGGAATCGCGATATGATTTTTGAGACCAGCGGAGAAATGCGGACTGCCGATCTCTTCTTCCAGCTCCCATAAAAAGCGAATGTTGATCGGAACGCCCTGTTCGATCGCATAACGGGCTCCGAGCAATGCCGACAGCGCCGGACCTTTGTCGTCTGTCGCGCCGCGGCCATGATAGATGCCGTTGTCTTTGCGGAACGCGAAGGGCGATTCTTTCCATTCCGGCTCCTGCGCCGGCTGCACGTCGAGATGGTTGTAGATTGTGACGGTCGGGTAGTCGGCTCCCGTTGTCCAGCCTCCGGAAATGATCGGATAGCCGCCCGTTTCGACGACTTGCGCGTCGGCGCTAAGACTCTTCAAATATTGCACGGCCAGCGTCGCGGCACGCGGCATCTCCCCCGCCCGGGCCGGATCCATGCTGATAGACGGCACTTCGACCAATTGCCCCAAAAGATCTTCAAATCGCGGGCGGCTGTCCGCAATATATTTCTTGAGCTGCGGCTTATTCACCGGCATACATCCCTCCACATGTTCTGGGCGCGGATTATAGCGGCCTACGGCGTGAAGCGAAAGCGGGGAGCGGGGCTCTTCATGAGTAAACAATGGTAGAATGCCCGCGCCATGCGATCGTACACGCCATTCCTCCTCCAGCTCAGCACCGCCACAGTTCTCGTTATCATGGGGCTTCCGACATTCCTCCTGGCGGAGGAGCCGATTCCCATCCAGCAGATCCTCGAAGAACCCCGGATCTATCATTTGCGGCAGGTCACCCTCCAGGGCACCGCGCGGGACGTGCAACCGCTCGATCCGTATAAATTACCGAACGAGATCGATGTCTGCTACGGCGCCTATCTCTTCAAGCTGGAGGACGACACCGGGGTGATGTCCATGGCCGTGCTCGGCATTTGCGGAAGGCCGCTCATCCGTGACCCGGAAATTGAAGACGGCCAACGGGTCGAAGTGAGCGCCACCATTCAAGCGCCCAGCCACGGCGGCTACTACTTGAGCTTTCAAGGACTCAAGGTCGTGACCGAGCAAGAAGGCTTCGTGCAAGCCGTCGCCACACGTATTCTGCCGGTTATCGAGTAGCACCATGCCGAACGCTGTCCATCCCTCTCATACCACCATCGGCTGGATCGGCACCGGCGTGATGGGTGTTTCGATGTGCGGCCATTTGCAACAGGCCGGCTATCCCGTCACCGTCTTTTCCCGCACGAGGGCCAAGGCTCAACCGCTCCTTGACCGCGGGGCGCTCTGGGCGGATCATCCGCGCGGCGTCGCCGAACAATCGACGGTCATCATCACGATGGTCGGATTTCCTCGCGATGTACGGGAAGTCTACTTTGGTGCTGAGGGAGTTCTGGCGGGAGCCAGACCTGGCTCAATCCTGATCGATATGACCACGACCGAGCCGACCTTGAGTCGGGAGATCGCGGCCGCCGCGTCAGCCAAAGGACTCCAGGCGATCGACGCGCCGGTCTCAGGCGGGGATGTCGGTGCCAGAAACGCGACCCTCTCCATCATGACAGGCGGGAATCGTGAAACGGTGGAATGCCTGCGTCCGCTCTTCGAATGCTTGGGCAAAAAGATGGTCTATCAGGGCGGGCCGGGAGCCGGACAACATGCGAAGCTCTGCAATCAAATCGTGATCGCCGGGACGATGGTGGGAGTGTGTGAAAGTTTGCTGTACGGATTCAAGGCGGGACTTGATCTGACGCAGATGCTCGAGTCGATCCGCGGAGGCGCCGCCGCCTGTTGGACGTTGGATAACCTGGCCCCCAGAATCCTACTGCGCAACTTCGACCCCGGATTCTTCGTCGAGCACTTCGTGAAAGACATGGGCATTGCGCTGGACGAGGCCACACGCATGAACCTCACGTTGCCCGGGCTGACATTGGTGCGTGGGCTCTATCAACGGGCGCAGGCGCTCGGCCAAGGCCGGAGTGGAACCCATGCGCTCATGCTCGCGCTGGAGGAACTGTCCCACACCGTAATGCCATCGACTCGTCCGGAAAGGATTCCATGAGGGCTCAACGCATTCAATGGCTGGTTCCCATCCTTCTCATCACTCTCTTCGCTTGCTCAAGCCACCAGGGGTTTGACCGAGCCGGGATGCAGGACACATTGCTCCAGCGGATGAGTTTCGTCGGCGCACGTGAGATCAAGACCACCGAGTCCAAGGACGCGATCGAGATTCGGCCCCCCCTCGCAGAACCGTTCCGTCTCGGTGTCTACTTTGTTCGAACGGAATTCCCCACCCGTCAGTCGATTTACTCAGGGGAGTGGCTGAGTGCGGAGAAAGACCAGCTGGTGCAACGTCTCGCTCGGTGGCGTAGCGACCAGATCCTTCGCGAGGTCGTGGTCCTTGCAGAACCGACCGTACGGACCCTCACCCGCCAAGAATTTCGACAAGCCTCCGCACGATATGGAATCGACGTGCTCTTGCTCGTGGATGGAGTCGGCGCGGTGGATCGGCGTAACAATGCCTATGCCCTCCTCTACCCGACGGTGATCGGCGCCTGGCTGGCTCCCGGCACCGTGATCGATGCGCTCGTTATCCTCGACGGCATACTCTGGGATCTGCGGACCGACCAGCTGCTCGACCAACAGACGGCTGAGGGTCAGGCCCAGCGCACCGGAGCCGCGGTCCTGGTGGAAGATGCAGACGCACTGAAAGAGGCAAAAGGCCGGGCTATCGAGGCGTTCGGCGCAAGACTCGTCGAACACCTGCACTCACTCGCACGCCCCCAACCCCACCGCCCTTCAACGCTACGGTGAATCGAATGACCAGAGCAGTCCCAGCAACAGCAAGTGTTGCGCGGGAGCCAATCCCAAGGTTCCCGGACTGATCTCTCCCTTGCGAAAAAATCCTCCCCCAGCTCCGGTCGACTCATCATAGCGATGCTCGAGCCGGACGATGGTATTGGTCCACCGGTAGAGAAATTTATATTCCACGGTCGAGGTGACCGCTTTCACGAACTGCTCTTGCCCGGTCCACCGTCCGTTGCGATCCCAATAGAACTCCGGCCGCACGGCCATGCTCCAGGGACCGGACACGTGCCACTTCGCCAACAGGTTGCCACCCATAGCGAAGGTACGCGGACTACCAGGCTGGCCGGCGATACGTTCGGTCCCGATATCGTAAGAGACCGCCAGCGTCAGGTCGTCGCCCTTCCACTCGAGAATATGGTTTCCGTAGAGCCGCCAGAATTCGAATGATGTCTTGGTCTGGTCCGGCCCCCAATAGAGGGTTTGCGTCGCCGTCAACCGTGGCGTCATTTTGTACGCCCATTGTCCGCCGTACGACGGCTGATCGTTTGGATGGGAGAGGTGGAAATAGCCGTTGATGACGAAGGCCGCGACCGTCAACTGCTCATTGACGGGATACTTGGCATTCACCCCGAACATCATGTAGGGCGAGTAGTCGGCAATCCATGACCGGGTATAGTTTGCATTGTCCTTCGCGTAGAGCGATTCGTAGCCCATCAAACTGTTGAAGAGGCCGGCGGTAATCGTGAGGCCGTTCCCGACCGGGGCAAGATAGGCCACGTTGGCCCGCTGCAAATGCCGCCAGGTGTCGGCCCCATCGACCTTGCGCTCTCCTTGGAGATACCCGAAATCTTTCGAGTCATATCCTCCCTGAATGCCAAGCTCCATGCCCCAGCGGGAAGCCTCATTGGTATCCTTGTGCACATAGACGTACCCCATGTTGGGCGCCAGTTCATTGTGGCGCGAGGCTGTAGATCGGCTGCGCCAGAGGTGATTCTCGGGAAAGTTGAAATTGACGATGTAGCTGAGATCGACGTAGACGCCGTAATGCCAATTCGACGGGCTCTCGGCAGCGGGAGCAGAGCTCTCACCGGGAGACAACGGGTCAGCCAGAGCCTGACCGCCTAGGACGACCAGCACGGCCCATAGGACAAGTACGAGAGGGACCATGCGCCGGATGCCTTTACGGTTTCATCCTGTCCAACACACACCACATGCGCCTGGTGCCGGACTTTTGGTCGGTAACCGGTTCGCCGCTGAAAAAACTGACCTGCCAGGCGACAATGTCCTCCGTCGGGTGCGGAGTCGAGGTCCAATAGATCTCCGACTTGATATTGGAAAAGGGATGGCCGGCCGGTAAGGCCGGGTCATGTTGGGAATGATCAATCAAGGTCTTGAGTTCATCGATCGTGGGCCCGCGCCAGCTCGATTGTCCACCGACGGTTTTCGTGGCACAGCGTTCGTTCGAACGGCTCCACACATCGTGCTCCCGATCCGGCTCCTGCTCCCAGATTATTCCGGTCTGGCCGTCTTTGACGGCAGCCCCGTCAAGGACCAGCACAAATCGAACCTCCCGCTGCTCAGCAAGACCCTGATTCGTCACAAGTGCCAGCGCCAGTCCGACTCCAATAGCCCATAATTTTGCAGAAACGGGTCCGTGCTTCGTCATGATCGGCCTCCGCAATGTCCGGCACTCCACTGGCATGAGCACAAGCAGTCTGCCGGAGGCTGCTTGTCTTTTCAATAGCCCCTGTTGCATGCTGGGGGCCGTTTTGAACGGTCGGAGCGATCGTCGGACGTTGAATCTATCGAAGGAGGCGGTCTATGAGCGACGTGGAGTATCACCGGCGAATCGACGTGTTGGCGATCGGCCTATTCGGTCTCGCGGTCGGGGCCTTGACGCTGGGCGTGGCCCAACTCGGCGGCATCCCCGATTCAAATAAAGTCGGCACGCTGGTTATCGCGTTGATCTTCGGCGGGATCGTGCAAATCCTGGCGGGCATTACCGATATTCGCTATCACGAGCAGCTCGGCGGCACCGCGCTCACCATGTACGGATTCTTCTGGCTCACCGTCTCCATTGCCAAGCTGGTCAGCGAAGGCACATCCTTCCACCTCGACATGGTGCTCTTTGCCCCGATTAACTTTGTCTATGCGGCCTTCTCCCTGGTGATGGTCTATCTCACCGCCTATCGCAATGCCACCCTCTGCATCCTCCATGTCATCATCACGATCACGTTTTCCTCCACCGTGCTGGCCAGGCTCGACATCATCGGCGAAACCATTCCCGGCCTGCTCCATATCGTCGTCGGCTTGATGGCCTTCTATCACGCGGTTGCGAGTTTGACGCAGGCCTTCACCGGCCATCAGCTCGTACCGTTAGGCCCGCCATTTCTGCATCAATCCAGGCTGAAGGCTAAATAGCTGATCGGGCAAGACGGTGGAAGGGCGGAAGGAGAGACGACGCCTCTCCTCATTCCCGTTGTCGCTGATAGTGGCGCGCCAGGATGACCCCACCCCAGGCGAAAGACACGAGCATCAAAAGAATTCCGATGTTGTAGGTAAGATGGGCCAAGCGGTGGTCCCACTGCAGCAAGCCCGTCATCGTCAGCAGATTATTCCAATCGTGGCTGTCGGTTTCTTTGCCGGTCACGCCGCCTAACAGCATCAGCTCCATGTCGCGGGCGTCGTTGATATAGGGCGCTACGTCCATAAGGCTTTCGGCCGTCCACCAGAGCGCGACCGAGGCGCCGAAGGGGTCGCGCGTCTTGATGAGGAAGGTGCCCAGACAGATCATCGGCATCAGCACTTGGCCAAGGCTTCCGCCGAGAATCATCATGAAGCGGCCGAACGGACTAAAGATCAGATGCCCGGCTTCGTGAAACGGCAGGTTGATCAGATGGAGAAACGATTCGCCGGTGTAGTTGGTTTCCAGCGGCGTCATGATAAAGATCCGCCCCCACCAGAGCAGCCCCAGGTAGACGGCCAGCCGCCCGTAGAAGGTCGGAGAATCGGACGCCATGTCGGATTCGATCATCCAGTCTTTGGCAGTCAGCCACCACAAGGACCCGGTGGATGATCCGGCAGTCGCGGTCGACGGGCGGGGCGCCGGGGCCCGATACTTGGAGAAAATAATCCCGCACCGGGCGCACTCAGTCGCGGCCTCCGAGCGATCGGCCTGACACTTGGGACATGAGCCCGTTGATACCCCTGTCGCCTCCATGTCTGCATGCTAGGGCCAACCGGACGATCCGACAAGAATTTGCCGTAAATCGCCATCGCAAGGCCGGGGCTCAATCCCGAGTCCCCATCAGCGGACAACGATAGGAAACGGTGTGAAGATGAGAATGAAGAGCAGGACGGTCGCCCGTCCAAGCCAGGTTCGCGTCGAGCCCAGCGGCGAAGTCGGATCGGGGATCGGCGGATGGCCGACTCCAAGCAGGGTCGAGAGGAACACCCACAACCACCAACCTTGCCAGCCGAGATAGCCGAGCACCAGAAGGACGGGAATGACCCAGAAGGCGATAGTCCGCTGCCTCCCGCCCCAGAGGGCGTAGGCAACATGACCCCCGTCAAGTTGTCCGATAGGAATCAGGTTTAAACAGGTGACGAAGAGCCCGAACCAGGCCGCTTCAGCGATCGGATGCAGATTGACACTCGCCCCTCTCGGCAAGTCCCCCAAGACCAGGGAGATGCACCAATCAATGAGTATGGATCGCCCGACATAGAAGGGACTTGCCGAACTGATCCCCACCTCCACCTGCGACCAATGCAATCCGACAACGAGCGCGACGAGCGCCACGGCAAATCCGGCCAATGGTCCGGAGATCCCGATATCGAAGAGGGCCTTCCGCTCCACAATTTGACCACGCACACGAATGATCGCCCCAAAGGTTCCCACTAACAGCGGCAACCCTGGAATGAACAACGGAAGCGACGCCGGAACACGATGCCGCTTCGAGTAGACATAGTGTGCCAGCTCATGGGTGACGAGAATCAGGAGCAGCGTGGCCGCAAAGGGAATCCCGTTGACCAGTTCACCCGGCCGCTCGGTAAGCAACTCCCAGGCTCCTCGAAACGGGTGAAACAGATTGGGATGGTCTTGATAGGCACCCGCCCACAGCGTGGTAAAGATCGTCAGACCGAACAGGCCGATCGGAAGGAGGTAGCGCGAAAATGTCGATTCTTCGAATTCGTCGGCATCGTCGGCGTCCACATCCTGCTGGTCGCCGTTCATGCGCGCTCCTAGGCGGATGCGTAGAAAGGGTTATGAGCCAATTCTTCTTCGACGGTCGTCGCGGGGCCATGGCCCGGCAACAACCGATACTCCGGCGGGAGGCCAAGCACGGTGGCCCGGACGGAAGCCAGATGGATCCGATAGAGCGTACTGGGATTCGAGCGGCCGATCGATCCCGCAAACAACGTATCGCCCACAAAACACACCGGCATCTGTGCATCATCCACCCGGTAGCAGATTCCGCCTGGCGTATGACCCGGCGTCATCAAGCACTGAACCGCCAGACGGCCGACAGCAATGGTCTGCCCGTGAACCGGCGTCCTCAGCTGCGCCTGAGGCGGCCGCCAGCTGAGCAACTCGACATCCTCGGCTCCCAGATAGACCGGTGCCGGATGGGACTGGAGAATCTGTTCGATGCCATCGGCATGATCCGTATGGCCGTGCGTCAAACAAATCCCGACCAGCCGAAGACGATGCGTAGACAAAGACTCGATCATCGCCGGCGCATTGTAGGCCATATCGATCAGCAGCGCCTCGCCTCCGTCATGGAGAATGTAACCCTGTACCCCGTAGCCGTTGATCGATCCTTGAATCGTCTTGAGCCAGGCTGGCGATGACTGGACAACCGGCACCCATTGCTCGATCGCTATCTGCGCGAGCGGTTCGTCCCGCAAGCCTAAGGCCAGGGCCAACGCCCGCACTTCCGTGCGATCACGCGGGCGATCCCCGCGCTCCAGCGCCGTGATATCGCCACCCGGCAAACCCGTCATCTTCGCCAGATCAACCACCGATATTCCCTGGCCGATGCGGGACTTTTTCAGAATGTCACAGAGTTCATCTTCCAACGGCATGTCGAATTCTCACTCCGTCTACAGACTTTCTCACCCAATTCTTCTCAAGGCCGGTGGTGGGGAGCGTTCTTACGGCCCGCATGCACCGAGCACCGCCCGTTCTAGCCTAGCGTCGCATCTTGCATGCGCGGGGCGCGGGCAAGAGAACGCTCCCCACCACCGGCCACTCCCGCTTCATCCCTCCGGGGAGAGCTTGATCTCTTTCACTTCTCCGAAGGTCGAGAGCACTTTCGGCAGCATGTCGCCGGAACCGACGGCGATGATCTTCAATCGGTCTGGGTGCAGATGCTTCTTCGCCGCTGCCAGCACGTCTTCCTTGGTCAGCTTGACCACTTTCTCCCGTACCTGCTGAAGAAAGTCCTTGGGCAATCCGTCGTTCTCCAGCTCCACGAGCCGGCTGACGATCGCCGAGGGGCTGCTGAACGAAAACACGAACGAATTCACATAAGCTTCTTTCGCCTCGGCCAGCTCCTGGTCCGTGACCAGTTCCGTCCGCATCCGTTCGATATTGGCGATGAACCGGCTCACCACTTCCTGCGTGGAGACCTGCTTCGTCTCCGCCCGCATGAGCCAGACGCCTTGATCATGCACGCCCGCCATCAAACGGCTGCCGACCGAGTAGGCCAGCCCGCGCTTCGTTCGCACGTCGTTGAAGAGCCGGCTCCGGAAAGAACTCCCTCCCAGGATATCGTTGGCGATGGCCAGGGCCACGTAGTCCGGATCATTTTCTCGGATCGTGAGATGACCGACCCGCATATGCGTCTGCGAGGTCTCTTTGTTGACGAACCGGATGGCCGGCGTCGCGCTCTGACTGTCCGGCACATCGGCAATCTTCAGTTCCGGTACCGTTCCCTTGGCCCAATCTCCGAACACCTCGCGCAACGCCGCCAGCATGTCCGCTTTCTGGAAATCACCGGTCACCCCCAAAATGATGCCGTTGGGATGGATCGTGCTCCGGTGAAAGGCCACGAGATCGTCACGGGTAATGCCGGTGACCGACGCGATGGATGTTTCACGGGCGGACGGATGGTCGGGGCCGTACAACAACTTCATGAACTCTCGCCCCACCACGGAGCCGGGATTGTCCTGACGGCGGCGGATGCCCTCAAGCGCCTGCAACTTCGCAATCTCGACCCGCGCCGGCTCGAAGGCCGGCTTCCGGAGCAGACCGGAAAAAATCTGGAGCCCGCGCTTCAGATCCTTCTTCAGCACATCGAGCGACGCAGCCCCGGACTCGTGCCCGATCGACACACTGACATCCCCTGCGAAGTACTCTAATTCTTCATCCACTTGTTCCGGCGTGAGCCCGCCGCCGCCGCCCGTCCGCATGAGGGCGCCCGTGAGCGCCGCGAGGCCGATCTTATCTGCCGGATCAAGCCAGGTGCCGGTTTTCATCGTGGCCGTCACTGTAATGAGCGGCAGCTCATGATCTTCGAGGAGATACACGACCATGCCGTTGTCGAGCACCACGCGATTAGGCTCCGGCGGGATAAACTCCACCGGCTTGAACGTCATGGCGCGCGGGTCGCTGAGCGTCGGCCCTCCCGCGCAAGCCGTCACAGTGAGTGACAGCATGAATACGCTGAACAGGCCGGCCACTGCGATCCCGCTCACCCTTAACCGCTTACCCTTCGCCTGCCTCATCGTGCCACCTCATTCCCTGCCGTCAGATTCTTCTCGCGCGCATGCTTGACGAGCGTGCCTACGGTTCGGTTGGACTTCGTGAAATACTGTCTGGCAACCCGCTGAATATCGGCCGGTGTGACCGCGGCGATCCGGTCGCGGGATTTCAAGACATGCCGCCAATCACCCGCCACCGTCTGAAACAGCGCCAGCTGCGATGCGAGCCCGCTGTTCGAGCGCAGGGCCCGCACGAGGTCCGCGTCGATATTGTTGACGATCTTCTGTAGTTCTTTCGCCGGCACCGGTTCGGTCTTGAGCCGTTCCAATTCCGCATAGATCGCCGTCTCCACCTCCCCCGTCGTATGAGGCGCCAGCGGCGTGGCGGTCAGGATGAAGAGATTCGGGGCGCGCACGCCGGGGTAGTTGGCATCGGACCCGACGGACCCGGCCAGCCGTTTCCCCCTGACGATGGTAGTCTGCAGACGGGACGTCAGCCCGTCGGTCAGAATTTCATCGATCACATCGAAGACATCGTCGTCCGGATGGCCCAGGCCCGGCTTGTGATACCCGATCGCCACGATCGGTTCGGCATCGAACTCGACCTCGACGCGGCGCTCGCCCCGCTGCTCCGGCTCCACCGTCACGATCTCAGGCGTGGCGCTCGCGGCCGGAATCTTTCCGAACGTCCCCTCGATCAAGGCAATGACCTCTTTCGGATTGATATCCCCCACGAGGGCGATCGTCGCGTTGTTCGGCCCATAGTAGGTTTTGAAGAAAGCCTCGGTCGCTGCCGGAGTCAGCGACAGAATGTCCGATCCCCATCCAATGGTCGGCACGCCATAGGGATGCGCCCGAAAGGCCGCCGAGGTAAAGGTTTCGAAGAGGAGTCCGTTCGGACTGTCGTCGTTGCGCAGGCGGCGTTCTTCCATCACCACGCCGCGCTCTTTGTAGAATTCGCGGAGGACCGGATTCGCCATCCGGTCGGCTTCGATGGCCGCCCAGACCGGCAACCGGTTGGCCGGGAGGCTGATCGTATAGCGGGTGAGATCTTTCCCGGTGGAGGCGTTGAGCCCCACACCGCCGTGGCGCTGATAGAGCAAGGCCATTTCGTTGCCGACCACATACTGGCCCGCTTGCGCTTGCAGGTCCGTGACCTGTTTCTGCAAGGTATCAAGCGCGGCCTGCTCCTCCGGCGTCACCGCAGCGCCCTTCTTGGCCAACTCGCGCTGCCGTTGATCGAGGAGGGTCCCCACGCGAGACAGCTCGTCGAGCGTCAGCTTCTCTTTGTCATAGTCCTTCGTCCCGACGGTCCGCGTCCCCTTGAAAGCCATATGCTCATACAGGTGAGCCAAGCCGGTCTGGCCGACCTGCTCATTCACCCCGCCCACCGCGAACGTGATGTTGACCGAGACCACCGGCGTTTGATGGCGCTCGACCATCAGCACGGTCAGGCCGTTCGCCAGTTTGTGTTCGATCACCCGGTCGGCAAGACTCGGGCCCTCTGCCACCGCTGGAACGAGGTACAGCGTCAGGCTGACGACCAGCCCGAGGCACAACGCCGTGACGCGTGACGCGTCACGTGATCCGTGAAGCAATTCAGCAATCATGTAAATATCTCCATCAGTTGTTCCGGTCGTTCGATGAACCAATCGGGCTCGCACGCCGCCATCTTCTCCCGATTCCCCATTCCATAGCCGACGGCGCAGACCCGAATACCGGCGTTGTGCCCGCCGTTGATGTCGTTGGTACTGTCGCCCACCAAAACGGCTCGCTCTTTAGGGACCTTCACCTGCTCAAGCAGATGCAACAGCATACCAGGCTCCGGTTTCAGGCCAAACCCGTTGTCTCCCCCGACGACCCAGGGGAAATGCCCCGCGCCCAACCCGTTGAGAATGACGCGCGTGTATTCGATCGATTTATTCGTCGCCACGGCTTTGTGCTTATCGGAGAAGTGCTGCAACATCGGCTCGATCCCCGGAAAGAAGACCGTGCGGTCCAGACAATGTTCGAGATAGTGCCCGCGAAAGACGGCGAGGGCCTCGTCGAAACTCACCCGGTTGCTCTCACCGACGGCCAGCCGCAGGAGTTTCTTGACCCCGTCGCCGACGAATCCGAAAATTTCTTCAAGCGGCCGTTCCGGCAGCCCCAACTCGACCAGCGTGAGGTTGACCGAATGGGCGATGTCCCACTTCGACTCGATCAACGTGCCGTCCAAATCAAAAATCAACAAATCAACCGGGGTCTTCGTCATGGTTTGACCTTTCGCAATGTCTCTCCCAGGGCCGCCAGGATGCCGCGCTTCTCGGCATCAGTTTCTTTGACCTCCGCTTCGCGCACCAGGTCGATCATCCGCTTTAACCCGATATGTGGCGGAATCACCGGCTCCACGATCCGCCACTTGCTTCGAACGGCCTTCACGCGAAACCGGACTTCTTCGGTGATCGCTTCAGGCACAAACGCCGCCGTTTCCAAATACACCGAGCCAAGAACCGTAAACGTGGCCGGAATCACCACTTCGAGCTGGTTCACCACTTCCCATTTCCGGTAATCCTCCGGCACCGTGACGTCTTGAATCACCACGACCCGCCCCCACAACGGCTCCTCCGCCCAGTCAATGTAGGGCACCAGCGTTTCGAACGACATGGCGTCCATGCGGGCGCCCTTCTTGTCGAGCGTCACATAGCGCTTCACGACGGCGGTCGGAGATTGATCGAGCGATCCACTCTGGGCAAGCGCCAGCACGGGACTGCACAGCAGGACAAGCAGAGCGATGAGTGCAGATGATCGTCGCATGTGCTGGCGTTTCTCTTGGGTGACGGGCGGGTTCAGCACAATGTTGGCTCCTCGCATGGCGCTCGTCATGCGTCCCTCATGGGCATCACGATGGAGTCGAATCTTTCTGATTTGATATCGCGATCGGATGACAACCCGCCCCGGATTCGTGCTGTGAACAATCCGCTCACATTCTAACCTACGTACTGAGTGACCGCAAAGCGATCATACCTCTCCCGCTGAAGGCGGTTTGACCTCCCCAAAATGCGCATGCTACGGTCGATCGGTCTTTAAGACGGACGAACAGGATTCTCGTCATGCCCTTCCCCCTGATCCGGCGTTTCTCACAATGCCTCGTGACCGCCCTCCTGCTCGGACTGGTGATCTGCGCTGGGCTGAACGCGGGAACCGGCCTGGCAGACCCTCTCATTCAATCACCGCCAGCGGTGACGCAGGATCACGATGCCGTCTCAATGGCGCCTCTCAAAGCGCAGGACCTGCTCAAGCGTTTGCAGGAACGGGACGGAGCCCCGCTGCCCGGATATATCGGCGGGCGGGAATTTCAGAATCGAGAGCGCCGGTTGCCGCGCGGCCGCTATCGCGAGTATGACGTGAACCCCAAGATCCGGGGTCGGTCGCGTGATGCGGAACGGCTGGTGATCGAACAGCGCACCGGCAAAGCCTACTATACAGGCGATCATTACCGAACCTTTACACCGCTCAACTAGGACACTGATCATTCCATGACACCACCACGCACCTTGATGAGTTATCTCCAGACTCCGAAAGCCCCCTGGTCGTCCTTGCTCGTCCTTCCTGCCGGGACGACGGCCACCGCTTTGGTCAAAGCCCCGACCGGATTCGCCCTGCGCGTAGTCCACGGCAAAAAATGCTCGACCCCGGCCGGCCTGTTCACGGAATTCGCTCGCGTCTTAGGGTTCCCCGACTATTTCGGTCACAACTGGGACGCGATGGAAGAATGTCTCGCGGATTTGGAATGGCTGCCGGCCAAGGGCTATGTGCTGCTCCTCACCGATGCACAAGCCGTCTTGGCCGACGACGAGGACGAGTACGAAACGCTGCTCGAGATTCTGAGCGATGCCGGGGAAGCCTGGAGCAAAGGCCAGGCCGGCGGAGGGTCCAAGGCGATTGCCTTTCATGCCCTCTTTGCAGTAACACACCAGGAAGCACCTAGGAGAAAACATTGGGGGATTGAGCCGGCGCCAATGCCGGACCTCTCCCCCCCGACGAAAGGACGATCGCCTCGTCCCGCAAAGAATGGGAGGACACCGCAATGAGTCTCATGGATCAATTAGGGCAAGCGGTCGGCGGCATGCTCGGCGGAAGCAGCAACCAGAACCCTTTGATGCAGGCTTTGACCGGCTTGCTCGGCCAAAATGGCTCGGTGGGAGGGCTCGCTGGACTGGTCCAAACCCTCCAAAAGAACGGCCTGGGCGAGATCGTGAACTCCTGGGTGGGTACCGGCAAGAATCTTCCTGTGACCCCCCAGCAGATTCAACAGGGCCTCGGCGGCGACCTGCTCAAACAACTGGCGACCAAAGCCGGGATCTCGACCGAGGCCGCCGGCACGCAACTCGCCGGCTTGTTGCCAGATCTCGTCGACAAGCTGACACCGACCGGAAAGATTGAAGCCGGCGGACTCGATCAATTACTGAAGATGTTTCAGGGAAAATAGTACCCGTGCAGGAAACGTAAGGCTGGGGAACCTATAGCCCGGCTTTCCGCGAGAGATTCCGCAGTTCGCCCCAGAGGTGGGCTGCGGAACGCACGACATACCCGCCGACTTCTTGGGTCGTTGATCCCTGAGTGCCGTTAACCTGACCGAAGCGTGACTCCATCCACCCGGCACGAACCTGGATCCGATGTGACGGACAAATCCCATGGGTCTCCCGCCGATCCTCAAAAGGAGCTTTTTCTCCAAAGACTCCGGCTAATCCTTCATGCCGGCACCACGAACACACCACCGTCATGGTCACTCCTCACTTTTCTGATACACCGCTACGCAACACGAACAGCAAAAGTTGGGCCGGAATATCCCGCGCCGTTACCCACTCAATTCCCAGTGATTCGCCCCACTCTTGGTATGACCGAACTGGGCCAATCGTATCTAAATCGATAGGGCCGTATCTCATGAGACACTTTTTGCCCCTCAATGAGGCAACGAACGGCAGCTCCGCTTCTCTAATCCGGCTTTCTTGACCCGTGCAGAGGAGCATGTTAGGGTGCGCCCCCGTCATGAAAACGACTCGATCAGCCCAACTCTTTGCCGCAGCCCAACTGCTCATTCCCGGTGGGGTCAATAGCCCTGTCCGAGCGTTCCGCTCTGTCGGGGGTCAGCCCCGGTTCATCAAGCGCGCCAAAGGAGCCAAGCTCTACGACGTCGACGGCAACACCTATCTCGACTATGTCCTCTCCTGGGGCCCCATGATCCTGGGGCATGCCGCTCCGGCGGTCATCCGGGCTATTAAGAAAGCCGCCGACAACGGCACCAGCTATGGCGCACCCACGGAATTGGAAGTCACCCTTGCCCGCATGATCCGCGACGCCTTCCCGTCCATGGAGAAAGTGCGTCTGGTCAGTTCCGGAACTGAAGCCGTCATGAGCGCCATTCGCGTGGCCCGGGGCTTCACCAAGCGGGACAGCATCCTGAAATTCGAGGGCTGCTACCACGGACACAGCGACTACTTACTCGCCAAAGCCGGTTCTGGTCTGGCCACCTTGGGCATCCCCGATTCACCCGGCGTCCCGGCCGACTTTGCCAAGCACACCCTGACGGCCCCTTATAACGACATCGACACGGTGCGACGAATGGTGGCCGAACATCGCAAAGACCTGGCCTGCATTATTCTGGAGCCGATCGCAGGCAATATGGGCGTCGTGCCCCCGGCCCCGGAATTTCTCTCCGCTCTTCGCCGGCTGACGGCAGAGAATGACATTCTTCTCGTCTTTGACGAAGTGATTTCAGGATTTCGCGTGAACTACGGAGGCGCGCAGGCGCTCTATGGCATTACGCCGGATCTCACCATCCTCGGGAAAATCATCGGCGGGGGGCTGCCGGTCGGCGCCTACGGCGGGCGGAAAGACATCATGGATCTGATCGCGCCATCCGGGCCGGTCTATCAGGCAGGAACCTTGTCGGGAAATCCGTTGGCCGTCTCGGCGGGGATCGAAACGCTGAAACAGCTCAAGAAGAAGGGTGTCTACAAGAAGCTTGAGGCGCAATCCGCGGCCCTGGCGAACGGCATCGGCGAAGCGGCGAAGAAAGCGGGCGTGCCGCTCATCCAAACCCGCGTGGGCTCCATGCTCACCGCATTCTTTACTTCCACGCCTGTCAGTGATTGGAATACCGTGAAACAGGCGGATACAGCGCGCTACGGCAAGTACTTTCACAAGATGCTGGACCAGGGCATCTATCTGGCTCCGTCGCAATTCGAAGCCGCGTTCCTCTCCACCGCTCACACCTCAGCCGACATCGACAAAACCATCCGCGCCGCGCATTCCGCCTTCAAGAGCTTATAGTGCGTCTCCCGTGAAGTGTCGTTCGTATCTCACGGGATACAGACGGAGTCCATTCGATACAGCTACGGCCTTGCGGGTCGATCAAAACGATCGTCCGGCAAGGCCGTAGCGAGTGAAAAACTCAGGCGTACTTCCTAGTACGTTGAAGTCTTGAGCGACGTGAGAACGCCGCCCGCGATTGTTTTCATCGACCGCCTATTCGTCGTCCTCGTCCTCCATATCCAAGACTTCCTGCCGCTTTTGCTCTTCCATCGCGTTATGCAGGAGCATCCGGATAAACATCGAATAGAGCGAGCCTTTTTCCAAGGTCCCTCCTGGAGGAATGGCGATTTTGTTTTCCTTAATCATGCGATCCAACCAGATTTTTTGATCAGGCGCGATCAAGATTGGAATCTCGATCAGCCCCACCCGTCCCATCATATCCATCGTAAAACCTCCGTGATTCGTGGTTCGTGAAACATCGGCATTCCAGCACGCCGTTTTGATCGTTGTCAACCGAGTGGCTCATGGCACGCACCCTGCTTAGCACTGAGACATGCGGCTCAAACGAACATCCAGCATGACGCTCTGTGTTCTCACCGTGGCAACCTGTTGGTTAAACTCGGTCCAAGCCTCCCGACTCACTACGTCCAGTGGAGAATCAACGGTTCAGAAAAACTGTGACCTCTGCTGGTCGCCCTCGATCAACGAGTCATCTCCTCCTTCGACGCTGCAGCCGCATCGCCCACACCGTCCGTCAGGGAGCCGACCCCATCGATTGCCTAAGGGCCGGTACAAAATCGCGCCGTACAGGAAACAGGCGCAGTCCTCGGCGTTGGGCCGGATCTCCGGAAGAAGAATTCCCACCAGCCAACCCATCCACACCGTCGACGGCGATACATTGCGCGTGGGCTCTGAACGCATCAGACTACGCGGCATCGACACGCCGGAACTGAACGAGCCACGCGGACCAGAAGCCCGACAGCGGCTGGAGCAACTTCTCAAAGAAGGACCGATCCGTATCGTGCCCCATGGCCAGGATGTCTACGGCCGTACCGTCGCCGATGTATTTGTGAATGGAAAAAACGTAGCGGAGGTGCTGAAACAGGAAGGGTTCGAAAAGCCACAGTCCTAATTGAGTTCTCCCCCGCAAGAAATCACTTGGCCTCAGGTCCCAATCCTGCCAGGATGCCGTTGAGGTCTTTCCCGGCACCCGATGCAAAGGCATCTGGTCCTGAACCGATCTATCGATCGATAGGTCGCACACCTATCCACCCGTTCATAAGGAGATCGGCATGCTTCCACTGAAACCTCTCGATGAAACCGTTCCGATTTTTCTCCAACTCAATGCCGATGCGTCACCGGTTGTGCTCGTGAATGTATTTACCGTTGCAGAGTCCGATATCCCTGCATTGCTGAAAGCCTGGGCCGATGACGCCACCTGGATGAAACAACAGCCGGGCTATATCTCCACTCAGCTACATCGCGGGATTGCGGGAAGCACCGTTTTCATGAATTACGCCGTATGGGAATCGGTGGCCCATTTTCGAGCGGCCTTCAGCCATCCCGACTTCAAACAAGCCTTAGAACGCTACCCTTCATCTGCCGTAGCCTCACCACACTTGTTCACACGCCTCACAGTCCCAAATCTGTGCGTCGGTCCCTAACAACACCGCGCAGTCGACCGGTACAGGAGCGGCCGCCAGTGACGATAGCATCTCAGGATGATCGGGGTACTGAAACCAAGGGAAACACCGTGAGTGATGCCCGGATTCTTGCGCTCGTCCGTGGCGTTCACTCGGCGGTCTACATCTTGATGGTCGCTGCGATCTTTCTTCTGCTCTATGCCGCTGCCACGGGATACGTCGGCCCCTGGCTGTGGGGTGCGCTAGGGCTCCTCGCTATTGAAGCAGCCGTCTTCGCGGGCAACGGGCTAAAGTGTCCGTTGACCGCGCTGGCCGTCCGCTATGGCGCTACAACCGGCTATGCCTTCGATACGATCCTGACGGAACGCACGATACGACTCACGTTCAGGTTTTTCAGTAGCCTAATGGTGCTTGGGCTGGTGCTATTGGCGCTACGCTGGGCCGGCGTCCTCGGATAACAGCTGGCGACGATGTGAGGCAGTGGGAACGAGCACAGCTCAGCGGCCAGGGCATCGAGTGCACGGCATGAGATACATCCGGGGCAGGAAAGAGGAGAGTTACGGCTTCTTCTTGTTCTTCTCCGACGGGTTTTCTGAGAACAGCAGCCAGCCGAGGACGATAAATCCGATCGCAACGCCGGTGACGGCGAGCCAGGTTCCGAGCTTATCCATTCAATGACTCCTTATCGGCTCCGGACTGTAGTACGGCGACGACCGCCTTGTCGAGACGTTTCACCTTGCCGTTGCCATCTGTCGAGGCCAGTCGAGCAGACCCCTCCACGATCACCCGTCCGCTCGCCTTTTCTTTCACCACATGCGCGAAAGTCATGGAGGCGGCGCTCAGATCGGACACCACCGTATCGATGAGCAGCGTGTCGCCGTACCGTGCGGGAGACCGATAGTCCAGCTCCGCGCGCACGACCACAAACACCGTCCCCTGGTTCATTAGCCCGGAGACCGATAGCCCCCGCGCTTCAAGATAGTGCGTCCGCGCCCTCTCAAAATACTTGAGGTAGTTGGCGTAGTAGACCACTCCGCCGCAGTCTGTATCCTCATAGTAGATTCGAATTTCCATTGAAATGAAGTGCCCGGAGCGCTTCTCGAACGAACGAGAGATTAGTCGCTCTACCAAATCCTCGTCTTCTTGCTGTTCTCCGGTTCGGCCCTGATAACAGTCCAGTATTCCTCGCGAACATCTTCGTCTATTTCAATGGGTAGTCTTTCACCATACAGCCTATCCTGACCGTTTTTCTTCGGGCCAGAAATCCAATACTCCTCACCAGTCTCTTCATCGAAGTAGTTGGCCTTAAAGCCATTACCCTTTAACGTCTTGAATGTCTTTCCGTTGTAATAGATAGACTGACCCGTCTTTGAAAATGTGACGCGACCAATCCTAGCATCACCAACCAATCCCCCCGCTTTGCATTCTATGAACATGATCCGGCTTTTCATTCCCTAGCCTCACAGGACTAACACCGGGAACTTCGGCAACGATGACTCTGTCACCCCGGTCAGCTTCACCACAACATCGTACAGCTGCTGCACACGCTCCGATTTGACCGGCTCAAAACCGTGGCCGAGCACGCCATGATTCGCCGCATCGAGCAGCGGCTTCATGGTCGGCCATTCACGCAGGAAGGCCTGGCCGAGTGGATCGTCCAGCGCCGCCAGTACGCGGAACTGGCCTTGTAACGGGGCTTTGTACTTGCCGTCGACGTCGTCTAACCAAGCCCTCCGGCAGGTTTCCTGAATGGCCTGCGGGAGCTGCTCCGGCGGCACATCCCAGGTCTTGATCTGATACTGCTTGAACAACTGCCGCTGGGCGAACGATTCGAGGGCGCGCATCAGGACGATCATCGCCGACTCCGGATCGTGGCCGGCACGCTGCCGTCGCCCGGCATGGGCGAGCAAATCAAGGGCGAGGGAGTCTTTGACGGCCGCGGGATCGAGCACCAGCTTTTCGAGGAACGTCGCGTTGGCCTTGATGGACGGAAGCACCGTCTTCAATCCCGGTGGCCCGCCCCACAACGAGGCCATCTCCAGCGCTTTCGCCGCAGTCTTCAGTTTGTCCCACGCCTGCCGGTAGTGCAATCGCTCCCAGAACTCATAGCCCTCGGCGAGATCGGCGAAAGCACGATACGTCGGCTTCTGCCCGCCGCTCACCCTGGTCTCGATCTCACGAAACCGTCTGATCGCAGCCGAGTACATCCCGCGATTGAACAGCTCGGCGGCCTCATGACGTGAAACCAGCGCCATATCATCCCAAAGATTGCCCTGTGCCCAGCGCATCGGCCGGCTCCCCACCATAATCGGCTCGCTCTCCTGCCCCTCAATCCATGGCAGCAGCGCAACGGTCCGGGAACTCGTCGGCAAGGTCACCAGCGTCAATGCGCCCGCCATCGCCGGGGTCGCCCCGGTGAGATCGAGCACCAGATCGCCGGAGTGCACATCCCAGGTTGTCAGCAGGTCCGGCAACACACCAGCCAGCGCATGATGACAGGCTGCGACATCGACCGTATCGGCCAGCGTGACCCAATCCCATCGCCTGGGCATGTGCTCGATATGGGGTTGCACGGCCGACTCCACCAGGTCCTTCGCGGACTCCGGCAGCACGAAACAGAGCGCCTCAGGCTGGAGGCGATTGATGAGAGAGACCGCCGCCGCCGCATCGTCGGTAAACGCGACCACCAGTGCTTTGGTTGGTTGTTCGTGCGCCATTGCGCGCGGACTATAACATCGGCCAGAGAGGCGATCAATTCTCGGCCGGGTAATATGCGTTCTGCTTGACGGTCTCCGGAAACCGGCTTAGACTTTCCTCCATTGCGCAGGCCTCTTTCCTCGCTCACCGCCCACGCTGAGGTTTTACAATGATCTGGTGGTACTGGCTCTTGCTTGGGTTGCTCCTGTTGGGCGCCGAGATGATGACCCCCGGGGGATTCTACATTCTCTTTTTCGGCCTCGCCGCCCTGGTGGTCGGAGCGATCGCGTGGCTGGAACTCGTCCCGGGAGAATCCGCCCAATGGCTGCTCTTCTCCGGCATGGCCGTCGCATTCCTGTTGTTGTTTCGCGGCCCCTTGCTGGCCCGCATCAATGCCTCGGAAGTGAAACATCCCGACGTTGATTCGATGACGGGCGAAATCGCCATTCCCGTAGACACGCTGGCCGCCGGAGCCGTCGGAAAAGTCGAACTCCGAGGCACCACCTGGTCGGCCAGAAACACCGGCCCCAACCCATTGGCGAAGGGGCAGCGGAGCAAAGTCACCGGCATGGACGGCCTCACATTGCTGATCACGGGCGAATAGCGGAGACCTATCACGTGGAGACTACATTATGGATGGTGGTATGAGCGGCGGATTTCTCGTCACACTCTTATTGGCCCTGTTCGTCCTCTATGTCATCTCAAAGTTGGCCGTCGTCGTCCCGCAACAAAGCGCCTATGTCGTCGAGCGTCTCGGCAAATATTCGGCGACGCTGGACGCCGGGTTTCACATCCTGCTCCCCTTTGTCGATAACATCCGTTACAAGCACTCGCTCAAAGAAACAGCCATCGATATTCCCGAGCAGGTTTGCATCACCCGCGACAACGTGCAGGTGTCGGTCGACGGCATCCTGTACCTCAAAGTGCTGCATCCGCAGCGCGCGTCCTATGGCATCAGCGACTATGGATTCGCCTTGATCCAGCTGGCCCAAACGACCTTGCGAAGCGAGATCGGGAAGATCGAACTTGATCGGACCTTTGAAGAACGGACCAATATCAATATCCAGGTCGTGAATGAGCTCGACAAGGCCTCGGACCCCTGGGGCGTCAAAGTCCTGCGCTATGAGATCAAGAACATCACGCCGCCCAAGGACGTGCTCAATGCGATGGAAAAGCAGATGCGGGCGGAGCGGGAAAAGCGCGCCGTGATTCTCACGTCAGAAGGCGAGCGCGACGCCGCGATCAACCAGGCCGAGGGCGAGAAGCAGCAAGTGATCAAGGCCTCGGAAGCGAAGAAACAGCAACAGATCAATGAAGCCGAAGGCGCCGCCTCAGCCATCCTCGCGATCGCCCAAGCGACCGCCGAAGGACTCCGGAAGGTGGCCGAGACCATTCAAGTGCCCGGCGGACAGGAAGCGGTCCAGCTGCGCGTAGCAGAACAGTACATCACGAAATTCGGTGAGCTGGCCAGGACCAATAACACGCTCATTCTCCCGGCCACCGTCTCCGACGTCGGCTCCATGATCGCGCTGGCCATGAGCGCCATCAAGCAGGGTTCGCCGACCCCGCCACCGAAGGCCTAGCGTCCGAGCAGCCGCGTTTGACAGTCTCACCGCGCTTGCCTAGAATCGCGGACTAATGAAAGATTTTGTCCTCAAGGCCTTCTCCGACAGCGCGGCCGTCAAACAACAATTTGCGCGCGACCACGCCGACCGCATCGCCCAAGTCGCCGCACTGCTGGTGACCGCGTTCCGCGAAGGACACAAAGTCCTGCTGTTCGGCAATGGTGGCAGCGCCACGGACGCCGCGCATATCGCAGCGGAGTTTGTCGGCCGCTATAAGCGCGAGCGCAAGCCGTTGCCGGCCATCGCCCTCGCGACCGACATCGCCGCCATCACCTGCATCGCCAACGACTACGGGTTCGACGAACTCTTCGCCCGGCAGGTACGAGCTCACGGCCAGAAAGGCGATATCGCCATCGGCATCAGCACCAGCGGCAATTCGCCGAATGTACTCAAAGGGATCGAGGCCGCGCGCGAATGCGGCCTGATCACTATCGCTTGGACCGGCGGCACCGGCGGGAAACTCGCCGGCCTCGTCGATCATCCTTTCGTCGTACCCTCCACCGTCACGGCGCGCATCCAGGAAAGCCATATCACGCTCGGCCATGTCCTGTGCGAACTCGTAGAGGAAACACTCCTTGGCACAGCGTCCTAACCGGACTCCCCCGCAACGTCCCGCGCGTCCGTTGATTCCTCCGATCGATGTGTCGGATCTGACGACGTATCCGTTGAAAAAACGTCATAGCAAAGTGCGGGTAGCCGACTTTGCCCGGCCGTGGACACGCGGAGGGTCGTTCGAGCAGTTTTTCGCATCGCTGCCCGATCTGCTTGCCGTCAAGACATTGCGCGCCGTGGCGACCGCCATCGCGACAGCCCATCGCCAGAAGCGGCCGGTCATCGTCGGTATCGGCGCCCATGTGATCAAGGTGGGCCTCGCGCCGCTGCTCGTCGATCTGATGGAACGCGGCATCGTCACCGCTGTGGCCATGAACGGAGCCGGCATCATCCACGACTTCGAGCTGGCGCTCATGGGGCACACCTCGGAAGAAGTGGACGCCGAGATCGACGAAGGCCGCTTCGGCATGGCCGAAGACACCGGCCGCATCTTGAACGAGGCCATCACGCTCGGCGCACAACACGGTCAGGGGCTCGGAGAGGCCGTCGGACACTACATCAATCGCTATCAAGGCCAGTTTCCCAACCGCGCGACGAGCATTCTCGCCACCGGCGCAAAGCTCGGCATTCCCGTCACCGTGCACGTCGCGATCGGAACGGATATCATCCATATGCACCCTGCCGCCGATGGCGCCGCCATCGGAGCCACGTCTCTGCTGGATTTTCGACGGCTGGCCGCCGTGGTCGCCGGCATGGAAGGCGGGGTCTATCTGAATGTGGGATCGGCCGTCATTCTGCCCGAAGTGTTTTTGAAAACGGTGTCGCTCGGGCGTAATCTCGGCCATCCTCTCGCCAAGATCACCACAGTGAACATGGATTTCCTCTCGCACTATCGGCCGCTGACGAATGTGGTGAGACGCCCGACCCAAAAAGGCGGGAAGGGCTATACCCTGACCGGGCATCATGAGATTATGTTGCCGCTCCTGGCCGCAGCGGTACTCGAGCAGATCCGCTAACGTCGATTGCCGCCTCTGAGTCGCTATGCTCCCGGCAAGACGGAGCCTGTAACTATGAATCCCTCCATCGAACGGTTACAAGCAGAGTGGCGCACCCTGAACGAGCGCTACTTCGACGGGCTCCTGCCGGAAATTTCCATTGCCTGGAGCCGCCGCCTGACGTCGTCCGTCGGCATGTTCGTCAGTCGCGGAGGCCCGCGTCCACGGCAATTCGACGAATCGACTCCGCAGCGATCCAAACGGGAAATACGCTTGTCCGAGCCTCTGATGGCACGCCTGGCTGAACGAACCCCCTATGCCGAGCAGGAACTGCTGAATACGCTCGCCCATGAGATGATTCATCAATGGCAGTTCGACATCCTGAAACGGAAGCCGAACCATGGCCCTGATTTTGTGCGGAAGATGACCGAGATGAACCGGAGCGGGCTGGTCTCGATTACGATCTATCACTCGCTTCACAAAGAAGTGCTGGCGCTGGCGCAATTTGCGTGGCGCTGCAAGGATTGCGGAAGGGTGTATCGCCGTCAACGCAAGACGATTCAACCTCGCCGGCATCTCTGCGGAACCTGCCGGGGAGCGTTGCAGGAATTGCCGATGGTGCATCGTGGGGCGGTGCCCATGCCGCTGACGCCCTTCATCACTCCGCCGCCATCTGCCCCCCTGCTGTCCGAGGCCGGGCAACTCTCGCTCGGCTGGGGAGCGTCGATTCGCGCGCTCTTCTCCGGCCGCTAAGCGACCCTGCGCTCCTCTTCCGGCCACGCATCGGCATCGGCATCGACCCCGTTCAGTGAGACCGATACTACGACCTGATTGCCGGACCCCTGAAAATCTAGCTGGTCAAAACTCACGGCTTTGGCCATCGCAATACCGCGGCCGTGAGATTCGTCTGCCCGCCTATGATCCAGATCGAGATACTGTCTCCAGTCAAACCCGCTGCCGTCATCGAAAATCGTCATCTCGAGATTCCTGTCGGTCCGCTCCACCGTGATATGGACACGCTTGTCCCTATGTTCCGGTAACGCCGATCGCCGGATCAGTTCAGCCTCGAACCGGCCTTGGTCCAAGAGTGTGGATTTCTCATCATAGGAAATACCCAGGTTCCCATGCTCAACTCCATTGACGAGCAATTCCGTCAAGCCCAGCTGCGTACGGGATGGATCGGGGAAAGCGTAGGCCAGCAATTCTGCGAGATGTCTGGCTTCGTCGAGAGTCCTTAATTCAAACTGGCCGTGGTGCATCAACTGCATCGTATGTGCAATGGTCTTTTTACGAACCGTAATATCTTCCATCACGCCCAAATAGCGCAGACCACTATCGGTCGCAAGCGGCCAGACCGACACCTGCACCCAACAAGGCTCTGATCCAGGTAGAGCCAGACGGCTTTCAAGATGGATCGGCGCCATTGTCACCAACATACATGACCAGGCTTCAGCCACGGACTTCCGATCATCATCGCGAATCCACTCCGTCCAGGAAGAAGCGATCACCGATCCGTCCGCGGTTATCAGGTTGTCCTCGTGCTGTTCACCGAGCAAGCGTTGCAACGCCCGATTGCGGTACAGACACCGCCCTTGCGCATCCAGCTCGAAGAGGCTCAACGGCAACAGCTCGGACAACATGCGGAAATAGACAGCCCCTTCCTCCAGTTGTTTCACCATTGCCTTCCGCTCGGTGATGTCACGAAGAAACGCACTGAAGATCGTGGTTCCTTCAAACTTGATCGGAAGGATCGTCAATTCCACCGGAAACTCCGAACCATTTTTCCGTAATCCGGTGATCTCGATCCGCTGATTCAAGACCGGCCCCTCGCCGGTTGCCAGGTAATGTCTCACGCCATTTGCATGGGCCTCGCGCAGCGTCGGCGGAACGATCGTCTCACCAAGGTTGCGTCCCAGGGCCTCCTGACGGGACCAGCCGAAGATCCGTTCAGCAGGCCGGTTCCATTCGATGATGCGCCCCTCCCGATCCATCATCACCACAGCATCCAACGCGCTCTCAATGACGCTTCTGGCCCGCATCTCGCTTTCCCGAAGAGACCGTTCCGCCTGCTTTGATCGCTCATGTTCCTTCCGCTGGCCAACCCCAGCCCACAAGATCGCGGCAAGCATGAGAAGAAAACCCACGATCCCGCCAAACCCTAGCTTTATCAGCAGGCTGCGAACACTGGCGAGCACATCCGCATGGTCGGCACGTACCACCAGCCCCCATTGCAAAGCCTTGGATCGGACTCCGCTCATACGCGCATAACCGCTAATGATCGGGACCTTTCTGATCAGATGCTCTTCTTCAACGTAACCAGACCGCCCCATGGTCACCTTGAGCGCCGACGGCAGCCCTGCCAGTTGGACGTTTCGCCCCCAGTCGTCCTGTTCTGAGGTCAGCAAGAGGCTGCCCTCGGCGCTCAACACTTGGTAGTGCACCGTCCCAAAGTTTTGCGCCTGCACAGAAAACTGATGGACCGTCTCTTCCACGAGCTGGTACCAGATAGCGCGGTCAACCTCGGTCATAATGGCACCGAGGAATGTGCCATCCACGCCCTTGATCGGAGCTGAAAACACCACCGCCGTCAACGCTCCCCCCCTTCGACCTGAGTCGCTGATAGTCTCCGCGTGCACACGTGGCGCATGCGATACCGACTGGAACCACGAGGCCTGATGCAAATCCAGGCCGATCAATCCTTCATCCGTAGAGGCCACAACATGTCCCGCCCGGTCCACAACCGCAAGCCGCGAATAGACCGGATAGGCTCGTTGAACCGCTTCCAGGTGGGCGCGGATCATCATCGGGTCAGTGCCCAGCACCTGGGGAGCTGCTGCGAGGACGTGGATATCTCCATCCCGCTCAAGGAACATCACATCAAGCTTCCCTGCAACCTCAGCCGCCCCAAGTGCCAAGCTGACTCCCGTCCGTGTAATGAGCTCCCGCTCCACCAATCGTACACTCACAGCACCAAGCAAGGCCGCGCCAAGAATAACAACCAGCAGAGCAAATGATCCCTTCGAAACGATCGTCTGCATCTTTCGCAAACACGCCATCAGGCCGCCTCCCTGAGATCCTGCTCCAACTCTCCGCGGGCTCGCTGAAATTCAAGTTCCAATTCAGCCAAAAGGGCGGGGACCGTCTCCAGTTCCTCACGGGCGGCCAAAACGACCTGGTCGCACATTCTGGCCAGGCCCAACGCGCCCAGATTCGCTGCGCTCCCCTTTAAACTGTGTGCAATCCGCTGGACATCTTCCGCTCGTCCCTTGCGGCAAGCCGCCCCCAGCGCCGTCAGCCGGGTCGGAGTATCGGCAAGAAAATGGCCGATGATCCGGGATAAAAATCCGGGATCATCCTCGTCGCTCAACACGCGAAGCCCGTCAAACACCAGCGGGTCAATCGTGGGGCCATCGCTCCTCGCCGCTGCAGACACCGGCTCAACCCCACGCGGACGCCACCGCTCAAACACCACGGCTAAGGCATCGCTCGTCACCGGCTTGGAGACATAGTCATCCATGCCCGCTTGCAGGCAGGCTTCACGGTCCCCCTGCATCGCATTAGCCGTCATCGCGATGATAGGAGTCCGGTGGTGAGCGTTCGGAGAGGGATGCAGCCCCGAGCCGCTGCCCGACCGCTCACGCGATCGAATCTTGCGGGTCGCTTCAAATCCGTCCATCTCCGGCATCTGGCAATCCATGAACACCAGGTCATACGGGATGCGCGACAGGGCCTCGACGGCCTCAAGCCCGTTTGCCACGACATCGACCCGATGGCCCAGCCGCTCAAACATCCGGACGGCGACCTTCTGATTGATGATGTTGTCTTCGGCGAGCAAAATCTTCATCCCCGCCGATGTGGCCGCTTCGGCAAGCGTATGGCGGGTGACCAACTCCGCTCCCGGCTGCGTCCGGCCTCCGGCGGAGGCAGCCGTCGACGGGTCCAACACCATCGCCAGACAACGCACGAGCTGACTTTCCCTGAGCGGTTTGGTGAGATAGGCCGACACGCCCAACGCCTTGGCCGCTTTCGCGTCTCCCCGTTTCCCGACAGACGTCAGCAGGATCACGCGCGGCGCGGACGCCCCGATTGCCACCACCGTTTGCGCAAGCTGGAGTCCGTCGACGTCGGCCAGATCGGCATCAATGATCGCGACGTCATACGGGATCCCCTTGCGAATCTGCGCCTGAAGATGAGGAACGACGGCCGCGTAGTCGCTGACCACCGTGGGCACGACCTCCCATTTTCTCATGAGGAGGTCAAGGATCCGGCAGTTGATCGGCTTATCGTCGACGATCAACGCACGTTTCCCCCGTACCGAGAGCGCTTCCGGCACGACGGCTTCAACCGCTTCCCCTTGCAGTTCAAATCGAGCGGTGAACCAGAAGGCACTGCCGGTTCCCGGTTGACTGGCGACCCCGATCTCCCCGCCCATTATTTCCACGAGACGTTTACAAATGGCCAACCCCAATCCGGTTCCGCCATACTTTCGCGTGGTGGACCCATCGGCCTGGCTGAACGCCTGGAATAAGCGGGCCTGTTGCGCCTCGGTCAAGCCGATGCCGGTATCCGTGACATCGAACCGGACGACGACCGCGCCGTCCTGCTGCGAGCCGAGCCGCACCTGAACGACGACATCCCCCTGCTCGGTAAACTTAATGGCATTCCCCACGAGGTTAGTCAGCACCTGGCGCACGCGCCCGGGATCGCCGCGCAGAGCGCTCGGCACCTCGGCGTGAAACAGGCAGGCGAGATTCAGATGCTTGCTCGAGGCCCGCTCTCCAAAGAGATCCAACGCATCTTCGACCGCATGACGCAGATCGAAGTCGATGATCTCCAAGTTCATCTTGCCGGCCTCGATCTTCGAAAAGTCCAGAATGTCATTAATAATTGTCAGCAGATGATCGCCGCAATTCCGCACCGCTTCGCCATACTCCCGTTGCTCCGCCGTCAGCTCCGTGTCGAGCAGCAGCCCGGTCATCCCGATCACCCCGTTCATCGGCGTCCGGATTTCGTGACTCATCGTGGCGAGAAACGCTGATTTCGCCTCGGTGGCGGCACGGGCCTGGCCCAGGGCTGCGTCGAGATCGTGATTGCTGCGCTCCAACTGCTGCGCATAGGACGAGAGGGCCTGCTCCGACTCCTTGCGCTGCGAGATATCCCGGATGAACGCGCTGAACACGACCGTATCATTCAGGCGCAGATGCGCAATGGAGACCTCCGCCGGGAACACCCGGCCATCACGATGACAGGCCTGCACCTCCACCAGTTTCCCGAGAATGCTCACCTGGCCCGTCTTGAGATAGCGGGCCAGCCCGGCGCGATGCGCCGCCCGTTGGCCGGCCGGGATGATCGTATCGGCCAGATCTCTGCCGATCGCTTCGTGCGCCTGCCATCCAAAGAGCAACTCCGCTTGCGCATTCCATTCGGTAATCATCCCGTCCCGATCCATCGTGACGATGGCGTCCAGCGCCGTATCAATGATGAGACGCGTCCGGCTCTCGTTCTCTCGCAAGGAGGCTTCGACCTCCGCCCGCTCCAGAAAGAGCCCGATCTGGCTCCCGATCGTCGCCAGTGTCCGCAAGAGATCCGCATCGCGGGGATGCACGTCCCGGCTGAAAAACTCCATGATGCCGAACACGCTCGCCCGGAGCCACACGGGAAATACACAACCGGCATGCAAGCCGTTCTTCGAGGCCGCAGCCGTTCGCACGAAGTCATGGCCCCGCAGGACATCCGGCTCCCAGAGCGACTCGCCCCGCGCCCAACAGCGACCGGGAAATCCCACACCGGATGAAAAGATCTCCCGGCGACTGGCCTCCAAAAACTCCTCCACCGGATGCGGATGGGCGCCCCACGTGTGCAGGCAGCGAAGCGTTCTGGCCCTCTCCTGCACCCGCCAAAACATGCCGACCTGCCATTCCAGGCTCGTTCCGATCACGCGCAGCAACTCAGGGATCGCCTGCTCGACCGTCGAGGCTTCGGCCAGGACTTTCGCCACCGCATGCTGCAGCGCCTGACGGCGCTGCGCATGCTTCTGATCCGTAATGTCCCGCGTCACGCTCAAGACCGACGGCGGGATACCCTGCTCTCCCGGCAACAACACCGACGTCATCTCAAACCAGCGCGATTGTCCCGAGAGGCCCTGCAGCCGGCCGCTCATCAAGACGCTCCGGCCTTGGAGCGCGGCGGCATGCGCATCCTCGTACGCCCGACGATCGTCCTCGTGCACCCAGCGGCCGATATCCCGGCCAAGAATCTCTTCCGGAAACCCGGCATCGAAGAGCGCGCACCCGGCCGGATTGATCTGCAGAACACGACGACCGTCATCCGTCACCAGCACTCCCTCCGGCTCCACCTCCAGGATCGTCTGCAGCCGGCGCTCATTCGCGCGCGCATGCATCCGCTCCTCCTGCGTCTCCTTCCACTCCCGCTGGGCGCGACGGGTTACATTGAGCAAGAGCCCGATGAGCGGCCCGACGATCAGAAGGCCGGCGGCGCCCGCCGTCCAGAGAAAGCGATGGACCGGTTCCACGACTTCCGCCCGGTCCACCCGCAGCAGGACCGTCCATTTCGGACTCTCGACCCCCTCTGCCCCCTGGGTGCGGGCATACCCCGTCAACACCGGCACCCGGCGGACGAAATGCTGCTCTTCGACGAAGCCCGACTCCCCTGAGCCGGCACGTTGAACCGACGGCAGGTTTCCCTGCGCGAGATTCAAACGCCCCTGGCGCGCACCGTCCGAATCGATGAACACCCCGCCGTCTGCCCGGAGCACTTTATATTCGACTGTATGAAAGAAAGACGTCTTCTGTTGGAACAACCGAATCGCTTCGGTCACCAAGCGCTCCAGCTGCTTGGCACTCACCCGGGTCGTCACCGCGCCGCGAAAGGACCGGCGGGCGGCATCCACCCGATGATCCACGATCGGGGCAGTGAAAGAGACGGCCTCTGCGCCGGGACTCGCCTCATCGACGGCGATGTCGCCCACGTACAGACCGACTCGTTCTTCGCGCACCGCCTGGAACCAGTCGGCGGCCCGGACATCGAGCCGGCGGGCCTGAGGCATCGTGGCTTCGACGATCCGGCCGGCCGGGTCGACAATGCCGATCCAGAGATAGAGGGGATAGGCTTGATGAAACGTGGACAGAATATGGCTCCGCGCCGCCGATGTTCCCCCGTTCATCGCCAGCGATTCTGCCAGGAACTGCACGTCACCGACCCGCTCATTCAGCAGCAGATCGAGCTTGGCGGACACTTCCGCCGCCATGATGGAGACCGCCTCCCCTGACGTCGCCACTGTCCGCCGTTCCAGCCAGGTGCCCCCCCCAAGCACCGCCATCAGTGTGGCCGCGGTAATGAGTCCGATCAGCATGAACTGATGCCGGTGCGTAAACGCGCGGGAGCCGCGACCTGATGCCGTGCGATGATCCGAAACTCTCAGTCCCACGCCTGTTGATCCCCTCTTCACCGGTTCTTGTCCGCGCGCAAACCGTGGATGCGGCCTGTCTTGCGCAGACCTTTCCCTGCTCCCGGTTCACGTCTGTATCGGGTCGTTGTTTCACGAACTTAAGGAATCCTGGGCAAAATAGTCGGGCCGCAGCGCGTGGCTTCCCATCAGCCGGCGCGACAGGTATGATGGGGCGCCATGCCGAACAAGATTGTGACCAAAGAACAACTGGTTGAGCAGCTCAAACCCCTCCGTGCCCGAGGGTCCCGGTTCGTCTTCACGAACGGCTGTTTCGACCTGATGCATGTCGGCCACACCCGCTATCTGCAAGCCGCCAGAGCCTTAGGTGATCTCCTGATCGTCGGGGTCAATTCAGACGACTCCGTCCGCAGCCTGGAGAAAGCCCCGGACCGGCCGATTGTCCACGAGGCACAGCGGGCGGAAGTGGTGGCCGCGCTAGGATGTGTCGATTTCGTCGTGATATTCTCCGAACCCGATCCCAAGGCGCTTATCACCGCCGTTCAGCCGGACGTGCTGGTCAAAGGCGGTGACTGGCCTCTGGATCGCATTATCGGTCGGGACGTTGTCGAAGCGCGCGGAGGCAGGGTACAGACCATCCCCCTGGTTCCAGGGTTCTCCACAACGGCATTGATTCACCGTATTCGCTCAGCCTCAGCTTAATCCGTGTCACACACACCCTCTCCCGCAGAAGCATGGTTTGCCCCGCTCGTGTCTGCGCTCAAGCAGGCTTCGGCGCGCCCCTGTGTCACGGGGTTACATGGATCGACCGCCGCATTTGTGCTCACCAGTCTGACCAACGCCCCATCGCTGGCCGCATACCGGAACCGCCCCTGGATCGTCGTGACGGCCAACAATGAGACGGCCGAACGGCTCTTTGACGACCTCCAGTTCTGCCATCAGCTCATGGGCGCCCCGAGTGACCGGCTGACGCTCTTTCCGCAATGGGAAACGCTGCCCTATGAGGCCACGGCGCCCCATGTCAGTCTGGTTGCGCACCGCATGCAGACGCTCCATCGATTGCAATCCAGCCCGGATACGACTCTCGTCACGTCGGTTGCGGCCCTGATGCACCGTCTCCTGCCGAAAGACACCTGGACCCACGCCACCCTCCAGTTGGAGCGCAACGGCACCGTCGAACGCGATACGCTGTTGGCCAAACTCCTGCGCCTTGGCTACCGGCGCGTGTCGGTCGTGGAGATTCCCGGCGAATTCAGTATTCGCGGCGGCCTGGTGGACATTTTTTCGACCGCCTACTCCGATCCGCTCCGCATCGAGTTTCTCGGGGATTCGATCGAAGCCCTCCGGCTGTTTGACGCCGCCACACAGACCTCGATCCGGCAGGTCGATGAAGCCACGATCTTGCCGGCGCGGGAATATCTCCGGCCAGAGGACAGCGCGGAGGCCTATGCCCCGATCGCACCGGATGCGGAATGGCGTGCGCCGGATCTGTATCCACTGATGGGCACGTTGTTCGACTATCTTCCCAAAGAGCCGATTCTTATTTTCGACCAGCCCGCCACGCTCCAAGCAACTTGCGCGACACTCTGGTCCAAGATCGAAGACGGTTACCTCCGCCATGGCGAACGGGACGCAGCCAATCCTTATCCCAGCCCCGAACGGCTCTTCCAAACCTGGGATGAAATTGAAATCGGCGCAGCCGGCTGGTCGACGCTCGCCTTAGAGCCGCTGACCCCATCCGACGACACCTGGAGTCCCGTGGTGCCGTTCCCGGCACAGATTCCGGCCAGCGCCGGCCTGGGGATTCGCGGAACCCCGTTCAGCCAGACCCTGTCCATCCTCGATCAGTTGCGGAGCGGACACCGTGTGGTGCTGATCGCGCGCAGCCGCGGACAAGTCGATCGGCTGCTGGCCCTGCTCCGAGAACACGATCTGCCGGCCGCGGAATGGTCCCCAGCGGCCTGGGCCAAACGGGAAAGCGGCAAACCGCCCATCGCCGTTATGCATGGCGACCTGTCGGCCGGCTGGCTGTCGGAAACGTTTCACCTCGCGCTCCTGACGGAAGAAGAACTCTTTGCCAAAGGCACGCGCCATAAGACGCAGCCGAAGAGCAAAACCGCGACGTTCCTCTCCTCACTCGAGGATCTGAATGTCGGCGACTATGTCGTCCACGTACAGCATGGCATCGGCCGCTATCTCGGCCTCAAACGGCTGACCGTGCAGGAGTTCGAGAGCGACTTCCTCATCCTGGAATTCGCCGGGGCCGACACGCTCTACGTTCCGCTCGACCGCCTGAGCCAGGTCCAGCGATACAGCGGCGCCGACGGACATGTACCCAGGCTTGATCGCCTGGGCGGCACCAGCTGGGCCAAAACCACGGCCCGGGTCAAAAAAGATATCGAGGAGATGGCGCAGGATCTCATCGACCTCTACGCGAATCGTGAACTGGTCAAGCGGGACGGGTACGGCAGACCCAGCACGCTGTACCACGAATTCGAGGCGGCGTTCGAATACGAAGAAACGCCGGATCAGCTGACGGCGATCCAGGACATCGCACGGGATCTGGAGTCGGGAAAGCCGATGGACCGGCTGGTCTGCGGCGATGTCGGCTACGGCAAGACGGAAGTGGCGATGCGGGCGGCGTTCAAGGCAATCGAGAGCGGACGGCAGGTCGCCGTCTTGGTCCCAACAACCCTGCTCGCCCATCAACATTATGAAAATTTCGCCGAACGCTTTGCGCCGTTCCCGACGAAAGTGGCGGTCCTGTCCCGCATGCAGTCTCCCAAGGACACCAAAGCAACGCTGAAGGACCTCGCCGCGGGCGTCATCGACGTGATCATCGGCACCCACCGGCTGCTGCAGAAGAGTGTGGCGTTCCACAATCTGGGCCTCGTCATCATCGACGAGGAGCAGTGGTTCGGAGTCAAGCATAAGGAACGGCTGAAGCAACTGCGGACGCAGGTCGATGTGCTCACCCTTACCGCCACGCCGATTCCGCGCACACTACAGATGGCGATGGCGAGCGTGCGGGACCTGTCGATCATCGACACACCCCCGGCCAGCCGGCTGGCGATTCGCACCTCCGTCATCAAGTCCAACGATAAGGCCATACGCGACGCGATCCTGCGCGAACTGGGCCGCGGCGGACAGACTTACTTCATTCACAATCGTGTGGAGACGATGTCCGCCACCGGGGCTTGGCTCCAACAGTTGGTCCCGGAAGCGCGGATGGTGATGGCCCACGGACAGATGGACCCCAAGTTGCTTGAAGCGGTGATGCTGAAATTCGTCAAGCACGAGGTGGATGTGCTCATTGCCTCGGCCATCATTCAGTCGGGCATCGACGTGCCGAATGCCAACACGATCATCGTGAATCGGGCCGACACGTTCGGGCTGGCTCAGCTCTATCAACTCCGGGGGCGCGTAGGACGCGGCGGGGAACAGGCGTATGCGTACTTGCTCATTCCGGACGAAGGCCGCCTCACCGAGGATGCCCAAAAGCGACTGATGGCGATTCAGCAATTTACGGAGCTGGGATCCGGTTTTCGCATCGCCGCGGCCGATCTTGAAATCCGCGGAGCCGGCAATCTGCTGGGTAAAGCGCAGTCCGGCCACATCGCCGCCATCGGCCTGGACCTGTACCTCAAGATGGTCGAGGACGCCGTACAGCGGCTCAAAGGTCATACGGTCGAAGAAGAACCGGACCCCACGCTGCGCGTCCCGGTCTCGGCCTTCATTCCGGAAGCGTATGTGGAGGATCCACACCATCGACTCTCGTGGTACAAGCGCCTGACGGCCTGCAAGCAAGTCGGTGAACTGGCCCTGCTCCATGGCGAAATCCAGGACCGGTACGGACTGCCGCCGGAACCGGTAGAGCGGCTCCTGGAAGTGATGCAGCTGCGCGTGCTGGCCAAATTGCTCCATATCAACGCGATCGAGGTGACCCACCAGTCGGCCATCGTCACGCTGGGATCCAAGGCCGCGATCCCTGAACCGGCCGTCCATGCCATGATGGATCGGCTGAAAAAGCGGCTTCGCTTCCTCTCTCCACAGGCTTTTGAGATCCAGATGCCGCATGACGACTGGGGTTCGACCTTTGCCGAACTCAACACAACCTTGCAAAGCCTGGGACACTGTGATACCAACAAATCAACGACACAGCCGAAATCGGGCGCCTGAACCACACCGCGCTCTCGTACTGACTGGAAATAGAACATCGCCCATGCGCACTTTTCGCTCGTCACTCGCCCTCGCCGCCCTGCTTTCCGGCTCCCTCTGGATCCTGCCCGGCTGCACGCCGCCGCAGGAAGAGCCGGTCCTGGCGCTCGTCAATGGTCGTGCCATCACGCAATATGAGTTCGATGTTCGTTGGAACGAACTCTCCGAGGCCACTCGGGTCAAGTATGACAAGGAAGGCGGCAAGCGACGGTTTCTTGATGAATTGATCACCCGCGAACTGCTGATGCAGGAAGCCCGTCGCCAGGGACTGGATCAGAATGATGCGATTCGTGACCGGGCACAACGCTACAAAGAACAGCTCGTGCTGGACGAACTCCTGAAAGATCGTCTCAGGGCTAAAGTCGAGCTCTCCCAGGCCGAGCTGGATGCCTACTACGAAAAGCACGCCCACCAGCTGCTGGCGCCGCTCAAAGTCCAAGTCTCGCAGATGTTGCTGAATAATTATCCGGCGGCCAAAGATTTGAAGAAGCAGATCGAAGCCGGCGGCGATTTCGCCAAGTTCGCCCAGCGCTATTCCATCGACGACAAAACCAAAGCCAAAGGCGGGGATCTCGGCCCCTATCGGAAAGGCCTCCTCAACCCCGACGTCGATGCCGTCGTCCAAACCCTCAGGCACGGCGTGATCAGTGAACCCATCAAAACCGACGCGGGCTACTACCTGGTCAAGGTCAGTCCGCTGGAAAAAGAGACCATCCAGGCGGATCTCGCCACCCGGGAGCGGCTGCGTCAGGAATTGCTGGCGGACAAACGCCGGAAACAGTTCGAAGAAGTGATCGCGGATATCCGAACCAAGGCGACCGTTCGCCTGGCCGACGCGTCTCGCTACATCACCGAAGACATCGGAAAACCGTAGAGCTCGCGCTTCCGTCTCCTCAAGACCCCTTCATTTCGTGTACAATCCGCTGATCTCCCCCGCACTCACCGAGGAGCATCGTGCCCGTGCATCTGAATCCGGTTTCCCGCACAATCGTCCCTGTCGCGTTCGGACTGCTGATCTCTCTGCTCTGCTTCAGCCCGGCCCCTTCGGCCTTTTCTGCCACTCAGCTGGAGGATCGGATCGTGGCGGTCGTAAACACGGACCTCATCATGCAATCCGACGTCAGACGTGAGCTGGCCCCCGAGCAGGAGCGCATTCGCCAGCAATATCATGGCGACGAATTGGGCCAACGACTGAAGACCGCCGAATACATGGCTCTGACGAAAATGATCGAGCGACGGCTGCAGCTGCAGGAAGCCAAAGCCAAGAGCGTGGATGTCTCGGATCAGGAAGTGAAGCAAGCCATCCAGCAGATGAAGCAGCAGGGCGAGAAGGTCAACGAGAAAGATCCGCTGAGCGTGCGAAACGTGCGCGATCAGCTCGCGCTCCTCAAAGTCGTCGACCGGGAAGTCCGGAGCGGCGTGATGGTCGGGGACGCGGAGATGAAACGATATTACAAGGAGCACCAGACGCGCTTCGCGCTTCCGGAAGAATACACGCTGAGTCAGATCTTGATTCAACCCCGCTCGGCCGACGGAACCGCGGAGGCGTTGGAGAAAGCGCGGCTCGTGATGGCGGAATTGAAGCGCGGGGAAAAGTTTGAGGATGCCGCGTTGCGCTATTCAGATGGGCCGAACGCCTCGCGCGGGGGTCGGCTCGGATTGGTCAGGCAGGGGGAGCTTCTCCCGGCGATTGAGCGCGCGATCGCCCCGCTGGTGCCAGGCGGGATCTCCGAGATCGTCGAAACCTCCGAGGGCTACCATATCGTCCGAGTCGATGAGCGGACACCGAAACAGTTTCGCCCGTTTGATGAAGTCAAATTCGAAATCCAGTCGCTGGTGTTCCAGCAAAAGAGCGAAGACGTCTTTCAATCCTGGCTGGTCGACTTGAAAAACAAGGCGTACATTGAAATTAAGTTTTGACGAGGTCCCGTAAGACGCCCCAGAGCGGATCCCGCCCCTCCCCGGTGACCACTGAATAGGGAATGAGCTGCTGCCCTTCCGGCAAGCCGAGATCGCGGTGGGTTTGACGAAGCGTCCGGACCCGTTCGCTGGGCTTGAGCTTATCGACCTTGGTCGCCACAATGACCGGGGCACGTCCGATCGATTGCAACCACGCCACCGTCTGGCGATCCTGTTCCGTGACGACCCGGCATTCCACTAACAGGACGACCGCGATCAATGAGGGCTGCTCCGCCACATAGGACTCGATCAGAGGTCCCCATTCCGCACGAATGGATTTCGAGACCTTCGCGTATCCATAGCCCGGAAGATCCACCAGATAAAACTTCGCCAGCGCCGGGTCTGAGGTGGCAATCTGAAACAAGTTCACCGCCCTCGTCTTACCGGGCGTCCGACTCACTTTGGCAAGCCCTCTCCTGTTGAGCAGAGAATTGATCAGCGAGGACTTTCCGACATTCGATCGTCCCGCGACGGCAATCTCAAGCAACTCCCCTTGAGGAAATTGTTCTGCCGACGCGCAACTTTTGATAAACTCAGATGAAAGAATTTTCATAGTAATGACGCAACCCCGTGACTCAACCGCCGTGAACCTCTACACAGTAGCAGAATGACGGGCGAGTAACACCCCCTTCTTATGCCCAAAGCCAAGAAACAACGGACCGTCGCCAGGGTACTGCTCTGGACGACTTTACTCCTCGGCATCCCACTGGGCCTCCTCGCCTTGACCTGGCTGCTGACCTTGCCGGATGTGGCGCTTCTCGCCAAGACCAATCCTGGCCCGACCGCGTTGATGGAACACCGGCAGACTCTTGCACGCAATCAACGACACCCGGTCCCGCGACAGTGGACCTGGGTGCCGCTTTCACGCATGTCCCGCCATCTGCAACATGCCGCCATCGCGGCGGAAGATGCGTCATTCTTCATTCACGAAGGATTTGACTGGGAAGGGATCAAAGATGCCGCAATCCATAACCTCGAAGCCGGAGAGCTGAAACGGGGCGGCAGTACGATCACACAACAACTGGCAAAGAACCTGTATCTGTCGACCGAGCGTTCACTGATACGGAAGGCCCGCGAAGCTCTGATCACCAGGTCATTGGAACACCATCTGACCAAGGAGCGGATTCTCGAGCTGTATCTCAATGTCGCAGAATGGGGAAACGGCGTGTACGGCGCGGAAGCGGCGGCGCGCCACCACTTCGGGAAATCCGCCCAAGACCTCACCGCAGAGGAGGCGGCATGGCTCGCCGCTATCCTGCCTTCTCCGCGCCGGTACGACCCGCTCCGAAAGACGGCGTTTCTCAGCAAACGCCATCAGCGCATCCTGAAAAGCATGAACAGGATTCCCACCTCACCCCCGGCGCATTGACGCAAGGCTGAGACCGATCCAGCGAAGACAGGCTTCACTCGGAATCGCCGACGGCGCTGACATCTCGCTCACCGAAGATCGCCGACTCGTGAGTGTAGTGTTTGAATTCGAGCAAATTACGCGACGGGTCTTCGAGAAAAAAGGTCCGATGCTCGATTCGCATACCGGGAAAGCGGACGCGCGGCTGTTGATAGAACGACAGGCCCTGCTGACGGGCTCGTTCGGCCAAGGCCTCCCAGTCTGATTGTTCGAGGAAGACCAGTCCGAAGTGACGCGGATAGATCCCTCGTTGAGAAGGTGGCGGTTCCGTCGTCAGATGGGCCACGAGTTGGTGCCCCGCGAGTCCGAACATGACGGCATGACTCGACTCCCGACCCAACGTACAACCAAGCCCATCGACATAGAAACGTTTTGCCGCCGCCACATCGTAATTCGGAAAGGCAAGATGGAAAAGAGTTTTCGACATTGCTCAATCCAAATGAATTATGTCTGGACTAGTGAGACTGAAAAATCCTGAATGCCCAATTGTACCTTTTCAAGTTTCCGAAAGCCGCACCGGCCACAGACCTTATAGGAAATGCGGCGGCGTTTCTCGGCATCGGCTCGAACAACTAATTATGTGGAGAGCATCAGATTGCCACATAACTCGACGGTACCGTCTCGACGCACAAAGAATATGAGGAGCCCCAGCCCTACTAGAAGCTCCGTTAGAGCTTCGTCAAGATATGTTCGATAGTGCTCATTCTCCTGAAACGCAAGCCCATAAATATCCGTCCTGCCTTTCTTCTTGCTAACGCATAGACTCCTGAGTTGGTTGAACACTGCAGGTGCCACCTTCTGGTAAATCTCGCCTTGCGTCCAAGCCTTAGTATATCCATCGCCTTTTGCTTCGATCCGTAACGTCCTCCCCTTGCAGGGAACGGGCCACGATATCATCACCATGAGAGCTTCAAAGGGCTTGGCCAAGAATTTCAAACTTGTTCTTGCGTAGAAATTCGGCAATAAACTGATTCACTTTGTCCTCACGCAAGAACATTTGGCTCTCCTCACTGGCCATATACGTAACCGTTAAGTCTACTGCGGCCTACCCGTACAGCCGAGTCCGTCCACGGAGAGTTTCTTTGTGGCCTCAAGATCGGTGACCGGAAAAGCGAGATGGAATAGTACGCGTAGCATGGACCACCCGTTCGTGGGGAGGGTTAGGCCCAAGGAGATGGCAGCTCACAACAGAACATCCGAAGATCCCAGAGACTCTCCCTCAATAGTCAATGTCAAGACGCGAGTTCCATGCCTGGTACGTTTGGTTGGCCTACGCTGTGGTTCCGGTTAGTGCGTCTTTGCGTGTCGAAACATCAAGGGATGAATAGGGATAATTTCGATTGAGATTCTCGAGTTCTATCCTACACCTCTCGAATATTTCCCAGAGTCCCTTTGCCGCCTGTTCTCCAATTTGATGCTCTCCGCCGAGATGTTCGTTTATCAAATCCTTGACGCCTATTGTCTTTCTCCCCAGCAAGTCCCTCAGGTCAAAGTAGCCAATCCACCATGGGGATTTTCGAAGTCTCAGGTCATCTTTCTCTGAAAGCATTCGAAAAACCTCCTTGTCCGGCTCGGCCAGCTTATCCTCCTGGATCTGAACGCCACGGTAAATACCAATAATTACTTCGTTCCAGCTGGAATCCTGAGTCTCGCATAACACAGCGAATTGCAACGAATTCTCTCTTCGGCCTCTCCATAGGATGCCAACTTTTGCGTACTTCCCAATATGAGTCGCGTCTAACACATCCCAATTGTCGCCCAGGTTGCTTTGATGCAGTCTGTTCTTGAGGTCTTTTTGAACCCGAACCAAGAACTGCCACTTCGCCTGATTTTTAATCTCTTCGACCGCCATTGAGATACGCTCGGAGGTCTCGAAGTTTCTAGGGTCTCGCAGCAACGCAATTATTTCCTGATTCATTGGCATATCTCTCCAAAGATTTACATACTGGCTCAGGACCACTTCCAAGCGAGGAGGAACCTTGTCTTTCAGCCTATCGAGCCAAGCTGCAATGTCCCCATAGGACACAAGTTTCACTTTTTTCACTTCAGCCGGGCTGCATGAAGATGGACGCCTTCCATTTGGTGTTAAGAAGACAAGATGGTGGGGTCTCCCTGATTTTGCATGAGGTTGGATCTGCAACCAACTTCGGTAGCGCTCAAGTTGCTCTTCTCCCTCAACAGCGTCTACTTTATTTTCGATAATGATTATCTGCTTGTCAGGCAAGGTCACCAGAATGTCCAACCGACCTTTCTCGATAGGAACTTCTGTTCTGACTTCTGAACTCTCTAAATCGAGTCCTTCGGTCTCTTCCTGAATGACAACTCGGAGAAATGCCCGCAGAAAAAGATCCTCTTGGGCATGGATACCTTTGGGGTCAAGCAAGCACGCGAGAAACCGGGAATGTGCCAGCTCTGCACGTTCGACCCCGAGCGCGTTAAAGACATTGAACCGGCACGCAGTAATCTTGTCTCTTTCCTGTTCCTCGCGAAGTATCTCCCCCGCCTTTTCAAGTAGCTCCTGGGCCGCCTTGACTTGATCGTTCGAAGCCAGATCCATTGTCAATCCTCTAGGTCAAAGCCTCCGCCACTGGTCCGTAATCTTGCGCCGCCTCAAAGCCGAATGTCCAGACAGCGCGCTCATGGTTACTGAAAATTCTAGCAAGGACTATCTTCCATAGTCCCAGACCGCACATCGAGTCCCAAAGCGGCACAGCCGTTCCTGAGATTCTTAAGTTGCTTGTGCATCTTTGCAAGAACCTGCCGGTCAGCGACTTCAACCCCGCACAGGACCCCGCAGAGGCAGTCGATGCGATAGATGTCAGCCCCGACGTGAGCGGTCCCGACGACGATTACCAGCAGGACGGGGCTCATCGCACTCGCCCGTCGGCGCTCTGCGACTCGGACAATGCCCCTGTCCACCTGCCGGCTGTCTTTCCGCAGCTCGGCGAGAAACTTGCTGGAATTTGCAAATTTGACTGTGGTCATCAAAGCGGCAGTTCCACCTCCAGTTCTGGTCTTCGCGGTTATCGGTCTCCATTGTTCGACTGGCAAAATCCGACGCTCTCTCGTTCATCCATTGATTCCCCTGGCTTCGAGGCCGATTTTCGCTGGATGCAAAGCGTTTCGACGCTTTTCAGAAGGGCCTCGTCTCCAGGCGTGTCGCCATTGTGCGCACTGGAGAGGAGCGCATTCACAACGATTTCCTGAACGTAGGCCATTGAGAAGTGCTCCGACTTGCGCGCCGCTTCTTCCATGGCCCCTTCGGAGAAAAACGTCCCGCCACACTTCCGCAGGAGTGCAAGACGCTGCTCATAGCGAGGCAGGGGAAACTTCCAAATCCGGTCGAACCGGCTGGGCCGATGGAGCAAGGCCTGGTCCAACTTCTCAGGCGCATTTGAGGTCGCGATAATCAAGATGCCGGATGCCGGCTTCAGGACATCCACCGTTCGGAGGAAATGTGCCAGGGAACATTCGCGACTCTCAAGCAGCTTGTCCAAATCCTCGATGACGACCACCGCCGGTGCATGCATGACCGCCCAATCGAATGCCCGCTCCACGCACTGATCATCCACATCGGAACGTTGTATAACCGTGATGAACGTTGCTTTCACGTTGTTGGCCAGTGCGCTAATCGTCAGCGTTTTGCCGCATCCCGGAGGACCGACGAACAATAGCCCCCTCCTGAACGGCAGACCGAGCCTTCGATAGTTGTCCACTCCCGCGAAAAATCCCTCGACGTTGCCCCGGATCTCTTCCGCGAGTCCGCTCGGCAAGACCACCTCATCCCACGAGACGGGCGGTTTGGGCAGATTCGGCCCGTTGACGACCAGAACCTCACGGTTGTCGTGTCGCTCTCGCATCAGCCCATACTCCTTCAGTCCGTGGAGGAGGTGTCGGAGTGCGGCGTTCGACCTTGTGGCGATAAGAGTGAGCGGTTCATGGGCTAGACACTGCTCCATAAATGGCGAGCAGAAATGGATTGCCGAGCCCTTCCATTCGATTTCAACGGACCCGATCCAGCCTTCGCTCTCAAGGTCTTTTTGAGTGTCCGATTTGGTGTCGAGTTCAATCGCTTGAGAGTTTCCTTCTACACCACGCAACTCCTGGACGGTTGGCTCTTTTCCAACGGCCGATGCTTTCAATGACTCAGGATGTTTGTCCTGCAGCCAATCCAAGAGATAGCGCAGAAAGAAACTGCGCACTAACGGCGTGCAACAGTGATAAATTTTCCAGCCGTCTTCGCGCGGATGAGAATTCATGAACGACTGAATTTGTTGGTTGACGGATAAGAAACTCTGCATGGCTGTGCCTCCTCTATTCGTTGAGCGCAGCCTAGCATGGGGGTGCGACAGAATAAGTCGCTGGTCGCAGGAAAGCGCTAACGGGAGGATTGATACGGCCTGGCGGCCAACGTCAGTTGGCTGGACACGTTGTCTATCAACGCTTGCGGACCGAGCACCCGAGCCCCTGGTCCGAAAGAAAGTACCCAGGCGGTCAGTTCGTCTATACCGCCGCACCGCATGGTCAGAATCACGGAGCCATCCTTCCGAGTCTGGAGGGTCTGAGTCGGATGCCAGCGTCGTTCTTTGACGAAATATGCCCAATCGGATGAGATCCAGATCTTCACTTCCTGCAGAGGGTCATCAATCAGGCCGAAACCGTGTTCAAATCGCTCCGCAAGAGAAAATGAGCCTGGAATTTCGAACATATCCTCCGCAAGTTCGACCCCTTTGACCCTCTCCACCGCGAAAGTCCTAATATCTTTTGCCTTATGCGAATAGCCGACCAGATACAGACCATACTGGTACAGAACCAGCCCGTAGGGATCAACTCGATAGTCGTTCGGATGCCCGGCGCCCGGTTTCTGATAGCCCCGCAGCACCACTGTGTGCTGGCGGAGCAACGCTTTACGCAAGGGATCGAGAATGCTTTTTTTCTCGGCATAGGCACGGGCTGGCCGTTGAAGTGGAGCAAAGGAGGTGACAATCCGCTCGATATGGTTTTTTACCCTGTCGGGAAGTCCCGCTTCCACTTTGTGAAGGACGGTTTCCAAATCGTCGAGCAATGGTGTGCCCTTCAAATAATCCAAATGGCTCTTGGCAAGGTAGAGCGACATCAACTCGTAAGGGGACACCACGATCTCCGTCCCCTTGAAGCCATGCGGCAGCTTATATATGCCGTCTTCCTGGACAAGGGGATATCCCGATTCTTCGAGATGTTGAAGATCCCGGTGCACCTGCCGCTTGGTGATTTGAAACTCCTCAGCCAACTCCACAACCGTTGCTCCCCTCGTGAGCCGCCTCGCCATGAGGCTGACACGTGCGGCTTGGCTGTAGGGTTTGGGCTTGCGCCCTTTACGGCTGGGCATAATGCAGTGTGACTCGTTCAACGTTCAAACTTGTCCTTGACGACCGGTTCGCCCTTCCCATCCCACCAACCGGCAGCCATGCGCGGGGTGACATGGGTGATGGCGAATCGCCCGTTTGGAGCCAGTACGAGGGAGCCGGCGGCACCGTTGATCCGTCGAACCAGTTTCTGCAAGACATGCGTCGCCGCCGAGGCCGGGCGCTCGCCCCGCTCCAGGCGGTCACAGATTTCTTTCGCCACGGCGATGCGGATAATCCCCTCGCCCAACCCGGTCATGGATACGGCGCCGCTCTCGTTGTCGGCATAGACCCCGCAGCCGATGATCGGCGTGTCGCCGACACGGCCCGGCAACATCAGGTCGATTCCGCCGGTCGAGGCCCCGGCCGCGACCGTCCCGGTGTGATCGAGCGCCGCCGCACCGACGGTTTCCTTCCCGGCTCGCTTCCGCAATGCCGGCCCGCTCGACATCATCGCCCGATAGAGTTCCAACGTTTTTGGAGACCACGCCCGCGTCATCGTCGCTTTGCGAACGGCATGACCCGAAGGCCGAATCGGCTGCCGCTCCAACTTGCAATGCCGGGCAAAGGCCGACGCCGGCTTCCCGACCAGCAAGACGTGCGTCGTCTGCTCCATCACCAACCGCGCCGCTGAAATGGGATGGACGATGCCTTCGACCGATGCGACGGCTCCGGCCTGCAAATCCTGCCCTTCCATGATCGACGCATCCATACGGCGCACCCCGTCCAGTTGCACATGCGCGCCGCGGCCCGCATTGAACAATCCGCTCTGCTCCAACACACAAATGACCTGCTCGACAGCGGTCAGTGCCGGGGCGCCGCGATCCAGAAGATGATAGCCGATTTCCAATGCCGCCTTGAGACAACCAGCCTGAGCTGACGTCATGCGACGAAGACCGGCACCGCCATGGACGAGGAGAACGGGATGGACAGATTTCAATTGAGCAACAGGCCCTTCACACGCTGGTAGGCAGGATCGCTCATGCGATCGAGATCGGAGCGGACAAATCCCAGCCCGGTGACACAAAGCTCGAAGTTATCGGAGAGCTTCCGGAACAGCGGAGGATCGGCCTCGGCGCCATGCTCGCCGAATTCGGCCACGATGCCGTACGAGCGCTTGCCGGTTTTCATGTACTCCACGAGAAAATCCTTATGATAGATCAATCCGGCTGTTTTCAATCGCCGCAAGTATTCCGGAAAGAGCCCGGCCATAAACAACGTGAAGTCCCCGATATGCCGGTGCACGTCCCGCTGACGTTCGAAGGATTGCGCATCCAGCATCACCTCGGACTCGAACAACAAATCCACCACCGTGTCGACGGGCTGATCCTGTCTGGTGCGAATCTTATACAACTGGTCGGTGTGGGTAAAGTCGACGAGAAGATTGGACACATAACCCGCCACATTGAGATCGGGCCACCCGAGATGCTCGGTGAAACTCCGTTCGGTCAGAGCGCCGAACAGCTGCCGGAGGGGATGTTGTGGAGGAACTGCCGTCCCCATCTCCACCTCATCGAGTAAACGACATACGTCTATGCTGAGTATAGCAGACTCGCCGTGACCCGGATCGCCAGACGTCTCTTCTATCGGTTCCACGATTCCGGACTTGAGCGTTCGTCGTCAAGAAGGCCTGTCACGGCTATCCAATGCGAAGGTCACCGGCCCATCATTCACCAAGGCCACCCGCATGTGTGCGGCGAAAATCCCGGTTTGAACCGAAGTCCCCGCCGTCCGCAGATCCTCAGCAACCTGCTCATACAACCGCTTTGCCTCCTCCGGAGGCGCCGCATCGTCAAAACTGGGACGGCGGCCGTTCGTCGTGCAGCCCAGCAAGGTAAATTGGGAGACGAGTAGGACCGACCCCCCGATGTCTACCAACGACCGGTTCATCTTTCCCTGTTCATCAGAAAAGATCCGGAAGGTACGGAGCTTCTCAACGAGATAGCGGCAATCCAGTTCCCCATCGCCTTTGGCCACTCCCACGAACACCAGCAATCCCGCTCCGATCCGCCCGACAACGGTCCCAGCCACCTCCACCGACGCACTGGTCACCCGCTGCAGAATCGCCTTCATCGATCACGTCCGCCCGCGCTGCAGCTGGACCAGCGTGCCTTCAAGGGTCAGAAGCTTGCGCTTGGTCGGCAGCCCACCGGAGAACCCGCCCAGCGACGCGTCGTGGGCCACAATGCGATGGCACGGAACGATTATAGGCAACGGGTTGGCTCCCACCGCGTTGCCGACCGCACGGGCATACTGCCGGCCTCCGACGCGCGCGGCGACCCATTGGTACGACCGAAGTTTGCCATACGGCACTTTCAACAATGTTCGCCACACCTGCCGCTGAAACGCGGTGCCCCGCGAAAGATCCAATGGCACATCAAAGGTCATCCGCTTGCCCCCAAGGTAATCGAGCAGCTGTCCCTGCGCCAGCTCCAGCTGTGGAGACGGTTCCATGACGAGAGGGGCGGGTGCCTGCTCGCGGAGAACGGCGATCGCCCGCTGCTTCGATGGCTGGGGCAACGCGACGCCGTCGACGCCTTTGCCGGCTTCGGCAATCCCCATCCAACCCCAGGATGACTTGAACAAGACGGCTCGTCGCATACGCGTCCTTACCGGCCGGCTACTCGACCGAGTTTTCTTCGGACCATGCCCCACACCACATCCAATTCGTCGGATTTCAACAGGACGTGAACTCCCAGATAGCCGGCCACACTGAACCCGATCGCGACGGCCAGTAACACCGCTTTCTCGATCCACTCACCGGGATGGGTCCAGAGCGAGGCGCTTGCGGCCCAGAAACACGTCACGATCAACGGGAGGCAGGCGAGCACAACCCTGAGGAACGACCGTCCGACCGATCCCCACTCCACGCCGCCCAGCCGGCGATTCAAGACGATGATGAGAAGGCTCCCGTTTATCATGGCCGCGAGTGCCGTCGCCAGAGCCAAGCCTGCGGCGCCAAGCATCGGCATCAGCGCCAGGGAGAGCAGGATGTTCGCCGCCACGGCGACCGCAGCGGAAATCGCCGGAAGCTTGGTATCCTGCATGGAGTAAAATGCCGCCACAATGATTCGCACGCCGCCGAATGCCCAGAGGCCGACGGCATAACACAACACTGCCAGCGCCGTCTCCGCCGTGTCATGCGCCGTGAAGGTCCCATGCTCGAAAAACAATTGCACAATCGGCGTGCGTAAAAGAATCAGGCCGGCCATCGCCGGCAGGATGATGAAGAGAATCATCCGGAGCCCAAATCCGAACGTCGTCCGTAATTCGTTCATCGCACCCCGCGCGGCCTGGGCAGAGAGGGTCGGAAGAATCGCCGTCGCCAGCGCCACGCCGAAGATACCCAGTGGAAACTGAATCAGCCGCATCCCATAAAACAGATAGGTGGGCCCTCCCACAAAGAACGAAGCGAGAATCGTGCTCACGGTCAGATTGATCTGCGTCACTGACAGGCCCAGCAACGAGGGCACCATCAGGCGGCCGATCCGTTTGACCCCTGGATGGCCCGGTTCGAAGCGCCAGCCGAACAGAAATCCCCGGCGAGCCAATCCCGGCAGCTGCATCGCAAACTGCGCCGCGCCCCCGGCGACGACGCCGACGGCGACGCCGACAATCGGCTCCGGCAGCTGCGGCGACAGGAACAGCGCACATCCGATCATAAACACATTCAGAAACAGCGGCGAGAAGGCGGGAGCCGCAAAGGCCCGCAGCGAATTCAGGATCCCCATGGCCAGCGCGGCAAGGCTGATGAACAGGAGATAGGGAAACATCACGCGTGAGAGGACAACGGCCAAGGTGAGCTTGGCTGGATCGTCATGAAAGCCCGGCGCGAGATACCAGACAATGACGGGAGTCACGGCAATGCCGAGAAGCACCGTCCCCGTCACGATTGTCAGAAGCGTCGTGAAGACGGCACTGGCCAGTTCCCACGCCTCACGCTTGGTCTTCTGCTGATGATATTCGGTGAAAACAGGAATGAAGGCCGCCGACATGGAGCCTTCGGCGAAGAGCTCGCGCAGCAGACTGGGAACCCGGAACGCGACGTAAAAGGCATCGGCCGCTGCCGTCGCACCGAAGAGACTGGCCATGACCATGTCACGGATAAATCCGAGAATCCGGCTGGCGAAAGTACCGATGCCGATGATGCCGGCGGCTTTCACCACCGAACGTTGATCGCTTGAAGCTGATTGTGCGGAAGTCGCAGGTGTGCTCGATTCGGACATGGATGCGGATTCTAGCGGAACAACGGCGAGGCGTCTATCACCGGAACAATTACCGTTCGTCGATGACCTGATCGGACAATTCATTGGGGTTGTCGCCGGGGCGTGCCGGATAAGCATCTGCAAGAACGCCCCCGCACGCATGAATCGCGTGTGAGAGCCCCCCGGGAATATCGCCGTCTCGCAGGCGCTCGACCGCCGCTTGCACGACCTGCTTCCATCGTTCTGCCGACACCAGCCCCGCTAACGAACGATCCGGCAAGACATAGATCTGCTTCTCTAAAATTGACAGCATGATCAGCACGCCTGTGCGCTCGCGGGTCTGCGAGATGGCCTGTTGCGCAAAGGCCCGTTCGGCTCGTAGCGCAACCTTGTGTCGCAAACGAATCGGCGAGGTCAGCAGGCGGATAACCGGCGGCCAGATCCCGATCCAGGTCCCACACAGATAGGCGAGCGTGACAGCAAGAACCAACCAGGCACCATTCGAGGCATGCCATCCCCAGGGAACCCAGGAGACCTCGATGGTCAGCAACGCGGCCAGCGTCGCGAGCGCGGCGATCAGCCCCGCCCAATGTTGGGCGTCCCGATAGAGCCCGGACCGCGCGACGATCATCGGCACGATTTCCGCCCTGGTCTGCTGTTCAGCTGCATGGACCGCCTGCCGGATGCGTTCTCGATCGGCTTCCGACAACGCCGCCGCTTTACCAGTCGCCACTCGCGCCTCCTCCTCCGAAATCTCCACCCCCGCCGCTGAATCCTCCGCCGCCGCTATCACCGAACGAGCCACCGCCCCAGCCCCCACCTCGGCTGCTGTACGAGGTCCAGTCGTCAAAGCCAGAGCCCCTTCGGCCCGACATGGCGCGTCCTAACACCAGAACCAGCAGCAAGGTGACGACGGCCGTTGCGATGGCCGGAATCAGCCAGGGGGACAGCCACAATGAGAGGGCAGTGCCGGCTAAAGCGCCGACCAGACGATTCACATTCGACAAAGCCAGACCAAAGACCACACCGACCATCAGGGCTATCAGGATCTGACCGACTATGTCCCCGCCGCCTGCGGACATCGCTGGCCTCTCCGGCGCCTGATAGGTGCCTTCGATGGTCTTCAGAATCGCAGCGACCCCGGCGACAATCCCGCCCGGCAGATCCCCGGAGCGAAACCGCGGCCCAATTTCGTTTCGAATGATCTGTGCCGACTTGGCGTCCGTCAAGGTTCCCTCAAGTCCATAGCCCACTTCGATCCGGACTTTGCGCTCCTTCAACGCCACCAGCAGCAACGCCCCGTCGTCCGTTCCCTTCCGGCCAAGCTTCCACGTGGTGGCGACGCGATGGGCAAAGGGCTCGAGCGGTTCGCCTTCGAGCGACGGCAGCGTCAGTACGACGACTTGATTGCCGCTGGTCGTCTCGTGCGTCTGAAGATCGGCCGCCAGCCGATCTATAGCACTCGCCGATAAGACATGCGCCAGATCCATTACGCGCCCGGTCAGCGGTGGCACCTCGAGCGGCCAGGCCAAGCCCGGGCTCAGGAGCATCGCAAGAAAAACAAAGAGCCGCGCCGGCTTGCGCCAGACACGGCTCATGTTGATGAGATGCATCGCTTTGATCGGGTTCAGTTAAACTTCACCTCAGGCGGCTTCGCCACGGCTTTCTCGTCCGCCACAGTGAAATTCGGCTTCTCTTCCATGTGGAGAAGAAACTTTGCCGTTAAGTTGGTCGGGAAAAAGCGGACCATTTTGTTGTACTCCGCCACCCGATCGATATAGCGCTTGCGTGCGACGGCAATGCGGTTCTCCGTCCCTTCCAACTGACTCTGCAAATCCCGGAAACTTTGATCGGCTTTCAAGTTCGGATAGTTCTCGGCGATGGCAATGAGCCGTCCCAGCGCTGTGGTGAGTCCGGCCTGAGCCTTCTGGAACTGTTCGAATGCGGCCGGATCTTTCAAGGTCTCGGGTGTAACCTGGATACCGGTTGCCTGGGCCCGCGCCTTCACCACGCCTTCAAGCGTCTCCTTTTCATGCTCGGCATAGCCCTTCACCGTCGCAACCAGGTTGGGAATCAGATCGGCCCGGCGTTGATACTGATTGATGACCTCGCTCCAAGCCGCCTTGGTGTCTTCGTCCAATCCCTGGAGATCGTTATAGCCGCAGCCCGACGTCACTCCTGCGAACAGGATCACGAGGCCGACGGCCAGATTCCTCACAGACGTACGTCTCATAGACTCCTCCTTTTCCCGGCTCAGTCCGGACTGTAGTCCGGTCCGGGGATCATGCTACCATGGCAATAGTCATTAAGATATGTGCGTCAAGAGGTCTCGATGTCGCTGGAGTCGTCGTCTCATCTACCGGGCGGGTTTCAAGTGCGGCACCGCTCGCTGGGCATCTATCAAGGCAGTGCGATCGAGTTGGCCTTCTGGCACCCGTCCTCAGGAATGCCGGAGTATGGCCTGTGTCGTTTCTCCACAGAGATGAAGGCCCAGGCTCTTGTCGATTTTCTCTGCTCGCCGATGTGCGGGGAACCAATGGATCGAGGTGATCTGACCGTCGAGCCCTACGATCTCACCGAACACAACCGCTTGATCGACGAACACCCGCTTCCCTCAGCCTGGGAAACGCCGACCTAGAGTCGGTACTCCCTGTCTCACGCTTTTGTTGGATATTGGTGTGCTGGAGAGATTCGTTAGCGGGCGACCGAAGATGCAACCGCTTTGGACAGAACCGTTGAGGTCGCCCCGGCGTTGGATTGAATGAAGGCGAGCAGCTGCTTGTTGTCTTGCGCCTTCCGCAGAAATTTGAAGGCAATGCCACGGGAACTGATCGATCGAACCATCGCCGCCACTTCGATCGGAGATTCCTGATCCGAGATCGCAATTTCAAGATAGAAAATATCATCGACGTGGACCTGTGCGTCGCTCTTGATGATGCAGCCGCCCATCGACAGATCCATCACAATCCCTTCGCCCCGAACCTTGCCCCCTGAAAAAGAGAGAAACAGCCGTACCGGAATCCGGAGATGCTCTCGGCGATCGATGGCATGCTTTGGCTCCTCAAGCCCGATGCGGCAGGCCAGAAACCGATAGCTGCACTCCTGGCAGTGAAACGGCGAGATCCAAATCCAGGATGCGACATGCTCCCGCGGCGACTGTGGGCATGACCGCAAGACCGTATCCTTCTGGCATTGCGGACAGGTGAGCTGGCGAGCCATCCTAAGCGATCCCTTCCCCACCGTGCGAGGCCCCATGGGCGAGAACGATGCCTGCGAGTCTTGCTCCGTTCGACCCATCACGCCTGCCCCGAAGATCTTCGTCAACAGGCACAGGCTCTCGCAACTCACTATAAATGTGTTTGACGCTCAGTCAAGCTGATTGCCAAGTTCCGCAGCCGGTCCACACTCATACCTCCACCTTTCCATATCGCGTCCGGGATCCTCCCTTGGTGAGGGACATCAATAATCGTAAATATTCTTGGACGATTTCATACCCCGTGCAAATATCGTGGAAGTGCTAAGGAGGGGTTGTGTACCGTCGCGATATTTCATCCACACTACGGATCCTGGCTGTGCTGTTAGGAGCGTTTGTCTTCTACCACGTCTGGACACAGCCCCCGACAACGCCGATACCCACCCCCGCATCGTTGCCCGCGACGAATATCGATGCCACGCCCAATTTCCCTCCGGCGCTGCTTGAACCGACTCCGCCGCAAGACATCCCTCGGACCCGACTCATCGAATTCGGCGAGGCTCCGCGCCCTGTCCATCAGGCCATCAGGGACGCCCTTGATCGAAACGAATACGCTGAAACAGAGTCGGCCCTGCGGACGCTCGGCAAGACGCAGATCACCACGTCCCGTGACAAAGCCTACGTGGCGGCTCTGTGGAACAACCTTGGTGTCCAACAGGAAAAGAGTGGCGGGATCGAGGTCTCCGTCAAGGCCTTCAAGCGGGCGGTCGATTTAGCGCCACGTAATCCGACCGCCCTCTTAAATCTTACGCAAGCCTATTGGGGGCTCCGACATCCATCCCTCACGCCTCCCTTCCTAGAAGGGGTAATTCAGGTCGTACCGGATGACCCGTTCCCTCATCTCGCACTGGCCGAACTGCTGATAGACAAAGGGCGTCACCTGGATGCCGTGCAGCATCTGAAACGGGCAAGAGCAAGAATCCACCGTGATTCCAATCTCACAGCGCTTCTCGACAAGTTGGAAGGGAAAACCGCGAAGGTTGCTCTCAGGGCACAACCGGCTCAGGCGCTCATTCCAACGACGAAACCGGCCAAAGAGGCGCCGGTGCAAGAACTCCCTCCGCCCCCGGCGGACACCCCTACACCAGCTTCAAAGGAAAAAGCAGAGCCGCCCCCGGCTGCTGAGCTGTTGCCTCCGGCCAATCCTACAAGCGACGTGGTGCAACCGGTTCCTACTCCGGCTGAGCCCACACCTTAACAGTGTCGTCCTGCGGAAAACCCACGCAGACCCCGTCGCCCAAGCCCACTGGAAGTTAAAGCCGCCGATCCGCCCATCGCAACTGAGGATTTCTTCCACAAGAAGGTTGAGATCTGGACGTTCTCATCACCGCTAACACTTATGCAGCTCGCGTCTACCGAAACTCTGAACCCCACTTGAGAATAGAGTTAATCGCTCATGTACCAGAAAGTTCGCCGCGTACACTGTTCCAGATTGGAGGGGATCCGACAATCCGAGACTAACTCGCACGAGTGAACGTCCAAACACGCTTCATTACACCGGGGGAATCTCTTGGGAAACAGCTTATTGCTTTGTTAGGTCCAGAGCGGACTCAGATATTCTGCAAGGCAAAGGCACTTGCGGAACGCTGACGAGAGACCTAGAAGGGTACTGACCGCAAAGAGCCCTAGTCTATCGTCTCCCGCAGCTGAATTGTGCCGTTGAGCGATGTGTAACCCATATTACGGTAGGCAGACTACAGAAGGATGGTGGGTCAGTATAGTTTCCTTCGTTCCAAGTCTCGCGCTAGTCCACACCCAGATCAGCCATGAATGAAAATCGCGTCTTCATAGAGACACGAGCGCTCGCTGTGTAGTTGGGATGGTCAATGCTGATGGCCACTGGCACATACGGATTCCGCATCGGCTCAATGAGTTCCTCCGGTATCTGAAAGCGCACATAGTGAACGGCACTGATCTTTTCCTCGCTACTCCGCCCCCCTTCGAAAACACCGTTGATCCTGTACGGTCCAATGCATATCGCGACCCACTGGCCTTGATCAATGCCGCGAAGCGCATCGAGGGACTCTTTGACCTTTTCAGAATCCGTAATTTCGATGAACATCGTGGCGCTCAATTCGCCCGCCGCCGGCAAGAGCGCATTGTAAGCATCTACCTCTTCCTGAATCCGCTTAAGATCCACAATCCCTTCCGCCCGGAGGATCTCATGAATTTGAAAGAGCAGTGTGTCGCGATTCTCAAACACAAGCGAAATACTTTCGCCGACCGTGATTCGGCGATACTCCTTTAGTTCAATCACTCGACGTCGGACGAGCGTGCGCTCACGCTCATACTCCTCGCAAGCTTTCACATCTTCGATCCCTAAGGGCTGCATAATTGCACCTCTACAATCCATATGCCTGCTGAATAACTTGAATGGGGTGAAGCGTCGGGGTCTTCCTGCCGCTAGCCTGATCAAGCTGGAGCGCGGCGAGGGGACAGTCAGACACGAAGAGATCCGGTTCGTTTTCAGACAACTGCCGAACCGCCTTGGACGCGATCTTCATGGACAAATCGAAAAACTCTACCTTGACGCCCCAGGTACCATCATGTCCGGAACATCGCTCCACAAGCTCGACCGACGCCCCCGTGAGCTCCATCAGTTCTTTGGATTTAAAACCGATGTTTTGGTCTCGAAGATGGCAGGGCACCTGATATGAGATCTTCAAAGGCCGATGCTGAAACTCCATATTGAGAGCCCCTTGCCGTTTCATTCTCATGAGATACTCGCAGACATCGAACGTCCGTTCCGCAACCGCCTTGGCAAGATCACTTTTCAGCAGATGCGGGTATTCTCGCTTCAGCATGAGGCTGCAACTAGGGATCGGGGCGATGACGTCATACCCCTGCAGAACCCACGGTTCTAGTTTCCGAAGATTTGCTTCCGCCTTCTTCTTAATCATGGCGATGTCACCCGTATCGAAGAAGGGCATGCCGCAACATTCTTGCTCCGGCAACACCACTTCCACACCGTTCTTTTCCAAGACCTTGACTGTTGCCTGCCCAATCTCAGTGCAGTGGTAATTCACCGTGCAGGTGGAAAAGAGCGCGACCTTCCCCGTCGGCTGACGTGCGCCAGCAGAGCGGCCGTGAGCTGTACGCGTGCGACTCCACCAGCGAGAGAACGTTTCCGATTGAAACTGAACGAGGTGCCGATCGCGATGGATTCCCAGCAACGTATGCATGAGACGACGGATAAGCGGATTACCGTTCGCCCAATTCATCAACGGCGCCAAGAATGATCCGACCTTCCCTATCAGATCTGTTCGAATAAGGATTCGGTCTCTCAAGGATGGCGATCGTTCCTCAGCATAAATCCGCTTCCACGTTACCATCAGCTGGGGAAAGTCGAGATCAAACTGATGCGGCGGCGTATAAGGACAGTGATTGAAGCAGAGTTTACAATAATAGCATTCGTCAACAACCTGTTGGGTATCCTGTGCGGTGAGTTTCTTGATGTCGCTATCAACGAGGTCCAATCGATCTAAGAGCGTGTTGAAGGAGGGACAGAGGTTGATGCATCGGCGACATCCGTCGCAAATATCGAAGACCCGGAAGGTCTCTTTTTCAACAAGGGACCGGTCCAGCTTGAGGTCAGCGAAATCAAAACCCTTCATCTCATCCCCTTCCACTCGAACGGGATGGCATCCGTCATGCCATTCCCGTCCGTCGGTCAGCCATTACCGTATCGACTCGAGTCCCTTGGTAAAGCGATTAGCATGAGACCGCTCAGCCTTCGCAAGGGTTTCAAACCACTCGCCCAGTTCAGGAAATCCCTCTTCGCGCGCCGTTTTCGCCATACCAGGGTACATTTGCGTATATTCGTAAGTCTCCCCTTCAATGGCAGATTTAAGGTTCGCGTCCGTATTGCCGATCGGAACTCCTGTTACCGGATCGCCAACATCTTTGAGAAAGTCAAGATGGCCAAAGGCATGGCCGGTTTCCGCCTCGGAAGTGTCTCGGAACAGTCCGCCCACATCCGGAAACCCTTCAATATCAGCGCGCCGCGCGAAGTAGAGGTACCGCCGGTTGGCTTGCGACTCCCCTGCAAAGGCTTCTTTCAGATTCTCGAAACTTTTGGTTTCTTTTAAAGTCTTTCCCATGGCTCACTCCTCCTCATAATGGTGGTAAGGGGTCTCCTGACACAGCTTCTTCACGACACTTCTTATGCTCTCACGGCCTAGGCCTTTCCCGAACGCAACGCTTCTACGGTCTCACTCAGCCGTCGCCCTTGGTCGGCATCCGCACTCCGAAAATAGCTCACCCTGCATTGCAGGACGTCGTCTCGATTGAGTTTCCCGGCAAGTGATCGCAAAGGCATTTCTTTTCCTCTGCGCTCCGCAATCGCTAGAAATCCATTTCCTGGACGGCGACGTTATCCTCAACATACTGGACGAGCATGTGTACGGAGGTCGAAGCGGTCGAGGTTCATCACCTTGTTCCACGCGGCCGCGAAGTCGCGCACGAACTTCTCGCCGGCGTCGTCGCACGCGTAGACCTCCGCCAGCGCGCGCAGCTCGGAGTTGGAGCCGAACACGAGATCGACGCGTGTGGCGGTCCATTTCACGCGCCCTGTCTTGCGGTCGCGGCCATCGAACATGTCCGCCTCCGCACTGATCGGTGCCCACTGCGTGCCCATGTCGAGCAGGTTGACAAAGAAGTCGTTGGTCAGTACGCCGGGGCGCGCCGTGAACACGCCGTGGCTCGACTGTTTGTAATTCGCGTTGAGCGCGCGGAGGCCGCCGACCAGCACCGTCATTTCTGGCGGCGTCAGCGTCAGCAGCTGCGCTTTGTCCACGAGCAGCGCCTCCGTGGGCCCGCCGAGCTCGCCCTTGACGTAATTGCGGAAGCCGTCGGCGACCGGCTCCAACACGGCGAAGGACTCGACATCGGTCTGTTCCCGCGCTGCGTCCATGCGCCCCGGGGCGAACGGCACGGACACTGCGTGGCCGGCGTCTCTGGCCGCCTGCTCGACCGCAGCACAGCCACCGAGCACGATCAGATCGGCGAGCGATACTTTCTTGCCGCCGGCGGCGGTGCCGTTGAAAGCGCGCTGGAGCCCTTCCAGCATCGCCAATACCGTAGCTAGTTGCTTAGGCTGGTTGACTTCCCAGTCTTTTTGCGGCGCCAGGCGAATGCGCGCGCCGTTGGCGCCGCCGCGTTTATCGGAACCGCGGAAGGTCGACGCCGCGGACCAAGCCGTGTAGACGAGCTGCGTCACCGTCAGCCCGGATGAAAGGATCTTGGCTTTCAGGGCCGCGATGTCATGATCGTCGATCAGCTTGTGATCAACCGCGGGAATCGGGTCTTGCCAGATCAGCTCTTCCTTCGGTACTTCCGGCCCCAGGTAGCGCGCGCGCGGCCCCATGTCCCGATGCGTCAGCTTGAACCAGGCGCGGGCGAACGCGTTGGCGAACCCTTGCGGGTCCTGCAGGAAGCGGCGCGCGATCTTTTCGTACGCAGGGTCGAGGCGCAGTGACAGGTCGGTGGTCAGCATAGTCGACCGGTGCTGCTTGTTCGGATCATGTGCGTCGGGAATGGTCTCCGGCGCGCCCTTTGCCACCCATTGGTAGGCGCCGGCCGGGCTCTTGGTGAGCTCCCATTCGTACTTGAACAGGTTGCCGAAGAAGTGATTGCTCCAGCGCGTCGGCGTCTGCGTCCACGTCACCTCCGGGCCCCCGGTGATCGTGTCCGGGCCTTTGCCGCTGCAGTACGTGCTCCACCAGCCGAGTCCTTGCGCTTCGACCGGAGCCGCCTCGGGTTCGGGCCCGACATGCGAGGCCGGTCCGGCCCCGTGCGCCTTGCCGAACGTATGTCCACCGGCGATCAGCGCCACCGTCTCTTCGTCGTTCATCGCCATACGGCGGAACGCTTCACGGATGTCGCGCGCCGCCGCGACTGGATCGGGGTTGCCGTTCGGTCCCTCGGGGTTCACGTAGATCAGCCCCATCTGCACGGCGGCCAGCGGGCTCTGCAGTTGCCGGTCGCCGGAGTAACGCTTGTCATCAAGCCACTTGCCCTCCGGACCCCAGTAAACCGACTCGTCGGGCTCCCAGACATCGACGCGCCCGCCCGCAAAGCCGAAGGTCTTGAACCCCATCGATTCGAGCGCCACGTTGCCGACCAGGATCATAAGGTCGGCCCACGAGATCTTGCGCCCGTACTTGCGCTTGATCGGCCACAGCAGTCGGCGCGCCTTGTCCAAATTGGCGTTGTCGGGCCAGCTATTGAGCGGCGCGAAGCGCTGCAGACCGGTGCCGGCGCCACCGCGGCCGTCGCCGATCCGGTAGGTGCCGGCAGCATGCCAGGCCATGCGGATCATCAGCGGCCCGTAGTGGCCGAAATCGGCCGGCCACCAGTCCTGCGATTCCGTCAATAAGATGGCGATATCCCGTTTCACCGCCCCCAGATCTAGACTCTGGAATTCCTTTGTATAGTCGAAATCCCGGTCCATCGGATCGGATTTTGATGAGTTCTGGAGCAGGATCTTCAGGTTCAACTGGTTCGGCCACCAGTCTCGGTTCGAACGCATTCCAACAGTGGCTTGCGTAACCGGGCACTTACCTTCGTTCGTATCAGTCTTCATGTTGGTCCCCGCTATTGTTGGCGGTTAATCGTCTGTTTCCCCGTTCAGCGTAGACGAATTCCCCCGACGTACGTGGCACTTTTTGCCGAGACCGGCCCTTTCGATACCGCCACTTGAGAGTTCGAATGAGCGGGTGCGACTGCGCCTGCCTCTTTACCCTGCTGGCTTGCGACTAGACTGACCTCCCCTTGGATCGACATGACGCGCAGTACCCATGAAACTCCACGCGGTGCGAGCGAATTTCATACCCTTGCACGATGCCGCCAGATGGCGTGAGTCGGTCTAACGCCTCGTCGTAGAAGTCATCGATTTTCCCGCATGCTAGACAGACTAAGTGATGATGGTACTCCATATTGGCATCGTATCGTGAAGGGCCGTGCTCAACGGGGACCTCCCATGCGAGGCCTGCCTCTTTCAGCGACGATAAGGTGTAGTACACGGTATTGAGAGACAGCATTGGAAAGGTCGGCTTGATGGCTTGGTAGATTTCATCGGCTGTGGGATGCGTTTCCGTGCTCGTGAGCATCTGGTAGATAGCAAATCGCTGAGGGGTCAGCTTCATCCCCTTTTCCTGGAGCTGTCGGTGGAGCGCCTCAGGTTTTATATCTTGTCCCGATTTCATAGAACCTTTCCTCTGGCACAGGACTAGTTCCTAAACAGGAATCGTCCTTGGTTTATTCCCGTGAATAGGCTTGGCCAGGTAGCCTCACGGGGCGCAACGCCCCGTGAGGCAGGCCGTTACGATTGCGGCCATAAGGGCCACATCCTCAAGTCCGGCTCTGACCGAACATATTTCGTCGGCCGATCAGAATCCTCTTCGTTCGCAAAGAACTCCAATGGTTCACCTCCTTGCGGTTGAAATACATACGGCCACAAGTTGATCGACGATTCTTGGGGCTGTCTCCGTACAACAATGGGCGACTTCGGCCCTTTCTCAGCGCACCCTGAGAGGTCTTGCGTGCGCAAGGGCCAGCGATTCAAATCTTCCGCCCACCCTGATCGACAGGTGCTCGGCTGAGCAGCTCCCGATGTTTCGGCCTGCGCCATCATCGGCGCAACCACCAACGTCGTGAGCGCGAGACCCATCAAGAACCGACCTGGCCCGTTTGTCCGTTGATTGGCACGACTGGCATGATGCTGCATCGTGTTCATATTCTCCCTCCGCACCGGAAGTGACCGTCGGTATTTGCCCCCACCGTTAAGTTCACCCGCCCGCGTTACTGATCCACGGGCGCATTTCATGAGCGATGTGGTCTTATCAGCATGCTCGACTGCCGGCCAGGTTGGTCGGTTCGCAGCATCAACTCGTTACGTGACTCGGCCAGTGCATCCGAGAGATTCATGATCAGCTTGAGCAAATCGCTGATCTGTTGGGTCAGCACGGTGACGCACTCCTTGAGCCCTTCAAGGTCCGCCTGATCCGTCACCTGCGGACAGGAATCAAGTTGGGCGGAGCCGTGCTGGTGGGTGCGCCTCGTCACGTTCTCGGCGTCCAAGTCCATAGCCGGTCCATGGGGCTGTACCCCTTGAGGGACGACATGTTGCTCAGGAGTCTGACTCGCGTGCCCCCTAAGAGAAGCTTCCTGCGTTGCGTGCTCGTCATGTCCCCAAGCAGAAGTGCCGGACAGGCTCCCAACCACAGCCGCTAAAGCAAGAGTCCGACGAATAGCTTGCGACTTGCTCAACAGAATGGTCATTGTGTCACTCCTTCCTAATCTAGTATGCCTGATCACATAACTAAGTAATGTATAATCTTATATAGTAATAGATACTATTTAGTCAATAGTTAGATATAATTTTCATTCCGACATGCCAATTAAAAATATAAGTACTTGATTGTTAATGAACTTTGTGGCCGTAAAGGCTTTGTTTGAACGGTCGATTAATTATTCACGGGAATATTTACAGGATGCTGCCTGTTTAACGACCAGTGGGATCACCCTGTATTGCGAGCTACTTGTCCTGCGGGAAGTTGTCCTAAGTTACGTACTTTGAGTAGCTCGAGGATGAGGGTTTGACAAGTTTCTGTTTTCTTTGTCCCCGCCAGCCGATCGATGATGACCGGCTTGTGTGGGTCGCTTGACGGTCAACAGCGTATCCTGGGGCTGGACAAGGTTGTCAGCCCCGTAACCTGGCAAAGGCGCCGGTGTTGGTTTCGAGGAGGAGGCCCCTCCTTGAAGTCGATGCTATGGCGCCTTTCTTATTTTGACTTGGAGGGATCTCAATGCTGCATCGCAACACGGCGAATTTCGCTCAACCGGCACAGGTCTCAACCGCCGACCGTGATTCGATATTCGACGGCATGCGGCTTTCACCGCACTGGCCGTGGCATACCGAGACCGCCTCAGGGCGCTCATGCGCCCAATCAGGAGCGGCTCTGGGCTTGGGAGAAGTGAAAGGGCTCATGCGTTGGCGGGGGGGATCGAGACTGCGCCCACGATTGTTACAGGAGCAGGCCATGTCATCGGCATCGATACCACGTGGTGCGTTTGATCGCCATCGACGTGAGGGCCAGGCATGAAACGAGAGGGAATCAACTATCCAAAATTCGCAGACCGGTTCGCGGCGATGAACTTCGAGGCGGAACCTCTGCCGGTGCTGTCCTTGTATCCGCCTCCAGCCCCGGTGAGTCTTCGCGAACTTACACTTGAGATCTGCGGACTGGATCAGCATCCTCGACGAACCACCTGGAACGATTTGGCGGAGCTGCCCCACGTCTCGTTCCAATCACCGCTGATCTGCCAGATTTTCAATTGGTCTGAAACCGTTGAGTGGGGCGGCATCAGGCTGGTAGACGTACTCGATCACCTCACGGTCGACACTCATGCAGAGGGGTACTATGCCCTGATGTCCCGTGACGGGATGTATTTCGAAGCCCTCTCACGAGATGAAGCGCGGGACCCACGAGTTCTGCTGGCCACCACGCTGAATGGCGCCCCGCTTCCGGAGGAGTACGGAGGGCCGCTGCGATTGGTGGTGCCGTTTCTGCAGGGCTATAAGAGCGTCAAATGGATCGGGGCCATCAAGGCCTACCGTCACAATCCTGTGGGGATCAAGCGTCTCCTCGGGCAGAGTCGAACCGGCCAGCTTAGCGCGGCATGGAAAAAGCGGTTCGGGATAGAACCGCCAGCCGGCCAGACGGGCGACCTCCCTCCGGAGTCTTCCGCTGCGCCTGCCGGTCAGACTCGGCCCGACTCCACATTAGCGAGCGCAGAAGCTGGATTCGTCTTCGCCGGCACTCCGGCCGAGTCCCTCATGTCGTCGCCGCCTGACGACAGCGCCAGCTGCGGCGAGCTCTGTGAAATCACGGCGATTGTCCGTCCGGAAAACCGCTTGCCGACTTATCGTGTACTGGAAGAACTCGGCGTGCTGACATACAGCGTGCATCCGGTATTGGGACGAAGCCGACAGCGTGGGCTCCGTTATCCGTGCGATGGAGATCGAAACGGAAACCGCCCGACGATCCGATTTCTCCCGAAACTGCTTGCCACGATCGTCGTCGAGCGGCCGATGGTCGAGACGGTGATCCAGGCCTTGATTCGGGCGAACCGCAGCGGGCCTGGTCACTTTGGAGATGGGAAGATATTCGTGATGGACGTTGCTGACACCACCCGCATCAACGCAGCCGAGTCTGGCGATGTGGTTATACGCTGAGTTCCTCGGGAGGACAGATTGTTATGAAAAGGGTCATCGCCATTCTGAGGCCCGAGAAGGAAAACGATGTGATTGCGGCGTTGGAGAAAGAGAACTTCTACGCCTTGACCAAGTTTCCAGTGACCGGGCGCGGGCGGCAAGGTGGCGTGCAGGTTGGGTCGGTGACGTATCCTGAATTGGCCAAATCGATGGTCATGCTGGTGGTCGAGGATCAGGACTATCTCAGGGCAGTGCGGACGATCAAGGAGAGCGCCTATACCAGCCATCCGGGCGACGGCAAGATCTTCATCCAGGACGTGCAGGAAGTCTATACGATCCGAACCGGACAGCGGGGATTATGAACTGCAGGGAGGAACTCCACCGATGAAAAAACTGATCGCGGGCATCCGAAGCGGGCACCCCGGCTCTCTCTTGGCCGCTTTCCTCTACTTCGATGTGAGCTTCATGGTTTGGGTGTTGCTTGGTGCGTTGGGCGTGCTGATCGCCGAGGATTTGAGATTGTCCCCATCCCAGAAGGGTCTGATGGTGGCCATCCCGCTCCTCAGCGGAGCGGCGATGCGGATCCTCGTGGGAGTCCTGACGGATCGGTTCGGCGCGAAACGCACCGGTCTATGGAGTCTGTCGGTGGTACTTATTCCGTTGGGGTGGGGCTGGTGGGGCGCGGAGAGCTTTCCCGAACTGTTGGGGATTGGCTTCCTTCTGGGAGTCGCAGGGGCGAGCTTTGCCGTCGCGCTTCCGCTGGCCAGTCGGTGGTATCCGCCTGAACATCAGGGGCTCGCCATGGGCATCGCCGGAGCCGGTAACAGCGGGACGGTCATTGCCGTCTTGGCGGCGCCGCGCGTGGCTCAGCTCGACGGCATCGGTTGGCATGGCGTATTCGGGCTCGCCATGCTTCCGGTGTTGGCGATCCTCATCGCCTTTTCGTACCTGGCTCGAGAAGTGCCTCCGCGCTTGCCTCAGCGGGCAGCCACGGTTCTCCGGGAAGCTGCCCTGTGGTGGTTTTGCGGTTTCTACGCCATCACGTTCGGTGGGTTCGTCGGTCTGGCAAGTTTTCTCGGTATGTTCTTTCACGATCAATATGGTGTCGGCGCCGTCGCCGCCGGGACATTGACCGGGCTCTGCGTCTTCGCCGGAAGTCTGATCAGGCCAGTCGGAGGGCTCCTCGCCGATCGAGCAGGCGGGCTGAGACTCTTGGCGGTCATTTACGGACTCATCGCCGTATTATTCGGATTGGTCGGCCTCTTGCCATCGCTGTATCCGGTCGTGGGGCTCTTGTTTCTCGGGATGCTGGCGTTGGGGATGGGAAACGGCGTGATTTTTCAGTTGGTACCGCAGCGGTTCGCCGACCAGATCGGCGTCGTCACCGGAATCGTCGGGGCGGCGGGTGGAGTCGGAGGGTTCTTTCTTCCCTCGATCCTCGGCATTCTGAAAGATCTCAGCGGTTCCTACGGCACTGGATTTCTCGTGTTTGCGCTTCTTGCGCTTGGAGGCCTCCTCGTTATCACGGCGCACCAACACCGGTGGGCGTTGGCGTGGGCGCAGCAGGTGGACCAGTTCCCCGAAGACCACCCGAATCGGGTCCGCATGGAAGTGGTCTTCGGAGGCTGATTGCAACCACGATCGTCCTGCAGGTGGCCGTCGTCGCATGGCGGACGCCTGCCGCCGTGTGTGTGAGGAGATGATGACATGGCGTTTCCGGGCCTCGCGACAAGGCCCGTTCGCCTCCAGCAAGAGTGCCCCCTGTTGATTCCGTCACGTGGAGCGATCCGATGCCTAAAGCGGTGAGTGGGTTGCGCGTTTTGGTAGTCGATGACGACGCAGACATGCGAATGGCTCTCGCCGACGCCCTGATCGACGCCGGTTATGCCGTCTGCACAGCAGGCGACGGATTGCAAGCTCTCGAGCAACTCGCAAAGCGGCGCTTCGATGTGATCGTCACCGACTATCAGATGCCGAGGATGAACGGGGCCGAGCTCCTGGCGGCGAGCAGGAAACGGTTCCCCATCACTCCGGTAATCATCGTCTCCGGAGCAGGTCCGGCGCTGGAGCAGGTCGCCCGTGAGCGCGGCGCGTTCGCCTTCCTCCGGAAACCGTGTACCCCACAGACGGTGGTGGACATGGTGCGGCTCGCGATGCAGTTGGAGAAGGATCGTGTCAACCACCCGGTCCCATCCGATTCCCGATCGAGCTGTGAACGCACATGACTTGTCCATTCGCCCGAGCGACTGATGAACAAGATTGAGCGGATCAAACAGGAGCGCGACGGTCTCGATGTCAGAGAGATGATCGCGCACTACGCCGAGACCGGATGGGAGGCCATCTCGGAAGACAATATCCAGCGGCTCAAGTGGTATGGCCTCTTTCTGCGCAATCCGACACCCGGCTTTTTCATGATTCGGGTCAGGATTCCTGGCGGCAGAACCGCCTCGTATCAGATGCGCGCACTGGCCGAGATTGCCTCCACGTTCGGGAACGGCTTGCTGGACCTGACGACTCGCCAACAACTGCAGCTCCGCCACATCCGGATCAACGACGTTCCGGCCGTCTTTACAAAAATGAAGGACGTCGGACTGACATCGTTGCAAACCGGCATGGATACGGTCCGTAACATCATGACCTGTCCGGTGGCTGGGCTGAGCCCTGACGAAATCCTGGATGCCACAACTGTCGTGACAAGCCTTACGCAGGACATCCTGGAGAACCGCGCGTACTCGAACCTCCCCAGAAAATTCAACATCGCCATCACGGGGTGTCCGGATAATTGCCTTCACTTGGAGACACAGGATTTGGCGCTTGTTCCGGCCTATCAGGAGCGCGATCAGGATAAAGTCTGGGGCTTCAATGTCCTCGCCGGAGGCAAGCTGGGCTCGGGAGGCTACCGAATCGCCGACCCCCTCGATATCTTCGTGACGCCGGACGAGGTTCTGGACGTCTGTCGCACAGTCATCCAACTGTATCGCGATTTCGGACCACGCGAGAGCCGGAACGCGACGCGGCTGGCCTTCCTTTTGGATGACTGGGGCGAACCTCGCTTTCGCCGGGAGATTGAAGGCCGCCTCGGGCGATCGCTGAAGGCCGCGGGCGTCGACGCCCGCCGAACCGCCAAGACAGATCACGTGGGGATCTACCGACAAAAGCAAGGTGGCTTCAACTATGTAGGGCTCAAGCTGACCGTCGGTCGGATTACCGCGGACGATCTTCGGAACATCGCTGCGCTCGCCGAGCGGTACGGCACAGGGGAGATGCGGCTCGCTCCTTCACAGGCGCTCATCATTCCCAATGTGGCCGATCGGAAAGTGGGAGCCCTCGCGGAAGAGCCGCTGATCGCGCAATTTGCCTACAATCCGTCACCCCTCTACAAGGGACTCGTCAGTTGTGTCGGCAATGATTATTGCAACTTGGCTGTGATCGAAACGAAGCGTCGGGCGATTGACACAGCGCGGGCGTTGGAAGCCGCCGTGGGGGATCGGATCAAGCCGATCTCGATGCACTGGTCCGGCTGCCCGGCCGGCTGCGGCAATCACCTGGTCGCCGACGTGGGACTGCTCGGAAAGAAGGCGAAGATCGACGGACAAGTCGTGGATGCGGTGGATCTCTATGTGGGCGGCTGCTCCGGGCCTCACCCCAAACTGGCCGTCAAGATCATGGAAGACGTCCCTTGCGATCAACTTCCTCGCGTCTTGGAAGGACTTGTCCTCTATCACACTCGAGAGAAGATGCATCGGGCGAGGGGAAGCGAGCCGAGGAAATCCGCCAACGAGTCCAACGCCAGGCTTCGGTCATAGTCGTACTCCAATCCAACGCTTTCACCGTTGGGACTGTCATCGGCTTAGTCGTTCATCTCGGACGATGCTTGTCCTGTGATAAGGCTGCATCGATGGAGCCTGCAATCCTGAAAACCGTAGAGGTTACGGGCTGAGTACGCCAGTTTTTAGCAGAGGTGTGTCGTCCAACTGCGCAGGATCTTTTCCCTATTGAATGTCAGATGATAGGCGGTACATTCCTGCTTGCCACGCACACAATCACTGGCAGGAATATCCCGGCAGACCGGGATCGGACGGTTCACCCGATATTCATAAATCCATACCGTGTTTCCGTTTGCATCTGTTCGTTCCGTCACAGGCGGACCCACCCGCTCCGCAATGTCATTTTGCGTCGCCTGATCGAGCGTGACTTGGAGGTATTCCTCGAATTCCTGGGCACAAGACGCCAGCATTAACACCCCTGGCACAAGCACCGTAAGGGTAACCCGGACGATGAAAAAGATATTGGGCATCGCTCTGTCACGACGTTGAGGATGAGTAGAATGCGGCGGTCGGCTGTTACGGAGACGAGGATTTGCGCTGCCGGTCGGATGGCTTCACCTGCCCCTTCAGCGTGCGGATCTCTTCGTCACGCGCGGTGAGCGCCCTGTTGGACTCGGCCAGTTCCTTCGTGAGTTGTTTGACCACCCCCAGCAGATCGTTGACTTGAGCCTCCAATATTTTCACGCGCTCACTCGCCGCCTGGACATCCACTGGAGGTGCAGTTGGGGCAGGAGTGGCAGAGAGAGCTGCGCTAGAAGCCATGGCGGTCCCTGACGAGTCTTGGTTACGAGTGGACGGATTCAACTCCGCTCCGCCTCGGCGTGCATCAGAAAGAAATCGGCGGTAATCGATCACGACATGGGCATGAGGGTTCCCAAACAATTGGGTGGCCACTGTTGGCTCCATGGCAATGACGTATTCTGGATAAGAAAACACTACGTTTAAATCTCCAGGCAAATCGCGAGACACGCCAGGTCCTCGACTCGCTCCTCCCTGAAGGGCCGCCGTCAATTCAGACCGCTGATGATCCATGACAAGCTCGTGACGCGTAAGCCACATATGCAAATTTCCACCCTGAACCCATATCGCCCACTCTAAGGTTTCAGGGTTCTTCGCACTTACTGCCCGCGATACAGCCAGCAATACTCGGTCTTCCGACGAGGCCCGCGACAGTGCGGTAGAAATATGGGGGGCCAGTACGGCTACTTCATCCCGAGAAAAGGCAGGCTCATGCTGAGGGCCCAACACCATCGATACAAGTAAGCCGCGCGAACGCTCGACCCCGATTTGGCTGAGAATACGCACGACATGGTCCGGTTTGATTTGAGCAGGATGGTCATGCAATGTGGAAAATGTAGAAGTATCGACGGTCGGATCCGGCGCTATGCTGACAGCGAGCTTAGCATCCTGGTAGACAATAGCGTTGTTCGATGCAAGCGTGGCACAGCCCGAAAGCCCTACCAGGAGACAGTAAACAGTCGTCAGGTTTCGAAACGCGCTCACGATAGTCCACTCCATATGACTGCGAAAAAGCTACCATGCGAAACGCCACAAAAGCGAGGAGCTATCCCCGCGCCACAGATCCTTGCTGCCCTCACCAAGGAGTCCAACCACCACTTTGAAATAACCCAGGGCATGAAAACTAGCAAAAATGACCCGATGGGTCCCGTACGATAACTCGGCTTGCCTGGGATATCGGATATCGCCTGACTCGGCCGTTCACGCATACGCATGGAGACCAGACAACAGAAAATTTACGCCCCAAAAACAAAACACCACCATCAACACCCCGAAAATTGCATAGAGCGCGGCTCTTCTCCCCTCCCAGCCCCGATTCATTCTGGCATGAATGTATGCCCCGTAAATCAGCCAGACAATGAGCGACCAGGTTTCCTTGGGGTCCCAGCTCCAATAACCGCCCCAGGCATAATTGGCCCACATAGCGCCGAGAATGATTCCGAAAGCCAAGAGAGGAAATCCTACCGTAATCGCCTTGTAGCCGAGCTCATCAATCGTCTCCAAATCTGGCAAGATCGCGACAATTCTGGATTGAGCTCCTCGCCGCTCCGCCCGCTCCCGCACCAAATACATCACACCAAGACCACCGGCCGCGGCAAAAGCGGCGTAGCTGCTGAGCGTGACAGACACATGGATGTAGATCCAGTAACTGTTCAGCGCCGGCACCAGCGGTTCAGCCGTCTGATACCGATATGGCAACAATGAAGCGGCGCCCATGGCGATAAATCCGATGCCGACGACAAACGCGCCGATCGCTTTAAGCTGATACGCGAATTCAAGGAGCATGTAGCCAAGAATGATGGCCCATGACACATAGGCCATCGCTTCAAATTGATTGGACCAGGGCGCGAAGGTGCCGGAGAGTTGCAGTCGTTCCTGCGCCCGGGCCACAAGGGCCAGCGTATTCACCAGCCATCCGATAGCCGTCACGACTGTGGCGACCTGGCCGATCTGACCCGCCCATCCAACATCGGCAATACCCGATTCGAACGACGGTCCGGCAGCGGCGAATTGGCTCGTGGGGCGTCTGATGAGGACATAGGCCACGTAGAGGGCAAAAGAGGCCAGATACAGCCAAAAGGTCATATCGAACAGAAATAAAGATCGCATCATGATGGTGATATCCAGATCACTGCCTCGGCTTCACCTTACTTCCGAATAGGGGCCATCGGCTCGCTGGACAATCCTAAGCCGATGGCGAAGGACAACTTCTACTTGCCACATCACGGCCTCGGGCAACACCGGTACAGACTCTCTCCGCCTGCTCGACGAAGCAAGACGTACCGTGGGTATGCCCATCGCGTCAGCCAACAAGAGGGACTCGTCATCCGCCGACACGAAGACGTCACATTCAACCAGGATCGAAATCCATTCACGTAATGAGAGTTTATCGAGCAGGTTCAGCACCCCACGTTCAACCCACTGGGAAAGAGATTGCCGTGGGCTGGCCTGCGCTTCCAGGCCCGCAAGCACAAGACTCCATCTAGAATCTAGCAGGCCCAGCGAGCCAATCAGGGCTGACGGATGGACGAGCACGCGCGGCCGTGATGCGCGGCAAAGCCGACGATGCGCTCGCCGCTTTTCCCTCTGCGCAAGGACAATCCAGGGACGCCCCGGCAGCTGAGGCGGTAATCCCAAAGAGCGCAGCATTCCCGATATGGCGATTCCATCGAAGGAGTGACGGGACCGAGAAAGTCTCTTCGGGATAAGTCCTTTACACCATCCCAGCATGCCGGCACCATCAACGATGCGCGTGGGAACATGTGCGACAAACGCCGCGAGTAATCCGGCGAAGCATGGAGAGAAAACGAATACAGCAGTGGGAGGCTGACGGCGAAAATATTTCACCAGTGACACATATCCAGGATCGCAGACAACGGCATCCACAGCCGATTGATGCTGCAGCACCTCCGTCGTAGTCGCACGGATCACACAGGTAACTCGACAATCAGGCCAATGAGTCTTCAGCGTCAGTGCAACCGGTAGTGCGGCAACCGCACCCACATTTCCGGGCCGACAGATTACAACTACATGTTTCCAGCCTGTAGGCTTCGCCACCATCATGCGCCACCTTGTCTATTCGGTTCACCACTCGATCGAACGGACTCCTTTCAGAGGCACACCTGTGCAACCTGGCACAATGGGGGGAGAGCCAGTCGATCCATCCGACAGTGCAAGAAGACAGGAGGAACGCCTGAAACCTCTTGGGCGCCGAAATCCGGAGCGCTGGCTCTCCCTTTTCCACCTGATCTATGCCTTGGCCTCTCCCATCATCACCGTCCAACCCGTCAGAGATACACCAGCCTTAATCAACGAAAATAAACCCTCCGACTTGAATATCCTTGTGCGTAGGGCAAAAGTATGGATAGCGCGCACCGAGATTCCGTGGGCCTTCCAGCCCGGTCAGTGCTACCCGAATTTTCTTGGTTTCCCCCGCCTTGATCATGACACGAATCGGGGCCATGATCTGAGCCGGCGGCACAGCCCCAGTAAATGCGTCCGGCCGTAGGGCGCTCATCACCTCCTCCGACAGAATCATGAGAAGCCCGCCCACGGCAAACTCATGATTGGTCGGAGTGGGATTTTGCAACACAAAATACAACGGCTCCCCGAGATCGGCTTTCTGGTCTATGACGACCGAGCTGGGTAACCAGATTTCCCCTTTGCCGCCAGACCCGCCCAACTCTTGAGCTCGAAACGTGAACTCTTTGGCCAATGCCACTCCGTGGACGGCCACCATCAGCACGAACACGGTGAGCGCAACGATTGACCGACGTAATTGCGATGTCATCATTCTCCTGCTCCTTTCCTCTCTAGACTCGATACCCCGCTGCAAGGGCAGGGGTACGAGCACAGCCAGTCCTGATCAGAATCGATAGTTCATTTCGATCAATCCCACTTGCATATTGTCAGCTTTCTGCGTCACCGGATTATTCCCCACACCCACCGTGGCCGCGGTCGGAGCTTCAAAGTAGTTCCCGGTAAAGAGGCATCCATAGGCCAGCACCGCCGAGAGGTCCTTGAGAATCTGGTAGCGGACAAAGATGTCAAGCTCCGTGCCGATAAAGTTTCCGCCCTTGGTAAACTGGGAGCCGCCGGCCGTGCTCTGGATCGCGCGATCGCGAGCGCTCCACACCGGCAAGACATCGCCCTCGATATTGAGCTTCGGCATGGTCGGCGGTGTGTAGTTGGCCGACACCTTGATGGCGGTCAGTCCCGATCCTCCGTAACACCCAGGCCGTCCCCCGAGCCCCCGTGCATCGGCCCAGCTTGGACAGGTCCCATCGATCGGGGCAGGCGAGCGCGCGCCCACGTTCATGGTGATGATACCCATGGTGTAGTTCCCGTTGATGCCGTTCATGTTCGCCCGCTTGCCGGAGCTCAAATCTCCTGCATCCTGGCCGGAGCTGTGCAGAAACGTGGCGCCCGCGTTAAGCCCTCCTCCCAAGTCCACATCTCCACTGAGCAGCAGGTTATACCCTTGTAGAAGCGGAGCAGGACCGTTCGGGTTCTGCACCGTGCCCCGAATCAAATCCGCTTCAAAGGTGCTGTGAAAGTTTCCGCGCCGCAGTTCACCAGCCACTCCGTAGAGGCCGGCTTGCGCAGTCGCCGACCCGCCGAATCCCGCCAGGTTGGGATTCAATTGACTGATAAACGACGGGCCACGATCTTTGTACAAACCGGCAAAGACATCGATCCGGAAATCTTTGTCCGGACTATATCGATAGTTTGCGATGTACAGATCCGTATCCCCTCCGGGCCCGCCGGCCGATCCGTTCCCGACAAACACGCCACCGACGCCTGCCGCACGCGTTGAATCCAGGATCTTCAGATTCGCCACGGTAACGGTGGAGGAGGAATCGAGCGGCACGTCCAAACGGAATGCGTCGACCGCGTCTTGGACCAACAGCGCGTTGCCGATAGTAAAGATCTGCCGGCCTACCCTCAGGCTCACCTTGTTAAAATTGACTTGCAGGTACGCCTGCAACATCGAGAATGTGTTTTGGGTACACCCCGTCCCGGTCCCTTCGTTTCCAACTCCGGTACAGCTGGTTGAGGCACTGCTGTCTGGGCCGAAGGCGACTTTCCCAAGGCGAGATTGCCCAGTTCCGTTGGAGCTGGTGAGAAACGGAGTAACGTGGCCTTCAACACTGATGGGTCCTTCTCCGCTGACGACGCTGACATCGAGCACATACCGCTGGATGTTGAACGCATTCGTATCTTTTCGTGAGTTGCTCGCGTCCGTCAGGTTATTGTTGTAGAAACCACGAATCCGATAATCGCCGTTGATGGTGAATTTGGGGCTTAAACTGGAAGGACCGGAGAATTTTGGACCCGCACGGAAAGTGTCTTCCCATTCTTCGGCAAAGACCACTCCTCCCATACACCCGCTCACAATCAGAACGCCCAATGCGAAGCTCATTAACCTTTTCATCGGCACCCTCCTCTCGGTCACAATGATCTCTGGTCTTGACGGCAGAATACAAAAGCCCATCCTCGGGTATCACTCCGGGATGGGCTTCTGAGCCTCGACGGGCTTCTGAGTCTCAATGGGTCAGGTGCAAGTTACCGATTGGCATATCTACGTCGGCTATGAACCTCTTCCTTGCTCCAGCTTCAAAAGGTTCAACTGCTGGCATCGTGGACATTTGACTTCGACTTGAGACGATCCGCTCATCTCCCATCGCAAGAGCAGACGCCCGCACCGCATGCATCGCACTTCCTTGAAGGCGAGGCCAGGCGTGGGTCTTGTGCCGTCCGCTTGAGGAGGTCCGGCCCCGCTGGCCATGGTTATTTCTCCCGAGCCTGATGCTCGAATGGATGCGTTCCCACCTGTGGCGCCACAGCCGAAGAGCCATAGCGATACCTACAGCCAAGCTGCTTCGACATCCGCTCTTCATACCTCTTGATCAAGTCGTCAAGTTCCCGCTGCATCCGTTTCAGATCGATCATGTCCCAGTCGTACCCCTTCGCTTCGACCAATTGCCGCATATCATTGAAGCGGCGCTCAGCCATTTCAATCTTATACTTCAGTTCCAAGGTCTCCGAAGACACGCCGACTGGTCGGTTTGCCACGATCAACTCCTCCCTCTCTGTACCCGTAACCAGAAATTACCATCCGGAAACTTTCCCCCGTAGTACAGGTCCGTAGCGGAAGGGGACGGAACTCCCGGAGTTCGGAACGAGAATTCCGCCTTCAAGTTGCCGTCCCGCGATGCAACTTCGTACAGATCATAGGGCGGCTCCTGGTGGTGGGTCATGTTGGTAACTCTCCACCCCTGATGATCCAATGCGGTAAGAAACTGCTGAAATTGGTCTGTCGTGAGCGATGTGAATAGGTTTTCAAAGTCGCTGCGTAAGTCATCCCACATTGCATGGGATTCGCCCTGCTTGATTCGCTTTAACACAGAATCCCGGTCAAACCGAAACGACGCCACCACCCGGCCTTCGAGTTCCAAAGGCAATGCCAGGGGATGGTACTTAGTCTGGAACCACACCACCAAGACAGAGGGCGATTTTCCGGCTTGAAATCCAGCTTTAGGCGGGAGCTCGATCGAGCCCGGCAAAGCGGGCGGGCCATGCTTCATGATCATTTCCATTCCCGTATCTCCGGGGAAGGCCGCTGCCCTGGAGGGAAATCCCCCCAAAGCAGCGATGAGCCCTATAACCAAAAACCAACTGATACGCGGCTTGTCGCTCTGTGATTCTGGCAGTTCCATATGGCGATCTCCTCGTTGTCCAATGCTCAGAAAAGATACAATGGCGCAGACTGTGCCCGCCATCTGCGTCAAGAATTCGAAGGCGCAGCCCCAATCTCCATCACCTGACCCCTGTTGTTCCAGTTCATATAGGCTTCAAGGGCATTCATTTCCTTGCTGCCTAAGGCATACGGTTTCCCCTGATTCGGAATCGCAATACACCAGCCCATCATCTGCTGGATGGTGGCAACCTGCCCAATCTGCGGCTTATACTTCGGGTACGTTTCCGGATGTGTCACCGAGCCATCCGCGTGACACATGTTGCAGGCTTGACCATTTCCACTCATCGGTAAGTCACGGCTGTGCCAGAGCTTGTCGCCCAGCGCGATCATTTCCTGCAATTCTTTCGTGCCGGTTTCAACCGTCTTACGGTCAAGAATCTCCCCGCTTTGAGCGTCTTTTCGCTGTCCCTCAGACGAGAGTCCCGGCAACGCTTGCACATCCATGGCCCGCTGGGCATAGACCCACATCGGGACCGACATGACACAGGCTCCGATCGCCATCAACGCGATCTGCTTCACTGATACACTTTTTTTCATCATCACACCTCCCCTTCAATCAGGCCTTCGTCCGTGACCACTCTTCATACTTAATGCCTACTTCGCCTTGGTCGTCGACGCCCATCGTGTCCCAGCCCAGGCCCCCGAAGACATTGCCTGGATTGGCACGCGGCATCTTCGGTGAACCCGCCGGCAATCCGCTCGATGGATAGGGATGCGGCCAGCCCGTCGAGAGGCTGCTGGCGAATTTGATGTTGCCAATCTGGTTCTTCACGATGTGATGCACATGCCCGTGAATCACCTGGACGTGTTCGTACCCATCCAACAACAGGTGGACTTCACCGGCGTCTTCAGTCCAGAAGTTCCAGGGCTTGTAGTAGTAGTACAAGGGAGAATGCGAGAAGATGATAATGGGCGTGTTTTTCTTGACGCTCTTAAGATCGTCGCGCAACCAAAGCAATTGCTTTTCCCCCACATGAAAAGGACCAGGCAACGGGTGATTCAACGTACCGGCAATATCCATGCGCTCTTGGGCCGACAGCCCTCTGGCTGTCCAGAAGTCCCGAAGCACGACGGTGTTCAACGCCACGAAATGCACGCCGTTGTGATTCCACGAGTAGGTCGTCTTGCCATAATGTTTCCCGTAGGATTCCCCCATATCGAGGTACCAATCGTGCTCTCCCGTGATGTACTTCACCGGCGCCTTCAGCGGGGCAATCAGCTCATCGAAGTACTTCATTTGTTCATCCGAACCATCATGCACCACATCTCCAAGTGACATGATGAAATCGGGCTTAACGCTTAAATTATTGATCTCTTGCACGCACCGCTCAACCCGCATCTTCATGTAGTTATTTTTCGGCCCCATCGTATGGTGATCCGCCATCACCGCAAAGGTGAATGGCTTCCCCATTCCCGCTCCCACGCTTTGAGCCTGCACAGTGGAAGGAGACAGGAAATCCAACGACACGAGCCCGCCAAGCGATGCCGCAAGGCCGGTAAACGCAGACATCTTCATAAAATCCCGGCGAGAGAGTCCGTCTCCCACAAGGTCTTCTTCATGTTGTTTCTTCATAGGTCCCTCCAATTCTCCCCACCTACACCTTACGATTGGATTCGAGCGTTGCCATTAACGACACCGACTCACCGCATCAATGCACTCGACGGTCCGACACTATGCGTGCGATTTCCTCCTTTCGTTGAAACATCGGCCGCCATGATTCGTCTCCATCCATCTTGACTTCTCACATCCACACGCCTGTGACGTTCGCGGAATGACTCGTAGTGTGCACCCTCCGCTCACAGGCGCGTAATATACCCGTAACAGACAAGGTCCGTGTTTTATTCCTGTTCAACGAGCAGAATGGATGCGGGACAAATCTTTCAGCGGCAGATCGGATAGGTGGAGGACAAGTGCGGCAAGGAATGCGGCATACCGCTCCCTTCTACTTTCCTGACATTCATCGCGCCACACGATGTCCTTGCGCCATGGTAAGGCAGCGAAAAAAGGAAACCGTTGTGGAGACTGAAGAAGTGGGGTACGGAGGCAAAGAGGAAACGAGGCTACATGGACCGCACGGCAGAGTGGCCGCCAGAAGACTTCAAATCCCTACTGCTGGTATGGCAAATTAGGCAAGCTTGCTTGTTCAACTCCTGGGCATCGGACACAAAGACGTAGGCCATTCCTTCGAGCGACCAACTCAGCGTCTGGAGTCCATGGTAAGAGGACTGGTAGAAGCGAACGTCTTTGTCCACCATTTCCTGACCGCCAAAAAGCTTTACGCCCTGCGCAGCCGTGATGACCAGAGAGAGGGGATGCCCTCCCACGTCATACGCGACAAATACGGCTTTTTGGCCATTCACTTCAACCAATCTTCCTCCCAAGAGATTCAGATTCTTCACCGGGGCCTGAGTGAGTGACACTGTAAATCCAGCTTGTTCTTGAAGCCAGCGAGATACTTCAGCTGGCTCATGGCTGTGGATGTTCAATTGAAGACTTTTAGATGCATAGCGCTCATGCGTTGCCACAGCCGCGCCAACAATATCCGGCACAACTGGGTTGCCAACAAACAGCTGCATCGCTACAACGACTACGCCAGCCAGCACGGCAACCGCTGACGCCGGAACAGCGATCCGCCTGAACCATGCTCGCGGTTTTTCCCGCCGACAGACCGTGTCTAAAGCCTGCTTCACTTTTGCCTCGAGCCCGATCGGCGCATGCGAGCGCGGGATCGATTTTCTCAGCAAATCAAGAAACAGCTTTTCGTTCCGATACAACGCCGTACAGGCGGAACAGTTATCCAGATGAGACTGAATCTCCACCGCATCTCGTGTGAACAACTCTCCGTCCAGATACGAGTGAAGAAATCGCTGCATTTCCTGACAATCAAGCATCGTGACTAAGCCTCTTCACATCCGACTTCACACGTGGTCCTTGGTTCGTATAAGCGCACAGTATCTGTCGCAGAATATCCCTTCCTCGCGAGAGCCTGGACATTACCGTTCCTATTGGACAGTCCAACATCTGAGCCATCTCACTGTAACTAAATCCTTCCACATCACACAGCAAGACCACGACTCGAAACGAATCGGGAAGCAGGTCTAGCGCTTTCACAACATCCTGTCGGAAAACCTCATCCCTCCCGCCGAAGGTATTATCAACCAGAACAGAATGGTACTCAAGAAATTCACTGCCCCCCCCTCCTTCCTGATCTTCTCGGTCCGGACACAACACCTCCCGAGCCCGCTGCGGAATCTGGTTCAGGAAAATTCTCTTCATGATCGTAAATAACCAAGCTTTGCAATTTGTTCCTTCCTGATACCGGTGATAAAACTGCAACGCCCTGACGTACGTGTCCTGGACCAAGTCTTCCGCTTCGTTCGGTCGGCCCGTGAGCACAAGGGCGAACCCATACAGCGCATCCAGGTACAAAAGTGCGGACGACTCAAAGGCTGCTCGCTGCTTTTCGAGGTCCATGGAGACCTTACCCAATGATTCTGATAAGCTCCGCTCGTCCAATGTGTCTGGCAGCCCTTCATTCATTCGCCAGCGCACCCGCGATCTACGCCGATAGCCTGATTCAAAACCTCCACTCTCAAATTAGCAATACGACCGTATGCAGGGACTACATAACAGGAAAGCGCCACAACCATGTCCGTGTCCAGATGCAACTTAGCCCCCAACCCTTTGCGCGACAGGCCATAGCCCATAACACTTTCCTTACACTTGTAACAGTTGAGAGCAGAGTTTTATTCCATGGCCATAACTCCACCGTGTATTCAATATCTTGCGCGGTCTAGCCCTGCCAGAAATACCTTGCAGCGTGACTACACCATGGCCTCCCAACCAATCGTATGGGAGGTTTTCACTCGCCCCCTGAGCCAGCTGTTCGACCGGCAAGATGCCCCGTAGCCCAAGCCCATTGGAAGTTGAAGCCGCCGATCCGCCCATCGCAATCGAGGATTTCTCCGGCCAGATAGAAACCCGGCACCAGCTTCGATTCCATTGTGCGGAAATTTACTTCTTCTAACGGCACCCCGCCGGCTGTCACCTCGGCATAGTTCCATCCTCGATCCTGTACGATGGGAAACAGAAATTTCGTCAGGAGAGGCAGGAGGTGGTCCCGATCTTTTCTCGGCAGTTGCGCAATGGCCGTCTGCCCATCGCAACCGGCATGCTGAATGAGAGAATCGGTGAATCGCTGAGGTAGCCGCTGGGCAAGGGTCTTCCCAAGAGAGCGACGGGGATGGTCTCTCGTCTGTTCCATAAACCACTGCCGTACCTGCTCCTGATTCTTCCCAGGGAAAAAGTTACCGTGGACCTCGGCTGGTTCTCCCTGCTCCTGCGCCAAACACCAGAATCGACTGACATCCATCACAACCGGCCCACTGATCCCGAAGTGAGTCCAGAGCAAGCTGCCGTTCCGAACATCGAGCGTTTTCCCCTTCACAACCGTGGTGAGTTCGACCTCTTGCGAGAGACCGGAGAGATTCTTGTGAAACATGCGGTCATCCAGCACGAGTGGCGCAAGCGCCGGGACCGTCGGCGTGACATGGTGCCCCAGCCGCCGGGCCAGCTCATAGCCCAACCCGTCGCTCCCCGACTTGGGAATCGATCGACCTCCCGTGGCCAAAATCACCCGACTCGCCGCGAGAGCTCCGTGACTATGGTGAACGACAAATCCCGCCGGCGAATCAGGAACGCGGGCGATCTTGGTCACGCGATGATCTGAAAGAATAGCGATGCCGAGTTCGCGACAGCGCTCAACGAGCGCGTTCAGGACGGTTCGCGATCTATCAGTGACAGGAAACAACTTGCCGGTCTCTTCCCGCTTAAGTTCAACACCCATCGAGGCGAACCACGTGATGGTGGCGTCAACAGAAAATGCGGCCAGCACATTCTTGATAATGCGGCGATTGCCGAAGAAGTCGGTCGGCGCCACCACCTCATGCGTGACGTTGCAGCGGCCTCCACCGGACACGAGAAGTTTTGCTCCGATGGTCTTGGCCCCATCAAGGAGCACGATCGATCGTGACCCGGATGGCTCGGCCGTTTCTCCAGCAAAAATCGCAGCGGCGAGGCCGGCCGCACCTGCGCCGATGATGGCGACATCGGCCGTGGCCATCGGATCAATTACTGGACCGGACATGAAAATACCTTAGAGCCGTCAATGCAGTTGGATTTCACAGGGGAATCGTCGCGCGTGGCAACTCTAAGTGGCAACTCTAACAGGATTGACGGTACCGGTCGAGCGATCGGTGGGGGGGCCACGTCGCATACGCGCGACAGACGGCAGGAGATCGAGATCGCTTCTGAGCCTATTGCGAACGTTCGGAGGCCGCAATCAGCTGCTCGACCCGCTCTTTGAGAAAGAAGAAAGCACGGTCGAATGCCGCTTGAGTGTCGACCTCATTCCCGACCACTTTAGCAGGATCGGGCGTCCCCCAATGAAGCTTCGTCGGCTTGCCGGGAAAAATCGGACAAGTCTCACCGGCGGCCTGATCACAGACCGTAATCACCAAGTCGAGGGGTTGAGCGGCAAACTCGTTCCAGGATTTGCTGTAGGGCTGGCCGGGATCTATGCCATGGCGCTTGAGGGTTTCAATGGATCGCGGATGTACGTACCCGGTCGGGAAACTCCCGGCACTCCATGCGTGGAAGCGTCCCTGCCCCAATTCATTCAAGAGGGCCTCGGCCATGATCGAGCGGCATGAATTCCCGGTACAGAGAATGAGAGCCTTGATGGGATCCGTCGGCATGAGTCTCAGCACCCTCCCTTGCTGGGTGAGGGGTTCAAAGTGATGCGCTGCGCCGGCACGTCCGGAACACAGCAAGCCCCGTCAGCATCGCCTGCGCCTTCTGAAAAGAACTGAGCATCTTCCATCGTGCGATAGGTCTCCCAGGGAATACCTGCCGGGTCTTGTATCCAGGACTTATCCGATCGCGCGTAGCAGCAGGTCGTGGTTCCCTCCTCCAGAAGCTTCATATCCCCCCTCTCAAGACGGCTGCGCAACTCGTTTAATTCACCCTCCTCCTCGACCTGAATTCCGAGATGATCTACGCCATTCTTTTTCGCGCGGGTAGAAATTGCAAAATTGACACGCGGGTCTTCGAGCATCCACTTCGCATAATCCGGCTTGGTTTTCACCGGAGCCGCGCCAAACAGGGCACTATAGAAGCGGATCGCCTCTTCGAGCTTCTCGACTCCGATATGGATATGAAAACGTTTCATGGTCTCTCCTCTATATTCCCTCAATCAACATTCAACCGGTCACAGATCCTTCAGGCTACCGCCTCTTTGGGGAACCAATGCCTCGTACGATTGCAGACGTGGCAGACGGACAACATCACCGGCACTTCAACCAGCACGCCGACCACGGTCGCCAGCGCCGCTCCCGATTCAGGTCCGAATAAGGCGATGGCGGTCGCCACCGCGAGTTCAAAGAAATTGCTTGCTCCAATGAGGGCGCCAGGCGCGGCCACCGCATACGGCACCCGAAGCCACCGCATCAGCCCATAGGCCAGGGAGGCATTCATATAGACCTGGAAGAGAATCGGAATCGCGATCAACGCCACATGCCAAGGTTTGGCCACGATGTTGTCTGCTTGAAAGGCAAAAATGAACACGAGCGTCAGGAGCAGCGCCGCTATCGTGACCGGAGCAAAACGCGGCAGAAGTTCCTGTTCGAACCAGGTTTTGCCATGTCGGGTAATGAACCACGCCCGAACCAGCGTACCGGTCACCAGAGGGATCACAATAAAGGCCACCACAGAATACAGCAGGACACCGAACGGGACCGTCAACGAGGACGCCCCGCTCACCAGGAACCCGATAATCGGGGCGAACAGGATCAGCATCAGCAGATCGTTCACTGTCACTTGGACTAACGTGTAGGCCGGATCGCCATCTGTCAAATAGCTCCAGACAAATACCATGGCAGTACAGGGAGCCGCGGCCAAGATAATGCAGCCGGCAATATATTGATCAGCTTCCGCTGAAGACATCCATGACGCAAAGACGAACCGAAAGCACAGCCAAGCGAAGAAGGCCATGGAGAACGGCTTGACGAGCCAATTGACGATAAGTGTGACGAACAGTCCTTGCGGCCGGCGACCTACATTTCGCAGAGCCGTGAGGTCAACTTTCATCATCATCGGAATAATCATCAGCCATATAAGGACGGCGATGGGAAGGTTGATATGGCTTCCCTCCCCGAGCTCCCAGCTCCGAAATGTGCGCGCCAACGACGGGAATGCCTGCCCGATAAGGACTCCAGCAACGATGCACAACCCAACCCAGACGGTCAGGTAGCGCTCGAATACGTTCAGCCGTTTTTCAGAGGGAGCCGATGCTTTGATCGCTGAACCCATTACGAGTGCCCTCATGGCAACACGCCATACTAATCAAGAAATGTTGATGCTAAATCCACAACAATGGGCTACTCGCATTGCTTTGAAGACCCGGGATGCGTGATTGCCTTCTTGAGTTCGCCGATAAAGTCCTCAAGGTCTTCTAATCCCTCTCGACTCAACGAGTAATACATCCAACGCCCTTCGGGACGGTCCTGAATCAATCCGGCTTCTTTCAATACCCTGAGATGAAACGACAGTCTCGACTGCCCGGCCTGAAGAGCGGCCGTTAATTCGCAAACGCATTGCTCTCCCCGCTTCAGCCTATTGAGAACCTCAAGCCGCGTCTCATCGGATAGAGCATGAAAGAGGGCCGCGGCTTTGACTCGTCGCTTCGTCGACATTGGAGGCAATATACATCAACAAATATTGATTAATCAAACAAGCAAAGATTAGACACTTTTAACTACCGGTTAACATGGGATTAATCTGCGGATGTTAAGTTTCCTCCCGAGCATTGATCGCACTCTCGCACTCGTCGGTATCAAGAGGAGGATAGATTGATGAATTGTCAAAAGTGCAAAGGATTGATGATCGAGGAACAGCGACCGGAACTCGCACCTAAATCGGTCGTGCATCGATGCATCAATTGCGGATTGGTCTTGGATCCATTGATTCAGCAGAATCGCCTCAGCAGCCGACCGAGAAAAGACTCGTTCATGCGGGCTGCGTGAGACTCACGCTGTTGATCTGCTCCCATCCGGCGGTAGGGAGGACTTGCCCTGCTACCGGATCGGGCGGGTGTGGACGTCGCGCATGTGGTTAGACCGAAAACTCTGCCCAGAGAAACGTATGATCTGATGGGTCTTTCGCTCGCCGCGGCTCGACGTCCACGTCAACCCTCGTGCACTTCTTCACTAGCGGTGCCGTCGCCAGGATATGATCGATGCGCCAGCCTTTATTCGCCTCTAACGAACTCGGCGCCCGATAATCCCAAAATGTATATTGCTGCCGGTCTGGGTACAGCTTCACAAACACGTCCTGAAATCCCCACGCCAGTGTTCGCTCGTAGGCCTTCCGCGCATCCTCGTGATAACAGACATGTTTGAGGTGCTTCTCCGGACTGTGCACGTCCATGGGACGCGGCGCCACGTTCATGTCGCCGCACCAGATGGCCGGCTCGCCGGGAGACAGATGTTTCTCGAAATACTTTCTCAGCCGGTCATACCACCCCAGCTTGTATTGATACTTGGGCGAATCGATTTCAAAGCCCTGAGGCACGTACGTATTGACGATCGGAATTCCGTCGATCACGACTCTGAGCAGCCGGGCATCCTCCGATTCACCGCCATCGTCGAATCCATGGAACACCGCCTCCGGCTGCTTCCGGCTCAAGATGGCCACGCCGTTGTACGATTTCATCCCACGAAACGTGATCTGATAACCAGAGGGGGCCAGACCCAACAACGGGAACTCGCTGTCCTGCACTTTGGTTTCTTGGAGGCACAAGACATCAGGCTTCTGCTGGGCAAGCCAATCCAACACGATCGGAAGCCGTTTGCGGAGCGAGTTGACGTTGAACGTTGCGATTTTCATAGTAGGGGTCAATTGACCGGCGAGGATGCTAGCAGAAGCACGAAGAGGGAACAAGCTGGACAGATCGAAACTTGTTTATCAGAAGATGAAGGAGACTTGCTCTCCGGCAGGCCATACCGTGCCGTGTCGCATAAACACAACGGCCTCTGGCAATCTGCCAGAGGCCGTTCCAACTAGGCTCCAAGGAAGGAGTTATTTCCCCATCGCGCCGACAGCATCCTTCATCTCCTGCCCGGCGGCTTTGGCATCGCTGCCCATCTGCTGACCAGCCGCTTTCATATCTTGCGCTTGGGTTTGCACCGCATCGCCTTGTCCTTTGACTCCTTCCTTCTTCGCCTTCATCTTATCTTTCATAGCGGCCCGCTTGGCCTTGGCCTCTTCGCGATGGGCCTTCATCTTGCTCTTCATTTCCTCTTTTTTGGCCTTCATATCAGCTTTCACCTGATCCTTGTCGGCCTTCATCTTCTCGGGAGCCGCTTTCACATCGGCCTTTATCTGGTCCTTCATCGCTCCCATTTCACTCTTCATCGCATCGTCAGCCAGCGCCAATGAACCGGCACCGACCAGATACACTGCCGCGATTGCAGCCAATACTATCTTTTGCATAATGCTTCTCCTCTATATACGAATAGGTGGACAAACAGAAATTCCCTAGGCGAGGCTTCTCGCATCCTGCCCCGAAACGAGACCGGTGTCAAATACGTCCAGCATGAACGCTCCTCAGACCGCTTGATCATCGTCCCTCCGACGCCACACGCTTCAGGCCTGGTATCTTCAGTGCCCGCACGGCATCTGAAACCGCATCAACCGCCTGAGGACGAGTAAATCCTCTCCGCCAGGCCAATCCGATCCGCCGGCCGGGGACCGGCTTCGCCAAATCGATCGCAACCAGCCGCTTGTTCTCGTGTTTCGTTGTCAACGCGCTACACGGCAACACGGTAATTCCCAGCCCTGAGGCAACCATTTGGCGAATCGTCTCCAGAGAATTCCCTTGCCATCCCTCAGCATCGGATCGGCTCAGCTCGGGACAAGTATCCAGCACCTGCTGCCGGAAGCAATGCCCGGCATGCGGCAAGAGGACTTTCTCCGCCCCCAGTTGGCGCGAATCGATTGACTTCTTTTTCTGCCACGGATGGCCGACAGGGACGAGGGCTTTAAACGGTTCATCATACAAGGCCCGCGTGACGATCCCGGGCTCCTCCAACGGCAGCGCGATCATAATCACATCGAGCTTCCCGCTCTTCAGCATGGCCACCAGATGAAGCGTCAAATTTTCTTCGATTTCCAGCGGCATCAGTGGGGCACGCTTGTTCAGCAGAGGGACAAGATCCGGCAGGACGTAGGGCCCGACCGTTGCAATGGCCCCGAAACGGAGCGGGCCGACCAGCTGATCTTTCCCCTGAGCGGCAATCACTCGAATCTGATCGGCTTCTTCCAACACGCGCTGGGCTTGATGAACAATTCGCTCACCCAAGACAGTCAACGTGAGGTGATGCTTGCGCCGCTCAAAGATCATCGTCCCGAGCTCGTCCTCCAGCTTCTGGATCGCCAAGCTCAGAGCAGGTTGACTCACGCAGCATCGTTCGGAAGCGCGGCCAAAATGCCGATCCTGAGCCAGCGCGACAAGATAGCGAAGTTCTGTGAACGTCATAGCCTTTCCTCGATCGATAAGAATTATAAATCGATACCCTCAATACAATCAATTGGACTAATTTATAGCCATGACCTAGCATTCAAATAGTCGCTCGTTCACGAAAGGAGTCTCCTCATGAAGAAACACACATCGTATTTCTCTTTGTTCGTTGTTTCGTTCCTGGCACTCAGCGGGGTCGGAGGGTCGGGGGTGTCGCAGTTCGCCTACGCTGAAGCCGGACCCGGTTCTGGTACGGATTACAAACTCCCTCAGATCCAAGGCTTGGAGGATCCCAACACCTTTGTACCGGCGGACAACCCTCTGACCGCTAAGAAAGTCGAATTGGGCCGCCTACTGTTTTTCGACAAGCGCCTTTCGAAAAACGACACAATCGCCTGCGCCAGCTGCCACCTGCCAGGCAACGGCTTCACCGACGGCAAAGCCGTTTCGACCGGCATCAACGGATTGAAAGGCGGGCGTAGCGCACCCTCTTCCTTCAACCGGGTATTTAGCAAGGCACAATTCTGGGATGGCCGTGCCGAAACACTCGAGGAGCAATCCATTGGGCCGTTCGTCAGCCCGGTCGAGCATGGGTTCAACAACCATGACGAAATGATCGTAAAGATGAAGAAGAACCCGGGATACCGAAAACTCTTTCAAGAAGTATTCGGCCGCGAGATCGTGATCGAGGATGTGGGCAAGGCCATCGCGAGCTTTCAACGGACCATTCTCTCCGGCAACAGCGCCGTCGACCGATTCGATCTTGGCGGTGATGAGAAGGCCTTGTCGGAATCGGCGAAGCGCGGATTAGAGCTGTTCCGCGGCAAAGCCCGTTGCACTCGCTGCCATTCGGGCTTCAACTTCACGGACGAGAAATTCCATAATCTTGGCATCGGCTGGGACACCAACACCGTGGATCTCGGCCGCTATATGGTCACGAAGAATCCGGAAGACATCGGCGCCTTCAAGACACCGACGCTGCGGGAGATCGCGAGAACAGCCCCCTATATGCACGATGGGCGGTTCAAGACGCTGGAAGCCGTGGTGAAGTTTTATAACCAGGGGGGCATCAAGAACCCGCATCAGGACAACACGATCATTCCACTCGAACTGACCGAGCAGGAACAACAGGACGTCGTGGCGTTACTGAAATCGCTGAACGGCGAAGGCTGGCAGCAGGTCACGGCCCCGAAGACATTCCCGAAGTAACTCTTGGCGTACGGCAGTTCCGGAAGGGCCTCGCGATGTTTCATCGACGAGGCCCTTCTATTGTTTCAAGCTACGACTGATTCATCTCGACGAGGTATCGGCGAAGAATGGCTTGCTCCACTCGCGAGCGGCCCCGATCGGGAGCCGGGAACCGGAGCACCAACTGAATCTTCCCCGGCTCGGGAAGCTGAATGGTAATACGGGGTTCCGGCGAGGGAGCTTCCAAGAGATTGGCCTGTTCCAGCAGTTTCATCTGTCGCGCAGCTTCTTCCATAAACGGCCCACACTCGGCCTTTGCCGCACCCAACAACGCCTGCTCAGCTCGTTGCCATTCTCCCTCCGACCTCAAGGGCACGACGAGTGTATAGAGGCCATATTCCTGTCCCGGGTTTTCTTTGACGAGCGCATTCGTAAACAGAAGACTATTCGGAAACACCGTCACTCGTCCGGTATACAAATGTGCAGATTGGCCGGGGCCGATCTCCAACAATTTTGTGGCGAACAGATCGTGATCCAGCACCACCCCCCGGTGTCCGGCAATCTGAATGCGGTCGCCAACGCCGTACACCTTGCCGCCCACGCGTAACGCCGCTCCGCTCAAACAGAGAATCAACTCCTTCGTCGCCAAGACCAACGCAGCCGCCAACGCGACAATCGAGACGGCGAAGGCCTCGAGCTCATGCGCCCAGATAACGACGAAGCCGATCAGGATGACGAAGACCATCGAGTTTCTGGTCGTCACGACCCAGCGACGCTTGTCCTCCATCGACAAGGCCTGGTTGCGCGAGATCCCCCGTACGACCAACGTCCGGATCAGAATGACCGACACCAGCAGAATCAACGACTTGAGCCCATCCAAGACGACGGAACTATCAACAGTCATCCAGCCAAGCTGCATACCAATCATCCTCAGTCTTTTCTTCTGTACCGGTTAAGATTCAGGGCCATTCCTCCGATACAACTCGTGGGATTTTTTGGAAGGAGCCCCATGTCATCGTCGTCCACATCGTCGGAGTCGGCCCTTGCCGAATCCCTTCGTCCCCGTCTGCACAATACGTTGCAGCCACTCCTCAACCAGGCTAGCCCTTGCTTACCAGCCCTGGAGAAAACCTGCCAGAAAATTCTCAGTCTGGCCGGAGGGCTCACCGGAGCCGATCGCCTCGCTCAGATTATCAGTCGTGATCCGGCCCTGTCCTGCCGGGTCCTGCAAATCTCAAATAGCATTGCCTACAGTCCGCAACAAGTCATTACCTCGATCCCCCACGCCGTCAGTTGGCTCGGGTTGGATACGGTCCGTTCCATTGTCACCGCCTCCCAACTCGTAGAACAGCTCAATCAATGGCCGAATCAGCAACAGATCGTCAGCGGCGTCATCGCTCGGGCCCTCGTCGCAGCCGTGCATGCCAATGAATTGGGCATGGCGCTCGAATATCCATCGTTGAGCCAGCTCTTTAGCGCCACCTTGCTCTATTCCATCGGTGACCTCGCCATCGCCAGTCAAGCTCAGGATCTCTACGTCTCGTACCGCAAAATCCCCCTGACAGCCAAGACGCCCGCGGCGCGCATCATCGAAGAAACGCAACTCTATGGAGTCCCCCGCCTCCGGATTGCGCAAGCTCTCGGGCAGATGTGGGCGCTGCCACCCTTTGTCGTGGAGTTATTTTCAATCGAAGGGCATCAGAGCCAGGAGCGGTGGGGTTCCAGTCAGGAGATGTTCAAGGGCCTCGTCATCGGCTGCTCTTCATTGATCGATGTCATGACTGGTCCCCCCTCCCCAGCCATCATGGAGGCCACCAAGCGGGGGCTCCTCACAGGGAGCGGTCTGCCATCTCACTTGTTCGGCGAAATCCTGGCGCGCGCACTGGATCGGGGCAAGCAATTGGTCCATTCCGCAGGCTTGTCGTTCGATCTTTGGGGAGATCCCGCGGAACCGGAAACCAGCTGCCCGATTCCCGTACCCCCTCCGGTGGAAATTCCCGCCGTCACGGCGGCGCCACAGAAACGCGGGCCGAGTGCGATTGAGACGAATCCGCTCGAGACGCTGCAATTGCTGCAAACCGCCTTGCGCGAGGCGAAAGATATCAACACGCTCCTGAGCACGCTGGTGCATGCCCTGCACCGGGACGGCGGCTTTGCCCGGGTGGCCCTGGCGTTGCTGAACCCGAACAATACCGATCATCTGGTGGGGCGCTTGCTACTCGGAGTGGAAGAATCGGCTCCCTATATCGCCAGTCTGTCCGGCTCGCTGACGAAGGAGCATCCGCACTTTTTACAGCTCATGAAGCGGTCCGATGCCGTGTGGATCGAGGATTTCACCGTCCCTCTCGGAGACCCCATCAATCCCAAATTTCTCCGAACGTGGAACCCCGGATCGGCCATCGTCGCACCCCTCCGAGTCGGAACCCGGCCCATCGGCATGCTGTATTGCGACAACGGCCCACTCCCCCGGCAGGTGCAGCAAAAGGACTACCACGCCTTCCAGCTGTTCTTTGGCCAGACGACACTGAGTATCAATCGATTGGCGGGAGTCCTCTAGTCCGTGGCGCCGCCCCACACGGCTATTGCGCCATCAGAGTTTCGCGGGTGCCTGGCACGCACTCCTCGCGCTTCCAGGACTTGAGGACTTTCTGCTCGTTGAACGTCAGCGTATACCGATAACAATACAATGTCGGTTTCGGCCCCTCTCCCGGCTTTCCCAAGAGCGCGCCGACCGATTCGCCCGCGCCGCTGATCCCAGGGGAGGTGATCGACTCCAACTCTTTGTCGCCCATCGGGACCCGGTACGTCCAGGTACTGTCCCCTCCCAACGCCGGCGTCTTGGTGGTATGGGGATTGCCCAACCTCTCACGAACATCGTCCTGGGTGAGTCGATCCACGCCCTTCTTGAAATAGGTGTCACGCCAGGGCCCGCCGCAGGCGGTACACGTGAGAACGAGGGCCATGACAAGCCCCCAGATAGCGGTGCGAAGAGCTGACCGGTAACGCATCATGATTGGGAATTCAGTTGCTGCATGCGTTTGATCGAGCAGTATAGGGCATAGCCTTGCGCCAGCATGCCGGTAGTGAGGAGGCCCAGCGCCGTGTGCAGCCAATGGGAGGCGGGATCGTCGAGTCCGTGCATACCAAATACAAATCCGAGGGCAATGGCCACGATACCGACCGCTCGTGCGATCATGCCCTGCATTCGCCAATTGATCTCTGTCTCATGTCTCTGCACCGTCATACGAGTACGCTACACTGGACAGGAACCGGACTTCAACTCCGCCGTTGCTTGATCGCCGACAGCCGTTTCTCCAACGGCGTCGCATCGGCGTCGCGATGCAATTTCTGCAAGACGCCGATGAGCTCGCCCAGGCTCTTTTCCACATCCCGGTGTGTCTCTCCAAGCGCCTTCTCGCGAATGGCCAACGCGCGCCGATAGAGCGGTTCCGCCTTCTCCAGAACCCCTTGCGACACATAGACCAGTCCCAGGTTGTGCAGGGTAAGGGCGACATCGGGATGGTCCGGGCCATGAAGACGCTCTTTGATCGCGAGCGCCCGCATGAGTAATGGTTCCGCCTCCGCATATTGTCCGTGCATCCGATGCAAGACGCCGAGGTTATTCAACGTCGCCGCCACATCGACATGATGCTCTCCATGCGCATCCTGGTAAATCTTCAAGGCCTGAAGATAGGCCGGTTCCGCTTCCACATACTTGCCCTGCGCCGTGAAAGCTTGCGCCTCACTCGACAGCGCGACGGCCACATGCCGATCCAAGAGTCCATACTCGGACTCGGCTTTTTTCACGGCCGCAGCAAAGATATGCTCCGCCTCAGGGTAATCCCCCTTCTGGAGCGCGCGCTGCCCCGCCGCCATCGCCGACTCCCAGGATTGTTGCTCGCAGGAGCACACCAAGGCCATCGCAAGCACCAGCGTGACAACGCGTAGCGAGACTCGAAGGCTCATGACCGTCGCATCTGCTCAACAATGGATTCGGCCGGATAGGTCACGATCTCGGCCAGCGTCGGATGGTAGTGCGGGATTCGAAGAAGGTCCTGTACGGTCCCGTGATAGTACATCACCGCAATCAGCTCATGAATCAGCTCTCCGGATTCCGGCCCGACAATCTCGGCACCCAGGACAGTCCCGCTTGCGCGGTCTGCCATCAATTTCACAAACCCTTGTGTGCTCCCGAGACACATGGCCTTTCCATGGTCGGCAAACGGATAGGTTCCGGTGAGGCAGGAGAGGCCGCGAGCACGGCAGGCTTTTTCCGTCAGACCCACCGCAGCGACTTGCGGCTCGGTAAAGATGACTTCCGCCACCAGCCGATCGTCGAAACGTCTGGGAGAATCGGCCGGATGGCAGGCATTCCACCCCGCCAGCTCCCCCTGTTGAATGGCGATGTGGACAACATCATAGAGATTCGTGACGTCCCCGACGGCAAAGATGTGGGGCTGCGATGTCCGCATTCCGTCATCCACGACCACACGACCGGCATCGACCGTCACGTGGGCCGCCGACAGATTCAGCCCGGCGATGTTCGGAACCCGGCCAAGCGCGTTGAGCACGAGATCGCCAACCAGGACCTCTTCCTCCCCTTTATGCAGGACAGACACCGCCATCTTCTTTCCGTCTCTCTGTACACGGAGCGCCTGCGTGTCGGTCATGACACGAAGGCCTTCGGCGGCGAGTGCCTGTCCGAGTGCAACTCCGACGTCGGCATCAAGATGGGACAGGACATGAGACGCCCGCTGCACGAGAGTGACCCGTGTGCCGATGCGCGCGAAGAACTGGGCAAACTCCAATCCGACGGGTCCGGCCCCCAGTACGATGAGCGATTCCGGCTGCTCCCGTCGATCCAGCAGACTGTCGCTGGTGACACAACCCGCCTCCGTCAGACCCGGAATCGCCACCTCGCGCGGAACCGATCCGGTGGCAATGATGAAGGATTTCGCGGCCAGACTCGTCGAACCGACCTGCAGCCGATCGGGGGAAAGAAAAGTCGCCGGCGCTTCGTAGAGCGCAAAGGCCGGATCGCGCAATTGCTGAATCCGGTAGTCGGCGAACTCACGGACCAAGCGGTTCTTTCGATCGACAATGGCTGAGAGGCTGGGGCGTACCTCGACCGGCGATAGGCCGAATTCTGGGGCTCGCCGCATCACCGCGGCAATCTCAGCCGATCGCAAGATGGTCTTCGTCGGCATGCAGCCCCGCAGAATGCAGAGTCCTCCGAGCGGGCCCTGATCAACGATCGCCACGTCTGCTCCCGCCTCACGGGCCGTCCGTGCCGCCGCATAACCGGCTGAACCGCCGCCGATCACGATCACGTCATGTGTCCGTTGAGTTGTCATACACCTTCCCTTTATAGTCGATCCACGAAAGGATACACCATGATCCGACCAGGCCGCTATCGACACTACAAGGGAAACGACTACGAAGTCGTGGGTGTGGCAAAACACTCCGAAACGGAAGAGGAGGTCGTCGTCTACCGCGCGCTCTATGGAGAAAAGGGGCTCTGGGTGAGACCGCTGGTCATGTTTCTTGACACCGTGGTGGTCGAGGGTCGACCGCAACCCCGTTTCCAATTCGTGGCGGAATGCCCCATTCCACCCAAGGCCTACCCCCCCCCAGCTCCACCTCGATCCTCATCCTCCTCAACTATTCAGCTTTCTTAGCTTAAGTATTTCCCGCAGTCCACCGATACTACGGGCGAGGAGAGACTTCCATGGCAGTCGTCCAAGCCATCACTGGAGTTGCCGAAACCTATCCGGTCAAACCGGTGACGCCCCGAGCTCCGCTGGTCGACGCCGTGGATAGCCAGGCCGGCGAGGATCCCCGCCACCCGGCCGGGGATCGAACGAAGTTGGCGGCGCAGCAGGCCTATCAAGAACAGACCAAGCAGACGCGGCCTCCAAAGCCGGCCATCCTGGCCAGAGATTTGATGACGACCCCGGTCATCACCTTGCCCTCCGACGCCACCCTTGTCGAAGCGTGGACCTTGATGACGCGCCGATCCTTCCGTCATCTGCCGATTTCCTCAGTCCATGGCACGCTGGTTGGAATGGTCTCGGACCGGGATCTGATCCGCCACGCTCCCGATCTCGTCATTGCCGGAGTGCAGAGCACCGCGGCCCATAGACGGTTGGCAGAAATCATGAGCCCTCGCGTGCTTTCCGCGGCACCCACGACCGACATTCGGGAAATCGCCCGGGTCATGATGGACGAGCGGGTCGGGGCATTGCCGATCCTCGATGCCAATCGGCAGCCGATCGGCATCATCTCCAAGCAGGACTTGCTCCGCGGTCTGGCCAACCACGGCCCCATAGAACTCTGGACCTAGCCGCGAGTCTCGTTCCCCTCCCACCGCGCGCATCACGTCACCGCCGATGCGACTCCCGGGAATCGGTCCAACTGAGCCACGCTATTCCATCATTGTCCAACGAGCGAATGTGGCGGCCTGGCCCGCTCGAATCCCCCGATCATCGACGACATTCCACACGGTGGCATCTTCGACCAGGAACCGCTTACCAGTAGAAGAGATTCTGATTCCACGATAGCCGGAATAATATCCCTGCCGCTCAGCCGCCGCCAACATGCGGGCGCGCTCATCTCGGTTCATGGCCTCCGCGGTGAGGCGGGAGGGCGTGCTCGTCAATTGTGCCCACGACAACTCCCACAGATCGAGAGCCTGCCGGTTGCCGTAATTCAACATCGGATCGGTCTGTGTGTCATGCGATACCACCACGAAGGGCGCGGCAAATAGCGCTTGCGCCTGCGCGTCTGGGGTGCCGGTTCGGATCAGCAAGTCCCGCCCGGTCCAGCGCCGAAAGCTATCCAGGAGCAGCTGCGACCATGTAACCAAAAAGCGGTGGGACACGTCATCGGTCGACATGCCATGCTGCTATCACGTCTGAACGGGCAAGACAAGCGAGGGAATTAGGGCTTGGCGGAATTGGCCTTGCGGGGGGTCGGTTTCGGGAGCAGGCGGTATTCGACGAGCCGACAGCTACAGAACGCCACTTGCCGGGTATCGGTTGTCACGCGCACGATGATGGAATGGCAGAACACACAGCCCAGCGAGCGGGTATCCCGGGCAATGGTCCAGCGAGGGATCGAGATATGATCGGGATTGAGTGTGTGGTCGCTCATCATAATCCGTATCGGCAGTCCTGGAAAATTCTGAAGTCTACCGATGTCATGCGCCCCTCCCTGGCATGCCGCCTGAGCCCTATGTATAATGACGGTCCTTTACACTCCACTGGTACCGGTTAGTGAGGAGCACGTCATGGCAGGCAAGACACTATTCGATAAGATTTGGGACACGCATCTCGTACGGGAGGAACCGGACGGGACGACACTGTTGTATATCGATCGGCAGCTGGTCCATGAAGTCACTTCGCCGCAGGCCTTCGAAGGGTTAAAGCTCTCCGGTCGCCGTCCGCGACGCCCAGCCGCGACGCTCGCGGTCCCGGACCACAATGTCCCGACGACGGATCGCCGTCTCGGTATTGCCGATGCCATCAGCGCCAAACAAATCCAGACACTGGAAGACAACTGCCGGGACTTCAATATTACGTTGTTCGGGATGAACGACATCCGCCAGGGGGTCGTCCACGTCATCGGCCCGGAACAAGGATTTACGCTCCCCGGCACGACGATCGTCTGCGGCGATTCGCACACCTCCACCCACGGCGCGTTCGGCGCTCTGGCCTTCGGCATCGGCACCAGCGAAGTCGAGCATGTGCTGGCGACGCAATGCCTGGTTCAGAAGCGGCCTAAGACGATGGAAATCCGCGTCGACGGCGTCCTTTCAGATCGCTGCTCTGCCAAGGACATCATTCTCGCCATCATCGGCAAGATCGGCACGGCCGGCGGGACCGGGTATGTCATCGAATATACGGGATCGGCCATTCGCGCCTTGAGCATGGAAGGCCGTATGACCCTGTGCAACATGTCGATCGAAGGCGGAGCCCGCGCCGGCATGGTCGCTCCGGATGAAAAGACCACCGCCTATATTCAAGGGCGTCCCTTGGCCCCGAAGGACGCGCTGTTCGAACAGGCCGTGCGGGCATGGGAACAATTGAAGACGGATCCCGACGCGACATACGACGCCACGCTGGTCATGCGCGCCGAGGACATTGCCCCGCAAGTCAGCTGGGGAACCAGCCCCGGGATGGTGCTCGGAGTGGATCAGCGGGTCCCGGACCCGGCCACGATGACCGACGACAATACCCGCAAGGCCACCGAGCGCGCGCTGGAATACATGGGACTCGCCGCGAACATGCCGATCGCGGACATCAGAATCGACAAGGTATTTATCGGGTCCTGCACGAATTCGCGCATTGAGGACTTGCGTCTCGCCGCGTCGCTGGCCAAAGGCAAGCAGGTCGCCAAGACGGTGCATGCGATGGTGGTGCCCGGCTCCGGTCTCGTGAAGCAGCAGGCGGAGCAGGAAGGACTCGACAAGATTTTCCGCGAAGCGGGGTTCGAGTGGCGGGAGGCCGGATGCAGCATGTGCCTGGCGATGAACGCCGATGTGCTCAAGCCGGGGGAACGCTGCGCCTCAACCAGCAATCGAAATTTCGAAGGGCGACAGGGAGCAGGCGGACGCACGCACCTGGTATCCCCGGCCATGGCCGTCGCCGCCGCCGTCGAGGGACACTTTATCGATATTCGTCATTGGAGTTAGAGGACATCATGCAAGCCTTTACCACGCTCACCGGCTTAGTCGCCCCCTTGGACCGGGTCAATGTCGACACGGACCAGATCATTCCGAAGCAGTACTTGAAGACGATCAAGCGCACGGGACTGCGCGAGGGATTGTTCTTCGACTGGAAGAAGCAGAAAGACGGGTCGCCGGATCCACAGTTTTTCCTGAACCAAGCCCGCTACCAAGGCGCCACGATTCTATTGACCCGCGACAACTTCGGCTGCGGCTCGTCCCGCGAACACGCCCCCTGGGCCCTGCTCGATCAGGGATTCCGTTGCGTGATTGCGCCGAGCTTCGCGGACATCTTCTACAATAATTGTTTTCAAAACGGCATCCTGCCCGTAGTCCTCACGGCCGACGAGGTCCTGGCGATGATGCACGAGGTCCTGGCCGCGCCCGGCTACCAGCTGACGGTGGATCTCGGCAAGCAAACCGTCACCACGCCAACCGGCAAGATCTGCACATTTGCGATTGATCCGTTCCGCAAAGACTGTTTGTATCGCGGGCTCGATTCGATCGGCCTGACGCTGCAACACGAGTCCGCTATTTCCTCCTACGAACAAAAGCGGAAAACCGAAGCGCCCTGGCTGTTCGCCGATATTCCGTCATGAACTGAGGACCTAGCCCATGAAGTTCTTGCGTCCCACATTCCTGCTGACCATCGTCCTCTTTCTCGGTGCAGCCTATCTCCTCATCGCCTTCAACCTGAGTTACTCCGACGGGAGTCGAGCGGGTTATATCCAGAAGTTCTCTCAAAAGGGATGGGTCTGCAAAACGTATGAGGGCGAGCTGGCCATGACGACGGTGCCGGGCGTCGCTCCGGTACTTTGGAGCTTCACCGTCCGAGACGAACGGGTCGCCGCCGAGCTCGATAAAGTCCTGGGCAAGCGCGTGATCCTCCACTACAAGGAATACCGCTACCTCCCCACGACTTGCTTCGGAGAGACCGACTATTTTGTGGATCGGGTCGAAATCCAGGAGTAGGCAGCGACCTGCAAACAGGCTGTTTCAACGGCTCTGCTAGAGCCAGCGCCGTTGGCGGAACGCCATCAGCATCCCTGCGGCAATCAGCCCCATCGCTCCCAGCACCGCCGGATAGCCCCACTCCGATTTCAGCTCCGGCATGTGCTCGAAGTTCATACCGTAAATGCTTGCGATAAAGCTCAGCGGCATGAAGATCGTTGTGATGACGGTCAACACACGCATGACCGTGTTGAGACGGTAACTGACGCTGGACAAGTAAATATCGAGGCTGGCCGAGACCATCTCGCGCAAGGTTTCGATCGTATCGACGATCTGCACGACATGATCGTACACATCCCTGAAAAAAACCTTGGTCGGTTCATGCAGATAGGGGCAATCGGAACGGGAGAGGCCGTTCGTCGCTTCCCGCAGCGGCCACACCGCCCGGCGAAGGAAGAGCAACTGTCGTTTGAGGGCGTGAACTTCCCTCAGCGTGTCCGGCCTCGGATCCGCCACTACTTTCTCTTGTAATAATTCAATTTTTTCGCCCAGAGATTCGAGGACCAGGAAGTACTGGTCGACGATCGCATCCACCAAGGCATACAGCAGATAGTCGGCGCCGCTCTGCCGCAGACGGCCCTTGCCCCCGCGCAACCGTTCCCGCACCGGCTTGAAGACGTCGGTCCCGTTCTCCTGAAATGACAAGACGAAATTCCGTCCGATGACGAAACTCACCTGCTCGACCAGTAAATCGTGCGTCTCCGTGACGGACAACACCTTCATGACCAGAAACAGGTAGGACTCATAGTCATCCAGCTTCGGGCGTTGATCGGTGTTGGCAATGTCTTCGAGCAGCAGGGGATGGAGCGAGAATTGTTTTCCGAAGGCTTCGAGCAGATCCAGCTTATGAACCCCGCCGATATCCACCCAGGTGACGGACTCATCGGCGGGCGGCTGCAACTCTTCCGGATCGGTCACAATCCGCTCATCGCAGCGCGCGCCGGCATAATCGAAGACCGTCATGGTCACCGTGTCGGCTTTTTTCTCACCGATGTGGACCAGCGTCCCCGGCGGCAACCCGGTTTTCTTCGAACGTTTTTGGACCAGTTTCATAGGTGCTCTGCTTGTACGCAGATTCTCCCGGGAGGTCAAGCCATCGAATGAGCCGGCTTCCAATCTCAGCGCGACCTTGCTACTCTGCACTATGTCTTGGGAACAGGAATATCGCGTCCTCACCGCCGCGATTCGCGAAGCCGGCGCCGAAGCCTTGCGGCTTGCCGCAGAGGGATTTCAGATCTATACCAAACCGGACGATTCTCCGGTCACCTCGGCCGACCATGCCGTCAATGACATTCTCATGGATCGTCTGCTCGGACAATTTCCGCACGACGGATGGCTGTCTGAAGAAACCCCCGATACCGACGCCCGGCTGACCAAACCCCGCGTCTGGGTCATCGATCCCATCGACGGAACCAAAGCCTTCATCCGGCACGAGCCGGAATATTGCATCTCCGTGGCGCTGCTGGAAGGCACACAGCCGGTGCTGGCGGCGATCTTTAATCCGTCGACCAACGAACTCTATACCGCGATCCGCGGCCAGGGCCTCCATCTGAATGGCGCACCGGCCCCACGCCACGAGTCGGAGGCCGGCCAACTGCTGACGATCGCGCTCAGTCCGTGGGAACTCCATGTCGGGCGCTTCAAATCGATCGAGTCGCACATGACGAGTCGCCCGATGCGCTCCATCGCCTGGGCGCTGGCGCAGGCAGCCCGTGGGACGATTCACGGCGTCATCACCTTCGAGCCGGAAAATGAGTGGGATGTGGCGGCCGGAACGCTCTTGCTCGAAGAAGCCGGCGGATCAGCGCACGATGGCGCGGGACAGCCGCTCCGATACAACCAACCGCTTCCCCGTTTTGGGGGATTCATCGCAACCGTGCAGGGATTTCCCGATCACCTCACAGCCCAGGTACGACAACTCCCGAGATCAGCCCGCTGACAGAGGAAAGACGACGGCCTCATGCGCGTAGCAATTGTAGGGATTGGCTTACTCGGACGAGCCGTTGCAGAACGGCTGCACGACTCGGGACATGCCGTCACGGTCCATAACCGCACGGCTTCCAAGACGGATCCCCTCCGCGCGCAGGGCATCACGGTGGCCGCGACCGTTGATGACGCGGTGGCCTCCACGGACTGTACGTTGCTCTTCTTGACCGATGCGGCCGCCATTCACGCTGTGCTGTTCCCTCCCACCGGACCGGTAGATCTCCGAGGTCGAACCATTATTCAAATGGGGACCATCAGCCCGGATGAAAGCCGTGCATTCCAACGCGCGGTGGCCGATGGCGGAGGAGACTACTTCGAAGCGCCTGTCCTGGGCAGCCTCCCTGAGGCCAAGGCCGGCACCTTACTCGTTTTGGGCGGGGGCACAGCTGACCAGCTCCGTCGCTGGGAGCCGATATTCTCATCATTATTGACGCCGGCCCCATCCCTTATCGGGCCCGTCGGACAGGCCGCCGCCCTCAAGCTGGCGCTGAATCATCTGATCGCCGCGGAGCTTTCCGCCTTCGCCCTGAGCCTGGGGCTTATCCAACGAGCCGGAATCTCCGTCGACCAGTTCATGGCCGTTCTCAAATCCAGCGCGCTGTTTGCGCCGGCCTTCGAGAAAAAGCTCCCCCGACTGCTGACACGCCGGTACGACAAGCCGAACTTTCCCACCAGCCATCTACTCAAAGACGTGAACCTGTTTGCCGATGAAGCGCGGCATCAGGGACTGAACGTGGCCGGCCTAGCAGGTGTGCGCGCCCTCCTCGAGCAAGCCATCCAGGAGGGACACCGGGATGAGGACTATTCGGCGCTGTTTGAATCGATTAACCCGAGAAATTAAGGAGCGGGAGGCGTATCGCTGGCGGCTACACTGGACGTCTTTCGCGAGAGATGGAAGGTCCCCCCTTTTGCCGTCGGAGCTCGATCATCGCCGATGCGTGTATACCACCAGCGGCCATCACCCTCGGAAATATCCGGGCTCAATTCCACGACGAAGTGACCCTCTCGGTCATTCTCTTCCTGCAGCCAGGTGCCCTCCCAATGGAAACCACTGAAAGCGACGGTTCGAAGCTGCCCCTTCTTCCACCCGTAGGTCCCGTTGCCCGTCTCATCGAGCGTGAGCAGCACCACCGCCAGCTCTTCGTAGTCCCACTCGCCGGCGAGGACGCGGCGATCGCCCGAATCATGCGCGGCCGATCCGGCAGGCGATGAGCTCGTAAGAAGGTGTGAGGCTTGCGGATGACTGCACGCGGCCAGCAGCAGCATTCCCACGATCAGCGCGGGACTCCGAGATAGCATCAGACGCATAAACAGACAGACTCCCCGATGTTTCACCCTATCTACCATGCAGCGGCGCGATGGACAAGCGCTTCAAGAAAATCGGAACCGACCGGCCTTACAGATGGAGCCTCGCCACCCGCCGACAAGCCTCGTCAAAATCAGACTCGGTTTTCGCATAGCTGAAACGCACAAACCGCGCGCCTTCCGGACCCGAGAAGAAGGCTTCTCCTGGAACGGCGGCTACGCCAGCCATCTCCAATAGCGCCATCGCGCGAGCCTTGCCAGTGCTCCCTGGAAGCCGGCTCGCGTCCGCCAGAACGTAGTAGGCGCCCTGGGGAACAGACGGCGTGAGCCCCGCCTGCAAGAGCGCCTCGCAAAAGCGGTCCCGCTTGCGTTGAAACTCCCGAGTCATCTCCCGGTAGAAGGAGTCCGGCAGCTCGCGAATGCCGGCCGCCACACCCATTTGCAATGGCGCAGGCGCACAGACATACAACAGATCATTCATCGCCCCGATGAGATGCGCCCAGCGCTCCGCCGCGACGCTGTAGCCGATGCGCCACCCGGTAATGCTGAATGTCTTGGAGTAGCCTCCGATTGTGATCGTCCGCTCGGCCATATCAGGCAAGGTCGCGAGACTCACGTGTTGTCGGCCATCATACAAAACGTACTCGTAGATTTCGTCGGTGAAGACGAACAAGTCGTGGCGCGTCGCGATCTCGGCAATCCCTTCCAGCTCCGCACGCGAAAACACTTTACCCGATGGATTGCCGGGGCTATTCACCACAATCGCTCTGGTGCGGTTCGTAACGGCCCTTTCCACCTCGGCGAGCGAGAAAGTCCAATCAGGTGGTTGCATCCGCACCGGCACAGGAACGGTATCGACCGACTTCAGCGCCGTCGCATGGTACTGGTAGTAGGGTTCGAAGAGAATGACCTCATCGCCGGGGTTCAACAGGGCGGCGCACGCGCAATGAAACGAGCCCGTCGCCCCGGCACTCACCGTGATGTGGCGTTCAGGATCGGCCTGAATGCCATTGTAGCGAGCCAGCTTCGTGGCCAGCGCCTGCCGCAATTCAGCGAGACCGTCGAATCGCGTATAGGTATTGAATCCCTGGTCCATGGCGCGCTTGGCACCCTCCAAGACCGGCAGTGGGACGGGCGTGTCACAGACCCCTTGGGCCATGTTCACCCCCTTGGCGTTCACACAGGCCTGAGTCATGGCTCGGATTTCCGACGGTCCGAGCTGCGCCATCCTGAGATTCCCCGTTCGCTTCATCACTGCTCCTCCTCTCTCCCATTCCAATCCGATCTTTTTCGCAGAGACCTCGGCGAAGGTCAACTGCTTGTCGAGATCCCGCCACACCGCCACCCTTGATGGCACTCTAGTTACTTCTTAGTCGTTTGTACTTGCATTCGTGTGGGCCTCTGTTAGACATTCTCTGTGACGTCAGGATCTTTCCGGAGGCGTTGCCCCCCGTCCGAACTACACCATCTGGGGAAGGCGGAAAGACAGAACACGCGGTACAGTCAAGGCGGAGGAATTTCTGAGAGGACATGAGGGTTATGGAATTACGACCACAACCGCCTGCGAACCCGGACCCGGCAAGCGATCACCACAAGGATCGACGAGGAAGGCGGATGCCGCTCTCCTGCCGTCTGTTCTTCTTCGGCGAAGACGACTTCGAGGGTGAGGCCACGCTACTGGACATTTCCGCGAGCGGCTGTCGCGCGAGTTCGTCGATTCCACTCGAGATCGGAATGATTCTGCGACTGTCTCTTTTCCTGCCCGATCATCAATGGCCGCTACGCATCAATCAGGCGCTCATTCGCTGGATCGACCACAAGGAGATCGGACTGGAGTTCATCGACATTACCATGGCCCAGCGGGAGCGGCTGCGGACGTTGGTGATGAAAGCACGATAACGCCCCGTTGACATCACTCTGGGAGGGCTCCGACCTCACCGGTACCTCTTACGTTTGATCGCTCGGAGCAGCGGAAATTCTTCCCCCCGGATTTCCGAACGGTCTCCTACGATGGAGAGGGCAGCGATATTGAAGGGGGCTTGGCTGAATGATCCGGCGGAGTCGCTTGGGGACTTCTGGATCGATACCTTTCGTAGTACTTGAGCACTTTGCGCACATAGTGCTGGGTTTCGCGAATACGTGGAATCCGGCCTCCCTTCACCCGATGTACCCCGGCATTGTAGGCGGCCAGCGTCAGCGAAAGATCCCCGTCGTAGAGATTCAGCAGATGCCGCAGCTGTTTCGCGCCACCACCGATGTTCTGAATGGGATCGTGGAGGTCTCCCACCCGTAAGGTGGCAGCGGTCTCGGGAGTCAATTGCATGAGCCCGACCGCTCCCTTCCGAGAGACCGCGTCCGGACGAAAATCAGACTCCGTCTTAATGACCGCACGCAAGAGCGCCGGATCGAGTCGGTACCGTTTAGCGTAGAACGCGATCGCCCGACGGATTTCCTGTGTGTCATATCGCGGGCGCCCGTCGAAATCCGACTTCGTGGGAACAGGAATCGCCCCGACCATCGCCATGGCCAATACAAGAATCCCCGCGTTGCGCAGAAACGCAACGGAGGGGCGAAACCGCTGTATGGAGATTGGAGTAGTCACGCAGTAACCTGGCCGACCCATTCAGCAGGGGTGGACCCGGGTTACCGAAGTATCTCCTCAAGAGCCGTGCCGTCCAGATCGATTCACAACTTACTGAAGACATTCAGGCTTTATCTTAATGGATCCTGCGACGAGGATGCGCAGATCGAACAATCGTGACCATTTCTCGGCAAGAGAACTACGGCAGGACTCTTGCCCCGTCACTTTTGGCCATGCCCCAATAGACAAAGGCCTGGACGGTCGCCACCAGCACCACGAGCATCAACAGTATGAGAAGCGCCACGGCGATCCCGCCCATCACAGGAGCGTGATAGGCATGAAAAATCACGGCTACAGGCTGGTCCGTGAAAGGACTGAAATGCGAGAGCCAGCCAAAAGCCAATCCACCCAACCCGATACCGGCCCAGAATCTCGGGCCCACTGTTCCTCGCCGGTAACCGATCAATCCCAGCCCTAACACGAGATAGATCGAGGCGATCACGACGATGAAGCCGATCGACTGGTCATCGATTGGCCAGTGGAAATCGCCGCGCAGGACATGATCGACGGCATGGAGTCCGTTCAACACCGCAATCCCCTTGATCAGTCGTTCGAGCGTATCGGGCTGACGTACAGGCATCGCCTAGGGCTTCCCCCAAACCTCTTCCAGCCGTTGGGTCCGGCCGCAATTGAATTTATAGAACTTATAGCGCACGGGATTCTTTTTATAGAAATCCTGGTGATACTCTTCGGCCGGGTAAAACGCCGTGGCCGCTACAATCTGCGTCACGATCGGGCTATGAAATCTTTTCGACTCTTCAAGTCGCTTTCTCGAGGCCTCTGCCAATTTCTGCTCTTCGGGAGTCGAAGGAAATATCGCGGCCCGATACTGATTGCCATGGTCACAGAATTGGGCGTTCGGGGTCAACGGATCCACATTGCGCCAGAACGCATCCAAGAGCTTCTCGTAACTCACTTTGGCGGGATCGTAGGTCACCTCAACCGATTCCGCGTGCCCGGTCCCGCCGGCTGACACCTGCTCATAGGTCGGATTGGCCAGGGTTCCGTCCATGTAGCCGGACACCGTCGAGAGGACACCGTCGACTTTCTCAAAGGCTTCCTCCATGCACCAGAAGCACCCGCCGGCAAAATAGGCCTTGGCTGGAGCGGTCGCGGCCGAGCGCTCCGGTTGGATCAGACTAAGGCCCAACCCCATCACCAGGACCATCCCTGCCAATGCTGCTTGTCCGAAATTCCGTCTTGTCATTGCGAAGACCCTCCTCTGTGGTCAGTCGAGGCTGACGCGAAACTCTTACAGTCTACTACGGCGCTCGGTTTCCGATGGATTTTCGGGTATGATGTCCACATGCATTTCTCGAAGCTTCTGCTCTTCGTTGCGACCCTCACTGCGCTGTCCGGTTGCGCCTCCTGGTTCGCGAAGGGGGAAATACCGGACGTGCTGGTCAGCAATATCACCCCTCTGGATAGCACGCCATTCGAGCAGCGGCTCAAAATCGATCTGCGCGTCCGGAATCCGAACGACTACGAGCTCCAGGTGACCGGCATGGACATCCGATTGGATTTGAATGGAAAGCGGTTGGCCCGCGGTCTCGGGAACCAGGCGTTCACCGTCCCGCGTTTGAGCGATAGCGTCGTGTCGATTGAAACGACGACATCTACCCTCGATGTCGTGCGACAGGTTCTCGGGTTACGAAAAGTTCAGGCCCTGAGTTACGAGATCAGCGGCGTGCTGCATCTCAAAGAGGGCCGGCTCCCCTTCGAGAATAGCGGGGTGCTGGTAGAAAAAGGCGAGCTCTCCGGCGTTCTCGCTCCCTAACGGACCCTCACAATGCCAGATCGCCGTATTCCGTCGGCTCTTCCGAATGAGACCGGCGCTTCCTGCCGCCCATTTGCTTCATAATGAGCTCGATCGCCTCTTCCGGAGAGCCGGCTGCAGAGACGAGGCGTTTGCCTAGCTTGCGGAAGAACGCCACATCGGCCGGAGCGGCATCTACAAGAATCACAGGCTTCCCGGCTTTCACCGCCAACGCGACTTCAGACACCGTGCCGGACCCACTTAGACCGCACGCCACCACCACATCACTCGTGAGCACATTGATGTTGTTACGGCCGCTGCCCATTTCCGTAATGATCGGCACATCGACATGACACGACACCCGGTCCTTCGCCGTGGGCAAAATTCCCACCGTCAGGCTCCCGCCGACTCGCTTCGCTCCCTCACAGGCGGCATCCATGACACCCAGGTCGCGTCCGCCGGTAAGCACCACCCAGCCGCGCCTGGCGATAAATTCGCCGAGTACCCGCGCGTTATCCAGATCTTTCTTCTTCGCCTTGGCCGGCCCCATTACACCCACTATGAATCGCATCGCTCCTCCGCTCCAGACTGCCCCGATTAAACTCGTGATGCTGTCAGTGTGACATCGGCAGAGATTCAATAGGCCCAGGCCGCCTTGACCTGCCCGTCGATCGTACGCCCACAATGAATCGACTCGCTCTTCCACTCCGGACTACTTGATTAAAATCGTGATGCCGTCAGTGTGACATCAGCATAGGTCCAGGCCGACTTGAACTGTCCGTCGGCCTTGTCCGCGTCGCCCCCTTTATGCTGGGCGCGGAGGCTCTGGGTCAATCCCCAGAGACTCCACCCGTTCTGCGGGTGACGCCGAAGATCCTCCCGGTAGACCTGTTCGGCTTCGGCCGGCCGGCCGGCCGTCAGCAACGTCGCCCCCAGATAGTGGCGTACGGGAATCGGCCAATAGGGAGGCTCCGTGTAGGCCAGAGATTCTTCCAGTGCCACCCCTTCACGCAGAATCCTGATGGCCTCGTCATACTTCTGGCGGCGTGCGGCAATGTCTCCCGCCAGCAGCCGCTCTGCAATTTGTAACATGGTCCGCGCGGTCTTGTCCTCGGGACTCCGGTCGCGGCGGAACTGCTTCGCCAGGCCAGCCAGCACAAAATGCTCGCCTTCGGCCCCCGGAACTCTGCCTACTGCCGCCGAGGCAAGTCCCCGCCCCAGCCGCCACATACCTTCTTGCACCCGTAATCCCTTCGGTGGGACCGGCTCGTGCAGCAGGTCCTCCCACCGGCCGAACCGGATCAGCGAAAATACCGGCGCCGGAAGATAGAACTCTTTCCACCTTTCCTTCCGTGCTTCCGCTTCGGTAATGGTCCCCGTCAATTCTCGGGCGGTCTTCAGCGCCTCCGCCTGTCGCCCTTCCATCATCAGTGAGGCCCAGAGAAAATGCAGATTGTGCGTGAAGTAGCCATCCGCATAGTCTCCGCTCAGCGCCCGTCCTGCCAGGTAGTCTTTGTCGACATGGACCGCGTGGGCGTTTCCTTCTGCCGCCTCATGATACTTGCCGAGGCGAAGATAGATATGCGCCGGCATATGCACCAGGTGTCCAGCCCCCGGCATGAGGCCGGCCAACCGTTCAGCACAGGCCAGAGCCCGCTCCGGCTTCGGCGACGCTTCGACGACATGGATGTAGTAATGGCAGGCGCCGGGGTGATCGGGATATCTGGCGAGGACCGCTTCCAGCATCGATACCATCTCGTCGGTCCCAGGATGCGGACGTCCGTCAGACATCCAGAAATCCCACGGCCGCAGATCCATCAACGCCTCGGCAAAGAGGACTCCGGCATCCGGATCATCCGGCGACTGCTGCCGGACAGTCCGCATCGCCGAGGCATAGGCCTTATCGAGCGCGACACGGGAGCCGCCTTTGGCGCTGTATCGTTTACCAAGCGCCTCAATGTATCGTTGCTCGGCGGAACTGACGCGGCCGGCCTGCGTCCGGGCTTTCTGCAGCGCCTCCCATGCCCGCCGTTCATCGGCCTTGGCCATCGGCGCATTGATATTCGGTCCCAAGGCCAGCGCAATCCCCCAATAGGCCATCGCGGCAGTCGGGTCGAGCCGAGCCGCCTCCTCGAACGAACGAATCGCCTCTTCATGATTGAACGCGTAGACCAGGCGCAAGCCCTGATCGAAATAGTGCTGCGCCTGGTCGGACGTGGTGGTGATCGGATGGCGAAGCGTTCCGAGATCGGTAAACAGCGTGACGGATTCCGCCGCCTCAGCGGCGCCTCCCCACGACAGCAGGAGTGCGAGGCCCACAAAGGCAGCGCGACTCAGCCGGCTCACCGAACGGCGAGAACGAGTGACAGCGCCGGCGACACGCTGTTGAGGGTTAGTCTGTGCGGTGGTCAATGTTGCGAATAAGGACTGCACGTCCGCTGTCATCCAAAAACGCTTCGACTCTGTCGCCGACATGAGCAGGCCGGTCGATGCGGGTGTTTTCATCCAACGCCACACGGCGCTCCGAACCATCCAGAAGGCGAAGGACATACGCACCGCCTTCCAGCAACAGTACAGACCCCTGCACGGATTGCGTATCCGCCGGCCGCGCGAGCCGTATCTGCCCCTCGGGCTGAACGCCCAACGTTCCCCGGACAATACCGATCCCGAGGGACTCCTCGTGAGTCCCCGCGGTTGACGCACAACCGGTCAGCACACAGAAGAGTCCGCCCAGCATCACCGCTCTACGCACAGAACCACCTCATAAATCATGTTACAAATTGAGTGACGGCTCGCGTGATACTTTCCGTGAAGCGGACAGCTCTTTCCCGCCGGACTTCGCCCGCATCACCCGGGATTTCTTCGCAGACGGAGCAGCTTGGGCCGCAGCCATGGCCATCGGCAACTGCTGCGCTTCCAACTCTTGCCCTAAATAGACCAAGACCTGCTGCTGCGACCCCACCATCGCCTTCAATTCTTGTAACTGAACCGATAGGCGGGCCACCTCTTGCTGATGAGCCAACAACTCCAGGCGCAATGCGACCACTTCATCACGCGGTGCTGATGTCACGGCTGGGACGGGCATGGACTCCGGCAGCCTCTCCGCTGATTCAATATGCGGGACCGTCGCATCCAGAAGGGCATTCCATCTGGCCAAGCGATCGTCGGACAGATATACCGTCCCCGTAGCAGGCTGAGGCTTCGCGCCTTCTGGTCCACCGGACTGGTCCAGTGAAACAGGCCCGGCCGGCTGGCGCTTCATAGGTGCGCCCGTCGATCGACCCAACCGGTGGAACTGCGCCACCATGTCGGCAATTCCGCGCGCACAGGTTGCTCCGGACTCCATCACCAGTTGGATGAAGGACCGCTGCTTCGGTCGCGCGGCGGACATCTGCGCAGGAGAAGGAATGCGTGCGATCAGGTTAATGGGTTGGTCGCTAAATCGACGGGACATGACGGAACCTCCTCTATCAACTTCACCATCCAGACCGCAGTACATCGTGGAGCGGGTTGCGACGATCTGACTGGAGGGATTCGAACATCGTGCAGGCTCGAACAGGGACAGAGCCATATCTCCGAGCCACTACGTACTTGTCTACTCCGACCGGGAGGGTGAGTCAATCATTTTCCCAAACAAGGTGCGTGAGCACGCGTCACAATCAGAGCGACTGAGGCCTAGAATCTCGTGACGCTGGAGAAATGAAACTCCGGCAGGACCACGGCGGGCACGAGCATCTTTCCCGTTTCAGAGGTCACCGCTTCCATCGGTGCCGTCCAAGACTCAACGTGTTGGAACGCCCGCAGAGGACTCTCATGAAACCGGAAGTTTTTCACGGCAGACACGATCTCCCCCTTCTCTACGAGGAACGTTCCGTCCCGGGTCATGCCGGTCAATGTCAGATCGGTCGGATTGACCGTGCGGAGATACCAGAAGTTGGTGACAAGAATCGCCCGGTCGGTTGATTTGATGAGTTGCGCCAAAGAACTTGCCGACGCCCCCTCCATCGAAAGGCGCGGCGCCTCGATAGTCGGGATCGGTGCGATCTGTTGTGCCTGGGCCGTAAACCGGTCGTAGAACAGTTGCTGCAGGAGGCCTTGATGAATCCATGCCGACGCCATGGACGGTAGCCCTTCGGCAGTAAAGCCGACACCGAGCAGATCGGCGTGCCCCGGACAATTCTCCAACGAGAGCCGTTTATCCAGAATCCGCTTCTGCAGTTTTCCGGCAAATGGACTCGTGCCTTTCAGGTACGACTTCGCGTCCAGCATCCAGATGATCCACGCCCACAGGCCGGCCACCGCCGCCGGCTCGAGGATGACTCGATAGCGGCCGGGAGGCAGCTCCTGCGGCTCGGCCCCCACGGTGGCCTTGTGGATCGCGGACAGCGTGCGTTCCTGCACTTTCAGCCGATCGATGGATCGGTGCGCAGCCGAGGCCCACCCGGTCGCGTCACCGGCTTGCACGGTAATACTGAATCGCGCTTCCGTACGCTCTTCAAACGCAAGGAGTCCGGTGTCCGCCGCCACCCCGACCGACGCGCGGGATGAGGAGACAATGCCCGCAGCCGACATATTCTCCATACGGCATTGACCGATCGCTTCGTTCGCATATTCCAGCCGCAAGGCTGGTCCGGCTTTGAGCGTCTCGCTGCGCGCCGTGGGACAGGCCACACATGCCTGCGGTCCGACCGGCGGCAGATACTCCGGATCCTCGGGAGACACGCGCGCAATGGCTTCAGCCCGTTTAACGGTCTCGCGCAGCGAACCGGCCGTGAAATCCGTCGTCGTCGCCGTGCCCTGTCTGGCACCGAATGCTACCGTCACCGTCACGCCGCCCCGGCGCGTGTTGACGTTTTGGATCACCTGGTTGTTCGCGAATCGCGTCGTGCCGCCATCCTGATCATGCACTGTCACCAGAGTGTGGTCCGCCGTCGAACATTTAAGGACCAGTTCGGCGATAAACTGAAACTCCTCGCGGGTGGTCATCTTCGGCCAAGGCTTGGCGCCGGTGACAGTCATGATCGTCCCTCGCCACGAATCACCCGGATGTTGCGGAAACGGGCATGCGAAGCGGCGTGGGTCATCCAGCCGGACTGGCCGGGCTGGCCCTTGCCGCAGGTGATAAAACCGTAGCGTTGGCGATGCGACCGGTCGGCCACCCCGTCACAACTATTCCAAAATTCCGGCGTGATACCGTGGTAGATCACGTCGCGCAGCATGTGGGTCCGCCTGCCATTCTCGATCAGCCAGAAGGCATCCCCGCCGAATTGAAAATTATAGCGCCGCTGATCGATGCTATAGGAGCCGTGGCCTTCGATATAGATCCCGCGCTTCACATCCGCAATGAGCTCATCGACAGTCGCCTCGCCTGGCTCCAGCCCGATATTGGCGATGCGCACGATCGGGACAGTCCCCCAACTGTCGGCACGATTCGACCCGCGCGAGCGGGCGTCGCCGATCTTCGGCGCGACTTCCCGATTCGTGCAGTAACCGACGAAGCGTCCCTCGCGCACAATGTCCCATTTCTGGCAGGCCACTCCGTCGTCATCGTACCCGGTAGCCGCCAAGGTCTCCGGCTCCGTGTTATCCGCCACCAGATTGACCTGCGGCGACCCGTACCGGAACGTGCCCAGTTTATCCGTCGTCAGAAAACTGGTCCCGGCATAGTTCGCTTCATAGCCGAGCGCCCGATCCAGCTCGCTCGGATGGCCGCAGGATTCATGCATGGTCAATGAGAGGTGTTCAGGATCGAGCACCAGATCGTACAGGCCTGCCTCCACGGCCGGCGCTCGCACCTTCTCGACCGCCTCACGCGCCACGCGCGGCGCGTGCCCAAGGAAGCCGGCCTCTTCGATCAATTCATAGCCGCGCCGCAGTTGCGGCGTATTGAAGGATCGACTCGCGAATCTCCCGTCGTGGAGGGCCGTCGCCGTACAGTCTCCGCTCGACGCGAGGAGATCGAATTCCAGTCGCGTCCCTTCAGTCGACGCAAAGAGCTTGCGGTCCCGCCTCGCCCAGAGCTCGGCACTGCTCCGGACGACTCCGGACTGCGCTTGAAGCGACTCCATTGTGGCCAAGAGCAACTCGGCTTTTTGCCCGAGCGGAACCGTGAAGGGGTCGATTCGAACTGGCGTGACGACCCGATCGCGATGGACCGGCTCTTTGGCCAAGATAACCTTTTCAATCGCGACCGACGCGGACCCTCTGGCGATTTCTATCGCCAGGTCAGTGACTCGCGGCACTTCCTCAAGGGAGAGAATCGAACTGGCCGCGAACCCCCATCCTCCATGATAGAGAACGCGCACGCCGAACCCGACGTCATCGGAATCCCGAATCGACGCGATCCGGCGATCCTCACCCCTGATACATTGCATAGAGCTGTGCACGATGCGGATGTCGCCGTATTCGGCGCCTGATGACGTGATGCGCTTCAGCGCGAGTTCAGCGAAATCATCCCACGTGGGAGCGCTCATCGCGTGACCCTCTTTGAGAGGAGTGAACGAATCTCGAATGAAGTCAGTATAACAGGATCAGAGGAGCGCACGTAGAGGATCGGAACGGATGGGAGCGAAGACCGGCTAGAACAGTCCGGCAATACCGGTGTTGACCTTGTCCTGAATAATCGGCGTGGCCTCAGGAATGTCGAGGTCCTTTTGTCGAACGTGACCCACCATACGCATCTGCTGCACTTTGGGGCTGCTCGCATGCTGGCCTCCGACCGGAGCACCGATCGGCTTCCCGAGCTTGCGATCAGTGATTTGGACATCCGTCACGCACAAATACGTGATGCCATCCTCTTTCGGAGCCTGTTGCATCTGCATACCGGGAAAGCCGCCCCCCCCGGCCATGCCCTGCCTCATCATGGCGTTGAAGTCCGGCATGCCGCCCATTCCACCCATGCCCATCATGCCCGCACCCATTCCATCTCCAGACATATCACTGGCAGAGGCCATCGTCGTACCGCCGCTGCTGATGCCGGCGCCGGCCCCGGCTTTCGCCACGCTTTCCGGTGTGACCCCGTCTGCTGCTTTGTGGCAGTAAATGACCTTGGCCTGGATCCAATAGTTCGCCTGCTCCGGATCCTTGACCAGTTGATACCCCTTCGCCGTCAACTTGGCATTCAGCTCATTCAACGTCACCTGCTGATTTTCTGACGCGTTACGGAGCTGCGTATAGACCGTCCGGTTGGTATTCGGATCCAGGAAGATGGTGTTGCTGTTCATGAGGCCGGAACGGATGATGTTAGAACAGCCGGTCGATAGCAGGAGAAGGAACAGGATCGTCGTCAGGCGTGAAACGGAAAGCGTGAGGCGATCAGACGAACAGCTCATTAGAAATTCCCCGCCACGGCGGCGCTCAGCTTCTGTTGCAATAGAGGAGTCGCTTCCGCCTCATCGAGCTTCTTTTGGTGTACATCAGCCGCGAGCCGGGCTTGATACACACCGGGCTGCTGTCCTGCTCCGGATTTCGCCGGGGCCGGGGTTGAAGCGGTCTGGCCCTGCTCGGTAATCTGGATATCCGCGATGCAGGCGTAATTCACATCTTCCGGCATCTTGGGAGAAGAGGAACTGAACAAACTCCCGACCGCACTACCGATACCTTCGATGGCATTCAGCCCCATCGAAGCCGCAGCCCCGGCCATGGCGCCCTGCGGTCCCGCCATGCTGGCCATGCCGGACAGGCCTTGCAGGCCGGACATCATCTTGGACCCGAATCCAGACCCGTAACCGCCCGCGACCATGGCTTCCACCGGCATCTCTGGTTTCGTAATGTTGCAGTAGACGATATTCGCCAGCACGATGTAGTGTGCGGCGCTGTGATCCTGCACGACCTCGTACCCTTTCGCGGTCAACCGTGACACCAGGTCGTGAAATGAGACGCCCTGGTTATCGGATGAATTGCGGGCCTGAATGAAGACGGTCTTGTGCGTGCTCGGAGGCAGGAAGAACGTGTTGCTGGCGATGATATCGGTATCTTTGATATTGCCGGCGTAGGCGCTGAGGGGAAGCGCGATCAGGCTGAGCAGCAGGACGTATCGCATCGATACCTCACACCAAGCGGGACGGATTTTACGCAATGGCCGCCTCGAATAGCAACAGAGAAATTAGGCAGATCCGTGAGCGTTTCCCCTTACGGACCGTATTGAAGAATTCCAACGCATGGGCTAGCATGGCGGCCATTCGAGCCATTGGCCATTCCTGTATGGGAGCCCCCGATGTCAGCTCGCTTGTTTCTCCTTCTAAGCGTCGCGCTGTTGACCGCCAATTGTGGCGGCGGTGACAAGCACCTGCCGTCCGCGAATCCGCCTGAGTACGATCCGAAGAGAGTCTATACAACACCGGCTGCGCCACCCAGCGCGCCGGCCACGGTGGCCACACCGACCGAATTCGAACGGCTCAAGTCCAAACTTGAGTCGCTCGAAGCAGGCCAGAAAGCGAAGGGCGAGGGGAAAAAGGTCCCGTTCGATCAGAGCTTGCTTCCAAACTTCAAGGGAGTCACCACTCCCTGCGAGGCGTTATCGAGACTGACGCCTGGTCTGGATAGTACCCAGCTCTTTGCGGGCACCGAGGGAGCGGCCTTAAAGAAGGCCCTCGGCCCGGATGCCGATGGCTTCGCGCGTCGAATGGATGAACAAATGGCGGAGGGCCTCAAACGTTCGCTTGGCCCAGGTGCAGCCGATTGTCCGATCTCGGTACGGCCACGCAAGAACAGCGGCTTCATCGATCGGTCTCAATCGCCCCACCTCGTGCTGGCCCACACCACTCCCAGCCAACTGCTCTTCTTGGCGCAGAACACCATTCCTGACATGTCGCAGAATGATTACGATGTGGTGCCCAACCCTCCGCCTCCGCTACGTCGGGAAGATGCTCCTCCCGACTGGGTAGGCTGGAAGACGACCGATACCATGACGCGCATTGGCAGAACAGGTCGGCCCACGGAAGGCATTCGAGAAGATTATGAGATGGTCATTGCTCCCAAAGCGAAGCAGTGCCCTCATCTAGAGGGGCCTGACCTGAAGGGGATGGTAGATGGGACATTTGAGTGGTCCTTCATGATGTTTCGGGCGACGCCAGGACCGCAGTCGGTGCTCTATCGCCGAACAATCCAGGCCACACTCAAGGGGGAAGTCGGCGATGATGCCCAGTTGAAAAAGGTGGTGAAATTTGATGCCGCGGTCACGCTTCAACATATCGGCTCAGAACTCCCACACCATTCTCAGACGATCGGCTTCCAAGGTGAATTCAGCATCGATCAGCGAACGGGGATTCTCCAAGATTTCAAGATCATCACCGTCTCAGGCTTTTCGGAAGGAGAGGCTCAGGCAAAAGATGCACAACTTATTGCATGGCTCACGTCCATCATGGGCTGGTTTTCGGGTCCAGAGTATGTCCGCGCTCAGGCTATATGGAACACAGACAACACCTGCGTCGAGATCCTGTTCACGCCGCCCACCAAGACCAAAAAGTTTGTTCCAAGCGAATCGACTCAAGTGAAGACGGAACTTCGAACCAAGAAGGAGCAGTCGCTCGTGCCGGCGAAATTCAAGGAGGCGAAAGAGAAGCCAAGAGAGGGCAATGGCCGTGTGTCGCCGAGGGAGGACAAATCAGAGCTCAATAGGCCGGCGACGTTCACCTACCAGGCCCCGGCGACAAAGGTTCAGCACAGTGGATTTAGGTTGACGGCGGTTTCCCGCGCGGGAGTCGGCGAAGTGAAGGAAGGGGAATGGGAGTTAGCCCCTTCTGCGTATGTCCTTGAATTCAAGTCGCACATCGTTCAGGAACCGTTAAATCTTCCGAATCCGCCATTCGGCATGTTTATGAGTTCGAATGGGTTCGATGCCCACGTCCAGGCGACAGTACCGCTCCGGCGCAGGGACGATGGCCAATGGGTTGGGGAAGACGTGATGCAGTATGCAACTCGTACATTGACTCAGCCAGCCTCATGCGAAATCCGCATTCAGGGCGCCGGCACGACCACCTTTCATGTGAACGGAGGCTCGATCAGCAGTGATCCTGATCCATTTGCCGTGAACCTGATTATTCTTCCAGGCCAGTCAGGGGAAGTGGCAGAGACCCACTGTACCAGCGGTAATACGCCCCAAAAATTAAAGGAGCTGTTTGCATCACAAGGTGTCCAAGGCGGTGAGGCTCATGTCGCGTCAAAAGGTGGGGGATGGAGCGGGGCCTTCAACTTCACTCGCTTCAGGACATTCAATTGGGACAAGAAGGGTTACGAAATCGGAGGCTGGACCCAGGTGCTCAACTCCGATGTCGTGGCCAAAAAGACGGTGACGGTCAACTGCAGCATCGGACTGAGCACATGCCGGGAAGAGACGACGCTGACCTTGCGATTGGCCGATGAGCCAGATGCAGCAGCATCCCCGCCGAGATAGATCGCGTCCAGGGTTTCAAGAGGTGCTTCTGATCGTCGAGTAGGAACCAGCGGCTACAGAAAACGAGGCCCTCTCTCTGGGGGAGACTCAAAGCAACAGTTCACCAAGAGAATAACTTTCGCATCGGCAAGATTCCGCTTTAACTCCATCGCCGACTCGCCTACGATAACCCCATGCTCGTTCCTCCACGCACGCCTCGCCAGCGCATGATTGAACTGTTGATCGGCACGCGCCTGGCGACCCACCAGCTGGCCCAGATGCTCGGTATTCCCGAACGGCAGGTCGAGGATCATCTCGAACACGTCGTGAAATCCATCGCCCGTGACAAAACCCGTTGCTTCATCCTGGAACCATCACGCTGTCAGGATTGTGACTTCGTCTTTGGTGACCGGCGGCGGCTCACCAGGCCCAGTCGCTGCCCCCAATGCCACAGTGAAGATATCGCCCCACCGCGTTACGGCATCGACCTCGTAGAATCATCAGCCGTCGCACAACAACAAGTCCGCCGCGACTCAATAGGATGCGATGAGAAAGGACCACGATGACTGTGACCCGCTTCCTACTCTGTGCCCTTTATTGCAGTCTTCTGCTGGGCTGCTCCGGCGATAAAGCCAAAGAACTGCTCGAGACCGCAGAATTCGAAGAACGGCAGATGAACCTGCCGCACGCCAAGCAGCTCTACGACGACGTAATCCGCCTCTATCCCTCCAGCAAACAGGCAGAAATCGCCCGGGCCCGGCTGGCCCAATTACATACCAACCCATAACCGGCCTGCGCGCAATCCTCTCCCCCCTTCAGAGGCTCCCACTCCCCCCTTTCGAGGCCCGCCAAATCACCGTTCTGCGCGTACACTCAGGCCATGATTCAGAACAGGATTCACCCCGGTGAGGAGGCATTCATGGTCAAGACGTACAGTGTCCGCAGCGCGACCCGCGTTCCGACCCAATGCACTTTCTTATATTTCTGGAACGGCACGCTCGAACAGGGAAAGGTCTGGGATCTCTCAGAATCAGGGTGGCGGACCAGCATGAAACATCCCCTTCCCGCCGGATCGGAAACGACGGTCTACCTGGCGCTGCCGGATCGCGACGTCTACAAATACATGATCGTGAACATGGCGACGGTGTGCTGGTCGGATGGAAAGACGGCCGGATGGAAAGTGTCGCACATCGATGAAGCCGCTAAGAACCGGCTCGATCAGTTTTTGAATGGCGCAGAAGAAGACTGACCCGTCTTCGGCCACCAGGGAATGAAGGCGTTCGTGGTTTCCTGATAGCGACGATAATCATCGCCGCGCGTTCGAATGGCCTGTTCCTCCGCCCAGGGAATGCCGGTGATCTTAGTGAGGGACATCCCCATGACCAGCGGACCGATCCAGGTCAGAAGCCAACCGGGACTGCCGATCGCCATCACCACATAGGCCCACCAGTGCACCCATTCGAAAAAATAGTTCGGATGGCGTGAGAAGAACCAGAGTCCGTCGCGGCAAACCCGATCGTGATTCCACGGTTTTGAGCGAAACCGGGCGAGCTGCAGATCCGCAAGGGACTCCCCGGTAATCCCGATCAGCCACACGATCACGCCGGCCAACTCCCACAAGCCGAACGGCGGTCGAGGGTTCTGCATCACGGCCAGAAAGGGAAGGGAAAACAGCACGACGGCGGCCGCTTGCAGCTGAAAGTATCCGAACATTCTGAGCGGCTCCGACAAACGCCAGTCACGGCGCAACCGTTGATACCGCTGATCTTCGGTTTTCCCGATCACCCGATTGGAGAGGATGTACCAACCCAGACGCAAACCATAACCCGATGCCATGACGACCAGCAAAAGCTTCCGCTCACTCTCACCGGTCGCCAACCATCCGTACCCCGCCACGACCGCGACCAGGCCGAAGCACCACCCGACATCCGCAAGCGAGGCATTGCGCCGGGCGCGCTCGACCAGCCACCACAGAGCCATCCAGCCCGCCATCGCGATCCAGGCCCAAAGGAGCAACGTGAGTGGATCATGAGACATTGAGACCTCACGAAAAGACGCGTGCCTACGTCAGCCGATAGTCCCACACATCCGTATCCGGAGATGTGCGACTCATCAGCCATGAACGGAATCCGGGAATCGGAAACGAGAGAAGCCGCTGGAGCTTCTCGCAGCGCATCGACAGATCCGGTGGCCGCGACGGCCCATGATACGCGGCCACCGATCCCGGCTGAAGGCGCGACGCCAGCTCGGGATAGCTCATCGCCAGCGCCTCGCCGATCTCCATTCGCGACAGCCGTTCCGCCCCTCCAAGATGATAGAGACCGGACCGCTTCTGGCCGATCAATTCCCACACCGCGCGCGCAACGACTCCGGCCGGTACCGGACTGCGAAACTCATCGGTGAACAGCGTGAGGCGTTGATCCCGTCCGGCGCTTCGCCGCATGTCTTCCACAAAACTCCGGTCGCCGGTCGCCGAGGTCCCGGCCGTCAGTGCCAGGCGGATCACGATGTGCCAGGGATTGCTCAGGACAATCTCCTCCGCGGCGGCTTTCGTCTCGCCATACCGATTGATCGGATTGGTCCGGTCCGTTTCGACATACCGGCCTTGCCGGCCGTCGAATACTTGATCGCTCGAAAAGAACAGCAGGGGCCGGTCTCCCGCGAGCGAGACGAAAAACGCTGTGGCATCGACGTTCACTTTCCTGGCCAACCCGGGATCTTGCTCGCAGACAGCGGGGCGGCTGATCGCCGCACAGTGGATCACCGCCGCCGGCTGATGCTCCTGCCAGAGGCGGCGAACTGCCATCTCGTCCGTGAGATCCACATCCTGTCTCGTCAGGCCGCGGACATCCCAGTCGGGCGCCCACCGGTCGGCGGTCCGCAGAAGATAGCTCCCGACCAATCCGCCCGCGCCGGTAATCCATACAAGCGGCTTCAAGAAATGCCTCCTAGTCGACGGATCTCGGGCACCTCGATCACCCGAATCGATTCAGACGGATATTCGATCGCCCAAAGAAGCGCCGCGAGCATGTCATCCATGCTGACCAGACCCAACCGCCGTGCGGCCTCGCATGTTGAGGGGATCATCTCCATCAGTCGATACACCGGTTGCAGCGCCAGGGGCCACCAGTGGCCGGGGCCCAGGATATACCAGGGCCTGAAGATTGTCGCGCGCAGGCGGCTGGCCCGCAGCCGGTCTTCGCACTCGCGCCGGACCGCGGTGTAGTCTTTCATGATCGGCGCCGGCTGCGCGACGCTGACATAGATGAAGTGATCGACAAGAGCCGCCTGCGCGGCATCGATCGAGGCCCGGCCGGCCACCAGATCGACGGCCCTGAATTGCGGACCTTTCCACGGAGCCGGCTTTGGCACACCCACAAGTTGCACGACCGTATCGCCGGCATGGAGATGGGGCTGAAGACAAGCCGCATCGAGTGGATCGGCTTGGACGATCCGACAACCCGTTAGCTTACGTGCGCGCGACCCGGGTCGCACAATGGCCGTGACGGTATGACCACGTTCGATCAATTTCGGGATGAGCCGGGATCCCAGATACCCCGTGCTCCCGATCACGACGATATGACGTGACGGCATGGTCCTACCGATTCGTCGCGGTTTGGTTGCCGATATCGCGCAAGAATGCCGGACCAGCACCCTCGTCATGGAGGGTCTGGATCCCCTGCTCGATCAGGTGATGGGCGGCACGGATGAGGGCGTCTTGATCCGTCGATTCCAATCCGAAACTCGTCTTAATTCTGGTCACCCGGGCGCCCAGCGGATCGGTGTCCGGCAACTGCCGCAACGCGAGATGCCAGAACGTGCAGGCGCTCTGGCTTCCATTCACAGGAAACGTACTGAACATCCGGTGGTCCTGTTGAGCCGCAACGATCCCGACACCCTCCAACACTTCACGGCGCTGACTTTTCAGCAAGACGGTGGACGCGGACAAGGGTTGATCCTGCTCGCCGGCGATGCGCGGTGTGGCATCCACGGAAATGATCAGACAGCCCCCGGGAAATCTCGCGGCGATCGGCGCGCCCTGATCGGCGTTCCGCAGGAGGTTCACCAGCGTCTTCACCCCCAGATTGTCGACGGGACCGCCGTCATAGGCTAAGACGGCGGGACGCGTGGCCGAGTCGGACGAGGATGTATTGCCATACAACGGGACCGGATTGAACACGCCAGGATACGCGGCCGACATATATACCGCCCGAGCCACACTGAAGGACGGTAATGGTAACGCAAGCCCGGCAAAGCTCTCGTCGGAAATCACGAAGGGCTCGCCCGTGAGAGCATCGGTGGCATTCAGGAGGAGTTTCGGTCGAGCAGGATTCAAGTCGGCATAGGTCGCACCGTGAAACAGCTGATCGTCCAGTACATGCACGACGGTGTCCGACTTTGTCGCATCCGTGAACCAATATGCGAGCAGGTTACCCGGCGACAAGAAGCGACCGCGCATTTCGCTCTGAAAGTCATGCCCCATCCGTTCCAAAAAGCCGTTGGCAAACTCGATCGTGCGATAGCCATCGAGCGCATAGTAGGCCGCTGGCAGCGCCCCCCCGAATACGGCGGCCCGGCGGCCCCCGCCGGAAATGGCCAAGCCGATGAATCGCCCGTCACGCTGGGCTTCCTGGTCAAGTGTTTGATTGGCGTGGGTGGGTGAAGCAACCACCGGTGCGGAGGGACTTGGCGTAGCCGAAACACAACCCGCAAGTCCAAGGAGAAGAAGAGTGACAAAGGCCGACGGGATATTCATCGCCCCGTCGACCTCAAGACCATATGATTGTGCGTAGAGCGAACCATCCTTCTAGCAATACGGACTCACCGGCCGTTCGGATGGGAGCCGAGATTAATTCCTGGTCAGCTTGCGATACCGGATCCGGTGCGGTTGGTCGGCTTCTTTGCCCAGGCGCCGCTTGCGGTCCGCTTCGTAGTCGCTGTAATTCCCCTCGAACCACACCACTTTGCTGTCGCCCTCGAAGGCCAGAATATGCGTCGCCAAACGGTCGAGAAACCATCGATCGTGACTGCTGACGACCGCGCAGCCGGCGAAACTCTCCAACCCTTCTTCCAACGCACGCAATGTATTCACATCGAGGTCGTTCGTCGGCTCGTCGAGAATGATGAGATTGGCCCCTTCTTTCAGCATGCGGGCCAGATGCACGCGATTGCGCTCGCCGCCGGAGAGCTCCTTCACTTTCTTCTGCTGATCGGTCCCGGCGAAGTTGAATCGTCCGCAATAACCCCGGGCATTCACTTCGACTTTTCCGAGCTTGATCGTGTCCTGGCCATCGGAAATGATTTCGTACACGGTCTTGTTGCCGTCGAGGCTGCGATCCTGATCCACGTAGCCGAGCTTCACGGTTTCGCCGATCTTGATCGTCCCGGAATCCGGTTTTTCTTTGCCGAGAATCATCTTGAACATGGTCGTCTTGCCGGCGCCGTTCGGGCCGATCACACCGACAATGCCGCCCTTGGGCAAACTGAAATTCACATTTTCATAGAGCACCTTGTCGCCGAACGCCTTGCCGATCCCATTGGCTTCGATGACCACATCGCCCAAGCGCGGTCCCGGCGGAATGTAGATTTCGAGATCGTCCGCGACCTGGTCCTGCTTCTGATTGACGAGTTCCTCATACCGGTTCAAACGCGCCTTCCCCTTCGACTGCCGCGCCTTGGGCGACATACGGATCCATTCCAACTCGTGTTCAAGGGTTTTCTGCCGCTTCGATTCGGCCTTCTCTTCCTTCTCCAACCGGTTCTTCTTCTGCTCCAGCCAGGAGGTGTAATTGCCCTGGAAGGGAATCCCGTGTCCGCGATCGAGCTCCAGAATCCAGCCGGCCACGTTGTCGAGGAAGTAGCGATCGTGCGTCACCGCGATGACCGTGCCCTTGTATTGCTGCAGATGCTGCTCCAGCCATTGCACGGATTCGGCATCGAGGTGGTTCGTCGGCTCGTCGAGTAACAGAATATCCGGCTCCTGAATCATGAGACGGCAGAGCGCCACGCGGCGCTTCTCACCGCCTGAGAGCACCCCGACCTTGGCATCCGCCGGCGGACAGCGGAGCGCGTCCATGGCGACCTCAAGTTCATTTTCCAATTCCCAGCCGTTGGCCGCCTCGATCTTTTCCTGGATCTGCGCCTGCTTGTCGATCAGCTTTTCCATTTCCTCGGGACCCACTTCGCCGATCTTGTTGCTCACTGCTTCATATTCATGGAGCAACGCCACCAGCTCGGCCTTCCCCTCTTCGACGACTTCCTTGACTGTCTTGTTTGGGTCAAGCTGCGGCTCCTGTTCGAGCAAGCCGATGCTGTAGCCTTTCGAGCGGGTGATTTCCCCGGTGTAATTGGGGTCCACGCCGGCAATGATCTTGAGCAGGGAGCTTTTGCCTGATCCGTTCAAGCCGAGCACACCGATCTTCGCGCCGTAGTAGAAGCCGAGGTAGATCTCGCGCAACACCTGCTTCTTCGGCGGGAACACCTTGCCGACATTGACGAGAGAGAAAATGACTTGTTTGTCGTTGGTCGTGGCCATGATCCTTGGAATCCTCCGCTAATAATTCACGTTCCTGAGCCGCACAACTTATCAGACAGCCTCATTCCCGCACAACTCAACCCCTGCTGCCCTCTGCCTCCCGGCGGCATGACTGGACCAGCCCGTTCAAAAGCCCATTTCTTGCGACAGCCGGACTTCCGATTCGTCGACGATTTCTTCCAGACAAGTAAAGCAGGGAAAGGGGAATTGATTGACGGGAATCGCGCAGACTTCGCCGACGGGTGATTCATCCAGCGCCGGACCGCCGCACTCTTTATGGATCAGGGTCAGCATCGTGGTTCCTTTATGGTTGGCTCAGTACCAACCGGTGAAATCGCTCGACATGCTCGGGGCTGCTCAGCCGATGGTCGCCGGGAATCAGGTGCAGGTCGATCGGATAGGTCGGGGCTTTGGCCAACAGGAGACGGGCGAACTCCCGGCTCCCGTCTGGCAGGATCACCGTATCCTGTAATCCGTGCAGGATCGTCGTCGGTACCGGCCTGAGCCGATCGAACGTGGTCTGCCAGTAGGCCTCGCTTTCCTCGACCCACTTCCACGACAGCGGCCAATCTTTATGCAACGGATCGTCATCCCAGGGCATCCAGCCGGTGTTCTGCCAGGCCTGCCGTCGCTCCGGCGCAATCTGCGTGGCGCGAACACCCATCATATTGAACGCCGGGGCGATGAGAATGAGCCGGTCGACGAGTTCGAACTCTTGCGCAATCAGCCAGGCGATCCAGCTTCCCAGAGAATTGCCAACGATCGTAACGGGTGGACCGCCTTTGAGTGTGGTGAGAATCGTCCGTGCATCGGCGATCCAATCGGACAGGGTGTAGTCCGTGAACCGGCCCTCCGAATCGCCGAACCCGCGCACATCGTAACAGCAGAATCCCCAACCCTGTTCCTGACACCATTGCACCAAGGCCTTGCTCTTATTCCCCCAGCGCTTGGAGAGAAAGCCGGTGATGAAAAGAACCTGACGATCCTTCCCCATCGCGCGATCGCCGCGAATCAGCTTGCCGTCAGGGCCTGCAAGTTCGAACGAGTGTGGGCCGCTCATGAAGAAGTGACCGCCTTGGTGATGAAGAGCCCCAACCGTTGCAGCACTATTCTCGGAATCTCATGGCCTCCACGGAAATTGTGCCATTCAACGGACAGGCCCGCATGGGCCAGCGTGTCTCGCAATCGTTCCGCCCCGACGTAGGGCAGAATCTCGTCCTGCACCCCGTGACTTTGAAAGACCGGCAGGCCTTTGCGCTTCGGCAGGAGCGGCCCCCAGATCGGCTGTGCCAGGATGTTGCCGGACAGTTGGACAAGTCCGGCGTAGGGCCGGTCGGTGTGAAGGATGAGGTCGCACGAGAGCATGGCACCTTGAGAGAATCCGCCGAGCACGGTCTTCTTCGGATCGGCGTCGAACTTTTGCTCGATCTCTTTCAAAAAACTCAGCATCGTCTCACGCACCGGCGCGAGGCCTTTGGGAACATCCTGCGACAGATCGCGCACCCGTCCGGCCGCCCGATCCTGGGCAATGCGCGCCATATCGATCAGCCACCAGGCTCGCGCATTGCCGGGTCCGAAGCTCAGCGAGAGCGGGCCCTCGGGAAACACAAACCTCGCACCGGCCGGCACGTTCAGAGCATCGGCCAACGGAACGAGATCGTCCCCCGGCGCACCGAAACCATGGAGAAGAATGACAAGAGGCCCTCGACCTCCACCCTTACCGTCCGTACCGCCTGTGATTCGCGTCCGCAACCCACTGATCTGTTCGTCGCGCATGAGTGATCCCTTACCTCATATACAAATATTGCAACAATGCGACGATGCCATAGAGCGATGATTCGATCACCGGCTGCTGGTAGAGCGGGACGAATGCGCCCTGCTCGTTGGCTTCGACTTCGTCGATGATGAACTGGACCTGTTTCATCCGGACATCACGATCCTGCCCGACTCCCAGAGCCTGGACCATCTGCCGGCTCAGCCCCGTCAACATGGCGGCTTTTGCCTTGCTCGCCGCCTGGTACAGAAGAAACGCCGCCAGCAGGGCCAGCAACACGTTCAGCGCCCAGGAGAACAGGAGCAAGACGGGGTAATTCCAGATATCGAAATAGTCGTTCCGTCCCGCGATCATGATCAACAGAGCGATGAAGGGATAACGAATCAGGCGATTCACCACTTCGGTCCGCTGCCCGATCAGATCCACCACCGCCAGATACTTCAACTTCTCAAACTCCGCTTTTTGGGCCTGCCCCAGTCCATAGTCCCGGAGATATTCCTCTTGCACCTGATCGGACCAGCCGCCGGTCGAGGCGGTCACCCAGCCGATCCACCGCCGACAGAGCATCACCGCATCGAAGACCGCCAGATTGAGCAGGACCACGAGCGCGACGCTGCCGAGCGTCAGAACCCAATCGACGGTGCAACTCAGACGCCCCCGGCAGGGATGGATCATTTCCTCATCCAGGACCCATTTTTCCAGCGGCCACATGACGGCGAGATAGAGAAAGAACAACATGACCGTTCGCGCCGCACGCTGCGCGGGCTTGCCGGCCTCGCGATACCAGGACCAGGCCTGATCCACCGTCGTGGCCGTCATCGTCGCGGCCGGATGGGAAACCCGCTTGAGGTTGAGCCAGAAAGTCACGGGGGAAAACCGTTTACCGGCGGACTCATCTTGAAACAGAAAGTCCTGCCCGATGAGGTCGCTGTTCTTCGTCAGATCGCGCATGCCCTTCGCCAGGAGGATGAGGCAGAGGAGCACGACGAAGAAGCGCAACAGTTCGCTCGGCCAGATGCTGACGCCGGCGGTCCAGGAAAACGGCTCACCTTCGTCATGACCCGCGAGCAGCATCGTCGCGCCGCCGAGTGCCAGGAAGGCCGAGAGGGATGCCAGGAGAAGGATCCCCAGCCCTCCCAATATTTTTGGATTCTCCCTGACCCAGAGCCAGAGTCCTTGATTGCTCCAGACGACCATCATGGCAATCAAGAGCGCGATCACGACTCCGGCCGCAATGGCCGTATTGTCAAACCCGACCCCTTGCTTCAGCTGTCCATACTGATCCGTAGAGGCAAGGTCTGGGCGCAACGGATGGATCGTTCGCACGCCCTCCCGGTCGACCACACTCAGGTCCACCGCCCCGTTCCGGCCCACTTCAAAAAGCCTCGGATAGGATCCGGCATCGTAGAGACGATCCTCCGGCGTCATCGCCGCGTGGTACGCCGATGTGCAGGGTCCCCTCTGCGGCTGGTGCCCGTTGGATTCGCAGGTGACATGGCCCACGGCCTGCAGCGCGGCAAAATAGGCCGACGTTTGATAGCTGCTGCGAAACGGCGGGACATCGCGCTGGAGACTTCCATCCAGCTGCAACCCGAACGGCGAGGCGACGAGCATGTTGCGTGTCGACTTGTACTCGCTCGGATGAAGATGACGCGCGTCGAGATCCAGCGTGAAAAAGATCGCGTGCGGGAAAAACGGACGGAGGGCCTTGATGATGAGCAAGGCGTCGTAGGGATCCGTCCCCATGATCCCGATCGCTCTGGCGCCCTCACCTTCGTCATGGATGCGCGCAACCAGCGCGCGCACATAATCGAGCTGGCTGGTGCCCTCCGGGCGGTCCCGAGTCGCGTCTCCGGCCGGATTGCCGGCCGCCGCCTTGGCAGCCCGGGCGGCTCTCGCCGCGTCGTCGCCCGGCACTTCTCCGTCCAGTCCGCCCAGATAGCTGTAGCGAAAGACGTTGAGCGCGAGCGCTTCGTAGTCGGCGGGCCGCTGAATCTGCAGATCCACGGCCTGCGGGATGCTCGGGCACAAGCGTTTGATGTCCGCCGGCACCTGGATCTGCCGGAGATCCTCTTCCGAGAACGTCGCCACCTTGGCGCAGGCGGCCGCGCGGAACTCGATGGGCAGGGCTCGTCCGTAGAAAGAGTCCCACTCCCCGATGAGCATCACGGCATCCCAACCGAGCCGGACCTGCCGCCGGTCCAATTCAGCGATCAGCGATTCAAACCGCCGATCGTCCGAGCCGACGTCGTAGACGAGCCGGATGTTCGCATCGGCCAGCCGACGATAAAACTCCTGTTCGCAGTCTGCATAGGTTGCGCACGCCGCGCCTTTGCCCGACTCCGCCTTGAGCCCGTAGGCCAGCAGCCCCTTCATCGCGCTGGCCCAGGGCGAATACAGCTCGATCGATCCGTCGGCGTTCGGCCAGACCCCGAGCCCGTCATGCGGAATGCCGTACAGCGTCCCCGCCTCATCCAGCAGCGCGCGATAGGCCGAAGAGCTGCGCGGACCGATAATTTTGAACGTGACGGCCTGTTGTATTGCGGGATTCAGCCGAACCAGTCTGCGCTTGTCGCCCGTGAGCGCACACTCGCCTTTGGCCGCTTCCTGACAGGCCAGCCCCTGGGACAGCGACGTCAAGGTGGCCAGGAAGCCGCGGTTCAAGGCTTCGTCGGGAAGCCAGACGACCAGGACGCTGTCCGCGCGCGATCCGGGCTCACCACAGTTACGGGTTTTTCTCAGTCGATACCATTCATAAGGAAGCCCCCGGACGGATCCTTGCGGATCCCAGTCGACAAAGGAGAGATGGGTCTCGTCTTCCGGAACGTAGCAGGCGACGCCAAGCGCCGTGCCGATTGCGTAGCGGTCACGGAGCCGCGACTCGGTGCTTTCCACATACGGCCCGCCGGTTGTGGTCGTCAATAAAACCGTGAGGCGCTGCCCGCTCTTGACCCGCTCGGCGATCGCCTCCCGAAGCGTGCTGAGCCGTTGGGCCAAGGAGGATGCCGCCCCGGACGCCGCTTGGGGCGCCCCCTTCTCCCGGATAGCCCGCTCGACCGCCGCCACCGGATCTTCCCACAGCCGCGCCCGGACCAACTGCTCGCCGGTGCTCTGCTTCATGTCCAGCCCGGTGCCGACCGGCCGCGAACTGCGCAGCGGATCTTTCACCAACAACACACCGGCAATGGCCAGCACGAGCGTCAACGCGCCCGCCACCGCCAGCTTCGAATCACCGCGCGATTTCGCCACAGGTTGCACTCCTCCAGAGATGACCGTCCCGTCACTCTACATCAGACAGAGGAGGAGACTGCAAGGAGTTTCAGGGGACCGATTGGAAGAGGATAGAGCGGATAGTGGACTACAGGGGAACGACTTTGAAGATGCCCCCGGCGTTGGAGACATAGACAGACCCGTCGGCCCCCAGCATCATGCTGAGGAGCCCACCCCGGCCGCCGTTGTAAGCCGTACTGGTGCTGCCCAACTGCGTGAGATCGGCCCCGCTCAAGACCACACGGCGGATCAGTCCATCGTTCCAGGCAGTGAACAACAGATTATTCCTATAGGGCGCAGGATAGACTGTGGAGTCTTCGGGTATGGCGATGATCCCGGTCGGGGCGATCGTCGGCGTGTAGGCCAGGATCGGATTGAGGAAGCTCGGATTGTTGGCAATTCCTCCGACCGTCGGCCAGCCGAAGTTCCCCCCGGCCACGACGCGATTGATTTCATCGTTATCACCGGGGCCGTTCTCGGTTTCCCACAGATGACCGGTGTGGGGATGAAAGGTAAATCCGTAGCTATTGCGATGACCGAGGCTGAAGACCTTCTTGGCATCGGAGTTCGGGTTTGAGAAGAACGGGTTGTCGGACGGAGCCGACCCGTCGGGGTTTACGCGCAAAACTTTTCCTGCCAGCGACGTCACATTCGGAGCATTCGCCGTATTTTCCGCATCGCCGATGACCACATAGAGCTTCCCATCCGGCCCGAACCTGATGATCCCGCCGTTATGGTTGGTACTGGCCGGCAGATTGTCGAGAATGATCTGCTGATTCGTGCAGGACCCGGCGGACTCGGTGTAACGAACCACCCGATTGCGCAAAGGGCCGGAGACCGAATGATAGGCGTACACAAAATGGTTCGCCGCAAAGTCCGGATCGAGGGTCAGACCGAGCAGACCCTGCTCCCCGCTCGTGGCGATCGCGATCTGGCAAAACTCCGTCGGCACGAGCTGCCATTGCGGATCGATGATGCGAATCTTCCCCGTCAGGCGTTCGTTGAAGAACACGCGGCCATCCGGTGCCAACGAGAGCCCTACCGGAAAATTCAGACCCGGCAGGACGGACTGAAGAGTCAAATCACCGGCCGGCGGTTGGCTGACTGAGAAGGTGAGCGTCTTGGTCGCCTCCTGGTTCGGCAAGTCATTGTTGTTCTGATCGGCGAGAACGAACCGAACGGTATGAGCGGTGGATGACAGTCCGAAGATGTCGAAAGACGTCGCTGATTTCCAATGGACGAAATGCGTATGGACGCCATTGTAGAGCACGCCGTTGTCATCCGTGATCGCCGGTCCGTCGTAAAACCGGTAGGGCACGGGATCGCCATCAAGATAGAAGTGCAAATGGGGCTGACCGGGCGTGCCGATCGTGAAGAACTGCGTCGCGAACGAGACGGTGACAGGACCGACCGGGACCGTGGCATTCTGCGCCGGACTCGCCAGCGTGACGGTTGCAGAAGTCCCGGTTGCCGGAGGCGGGGTGGCCGAGGGAGCCGGTGAAGTCGAGCCGCCCCCGTCCTGCGCACAGGCGGCGAGCACCATCAGGAACCAGACCGAGACGAGCAGACTCCTGCTGATCTGTGACGTCGTCTGAACCTTCACGCTCATGCTCCTTGCGCGGCGGGAGGCCGCCCTATGAACCCACCGGTCCAGTGAGTCGAGCCGCCCCCCATTCAACACAGCTTCTAGCTAGAGCATAAAGAGTGCCCCGGCAGAAACCCCTCTCAGGACGAGCAACTCACCGATACATGCTTGCCCCAGTTGGGAGGCGCGGCGGCATAGGCGTCCATGCCGGGCTGGTCGCTGTAGGGATCTTGCAACAGCGCCAGCAGGCGATCGACTTCCGAATAGTCCTTCTGCTGCGCCTTCTCAATGGCGGTCTGGGCGAGATAGTTGCGCAGGATATATTTGGGATTGACCCGGTTCATCCGCGTGTGCCGCTCCTCGTCCCGGCTCTGCTCTATCCGCAACCGCCCGGCATAGCGCGCAGCCCAGGCATCGAAGGCCGCACGGTCCAGAAAGACATCGCGGAGCGGTTCGTTGAGCGAGCCCGCGGCCGATGAAAATGCGCCCAGGGCACGGAAACAGTTGGTGTAATCGACGTGACTCTGCTGCATGAGACCCAGCAGATCCTGAATCAAGGCCGCATCGTCGTCCTGCTCCTGGATCAATCCGACCTTCTGCTGCATCAGCTCCATATACCGGCGCTCGCAGAGCGGCGTGTAGGAGTCCAAGGCGGCTTTCAGCGCGTCCTTCCCGGCCAAGGGCAGCAACGCTTGCGCGAGACAGCTCAGATTCCAGAGACCGATATAGGGCTGTCGGTTGAACGCATAGCGGCCGTTGTGGTCGGAGTGGTTACAAATGAAGCCGGGATCGTAGTCGTCGATGAAGCCGAAGGGTCCGTAGTCGAGCGTAATCCCGAGGATCGACATGTTGTCGGTATTCATCACGCCGTGAGCCCAGCCGACGGCCTGCCATTGGGCGATCAACCTTGCTGTCCGCTCGACCACCTCAGTAAAGAACCACGCGTACTTGTCGGACGCGTCGACCAGATGGGGATAGTGCTGGGCGATCACATAGTCGGCCAGGACTTTCAATTGCTCGTGCTGCTTCCGATAGTAAAAGACTTCGAACGAGCCGAACCGGACGTGCGAGGGCGCCATGCGCAGCACAATCGCGCCGGTCTCCACCTGTTCCCGATAGACCTGATGGTCGCTGCCGACGACGCAGAGCGCCCGCGTGGTCGGAATACCGAGCCCGTGCATGGCCTCGCTGCAGAGATATTCGCGAATCGTGGAACGCAGCACGGCGCGGCCGTCGCCGTCGCGTGAAAAGGGCGTCATCCCCGCGCCCTTGAGTTGCAGATCCCATTTCTCGCCCCGCTCATTCCGGACTTCGCCCAAGAGGATCGCGCGGCCGTCGCCGAGCTGCGGAACATAGGTGCCGAATTGATGGCCGGAATAGAGCATCGCCAACGGCTCCATCTCCGGTACCAGCAGGCTCCCGCCGAAGACCCCGGCGAATTCCGGACGCAACGCCTCTGCCGGATCCAGGTCGATCAGTTCCGCTGCCGCACGATTGAAGCTGATGAGATAGGGAGCCGTCGAAAACGGCGTAGGGTTCAGTTTGGCATGGAACGATTCAGGCAGACGCGCATAGGAGTTATCGAACGAAAGGGTTTCCAACGCACGGCGAGCCATTACCGACCAAGACCTTCCAAGTCGCGATCCACCGTAAAGACGAGGACCTTCTCACCGATCTGGACATCGATATCGGTAAAAAGTGCCAGCGCCTTCGCCCCGGTGATGTCGGCAACCTGCTCGAAGAGCCGATCGCGGCCCTGGGCGATGAGCGTTTGTCTGATTCGTTTGACCATGTCGACGCCTTCTGCGCTTTTGGCAAGCTGCCGCTCAGCCGGCGTCAGGACGCCTTTCAGGCGAACGACAACGAGATCCCGCACGATATAGGCCCGCACATCCTCCGGACCGCGCCCCATAAAGTCCTGTTCGAACTTGATGATGGCATTACGGATCGCCGCTTCGATCTCGCCTTTAGTCAGTCCCTTGTTCATCACGCAGCCCTTCCAGCCAGATGGTAGAGACCGATTATAGAAGGGCCGCTTAGGCGGCCACAAGGATAAAGCCGCCCCGTTGGGCCGAACGGCATGATGCGTGGGCCCGAAGGCCTAGGGTGGGGTGGACAATGTACCCGATGCCTTGACTACCCAGGGACAGATACCGGATAAAGGGGCATGAATGCGTCCGATGGCGTTCCCTGTCGACCTCGTTCACCTGGGATAGGCGGAACCATCGCATTGGATACGACAAAGGCAGTAGGGTGACCGGCTCGTTTCGGGTCGGACGCAGTACAAGCCAACCGTGCGGCGGCGACAATTCGTCGAGGTGCGCGGTTGGCTTTTGTGTTCTCTGAACCCGTGAGGTGTCTGTGTATGCCTGGCTGATCCCGCTGCTTCCGCTCCTGACGGCGCTGATCGTCGCCGTGGGCGATGACGCGTCGCGCCGTGCACGGATCCAGCTCGCCATCTTCCCGATCGGCGCGGCGTTTTGCGGCGCGGTGGCCACCCTCTACCTCGTGGCAGTCCAGGGACCGATCAGCGTCCGCTTTTACGACCCCGCCTCGACGGCTTCGCTCACCTTTCCGATCGGCTTCTACATCGACCGGCTCAGCGCGGTCATGATGGTGCTGATCTCCGGAGTCGGCACGATCATCTATGCCTACTCCATCGGGTACATGTACCAAGACCCGCACGAACCGCGCTATTTCACGCTCATCGGCCTGGCCATGTTCGTGCTGCTCTGCCTGGTCTCCAGCGCCAATCTCATGATGCTCTTTCTCTTCTGGCAACTCCTGAGCTACCTGCTGTATCTCCTGGCCCATAACCATACCCATCAAGGGACGTTGGAGGGCGCCTTCAAAACCTTCACGCTGTTGCGGGTCGGAGACGCGGCGTTTCTTGCGGGAATCGTCCTGGCCCATGCCCTCTACGGAACCCTAGAGTTCCCGGCGCTGTTCGCCAAGGCCGCCGAATCGGCTGTGATGCTCTCTCCCCTGCCGGGGCTCGACATAAGCGGCGCCACGGCGGTGACGCTGCTCCTGTTCATCGGCGGGATGAGCAAGTCCGCGCAATTCCCGCTGCATATCTGGCTGCCTCACTATCTCTATGCCCCCACGCCGGCGACCGCCTTGCTGCACGCCGGCATCATCAACGCGGGCGGCTTCTTGATCAACCGTCTGGCCCCTCTGTTCGGGCTCAGCTCCACGACGCTGCATGTGGCCTTCGTCGTGGGGTCATTGACGGCGGTCCTGGGCGCCACCATGATGCTGGCTCAGAACGACATCAAGAAAACGCTCGGCTTCTCGACGGTCGGTCAGATGGGCTACATGATCATGGAGTGCGGGCTGGGCGCATTTTCACTCGCCGTCTTTCACCTGATCGCCCACGGGCTGTTCAAGGCGACGATGTTCCTGAATAGCGGCAACGTAATCCACAAGGCCAGACAGGAAGCGCATTTCCCGCACACCGACCAGCCGGACAAAGAAGACAGCCTTTCCCCGCTCACGTGGTCGACAGGATTCGTGTCCACGTTGCTGATTCCCCTGCTGATCCTGCTGGTCACCCACGGCGTCCTGCGCATTCCCTTACTGGAATCCCAAGGCACCGTCATCTTCCTCTTCTTTATCTGGCTCACCTCGTCACAGGCCATTCTGACGCTCACCCGCTTGCGCGCGGTGCCCTCCTGGGAAGTGTCGGCCGCCATGCTCGTCACGCTGCTCTTTGTGGTGTTCATGTATCTCTTTGCCGTCGAGTCATTCACGGCCTTCCTGTATCCGAATCCCGCAGAAGTCGCGTCCTACTTTCAAGCCGCGGATCTTCCGAACTGGCTCTTCGACAGCATCGTCCTGCTAGCGACAATCCTGACCGTCCTCGGCTGGTGCTATCTCTATCTGCGCACCCATGGGCGAACGATCTGGCTGCCCGCATGGGCTTCCCGATGGATCGAGGGCGGACAGAACGGGTTGTACGTCTTGTTCATGAACCGGTTGTACGTCGACGAACTCTATCAGCAACTCGGCCGGACGGTCACGGGTGTCATCCATCGCTTCGATAAACGCGAACGGGGGTGGTTCTGACAATGGACCTCTCTCTCGTTTCCTGGATATTATCGGGTATCCCCCTAGTGGGCGCTGCGGCAAGCCTGGCATTCTGGGCCCATCCCCACCGGCTCATGGCCTGGTCGGTCGGCGTCTGCGCCGTCAGCCTGGCTTCCCTCGCGGGATTCGCCGGATTTCTGACCGCCCCGCCCGAAGGCCTGCTCCTGCTTTTTTTGCTGCCGCTCGCCGCCGGGATGTCGCTCCTGGGCCAACCGCATCACCCGGACCATCGGACCTCCTGGGTCCTGACTCTGCTATTTCTGAGCCTGGGAATCGGCGCGCTGACCAGTCAACCTGTCGTCGACAAACTGTTCCTGATGGCCATCCATGGCTTCGTCATTGTGTTGCTCTATCGCCACCACACGCCTCTCTGGCCCATCTCCTGGTGGGGCCTCGGGGCCTACAGCCTCGGCGCCCTCTGCCTGTTGCTCACGTTGATCGCCGCTCCGCCGCTGGCTTCGATGGCGGCGTTGCTGGCCTGCACCATTCTCTTGCCCGTCGTGCCGTTTCACGACGGGCATCTCACCGCGCTGACCCGCCTGCCCGGCAATTTGCCCTCGTTCATGGTCCTGCTCTTTCCGGCCCTCGGCCTGCATAGCCTGGCCCCGCTCGCGGCGACGCTGCCGGATACTGTGGCCTGGATGATCAGTTGCCTGGCCCTCGCCGGGACCGTGTATGGCGCGGTCAAGGCTCTGGTGCAGTCGCGCGTGCGGCTGCTGCTCGCCTACAGCAGTCTCTCATTCTTTTCGATGCTCTGGTGGTGCATCGCGACCGCGCGCACGGCGACGCCGCGCGCCGCGCTCTTCGTCGGCGCCGTCGGTCTCGTCATGTGCGGGCTCCTGGTCGCCTGGCAGATCATCCGCACCCGCTACGGCGACGACGTGGACCCCCAGGCTATCAGCGGACTGGCCTCGACCATGCCGCAATACGCCGTGCTGCTGTCGCTGCTGGCCCTCGCAGCCATGGGCTTGCCGCCGTTCGGCGTCTTCGCAGGCTTCATGGGCTTGCTGCTCTCGTCGACGGCGGCCTTTTCCGCCGGCATCGTCGTGTTGGTCTGCGCCTGGCTCGCGGCATCCTGGTACATTCTCGATCTCGTGCAGAGACTGCTGTTCGGTGCGCGTCGGACCGATTTACGGTATGCCGAAGTCCTCCACACGGAGCTGGCGGCGCTGATGATTCTCATCTTGACCCTGCTCGCGCTGGGCGTGATGCCGATCAGCCTCTTTGGACCGGACCGGACAACGCCTCCGGCCGGCGCCCACTCAGGACCGCTCGTATGGAACAGGTAGAACCGACGATCGACATCGAATCCAGACGGATGGAGCTGCGCGGAGTCGTTCAGCTCGCCGGCGAGGTAATCGCGCAGTATTGGCCGATGTGCACCTTCGTCCACCACAATCCCCTCCATGGTCTCGAGTACCTGCCATTCGAGGAGACGGCTCGCCGCGGCAAGCAATTCATGGGAGGGCACAGCTATCTCCCCGGCACGCTCTATCGGGAGTATCTGAAATCGGGCCGAATCCAGCTCGCCCATCTCGACGCCGCCTTGCAGCCGCTCGTCTTGAACCGGGAGGTCACGATCGGCTCGCGCCGACTCCCGCATGGCGACGTGCTGCGCGCCTGCCTGACGGAGGGACTCTGTGCCCCGGTCGCCGAACCTCTCGACGATCAACTGCACGATCCTGCGCAAGCCGTGATCGACGTCGTCGCAGCCAGCCTGTCTTCCGAGTGGGCGTTCCCCGATCTCCGCAAACGGATTCATCTCATCGTGGAGGGCGACCAGGCGGCGCTGGGCCGGTGGCTCACGCTGTCGCACTGGTGCGACGACACCTTCGGCACGCAAATCGTCCAGCAGATCAACCACGAACTCATTAAATGGTGCGAAGCCTTTCTGGACGAAGGCCATGCCGCCTGGCCGATGCCGGGACGGGAGAACGGGCTGTACAGCGCCTGGCGCGCGCTGGCCGCGAAAGAATGGTCGCCTTGCGGCATCCCGGACAGTCGCAGAAAAATCGCGCAGCTTCCCGACTATCCAGAAGACGCGTTGCTCCAGAGTCTCGACCGGCTCGGCATTCCGTCAGAGCTGCGCCAGGATTATTTATCGCTGCAATTGACCGCGCTGCCGGGCTGGGCCGGCTTCATCAAGTGGCGCGCGGAAGAACGGGACTATCCCTGGCAAAAGTCCTATCCGGTCGGACTCGTCAAATTCCTCGCCATTCGCTTGTGGTACGCCAGCGAGCTGGTTCAGAAGACCTGCCGCGACGAACTCGGCCTCGACGGCCGTTACGACGCCGTCGTCGCTTATATGCGCGAGCACCCCGACGAATACTACTTGCGGCGCCAGCGGATCGCCGGCCGGCTGCCGGCGCTCTATGCCGAAGAAGTAGACCGGCTCCGGCATCACAAGGGCAACGGATGGGGCCGCGTGATGGAGCGGTACGGCACCGACGTGGTCCCGCGGCAGGAAATTGCCGCCCGCCGCGGCGCCGCCAAGCGGCTCGTGGCATTGGCGCGTTCCTTGGACCTGGATCCAACCGTCTTGGCCCAGACCCCGCATGCCACGCTGAAGCAGCTCTTCGATTGGATGGAGTCGTTTCCCGAATCAGACCATGGCCCGGTGTGGCTCAAAGCGTTGGAAGCCGCGTACCAGGAGCGCCTGCTCGGCCAATTGCGGACACCGGTATCGCAACGACCCGTCGCTACGGACCCGCCGGGAACGAGCCGGCCCTATTCGCAATCGGTCTATTGCATCGATGTGCGCTCCGAGCCGTTCCGCCGCCATCTGGAGTCCACCGGTCCGCACGAGACCTACGGCTTCGCCGGATTCTTCGCCGCCTTCATTCGCTATCGCGCCTGGGGGAAGGAACACGACACCGAGCAGTTCCCCGTGATCATGCGCGCGAAGAACGAGGTCCGCGAAATTCCCCGGAGTTACCTCGATCACAAAGTGTCGAAACACGAAGCCCGTACCAAATGGGTCCATGCCGGCCATACATTGCTGCACGATCTCAAAGAGAACATCGTGACCCCCTATGTCATGGTGGAATCACTGGGCTGGTTTTACAGCCTCCCGATCTTCGGCAAGACCCTCTTGCCGTCGCTCTATCAACGCTGGACCTCGTGGTTGCGGCGCCTGTTTGTGCCGGCTATCGCGACGACACTGACCGTCGACAAGATGGCCCCGGCGGAGACCGCGGAAATGCTGGCAACCGAACACCAGGCGGTCGTCCGGAAGGTCCTGCAGGAACATGCGGGATTGCGCAGCGCGCGCATCACCCCGGCTCTCGTCGAGGCCTTGCGCCAACAGGCGCTGGGTGGACAGCCTGAATTGGACGTGTCGCTCGTGGACGCAGCAAAACCGGCCGAGCTCTCGCCCGACTTGCTGCGCACCCTCGTCGACATCCTCCGGCGGCAGTACGATCTGACGGCGCGATCCGCATCCCGGCAGAAAGAGCGGATTACCCGCACCGGCTTCACCGTCGAAGAGCAGACGCTCACGGTCGACACGGCGCTGCGGATGATGGGACTGACGAAGAACCTGGCCCGGCTGGTCCTCTTTTGCGCCCACGGCAGCACGTCGGACAACAATCCCTACGAATCGGCCTTGGACTGCGGCGCCTGCGGCGGTAACGAAGGCAAACCGAATGCCCGCGTCCTGGCGATGATGGCGAACAACCCCCTGGTGCGGGAGCGCCTGGCGAAGAACAACCTGGTGATTCCACCCGACACCCATTTTCTGGCCGCCCAGATGGACACGACGACGGACGACGTCCAACTGTTCGATCTGGAAGATGTGCCACCCACCCATCGCGCGGACCTGGCGCGGTTGCAGGAAGATCTCAGGGAAGCCTCCACCTTGACGAGCCAGGAACGCTGCACGCGTTTCCCCGATGTTCATGAAGCGCTCAGCGAGGCTGATGCGCAGGCCCACGTGCGGCAACGGAGTGTGGACTGGAGCCAGGTGCGTCCTGAGTGGGGCCTGTCGAGCAATACCGCGTTCCTGATCGGGCGGCGGGAACTGAGCAAAGGACTCGACCTGGCAGGGCGCGTCTTCCTGCATTCGTACGATTACCGCGAAGACCCCAGTAATCGTTTGCTCGAAGTGCTGCTGACCGCGCCGCAGGTCGTGGCGCAATGGATCAACATGGAGCATTATTTTTCCGCGGTGGACAACGACGTGTACGGCAGCGGCAGCAAGATCTATCATAACGTCGTCGGGCGCATCGGCATTATGATGGGCCCGTGGAGCGATCTCCGGTTGGGACTGGCCAGACAGACGGTGATGAACGGCGAGGTGCCCTACCATGAACCTATGCGGCTGCTGACGATTGTGGAGACGCCGCGTGGGCGCCTCGACAAGCTCATCGAGCGGCACGAAGTCTTGCGGCATTTTTATCATAACGAGTGGGTACACCTCGTCGCCCTCGACCCCGATGACCAGCTATGGTATCGGTATCGCCCCACGGGCGAGTGGGTACCGCTCGACAAGCATCAATGAACACAGCGAAGGGTCACACGTGGGCGTAGCTAGAAAAGGAGAGTGTACATGGGCGCGTTGACATTGCATCCGATGAAGGAAATCCGCGTGATCGTCGCGGGAGAGCACCAGGCCTTCGTGACTGAGTTGCTGGATCGCGTCAAAGCGACCGGCTATACCATCATCGGCAATTTGTCCGGCAAGGGGCATCACGGCATCCGTGAAGCCCATTTCATGTTCAGTGAGCAGGAAAGCCTTGAGATGATCATGACCGTCGTCCCCGAGGACAAGGTCGAGCCCATCCTCTCCGGCCTCCGGCCACTGTTTGAAAAGCACTCCGGCGTCATGTTCGTCACGGACGTGTCGGTGAGCCGACAGGAATACTTCGGGAAAAAGACCAAAAGCGCCTAGCTGGAAATGACAGGTCGTTGGCACACTACGTTCTCACGGCAATACCGTGACCCTCGAATATGCCCACAGACTCTTTCACCGGCATTCGCAGGTTGTTCAGAAAGGTTGTCGGTTCTCACCCGCCCAACCCCGGCGCGCCAAGACGCGCCGATCCGCGGGCAAGGCCGCAGCGAGCGAAGAGACGAGGAGGTACATACCAAGCTTTGCTTGACCCGCTCGCTTCGATCACATGCGAGCGGATAGGTACTTCGCCACAAGTAGGCTCTCAGCACGTAGAGCCTCTGAGCGCCGCGAGAACGCCGCTGGCAGACTTTCTCAACAACCTGCTGAGCCGCCCTTGTCTTCCGCGCTCTGACTTGTCTAGAATGGGCCCCTCGCATGAGGGAAGGGAAACGGCAATGAAGGGCTTACGCTTCGAACGCATCGGCAAAGGTCGTTACTACAACGTGGTCTTCCACATCGGAAGCACCTATATTCCGGTCAGCGACGACACAGTCGAAGAACTCCGGACCCAGAGCCTGCTGCCCGCCGAACGCTTCCTCGATCTCCTCGTCGACCGCGTCGGCTACTCCTCATACCTCAAAGACCAGATCCGCACCGAACTGAAATCCTCCGGCGATCCGGTGACCCAGATCACGGTTCTTCAGGGCGCCATCCGCGAACTTTAATCGGCTACTGAACAGTCGACCTTCTCACCCGCCCAACCCCCGATGCGCCAAGACGCATCGTTCCCCGAGTTTCGTTCTCGTCTCGAAAAATCCTCAACGTACCCCACCCGGGAATAGAGCTGTTCCCCCAGCTCGGGGTGGGCGGGTGATGACCGTTACGCGTCCGGTGCCTTCTCGCCTGCGGCCTCGTTGATCACCTGTTTGAGCAACCGCAAGCTGCCTTGCTTTCAAATCACACTGCCACCCAGCTAAAGACGCTTTTCTGATGATGTTTCTGGACCAAGTCCGTTTCTCAGCTATGCAAGTACTTACTTAGTGAGAGGATGCGGACGCCGTGAGATATCTCGACCGCCAGCATCGCCTTATCGCCGGTCACAATAGCGTTGGCCTGTCCGGCAATTGCACACTCGAGAATTCGATTATCCGGATCGTCATCAAATACGCTGACTCGTTCACTCGGCTGAACAAGCTCGGCGACTTCCGTCAGAAACAAAGCCGTACGACTTAAGGCATCGGCATCACGGCTGAACTTGCGCGCCAGGATGGTGAGGAGTTCGTCGAGGATGGGCTTGGAGATCAGCAACGTATCGTGGCCGTCGAAGATGCGCTGTATCGCGCGACCGGCCGAAGACCCGGGAAAGACGAAGGCCGAAACGTAGATGTTGGTGTCGAAAACGACCTTCACGGTTTCGTGAGGTAGCGCTGGAGATCGCGAGCGGTGAGAATGCCTTTGGCTTTCGCTTTTTTACTCCAATAGCCTTGGATCGCTTTGAATTCCTGCTCAAGCCGCTTATGTTTGTTATCTGAGACGAGATCCTGCAGGACCGCGAGCTGACTTTTCCCTTCACGCCGAGCGAGTTGATCCAACTCTTTCGACAGCGCGGCAGGAATGGCCAGTTGTCTTTTCGCCGTGGTAGCCATCGTCACTCCCCCTTGAAGTCTGAATCCTAGCACGCAGGTCCAACCTCGTCTACCCGCGTCCAAAGCCGTCAAATTGGGCGGGCGAGTCGTGGTAATGCCGGTGGACATGAAGCACGGTGAGATCAACAAAGAGCTGGGTCTTCCCAGCGACTACACCACGACCGTTGAAAGTTTCATGCGCTCACTCGGACTGCCCTAGTCGACTGCTGAAAATTCCCTTCAGCGGCGACACACACAGCGTTGTGCGCTACAACCGCTTGTTAGGCCTTCTGGATAAAGAAGAAGACCACATCATTGGCGATGTCGGGAGCCTGAGCTATCTTGATTACATCGTGTTGAACCTGCAGTGCCTCGGCTAGTTGGCTTCGCTTCGGCTCGATCCAGGGCTGACCGGCCCGATTTGTTTGGTGTTGGTAAAAGGCAAATACGTCGCCACTCTTCATGTTGGTCCAAATTGTTCCTGCCTCGTCATTGAGGACGTGATCCAGACTTGGGTTCTGGGGTTCAAGACCTGTGTCGGGATCTAGAAAGACGATGCACCGCTCTCGCCCGAATGCTGGCAGCAACGCAAGAACTGCTAGCAGATGCGTAGACCTGTCCTCGAAGACGGGATCAAAGACGGTTACGCGAATCTCGGAGCTGATACTGCCGATCGTTCGCAGATTACGAAAGTGGGCGATGACTTCCTCGGGGATGTTGTGCGCCTGACCATCGATGATGAGCTGGCCAAACTCACTAGGACGGTAGAACGCCAACTGCAAAATGCGCGGCGCCTCAAATCTCCCAGCAAGTTGAAGCAAGATGCCCCACTTGATTAGGTCTCGGTTATCGGCGTACCAGCGGTCTCGCATCATTCACCTGGATAGGCCTAACTACTGAGTGTACTGACCAGCGTAAGACGTCAGGACAGACTGAAAACTTACGTGTGGTCATCGAATTATCCATCCCCCCCAACACAAAGAGGGTCTGAGGCCTCTTTCTTTGACTGCGCACATCGAGGGACCACCGTTTCATCGTGGGGCCTCTGCGAGCAAGGGGAAGTGCTGTTCAGTACCGCAGGATGCTCAAAAAGGCCGTTCAGCAAGGCCGCAGCGAGTGAGGACCGGAGGCGTAGCCTCTGGGCTACGTTGAGGATCTGAACGATGTGAGAACGCAGCTGACGGACTTTTTCAGCGTCCTGCTAATCCGGAACCTGGCCTTCTTGGAACAGCTGATTCATGATCGCGTTGCGCATTTCTGGGTCGCGGTAGTGCTTCACGGCCTTGGTGTAGTTTTCCATCGCGCTCTGGCGCTTGCCGCGGATGGCGTAGAGCTCGGCGATGCCGTGATAGGCCCGGGGGTCTTCATCGTTGCACTTCAATGCGCGGCTGAATAATTCCTGCGCGTCCTGGAACTGCCGCTTTCTGAGCGCGAGCCAGCCGAGCGCCGAATGCGCCGAACCGAATTCGGGATTGGCCTCCTGCGCATCACGATAAGACCGTTCGGCCAAATCCAACCGCCCGCGCGTTTCATACAACCCGCCCAACGCGAAGTGGACTTCAGCGTCTTTCGGATTCAGTTTCAACGCTGTCTTATACGACTGCACGGCCGGTTCCATCTTGCCTTGTTCCGCCAGGGCGCAGGCGAGATTGGCGTGGGCGATATGATCTTCTGGATTGAGCTTGATGACTTCGCGATATTGCGGAATGGCCATTTCGAGCCGGCCCTGCTCCTGATAGGCCACGCCGAGATTCGTGCGGGCCGGGGCATAGTCCGGCGCGAGCCGCACGGCTTCGCGATATTCTTTGATCGCCATTTCGAGGTGATTCGCCCGCTCGTGGATCTGCGCGAGAAAGTAATGCGGGTAGGCGGACTCAGGGGCGAGCTTCGCCGCCTCTTTGTAGGACTTCATGGATTGTTCCGACTCGCCGGACTGGGCGAGGAACAGGCCCATGATTAGATGGGCGTGGGCATTCTCCTGCTGCCGCCCGACGAAGGCTTCGACCCACCGCTTGACCTCGGCAATGTCATCGGCTTCGTGCAGACAGCGCGCATGCGCCTGCCAGGCCTCGGCAAACTGTCCGCGTACAAGATGCACGGCGTTCATCGCAAAATGCGGGCGGGGATCTTTTTCGACTCCCGCCGGAAAATGGCGGGCCCAGGCCAGGGCCTCTTGCTCGGCGACGTCCCATTGCCCGGCGAGGAGCGCTGTTTCACATGGTGTTTGATGATCGGGCATGGCGTATCGGAATCTATCTGGTCAAGGTGTCTTCGATATCGGGGGATGTGGCCTGGATACGGTCTCCGAGCATGGGATACCGCGCGGCCAGCTTCTGTTTCATCAGCCAGGCGACGGTGCGATAGGACCAGTGGCCCTTCACGCCGGAACGAAGCTTGGCAATGTATTCGGCCTCGGCATAGTCCATCTTGAAGAGGCAGCGGACTTTGAACCCGAAGGGGATGGCATAGAGCGACCCTTCAGCGCTGGTCTTCTTGAGCTGTTCGATGTCGATGCGGACGGCATCCATGGCCTGCCGGTATTCTGAATCCAGGCCCGCCTGCACCAACGGCGGCGGCACGTCGTAGCCGTGGATCGTCGTGAAGTTCTGCTGGATCTGCTGGCAGCGCCGATGCCGGTGCATGTCGCGCCAGCCGCCGATGTCCATCAGAATGTCGAAGGTGAAGGCGTAGCCGCTGCGGAATTCCTTGATCAGTTCGTCGTAGGGACCCCGTGCACTCATGCCGACGTCGATCACGTCCTGCTTCTGCTTGTCGGTCCAGTCGCGGACGACGGCGAGGATCTTGCGATAAGGCGCGTGCGTCGCGCGATACAGTAACGTCGTGACGATTTCATCGATCGGGTCGTGGCCTTCGATCAGCTCGACTGATTCCTGTTCGCCCCACGTTGACGGTTGATCCAGGCCCGATCCCTTGAGCGCCCCTTTCGCGTACCGGCCCAGCTCCTGATACACCGACGATTGATAGTCGTTCGGCTTGGCATGGCGCGCGAGAGTCGGAGCCATCGGCTCGGTCATGCCCGCAGCCTGGCCGCTCAACTCGCCCCAGACGTTCATGGGGGCGCGCTGGCAGGCATCCTTGAGGTCGTCGGCAATGAGGCGCAGCTCCGGCAATTGCGAAGAGAGCAGGCGCGTGATCTGCTTTTCCAACGTCCTGATGCTCACGACCTGCCCGACGTTGGTCTTCGCCGCCAACGGCAGGAGATAGCGCGTGACGTCGAACGCCCGCGCAGCAATCGTGCGTTGGTAATCGGCCGGCTTCATCGATTCGGGGCGCGGTTCGCGCTCGGTGAGAAACTGGGTCAGCTGCGGATGCAGGAGACGATAGACTTCGGACAGGCTCCGCAAGATCCCTTCGTAGGTGCCTTCGGTCTCCGTCCCGCGCAGGGAGTCCGGGATATACCAGCTGCCCGAGGCAAAATTTTGATAGCGGCTTGATTTCGCCTGCCCGTCCCACAACGGTTCGTCTTCGAGACGGATGGCGGCGAGTTCGGAAATGTTTTCAAAACAGATGATGACGTGGCCCAGGTCGGCGATCGACGCATGGCCGTAATCGAAATAAAACTGGTCCCAGAATTTTTCCGACGAGTGGCCGTGGACCCACTTGATGCTGCTCTCGATGGAGTCGGGCGAGCGGCTGTACCGCGCCAGGGCATAGGCGGATTTTTCCGGCGGCATGGGCGCCACGGCGATCACGCGCCGGCTGGATTGATCCTGACTCATCGAGCTGAAGACCTCACGAGGCTGCTGGCAATCACGAGGGCCGAACTATACCCCCCGACTGTCTGAGGCGCAAGGCCGCTCCGTTGACTTGGCTCGGAATGCGCCGCTATAGTCCCGACGTTTTGCGTATGGTGAGGATCGACGATGATCAAAGGCATCAAGGGCGTCAAAGATCTGCTTCCGGAAGAGACCCCGCGCTGGCGCCTCATTGAAGAAAAAGCGCGGTTCTGGGCCTCGACTTTCGGCTTTCACGAAATCCGTGTGCCTATTTTCGAAGTGACGACGCTCTTTGCCCGCAGTATCGGGGCGTCGACGGACATCGTCGAAAAAGAAATGTATACGTTTCAGGACCGGGACGGCACGTCGCTGACCTTGCGCCCCGAAGGAACGGCCGGAACGGTCCGGGCCTACATCGAACATAATCGCGCGGCCGATCCGCTCCCCCAGAAATATTGCTACCTCGGGCCGATGTTCCGCCACGAGCGGCCGCAAGCCGGGCGTTTGCGGCAATTTCACCAGTTCGGCGTGGAATCCTTCGGCATGGCCGATCCGCGGGCGGATGTTGAAACGATCGCCTTGCTCTGGCAGTTGCTTTCCGATCTGCAACTCCCCGCGCTCACCCTGGAAATCAATAATCTCGGGTACACGAGCGACCGGGAGGCCTATCGACCGGTTCTGGTGGCCTATCTCCGCCAACGGGAAAGCCAGCTCTGCGCCAATTGCGTCCGGCGCATTGAGACGAATCCGTTGCGCGTGCTGGACTGCAAGGTGCCGGCCTGTCGAACCGCCACAGATGCTGCGCCGACACTTGCCGGCTCGATGGCGGAACCGGCCACCACCTATTTTACGAAGGTGCTGGAGGGGCTTCAGGCGATCGGCATTCCCTATCAGCTGAATCATCGACTGGTCAGGGGATTGGATTATTACTGCCTGACGACGTTTGAGGTCACGACCACCAGTTTAGGGGCTCAGAACGCGGTCGGCGCTGGTGGGCGCTATGATGGTCTGGTCGAGACTTTGGATGGCCCTAAGACGCCGGCTGTCGGCTTTGCGGTGGGTATTGAGCGTATCTCTATGATGCTGCCGGAAACCGTTACTCCGCCCTCTGTCGGAGATAAGACGGTCTATGTGGCGGCTTTCGGCGACCGTGCCGCCCTTGAAGGATTGAAGATTCTCCAAGACCTCCGTCTGGCCGGTATTCGAGCGGTGACGGATTTCCGTTCAGCGACCTTGAAAGCTCACCTCCGCCAGGCGGATCGTTTTACTTGTCGCTATACCCTTATTCTCGGTGATGACGAACTCGATAAAGGTTCAGCCATTCTCAGAAATATGGAAACGAAAGATCAACAAGATCTTCCTCTTCCAACGATTGTCGCCGCTCTTTCCGCACGAGTTCTGACCTCCTAATTCACCAGTTTTTGCGGTTGACTTTCCCTTCAAAAATTCGTAGGCTCACCCTCTGGATAATTATTATAAGTCGTTGATTATTTAATATAAATATCTGTGAATTACCTATGAATTCAAAGAAGCTCGGACTGCTTCTTTCAGTCCCTCCGACACATAGAAGCGTGGAGACGGTCTATCGTCTGTCACGCGCGGCTCTTGAGCGCAAGACTGAGGTGTATTTGTACCTCATCGATGAAGGGGTGAAGAATATTTCCGACTCCCGGTATCAGGAACTGGCCACGGATGGTGTGAAGCTCTTTGCCTGCGCCTACGGATGCCAACAGCATCATGTCTCGACCGATGAGATCCATTCCAAGATCTCGTTATGCGGACTGGTTGTCCTCTCCGGGATTATCGATGCCTGCGATCAATTTTTAGCCTTCACCTGATTTAAAGGTCTCTACTAGACGATGGCGAAGAAAATTGCTGTGGTGATCAGAGAAGATCCCCGTCAAACCCACCGGCCAGTGGAAGCCCTGCGTATTGCGCTCGGACTTGTCGCCGGGACCCATGACACAACTGTGGTACTTCTCAATGAGGCAGTTCGACTGCTTTCAGATGATCTCGACGATGTGGTTGATATGGAGATTCTAGAAAAGTATCTCCCGTCAATTGAACATCTTGAGATGCCATTTATCGTGCAATCGGATGCCGATCGATCGTTGATACAAAGTCAGTTTGCTGTCCAATATCAGACGGCTGACTCTATTCGACACTTTTTGACGGACGTCGATCGAACTCTGGTGTTTTGATCTTCACTGTAAGGGGAACTCTGTGGCAGCCTGTCTGTATCTTCTCCGCGAGCCTGTAACGGGGATCGAATCCAGTCTTTTCACCTCTCAGGAGTCCGGATATGTCCTTCTGGAAGAAGGATTGCCTGCTTCTTCTACCAGTTTTGCCGAGCATGTGCGGAAAGACGGTCGAAACGACTCTTTAACTTCCGTCAAGGTAGCGGACCAAGATCTCTTGGATTTGGTATTTGCCCATACGAAGGTTATCCTGCTCTGACTTCTTATTATCTTTACCAAGATAAGAAACTCGTAGGAGTAGTCGGAGTCGTAGTAGTAAGAAGAATAGTGGGAATAGCTCGTACGTTGTTGGAAAGATAGAACAATAGAGACAGACTCCTGTCTGATGAGTTTGTGGATTTCCTCTGGATGAACCGCCTGAGTTGGGTGGTATAGGGTGTGTGTAGAAGTGGATAAGGAAAATCCAACTCGACAATATACGGGGGTACGTGGTAATCAGCGATTCCTTTCAGGTGAGAAATTACTCGGAATTTTGAAGAGGGATGCCAGGTTGTCCACAGGTGTGTATAAGCCTGTGTATAGGAATTTTAAAGGGTTATGAGTATCGACACGGTTTGGCAAGAGGCGCTTCACTTTATCCAAGGGAAGGTACCGAAGCAGGTGTACGACACCTGGTTCACTCCGGTGCACCTGGATCGGATTGAGGACTCGACAGCCCATATTGGTGTTCCGAATAAGTTCTTTGGCGATTGGCTGGGCACCCACTATGGTCCGCTTCTCGCCGAAGCGGTCTCGGCTGCGCGTGGAGGTGGAGATGTCGCCGTCTCTTTCCTGGTCGATCAGAAATCGGCCAAGCAGCAGGATCAGGCTGCGGTCGCGACGGCTGCCAAGACCGTCACCCAGCCTAAGCCGCGGCGGGGGATTCAGCTCAACCCCAAGTACATTTTTAAGAATTTTGTCGTCGGCGCCGGGAACCAGTTCGCGCATGCCGCCTGTATGGCGGTTGCTGAACAGCCGGGGAAAGCGTACAACCCCCTCTTTATCTATGGGGGGGTGGGGCTTGGAAAGACGCACTTGCTGAATGCGATCGGCAATCATGTGGCGGAACGAACCGATCTCCGGATCGCCTATCTGACGACCGAGCAATTCACCAACGAGGTCATCAACTCGATCCGCTACGACAAGATGATGGACTTGCGGAAGCGCTATCGGCATATCGACATGCTGATGATCGACGACATCCAGTTTTTGGCCGGCAAAGAGCGGACGCAGGAAGAGTTCTTTCATACGTTCAATGCGTTGTACGAAGGACACAAACAGATCGTCCTCTCCAGCGACCGGTTTCCGAAAGACATGCCGGATATCGAAGAGCGGCTCCGGTCCCGCTTCGAATGGGGGCTCATCGCCGACCTGCAGCCACCCGATGTTGAAACGCGGATCGCCATCTTGCGGAAGAAGTCCGAGGACGAGGGGATCCAGCTGCCCGAGGATGTGATCCAGTATCTTTCGACCACGCTGAAGAGCAATATTCGTGAGCTCGAAGGCAGCCTGGTGCGATTGGGAGCCTTTGCGTCGCTCACGGGGCAGAAGATTACGCTGGAGATGGCCAAGACGGTCCTGCGCGATCTCATCGGCGACAAGAAGAAGATCGTGGCGATGGAAGATATCCAGGATGTGGTCTGCACCCAGTTTCACGTGAAGATCAACGAGCTGAAGTCCCGCCGTCGAAGCAAGACGCTGGTCCATCCGCGGCAGATCGCCATGTATCTCTGCCGCGAACTGACCGATGCCTCGTATCCGGAGATCGGCCGGCATTTCGGCGGCAAGGACCATACGACGATTATCCATGCCTGCCGCCAGGTGGCGAAGGCGAAGGACGCGGATCCGGCCATGCAGACGACGTTGGAAAAACTGAAGGAACAGATCCTACGGGGTTGAGGTCGTCCTGTTGAGGGAGAAGATACTATGAAGGTACGCATCGGGCGCGATGAACTGTTGACGGGTCTCCAGCGTGTGCAAGGCGTGGTGGAGAAACGGAACACCATGCCGATTCTCTCCAACATTCTGCTGGAAGCCAAACAGGACGGCGTTGAGATTGTCGCGACAGACCTGGAAATCGGCATGCGCGGACTTTATAAGGCCACGGTGCTGCAACCGGGCGGTGTGACCGTCTCGGCGCGCAAGCTGTATGAAATCATCAAGGAGTTGAAGGCCGGCGAGATCGAGTTGACCTCGGGCGACAACAATTGGACGACGATTCAATCGGGCAAGAGCCAGTTCAAGATCGTCGGGCTGCCCAGTTCCGAGTACCCTGCCCTGCCGGTGATCGATCGCGAGGGCTTGATTCCGCTCTCCGGCGCCGGGCTGTTGGAACTGATCCGGAAAACGTTGTTTGCCGCGGGGGACAATGATGCGCGCTATATCCTGAACGGCCTGCTCGTGACCCTGGTTGTCACGGACAAGAAGACCTCGCTCCGGCTTGTAGGCACCGACGGCCATCGTCTGGCCGTGACGGAACAGGAAGTGGGCAAAGCCGGCAAGGGTGGGCCTCAGGAAATTAAAGCCATTGTTCCGAAGAAAGCGGCGCAGGAAATGCGGCGGCTGTTGGAAGAGGGGGGCGAAGGCGAACCGCTGATCGGGTTTACCAAGAACCTCATGATCTTCCGGAAAAGCGGCCTGCTTATGACCTCGCGCTTGATGGAAGGGAACTATCCCAACTATCAGCAAGTCATCCCCAAAGAGGGCGGCAAGAAAATCAGTGTGAACCGCCTCGAATTGGAAAGCGCGCTGCGGCGCGTGTCGGTCCTGTCGAAGGACAAGGCGAACGCCGTGAAACTCTCTTTTGCGCCGGGCCATATGGTCCTGTTTTCGAGCAACCCGGACTACGGAGAAGCGACCGAGGAGTTGCCGGCGACCTATGACGGTGAGGCGCTGCAGACCGGATTCAACGCCCGGTATCTCCTGGACGTCTTCAGTGTGATGGACAGCGAAACCATCACGTTGCAGATGGACACGCCGCTCAGCCCCTGCTTGATTCAGGAAGCCGAGAATCCTGGGTTCAAGTGTGTCGTGATGCCGATTAAAATCTAATCCGTGATGGGTGACCAGTGATCGGTGACGAGATAACGACTCTTTTCTCACCTGTCACACATCACCTGTCACTTGTCACTGTAGCGTAGGAGACGGATGGCCACGAACGAGTCAATCAGCAAGCCCAAGTCAGACAGTTACAACGCCGACCAGATCAAAGTCCTCGAAGGTCTCGATGCCGTGCGGAAACGCCCGGCGATGTACATCGGCAGCACCGGCGTCGACGGCCTTCACCACCTCGTCTATGAAGTCGTCGACAACAGCGTCGACGAGCACATGGCGGGATTCGGGGAGACGATCGAGGTCACGATTCACATCGACGGGAGTGTCACCGTGGTCGACAACGGCCGGGGCATTCCGACCGGCATGCACTCCACGCAGAAGAAATCCGCGGCCGAGGTGGCTTTGACCGTGCTCCATGCCGGCGGAAAGTTCGAGCAGGGCGCGTACACCGTTTCGGGCGGTCTGCACGGCGTCGGCATCTCCGTGGTCAACGCGCTCTCCGAATGGCTGGAGTTGGAAATCTGGCAGGACGGTCAGGTGTTTACACAACGGTATCAGCGCGGCAAACCCGATGCCCCGCTCCAGATGACCGGCAAGACCAAGCGGCGCGGCACTCAGGTCACCTTCAAGCCGGACGGACAAATCTTCGAGACGCTTGAATTCAGCTTCGACATTCTCGCGCAACGGCTGCGCGAACTGGCCTTTTTGAATAAGGGCCTGGAGATCTCGCTGAAGGATGAGCACAAAGAAAAAGAACAGATTTTCAAGTACAAGGGCGGCATCGTCTCCTTCGTCGAGCATCTCAACGAAGCCAAGACGCCGATCCATAAGCCGATCTATGTCAATGTCGAAAAGCCCGACATGATCCTGGAGCTGGCGCTGCAATACAACGACAGCTATGCGGAAAATCTGTTTTCTTTCGCCAACAACATCAATACGAAAGAAGGCGGGACGCATCTCGTCGGCTTCAAGGCGGCGCTGACGCGCACGATCAACAGCTACGCGAACGCCAACGATCTGCTCAAGAAAGAGACCGAATCCTTGAGCGGCGACGACGTGCGTGAAGGGTTGACGGCGGTCGTCAGCGTGAAGGTGCGCAATCCGCAGTTCGAAGGGCAGACGAAGGCCAAGCTCGGCAATAGCGAAGTGAAGGGCATCGTCGAAGCGGCGGTCAACGAGGCGCTCGGCACCTACTTCGAGGAGAATCCGGCGGTCGCCAAAAAGATCATCGGCAAGGCCATCGATGCGGCCAGGGCGCGCGAAGCCGCCCGCAAGGCCAAGGAGCTGATTCGCCGGAAGAGCGCGCTCGACGGAGGCTCGTTGCCCGGCAAGCTGGCGGACTGCGCGGAGAAAGATCCGGCGCTGAGCGAGCTCTACATCGTCGAGGGAGATTCGGCCGGCGGTTCCGCCAAGCAGGGCCGCGACCGGAAGTACCAGGCCATCCTCCCGCTCAAGGGCAAAATCCTCAACGTGGAAAAAGCCCGGTTCGACAAGATGCTCTCCAGCGACGAAATCCGCACCTTGATCATGGCGCTCGGCACCGGCATCGGTCGCCGACGGGAAGAAGGCGACAAGCCCGAGAAAGATTCGTTCGACATCGCCAAGGCGCGCTATCACAAGATTATTCTCATGACCGACGCCGACGTCGACGGAAGCCATATCCGGACCCTGTTGCTGACGTTCTTCTTCCGCCAGATGCCGGAGCTGCTGGAGCGCGGGTATATCTACATCGCCCAGCCGCCGCTCTTCAAAGTGAAGAAGGGCAAGTCGGAAAAGTATTTGAAGGACGAAGGGCTCCTGAACGAGCACCTGGCCGATCTCGCCGTCGAGGAGGTCGAGGTCTATGTGGAAAACACTCAGGGGTACATCACGGGCCGCCGGCTCCTGCCGGTGCTGAAAAAGCTGGTCGCCTTTGAAACGTTTCTGTCTCGCCTGAACAAGAAGCATCATGAAGCCAATATCCTTCGGGCCTTCGTGGACGAGCCCGGCCTGGATCGCGAACTGCTCAAGGATCAGGCGGCGCTCAGGACGGTGGTGGCCAATGCCAAGCGGGTGTTGGAAGCCATCTATCCCAAGGCGACCGCGGAGCTGACCATCGTCGAGGACGAGGAGCACCAATCCAACAAAGTGATCTGCCGGATCACGAGCAACGGCATCGTGCTCAGCATGAATCTGACGCACGAAGTCGTCGGGTCGGCCGATTTCCGCGAACTCCAGAAACTGGCGCCCTCCACCATCGGGCTGGGACGCGCGCCCTACAAGCTGAAAGCGAAGGGGCAGGAGCAGCAGTTCTCCGGCACAGCCGACCTGGTGAAGACGATCATTGAGATCGGCAAGCAGGGGTTGGGCATTCAGCGGTACAAAGGTCTGGGGGAAATGAATCCGTCGCAGTTGTGGGAGACCACGATGAATCCGGAGACCAGGACCCTGCTCAAAGTGAAGCTGGAAGATGTGCCCGGCGTCGATGAAATCTTTACGATCTTGATGGGCGACGAGGTCGAGCCTCGCCGTAATTTCATTCAGGCGCACGCGCTCGAAGTCAGAAATTTAGATGTGTAGTGATGTGACGCATTCGCGTCATTTGTTACGAGGAGTTCTGAATGCCCGCAGATGAACGGCTCGGTTATATAGCGATCGAAGATGAAATGAAGTCGTCGTACCTCGACTACGCCATGAGCGTGATCGTAGGGCGGGCGCTTCCGGACGTGCGCGACGGGCTCAAGCCGGTCCATCGCCGGATTCTCTTCGGCATGAACGAAATGGGCCTGGCCCACAATCGCGCCTATCGCAAGTCGGCCAAGATCGTCGGCGAGATCATGGGCAACTATCATCCCCATGGCGACTCGGCGATCTACGACACGCTGGTTCGCATGGCGCAGGACTTCAACATGCGCTATCCGCTGGTCGACGGCCAGGGGAACTACGGGTCGATGGACGGCGATTCCGCCGCCGCCATGCGGTACACCGAAGCGCGCATGACGAAGCTCGCCGAAGAGCTACTCGCCGATATCGACAAGGAGACGGTCGATTTCGGCCCCAACTACGATGAGTCCTTGCAAGAACCGCTTGTGCTTCCGACGCGAGTCCCGAATCTGCTGATCAACGGGGCCGGCGGGATTGCGGTCGGCTACGCGACCAACATTCCCACGCATAATCTGGGCGAAGTCATCGACGGGCTGCTGCTCTTGATCGAGAATCCCGATGTGACCATCGCTCAACTGATGAAGAAGATTCCCGGCCCCGACTTCCCCACCGCAGGATTTATCTATGGGATGAGCGGGATCAAGGATGCGTACGAGACCGGCCGCGGGCTGCTGAAGGTGCGCGCCAAGGTCAACGTGGAGTCGGATGAGCGGACCGACCGTGAACGGCTGATCGTTACGGAGGTGCCATACCAGGTCAACAAGGCCAAACTCATCGAGAAGATTGCCGAGCTGGTGCAGGACGAACGAATCAAGGGTATTGCCGACCTGCGGGATGAATCGTCGGACCGCGAAGGGGTGCGTGTCGTCATTGAACTCAAGCGGGGCGAAATCCCGCTGATCGTGCTGAACAATTTGTTCAAGCACACGCAGTTGGAAACGACCTTCGGCGTGATCATGCTCGCGCTGGTCAATAACCGTCCGGAAGTGCTGAACCTCAAACAGATTCTGTCCCATTTCCTGGATCACCGGCGCGAAGTGATTGTGCGCCGGACCGCGTTCGAACTCCGGAAGGCCGAGGAGCGCGCCCATATTCTCGAAGGGCTGAAGATTGCCCTCGACAATCTGGATGCGGTGATTGCGCTCATTCGCCGCGCCCAGTCGCCCGACGAAGCCCGCGCGGGATTGATGAGTCAATTCGGGTTGAGCGAGATTCAGGCCTCCGCCATTCTGGAAATGCGGCTGCAGCGCCTCACGCAGCTGGAGCGCCAGAAGTTGATCGAGGAATACAAAGACGTGCTGAAGCAGATCGAGTATCTGAAGTCCATTCTGGCGAGCCCGGCCCTGGTGCGGAAGATCATCCAGGACGAACTCGCGGAAGTCCGCGAGGCCTATAAAGACGAGCGGCGGACTCAGATCGTCAAAGAAGAAGCGGAAATCAGCCTCGAAGATCTGATCGCCGAAGAAGAAGTCGTCGTCACGATCTCCCATACCGGCTACATCAAACGGAATGCCGTCTCGCTCTACCGCGCCCAGCGCCGGGGCGGAAAAGGCAAGATCGGGATGGGGATCAAAGACGAAGACTTCGTCGAGACGCTGTTTACGGCGTCGACGCACGACTCTCTGCTCTTCTTTACCGATGCCGGGAAAGTGTTCTGGCTCAAGGTGCACGAGATTCCCGAAGCCAGCCGCGGCGCCAAAGGCAAGGCGCTGGTGAATTTGCTGGCGCTGTCGAAAGATGAAAAAGTGACGGCCACGATGCCCGTGAAGGAGTATCGCGACGATCGCTTTGTCGTCATGGCGACGAAGCAGGGCGTAATCAAGAAGACGGAACTGTCGGCCTACAGCAATCCGCGCCAGGGAGGCATCATTGCCCTGTCGCTGGATCAAGGCGATAAACTCATTGCGGTGCATGTGACGGACGGGTCGCGCGAAATGCTGCTGGGTACGAAGCAAGGCATCACGATCCGCTTTAAAGAAGAAGATGTCCGGTCGATGGGCCGGACCGCCCACGGCGTCAAGGGTATTACGCTGGAACCAGGCGACGAAGTGATCGGGATGGAAACGATTACTCCCGATTCGACGACGGCGATTTTGACTGTCACGGAAGGCGGGTATGGGAAGCGCACGCCGGTGAATGATTACCGAGTCCAAGGTCGCGGCGGAAAAGGCATCATCAGCGTCAAGACCACGGAGCGGAACGGCTTGGCGGTCGGCTTCCTCCAGGTGCGCGAAGGCGACGAAATCATGTTGATGGCGGCGAAGGGCAAGTTGCTGCGCTGTAAAGTCGACGACATTCGTGAAGTCGGCCGGAATACCCAAGGTGTACGGGTGCTGGACCTCGACGGCGATGATGATCGCGTCATAGGGGTGGCCCGGTTGGCAGAAGTGGTAGAGGTGGTCCCCGAGGATCAACCGGAGGCCTAGCCCAGCGGCCTGTCTCGCCGCACAAGTCTTTCATGCACGAGCAGGCACCTTTCTCAACGCCCCCTGCCGGTCCCAAGGCCAAAAAGCCGTTGGATACGGTCGTGAAACTGGCGCTCGCGGTCTTCGTCGGGTCGTTCGCGCTCATTTGGGGCGGCATGTATCTCAGTCGCCCGGACCGGTCGATTCCTCCCTATAGCGTCGGATCGCAACGTGGCCATCTTGTCGCGACGCATGTGCCTCCGGGAACCACCGACCAGCAGATCGAGACCTTGTTGAACCGGTTTCGAAAGGTGGGGCACCAGACCCACGATTTCGGCTCTATGAAGATCCGGCCCACGACGCCGGACGATGCCGGCAGCCGGTACCGGCGTATGCTCGTGTATGTGTTCGATGATGACGGGTGGACCGATCCCGAGATGCTCGCGAAATATGTGGCCGGCGACGCCACGATCGCCAAAGAGTTCGAGCAGTCCGTTCGCGGATATTATCGACTGCACGATGAGGAGGAGGAAGGTGGCGTCGGCCCTCTGCCCAAGGCGGGCGAGCTCTCGGCGGCCACGCGCGTGCTGTTCAAGGGACGCGTGACGGATCCCCTTCCGGTGGAAGCGGAATCGCCAGAGAAGGATAATTCGATATCACCTCTCTAAAGCGCTGGCGGATACCGGGGTCCTGAATGGCAGAGGCATGGGCTGCGAACTCGGCCAGCTCTTGGTCGGACGCACCGGTGTTTTGAGGGGTCGGAGCCGCCGGAGCGGGCTCCGGTTGCTGCGAAGGAATCTCCCCTACGCGCAGCACAATGTCCGTCAGAAGCTCCGATCCGGCCTCGGCATTTAGTTTGGCTAAGAGGGCGGGCTTAAGGAACGTCAGTTGCTGGAGCCACACGGAATTTTCGACGAGCAGATAGAGTTTGTGGAAGCGGATCTGGACGGGCCAGGTATGCGAGCCGATCGGTTCTCCGACGAGGGCCGGCCACTGTTGCTGGATGCGTACCTCGATGAGCCGCGTTTCCAAACCGAGTTGTTTGGCCACACTGGAGAGGATCGTACCGAACGAGACGAGAGGACCGGAGCTCACCATAGGCCATCTTAGGCTTGGAGCGCGAAGAGGGTCAAGGCATCGACCGAGTCAGAGCGATATGTCGAAAGAAAAAGAGGATCAGTACAAAGCCGTCGTCACGAACCGGAAGGCGTATCACGACTATTTCATCGAAGAGAAGTTCGAAGTCGGGATTGTGCTGTTAGGCACCGAGGTCAAGTCTCTTCGGGACGGACGCGTGAATCTGCTGGACAGCTATGCGTCGGTGCGCGACGGAGAGGTCTTTCTGCACCATTGCCATATCAGCCCCTATAGTCATGGCAATATGATGAATCACGATCCGATGCGGGTGCGGAAGCTGCTCCTGCACAAGAAAGAGATCAACAAGCTGCTCGGCAAGACGCAACAGAAAGGGCTGACGCTCATCCCTCTCCGCCTGTACTTCAACGACCGAGGTCGTGCGAAGCTGGAACTTGGATTGGCAAAAGGGAAGAAGCTCTACGACCGGCGAGAAACCATCAAGACGCGCGAAGCCGGACGCGAGGTCGAACGGGCCATCAAAGACCGGAAGTAGATTGTCGCCCTCGATTCCCCACGGCTCACGGCGCATGCAGAGCCATTTCCATCGATCATAAGCATTCGATTTAGTGTGAGTAATGGGCCTTAACGGCAGGGGTAATTTTGCGACTTGACTTTAGTTCTAGTTAGAACTATCTTTCAGGGGCGATAGGGCAGCGAACTCACCATGGGGGTGCTTTATGAAAGCGTTCTTTCAAACGGATGACGGATGGACCGGAGCGATCTTGCGGCTCACGCTGGGGTTGGTGATGTTCCCGCACGGGGCGCAGAAGCTGCTCGGCTGGTATGGCGGATTCGGGTTCGACGGCACCATGGGGTTCTTTACCCAGAAGCTGGGTTTGCCCTGGATCATCGCCCTCTTGGTCATTATCGGAGAGTTCTTCGGCAGTCTCGGTCTGGTAAGTGGATTCCTGACGAGGTTCAGCGCCGGGTCTCTCATCGTGATCATGCTCGGTGCTGTCACGATGGCCCATCTTCCCCACGGGTTTTTTATGAACTGGTTCGGGCAGCAACAGGGTGAAGGATACGAGTATCATCTCTTAGTGATCGGCATTGCGGCGGCGTTACTGGTCACCGGCGGTGGGAAATGGTCGGTTGACGGGAAGCTGGCGGAGCGGTTCTGACACAAACGCGAAAGGAGAGCACAATGTTTGTCGTACTGGGTGCTACAGGACATACGGGAGCGGTAGTCGCGGAGACCTTACTGGCGCGCAAGCAGCCGGTGCGGGTCGTCGTGCGTTCAGCGGACAAAGGAGCCGCGTGGAAAGCGAAGGGCGCAGACGTCGCCGTTGCGTCGCTGGAGGATGTCCCCGCGATGACCAAAGCCCTGACAGGTGCGACCGGCGTCTATCTGCTGGTTCCGCCGAACTACGGCGCGACGGCTTGGCTGGCTGAACAACGGCAACGCATGGATCAGGCCGCAGAAGCGGTGAAAGCCAGCGGGGTGTCGCATGTCGTATTTCTGTCATCTGTCGGCGGCCATATTGCGGAAGGCACGGGGCCGATCCGGGCCGTTCGTTATGGGGAACAGGTATTGGGGGTTGTCGCCAAGAACATGACGGTCTTGCGTCCCTGCTCTTTCATGGAGAACTGGGCGCCGGGAATCGGTATGGCGAAGGGTCAGGGTGTATTGCCGACATTCATTGCGCCGACAGCCAAGGTTCCTATGATCTCAACCAGGGATATCGGTCGTGTGGGGGCTGAACGTTTGATCGCGGGCGGCCAGGGCAAACAGGTTGTCGAGCTCGCGGGGCCGGAGGAGTACAGTCCTGAGGAGGCCGCTGCGGCCTTGGGCCTGATTCTCGGCAAGCCGGTGTCGACGCAACATGCGCCGCTCAGTGCGGTGGTGCCGACGTTCACGTCGTTCGGCTTCTCTACGGAAGCGGCCACCTTATTCGAAGAGATGTACGCATCATTCGCCAAGGGTGCGATTGGGTATGAACGTCCTGAACAGCTTATTCGGGGCAGGGTGACGCTTACCGACGCGTTGCGAGGGATGGCGTAAGAAAAGGAGGGCATCATGGCCACAGACACGACAACCACAAAATCTGTACTCGGTGTCTATCAGCCCGGATCTGCGCACATGGTCGGCGATGGATTTCCTGTGAGGAATGTATTTCCGAGCAACGACCTCGATCGAGCGGTCGATCCGTTTCTCATGCTCGACTATGCGGGGCCGCAGTACTTCCCGCCCACGGACTATCCGCGCGGCGTGGGAGAACATCCGCATCGGGGATTTGAAACGGTGACGATTGTGTATGAAGGTGTGCTGGCGCATCGTGACTCGACCGGCAGCGGCGGCGTCATTGGTCCCGGCGATGTGCAATGGATGACGGCGGCATCCGGCATCGTCCATGAGGAGTTTCACGAGAAGGCCTTTGCGAAGAAGGGCGGCACGCTCCATGCCATTCAGTTGTGGGTGAATCTGCCGCGCGCGTCGAAAATGTCGGCGCCGGGCTACCAGACGATTCTGAACGCGGATATTCCGGTCGTTGATCTGGATGGTCGCGGGACGTTGCGAGTAATCGCCGGATCGTTTCTCGGACAGAAAGGCCCGGCGCGCACGTTCACGGCGATTCAATTGTATGACGTGCAGGTGAAAGCGGGAGGTCGTGCATCGTTGACGGTGCCTGATGGGGACAACATCTCGATCTTTGTGTTGCAGGGCCGTGCCTCGGTGAATGGGTCCCGCGAAGCCGGTGAAGCCGAACTCATCGTCTGTGAGCGGAACGGCTCGCAAATCACGATCGATGCGAGGGCGGACAGCCGGCTGCTGGTCATGAGCGGCACACCAATCGATGAACCGATCGCCCGCTATGGTCCGTTCGTCATGAATACGCGAGAGGAACTGGTTCAGGCTGCGCGGGACTATCAGGCCGGCAAGATGGGACATTTGGCAGGACGCTGAAAAATCCCGCCAGCGTCGTTCTCGCCTCGAAAGCATCCTCAACGTAGCCAGGGGCTACGCCTCCGGTGCTTCCGTCGGCTGCGGCCTTGCTGAACGGCCTTTTTGAGCATCCTGCGGGATAGAGTAGTAAAGGAATGCATGATGCACATCGACATCTACTCCGACGTCGTCTGTCCCTGGTGCTATGTCGGGAAACGGCGACTGGAACGAGCGCTAACGGAGTTCGGCGGAGACGCACGAATAGCCTGGCGACCGTTCCAGTTGAATCCGACGATGCCGAAGGACGGGATGGATCGAACGGCCTATCTCGAAGCCAAGTTCGGAAGCTTGGATGCATTCCGGCAGATGGAAGAACATGTGCTGGCGGCCGGAGCGTCGGAGCGAATTCTGTTTGCGTTTGAAAAGATCGCGCGGACCCCGAATACCTTCCTGGCGCATCGACTGATTTGGTTTGCCGAACGGGAAGGATGCCAGGACGCGGTTGTCGATTCGCTGTTCCGTGGTTACTTCGAGGACGGAGCGGATATCGGATCGATCGCCACGCTTGTCCAACTTGCCACGCAAGCCGGATTACACAGAGAAATCGTGGAACGGTTTCTCCAGAGCGATGAAGGTATAGCAGAGGTGAAGGCGGAAGAAGCGACTGGCCACAAGCTCGGCATTCGCGGCGTCCCCTATTTCATCCTCGATGGAACCTATGCAATCTCGGGAGCACAACCGGTGGACACCTTTGTGTTGGCTTTGAAGCGGCTGCCGGCGGACCGCGCTGAACGAAAGGCAGGTGTGTGATGGCGGTACAAGTCTATGGATGCAACCACATCGTGATTGAAGTGACCGATGTGAAGAAGGCGGTGAAGTTTTATTCGGATGTATTCGGTCTGAAGATGCTCCGAGGCGGTGAAGGCGCGGCCTGGTGCAAGCTGGGCGAACATCAGTTCATGGCGATCTTCGAAGTGGACACGTTGCAGCCGGATCGCATGAAGCATTTCGGCCTCATGGTTCGGGACGAGCAACAGATCAAGGACGTGCGGAAGAAGCTGCTCAACAAGTACAAACTGAAGCCAGCGTCCGACTTGCGGTGCGATTTTCGCGATCCCTGGGGAAACCGCTTTCAAGTCGGCGACCTGAGCGACGAATCGCTCGTGTGGCTCCTCCCCTATCAGGAAGTACAGAAGGCCGGGATTACATTCACCGGCAAATCGAACAAAGAGAAGAGGTCATGAGCACAGCCAATTTACAACAGCGGCTGACGGATCTATGAGGTCATATCCGTTAGGGCACAGTCACTCATGAGACCTCACCACGAGGGAGCCTGTTATGCCGGACACACAATGGACAGATATTGGCAGCGTCGAAGAGCTGAGGAAGAGGCCGTTACAAGGCGTCTCTTGCGGGAAGACGAACATCGCACTGACGTATAAAGACGGCGCGTTTTCGGCCATCTCAGGAATTTGCAATCATGTCGGTGGTCCGTTGGGTGAAGGCACCCTCGACGGCGACTATGTCGTCTGTCCCTGGCACTACTGGAAATTTCATCGCCAGAACGGTCAGGGAGAACCGGGCTACGAACAGGATCAGGTTCCGGCCTATGCGACTAAAGTGGAGAACGGCCGGCTCTTCATCGATGTGTCGTCGGCGACGAAACGAAAGAAGCAGAAGCACGAGCCTCATCCGCTCGCACGCCCGGTGGTGCGCCAGGCCGGCCCGATCCGTGTCGTGGGGATCTCGACGACGGCCATGACAACGGAGCATCCACGGTACAGCACATCCGATGCGATGTTAGAGGTCGCGCTGGACCATGCTCGGAATGCGCTAACGCTGGAGACGCAATGTATCAAGCTCAGCGAATTGAACTTTCGTTCCTGTGAAGGATTCTATTCCAAATCGGCCCAGGCCTGTACCTGGCCCTGCTCGATCACGCAGATGGATCCGACGGACCAGCTCGATCGTGTGTACGAAGCGATCGTGCATTGGGCCGATGTCATTCTCATTTCAACCCCAATCCGCTGGGGCAACGCCAGTAGCCTCTACTACAAGATGGTCGAGCGGATGAACTGTATCCAGAATCAGGAAACTATCGCGAATAAACACCTGCTCAAAAACAAAGTGGCGGCATTCATCATCATGGGCGGCCAAGATAATGTCCAAGGCGTAGCCGGACAGCTCATGACGTTTTTTGCCGAAGTCGGCTGCCAGTTCCCGCAGTTTCCGTTTATCGCGCATTCGAGGGGCTGGAGTGCCGAGGACATGGAACGGAATGTCAAAGAGGTACAGAGCAGCCAGGCACTTCGGAAAGGGGCGCAAGAACTCGTTGTACGCGCGGTGGATTTGGCGAAGCTCATGATCGGCGGTCAGCTTCCTGAACATCCGCTTGCCCGCGGCGGGAGGAAGGCCCATCAGCTCGATAGTGAGCCGACCGGGTAGGTCATTAACAGAAGCAGAATGTACAAATCGTATCTCCTGTCTGTGGGGTGCAGGAATGAAAGCGCACTATCTTGGCCATGTCGTGTTCTACGTGAAGGATTTGCAGCGGTCGCTCGCTTTCTATCGCGACCTGTTGGGTTTCAAGGAGGTCGGGAGGATTTTTAACGGTGCTGCCGCAGCACTGTCTTCCGGGCGAACCCATCATGAGCTGCTGTTGATTCAGGTGGGCGATGCGCCCGGTCCTGCCACAGGCCGGCGTCGAGGTCTCTATCACATCGGTATCAAGGTGGGAGATAGCCTGGATGAGTTGCGCGTGGCGAAGCAGGAACTGGAAGAAGCCGGCGTGACGATCGACGGCATGAGCGATCACACGGTCAGCCAGAGTTTGTATCTGCGCGATCCCGATGGAAACGAAGTCGAAGTGTATGTCGACGTGGATGAGTCTGTGTGGAAGAACGATCCGGGAGCGGTTGTGTCCCCGATCAAGCCGCTCTATTTATAATTTCACGAGGAGGGTGAGCGCATGGAAGAGCCAGTCATCGCTGCGAAGCAACCGGCGGTCTTGTCGTTGGAACCGGGCACGTATTATTGGTGCCAGTGCGGGCGCTCGACGAACCAACCGTTTTGCGACGGGTCGCACAAGGGCACCGAATTCACGCCGCTGGAGTTTACGACGACTGAGAAGAAGCAGGTGGCGTTGTGCCAGTGTAAGCACACGAAGAAGCCGCCGTTCTGCGATGGGTCGCACAAGGCGCTCTGATGCCGTCGGGCCGTCTTCTATTCGGGTTGTCGTTTCCAGCGATTGTGCAGCCAGAGCCAGCTTTCTGGATAGCGACGGATCACTTGTTCGAATTGCGTGGTCATGACCTGCGTGTAGATCTGGATCCGTGCAGCGGGATCTTCGACCGGTGGAAAGACCACGGGCTCAAACACGAGGCGAAAGCGCTCCCCGTTTCGGACGAGATAGGCAAACATGACTGGCGCGCCGGTGCGGATGTGCAACAGTGCCGGCAGCGTCGTCGAGGAGGCAGGGCGGCCGAAGAAGTCGACGAAGACGCCGCCGCTCGACAAGCTCTGGTCGATCAATATGCCGATGATGCCCTTGTTCTTGAGACATTTAAGTGAGGCCTTCACGGCGTCTTTCGGGAGGATGATATTCAACCCGCTGGCGGTGCGCTTTTCATAGACCCAACGATCGACCGAAGCGTTGTGGACCGGGCGGGCGATGACCGTCATGTTTCCGAAGACGCGCTGCACCAGTGCGCCGGTGAGTTCCCAGTTCGTGAAATGGGCGGTCAGGCCGACGATGCCCTTGCCTTCCTTGATGGCGGCATCGACGTACTCCCGTCCCTCGACCTCGACCAAACGGTCGATGGAACCGTCGGTAAAGTTGGACACGCGGGAAAATTCGACGGCGAGCCTGCCGAGGTTGCGCCAGACTGCCCGAGCAATCTGTGCACGTTCACGGTCAGATTTTTCCGGGAAGGCCAGAGCCAGATTGCGCAGCACGAGGTCGCGCCGCTTCGTGATGACATGTGAAACGCCGACACTGAGCTGTTCGCCTAATCCAATGGCCCAGGAGCGTGGCAGAACATGAAAGAGCAGGTCGGCAAAGCGCACAAGCGCATACTCAAAGGCTTTTTTCATCTTAGGAGCGCACCTACTCCTCGCACGGTCTTGGTAAAGCGGGCCGATTGCCTGAGGGCCAAGAATAGGTGAGTCTAAGGGCTTCCGCAATCGTAAAGATCGCATGCCGGCCTACGGCATTGAGGTGGTAGAGAAACAGGAGAGGGAACGGGTAGACTGACTCCCAGCGACTCTGTAGGTAGGGGACCTTCAATATGAATGTTTCTGCTCCATCACCCATATTTGTCCGATTCATCGTCCTGGCGGTTATCTCATCGTGGATCATGGTTTCCGGCTGCAAGCAGGACGCCGGTTCAGCGCCGGCGCCGCCGGTGGCCCAGGTCGAGGTCATCACCGTGATGACACAAACCATTCCCGATGAACCGGAATTCATCGGCCAGGCGGAAGCTTCCCGCCCGGTCGAGATCCGCTCTCAGGTTACCGGCTTGCTCAAAGCGGTGCTCTACCCTGAAGGTCGGGACGTCAAAAAAGGGAGCCGGCTGTATCAGATCGATCCGGTGCCGTTCCAGGCGGCGGCCGCCAGTGCAAAGGCCAAGATCGCTCAGGCAGAGGCCAAGCTGGTGCAGGCGAAACAGGATCTGGAGCGGGTGAAACCGCTGCTTGCCGAACAAGCCGTCAGCCAGAAAGATGTCGACGATGCCGTGGCGCAGGAGCTCTCGGCGAAAGCCGCCCTTCAAGGCGCCAAGGCGGATCTCATCAAGTCGCAGTTCGATTTGGACAACACGCTCATTACGGCGCCCATCAGCGGACTGATCGAACGGAGCCGCTACTACGAAGGACGGCTGGTGTCGGCGCAAACCGATTTGTTGACGGTGGTCCATCGCGTCGATCCGATGTTCGTGGTGGTGAATGTGCCGGAGAATTTCATCTTGAAGCGGCGGCGCGACATCGAGTCCAAGAAGATTCACCATCCGGGCGTGTATCAACTGCGGGGCCGCCTTACGATGATGGATGACACGGCCTATCCCCATGAGGGCGTGTTGGATCTGCTCGAGCCAGGGTTGCGAAGCGAGACCGGTTCCCGCCAGACCCGGATCACATTTCCTAATCCGGACCGCACCTTGCTGCCGGGCCAGTTCGTGAAGGTCCGCTTTACGGGAGACACGAAGACGGATGCCATCCTGATCCCGCAACGAGCCGTGCTGCAAGGTCCGCAAGGGCCCTTCGTCTATGTGGTGGGTCCCGAGGAAAAGGTGCAGATTCGCGACGTTGTCGCCTCCACGTGGAAAGGCGATCAATGGATGATCGATGGCGGGTTGAAGGCCGGAGACCGTGTCGTGGTCAACGGCCTGATGACGATCGGACCCGGCGCGCCCGTAAAGGCAGTTCCGTGGAAGTCGACGGCGGTGCCGGTGGCGGATCCTGTTCCCTCCACTCCCAAACAAGGATAAATCGTGACATCGCACGTCTTTATCGACCGGCCGATCCTTGCGTCGGTGGTCTCCATCGTCATTGTCGTCATGGGCCTGCTCGCCCTGCAGTTTCTGCCGGTTGCGCAGTTTCCTGAAATCACGCCGCCGGTTGTCCAGATCGATGCCGACTATCCTGGCGCCAGCGCGGAGGTGGCCGCCGAAGCCGTCGCCCGTCCGATTGAGGTCACTCTTCCCGGCATCGACAATCTGCTCTATTTCGAGTCGACCAGCAGCAATGACGGTCATGTGACTATCAAGCTGACCTTTGAGATCGGGACGGATCCCGACATCGCCCAGGTGCAAACCCAGAACCGGGAAAAGCTGGCGGAACCGCAGCTGCCGACGGAAGTGATCCGGCAGGGCGTGTCCGTCAAGAAAATGTCTCCCGACCTGGTGGCGGTCATCGTGCTGAAGTCCACCGACCCCCGCCACGATGCGGTGTTTCTCTCGAATTATGCGACGTTGCGTGTGGTCGACGATCTGAAGCGGGTCAGGGGCGTGGGCGACGCGTTGGTGTTCGGCCAGCAGAATTACAGCATGCGGGTCATTCTCAATCCGCCGCAGATGGCGAAGCTGGGCCTGATTCCGAGCGACATCGCCGCGATCATCCGCGAACAGAGTCGCGATTACCCCGCCGGGACCATTGGGCGGGAACCGGCGCCGAAAGGCACGGAGCTGACGATCCCGATCATTTCCAAAGGCCGGCTGACCGATGTGAAGGATTTCGAGGAACTCATCGTGCGCGCCCTGCAGGACGGCTCGACGGTGCGGCTCAAAGACGTCGCCCGCATCGAGCTGGGCGCGCAATCGTATTCGCTGGAGGGCCGCTGGAACAGCACACCCACGACCTTTATTCTGACCTTTCTTTCGCCGGGGGCCAACGCCCTGGACACGATCCGTAGCGCGCGCGCGAAGATGGACGAGCTGACCAAGAATTTCCCGCCCGGCGTGTCCTACGACATTCCCTATGACACGACGCGGTTTATCGAGGTGTCGATCAAGGAAGTGGTCAAGACGCTGGCGGAGGCCATGGTGCTGGTCGTGCTCGTGGTCTATGTGTTTCTCCAGAGCTGGCGCGCCACGATCATTCCGACCGTCGCCGTGCCGGTGTCACTGATCGGCACCTTTATCGGGCTCTATGCGTTGGGCTTTTCCATCAATACCATCACGCTCTTCGGGATGGTACTGGCCATCGGAATCGTGGTGGACGATGCGATCGTCGTGGTCGAGAACGTCGAGCGCCACATGCGCGAAGACCGTGTCTCGGCGAAGGTGGCTGCTAAGCGGGCGATGAGCGAAGTCACCTCCCCGATCATTGCGATCGTGCTGGTGCTGGTGTCGGTCTTTGTGCCGGTCGGTTTTGTCGGCGGAATTACCGGCGCGCTCTATAAACAGTTCGCCGCGACGATCGCCATCTCCGTGACCGTGTCAGGATTTGTCGCGCTGACGCTGAGCCCGGCGTTATGCGCCATGGTGCTCCTCCCGCAGCATGAAGCGCGCGGCGGCTTCTGGGCTTTCTTCGATCGCAACTTCGGGCGTACGCAGCGGGGATTTTCCAGGATTGTGGGCTCGTTCCTGGCGAGACCGGTCCTCGTCATGCTGCTCTTCGGCGTATTGCTGGTCGTCTCGACGGGGCTGTTCAAGGCGTTGCCCAAAAGCTTTCTTCCGGAAGAGGATCAGGGCTATTTCATTGTGGTGGCGCAGTTGCCGGACGGCGCGTCGAAGCAGCGGACCGATGCGGTGCTCGAACGGATCGAGCGCTATTTCCAAGCGAATCCGGCGGTCCACTCAACCGATGCCTTGTCCGGCCAGAACTTTGTGTTCGGCACGCGCGGGCCGAATGCGGCGACGATGTTTGTGCCGCTCGTGCTCTGGGACGAGCGCCCCGAGCCGCAGAATCATGCGAAGGCGCTGGTGGGTGCGGCCTACGCCGAGTTCGCAAAAATTCCCGAAGCGCTGATCCTGGCCTTCAATGCGCCGGCCATTCGCGGCGTGGGGGCGGTCGGGGGATTCTCCGCGCAGCTGCAAGATCCTAACAGCGGGGACTTTAAGAAGTTCGCCGCGGTGGCCCAGCAGTTCGTCGAACGGGCGCAGAAGGAACCGGCGATCGGCCGGGTCGGGACGAATTTCCGTGTCTCCTCTCCCCGGCTGTATGTGAACGTCAATCGGGAACGGGCGAAGGCCCTGGGGATTCCGATCTCGGATATCTTCGACACGTTGCAGGCCTACTTCGGCAATTTCTACATCAACGACTTTGTGAAATTCGGCCGGGTGTATCATGTGCAGACCGAAGCCGAAGCCGAGTATCGCGCCACGCCCCAGGATTTGTCGAAGATCTATGTGCGTGCGCAAACACCGCAAGGCACGAATATGATCACGCTCGATACGGTCGTGACGACGGAGTATCAGAGCGGGCCGGATCCGGTGAATCATTTCAACGGCTACAATACGGCGCTGGTATTGGGTGCGGCGGCTCCGGGTTTCAGTTCGGGCCAGGCGCTCGAAGCGCTGGATCGGGTCGGCAAGGAGATCCTGGTTCCGCAGGGCTACTCGATCGACTACAGCAATATTTCGTTTCAGGAGCGACGAGTGGGGGGGCAGTCCGGCGTGGTCTTCGCGGTCGGACTGCTGATGGTATTTCTGGTCTTGGCCGCGCAGTTCGAGAGCTGGGTCGTTCCCTTTGCCGTGATTCTGGCCGTGCCGTTCGCCATCTTCGGCGCGCTCACCGCTGTCTTTCTGCGCGGGTTTGAAAACGACATTTATTTCCAGATCGGGCTGGTGACCTTGATCGGGCTCTCGGCCAAAAACGCGATCCTGATCGTCGAGTTTGCCAACACGCGCTATGAAGCGGGCCGTCCGTTGATCGAGGCGGCCATGGAAGCGGCGAAGCTCAGGTTCCGTCCGATCATCATGACCTCGATGGCGTTTATCTTCGGAATGATTCCCCTGGTCGTGGCGAGAGGCGCCGGTGCGTCGAGCCGCCAGTCGATCGGCACGGGCGTCATGGGCGGCATGCTCGCGGCGACGTTCCTGGCGATCTTTTTCGTGCCGCTGTTTTACGTGGTGACCCGCCGGTTGACCCAGCGCCGGGCATCCCAAGAAGCGGCGCTGGAATCACCACCCGTGTCTCCTTCATCGGAGGATGAGTCCTATCATGCGTAAGCCACTGGCTCTTGGCCTCTCGTTGCTGTTCGCGTCGTGCGCGGTCGGGCCGGATTATGAGCGGCCCAAGACGGATGCCGGCGATACCTTCCGGATGGCGGAAACTCCGGCCGATGCGCCGTCGTTGGCGAACCTACCCTGGTGGGAACTGTTGAAGGACGACCAGCTGCAGGGACTGATCAAGATGGCGCTGGCTGAAAATAAAGACCTGCAAAAAGCTGTGGCTACCGTCGAAGAGTTCCAGGCTCGCGCGCTCATTGCCCGGTCCGATTTTCTGCCGGGGATCACCGCGTCAGGCAATGCGCCGAACCTCGGCCGCAAGACGATCTTTTTGTTCCCCGGCTTCGCCAACCCGTTCAACTACTATCTCCAAGGCAATCTCTCCTGGGAGCTCGATATCTGGGGGCGTATCCGTCGATCCAACGAAGCGGCCCGCGCGGATCTCCTTTCCAAAGAAGAGAACCGGCGCGCGGTGGTCTTGCAGCTGGTGAGCGGGGTGGCCGAGAGCTACTTCAATCTGCTGCAGTTCGACGATCAGCTCGATACTGCGAAGCGGACCCTGCATTCATGGGAAGAATCGGTGCGCATCGCCCAGGCCCGGCTCAAGCAAGGGATGACGTCCCGATTGGACACGGATCAATTCGAAGCGGAGCGGGCCAACGCGGCGGCGCGGGCGGCGGAACTCGAACGGCAGATGGTCCAGGCGGAAAATCAATTGAGCGTGCTGCTTGGCCGTAAACCGTTTGCGATTCCTCGCGGCCGTTTGTTGAATGATCAGATGGTGCCGCCGGCGGTGCCTGCCGGACTTCCCTCCGATCTGCTGCAGCGGCGACCAGATCTGCTTGACGCGGAGCAGCAATTGGCGGCGGCCACCGCCCGTATCGGCGCGGCGAAGGCCGAACGATTTCCGAAGATCTCTCTGACGGGGCTGCTGGGTGCCGCGAGTCCCCAACTCTCGAAGTTGTTTACCGATCCGGCCTCCTTCGGGGTCGGAGGGATGGGGTTTGCGGCGCCGCTGTTGAGTGGGCCGGTGCTCGGATTTCAGCAGGAAGCGATCGAGGCTCAGGCACGGCAAGCGCTGGCCCAGTACGAGAAGACGGTGCTCACGGCGTTTCGCGAAGTCGAGGATTCTCTCGTCGCGGTGCGTACGACACGGGTGCAGAGCGAGGCGCAGATGCAGCAGGTGGCGGCGTTGCAGTCGGCGCTGAAGCTGGCGGAGCTGCGCTATAAAGGCGGCCTGGCCAACTACCTCGATGTGTTGGTATCCCGAAGAAATCTGTTCGAGGCCGAGCTGGCCTTGACCGGAACGCGCCGGTTGCACGTCGTGTCGGTCGTGCAATTGTATAAGGCGCTAGGCGGCGGATGGTCGCCTGAAATGGACCGGAAGGCGGAGCCTCACAAAGGATAACGAGATGGATAAACCGGTTGAGACGCGGCTTCCTCTCCACGACCTGCTGAAACGGCGATGGAGCCCGCGCGCATTTTCTGAACAGGCGGTGGGGCGGGATCAGCTTCACGCGCTTTTTGAAGCGGCCCGCTGGGCGCCGTCATCCAGCAATGAACAGCCCTGGCGATTCATCGTGGCAACCAAAGAGGAGTTGGCGGACTATGATCGGCTTCTGGGCTGTCTGATGGAGGGCAATCGCAAGTGGGCCTATCGCGCTCCCGTGCTGATGCTGTCCGTGGCGCGGATGGCTTTTGAAGAGGATGGACGCCCCAATCGCCATGCTTTCCACGATGTCGGGCTGGCGTCGGAGAATCTTCTGTTGCAAGCGACGGCGCTCGGGCTCGTCGCGCATCCCATGGCGGGTTTCGACGTTGAGCGGGCGCGGGCCGAACTCAAGATTCCGTCCGGCTACGAGCCGGTCGCCATGATTGCGGTGGGCTACCCCGGCGAGCTGAGCGTCCTGCCAGACTATCTGCAACAGCGGGAGTTGAAGCCGAGAGAACGGAAGCCGACGGCTGAGATTACCTTTTCAGGACAGTGGGGCCGTTCCCTTCCGTCCCTGCCGGTGTAAGAGAACCTGTCGATGACTTCCCTGAATGGAAAGGTGGCAATCGTCACCGGCGCATCGAGCGGAATCGGTCGGGCCATCGCAGAGCGGCTTGCGGCGGACGGGGCGCTCGTCGTGGTGAACTATCTCCGGAGCGAGAGCAAGGCGTGCGCGGTGGTCGCGGGCATTCAGGGCAAGGGCGGGAAAGCGGTCGCAGTGCAAGCCGACATGAGCGTGGTGGCCGAGGCGCGCCGGTTGGTTACGGACACGATGGCGCAGTTCAGCCGGGTGGATATCCTCGTCAACAATGCCGGGAAGTTCGTGCCGAAATCCCTGCTCGATACAACGGAAGCGGACCTTGATGCGCTCATGGCCTTGCATGCGAAGGGCCCCTACTTTGCGATGCAGGAAGCGGCCAGAGTCATGCGCGACCAGGGGCGTATCGTGAATATTTCCAGTGCGGGGACGAAGCTGCACTACTACGGAGCCACAGCCTATCTCGGAAGCCGGGGCGCGCTCGAACAATTCACGCAGGGAATCGCGCAGGAACTGGCCCCGCGCGGGATCACGGTGAATACGGTGGCGCCTGGTTTCACGGACACGGGGATTTTGACCGAACCCTATCGGCAGATGGGGATACAGCTATCGCCGTTCAAGCGATTGGGTACACCTGAGGATATTGCCGAGGTCGTCGCATTTCTTGTCAGTGAGCAGGCCCGGTGGGTAACGGGGCAGACGATTCAAGCCGGCGGCGGCATTGTCATGTGACAGAAGGAGGCATGTATGGCGGATAAGAAAATTATTGCAGTGGTTGGTGCGACTGGTGCACAGGGTGGCGGGTTGGTGAGAGCGATCGTGAACGATCCGGGCAGCGGATTCGTGGCTCGTGCCATCACGCGCGATGTGAATTCGGAAAAGGCCAAGGCCTTGGCGAAGCTCGGGGCCGACGTGGTGGCGGCGAATCTCGACGATTCAGACAGCCTGGCACGCGCCTTTGCCGGCGCTTATGGCGTGTTCTGCCTGACGAATTTCTGGGAGCACTTCTCGCCGGAAAAAGAGTATGCCCAGGTCAAGGCGCAGGCGACGGCGGCCAAGAAGGCGGGCGTGCAACATGCCGTCTGGTCGACGCTGGAGGATACACGCAAGTGGGTGCCGCTGACGGACAATCGCATGCCCACGCTGATGGGCAAGTATAAGGTTCCGCATTTCGATGCGAAGGGGGAAGCCGATCAGGAGTTTACGAAGCTCGGCGTGCCGACCACGTTTCTCCTCACGTCGTTCTACTGGGACAATATGATTTCGTTCGGGATGGGTCCTAAGAAGGGACCGGATGGCACGCTGGCCTTTACGCTTCCAATGGGCGATAAAAAGTTGCCCGGGATCGCTGCAGAAGACATCGGCAAGTGCGCATTCGGGATTTTCAAGAAAGGCCATGAATATATCGGGAAGACCGTGGCCATCGCCGGTGAGCACTTGACCGGAGCCGAGATGGCTGCGGCTATGACCAAGACGTTGGGTCAGCCGGTGCGGTACAACGTGGTGACGCCCGAGCAGTATCGGGCGTTCGGGTTTCCCGGCGCCGATGATCTCGGCAACATGTTTCAGTTCAAGCACGATTTTAACGAGGCGTTTTGTGGACCACGGAATCCCGCCGTGGCGCGGAGTCTGAATCCCGCGCTGCTGACGTTTGAGGCGTGGCTCGCACAGAACAAGAACCGCATTCCCCTAACCTAACGACGATCTGACAAAGGAGTGAGCATGGCACGGCAGAATGTTTCCACCGGCGGTCCCTGGGAAGCCACGATCGGGTATTCACGCGCCGTGCGTGTCGGTGCCCATGTGCAGGTGTCGGGAACGACGGCGATGACGCCCGGCGGCCTGGTGGGCAAGGGTGATCCCTATGCGCAGACGATTCAGACGTTCAAGACCATCGAGGCGGCGTTGCGCCAAGCCGGGGTGTCGCTCGCCGATGTCGTGCGGACCAGAATTTATATGGCCAATATCGATCAGTGGCAGGAGGTCGGCCGGGCGCACGGAGAAGTCTTCGGGAATATCCGGCCCGCGACGACAATGGTGGAAGTGAAGCGGTTGATCGATCCGGATATGTTGGTCGAGATCGAGGCGGAAGCGATCGCGCCGCACTAGTTAGCCGTCCCAGGCGACGAGGGCTCATTGCCTATGCAGGGATCAGCCTCAGCCATCCGGCATCTCTCCAGCGTGGATCCGGTGATGCGCCGGTTGATTCGCGAGGTGGGGCCGTTTGCTCTGATTCCGAGAGTACGGCGTACTCCCTTTGAGTCCCTGGCCCGGGCGATTGCGTTTCAACAGCTTCATGAAAAGGCGGCCGAAAGCATTCTGAAGCGGTTCATCGCACTCTTTCCCGGCCGGCGGTTTCCCCGGCCAGCCGAACTGCTCACGGCCCATGCCGATGCCATTCGCGGCGCGGGATTTTCAGGCGCAAAGGTTCTGGCACTGCGCGATCTGGCGGCCAGGACACTCGATGGGACGGTCCCGACCGGCCGTGAGATCAAGACGCTCGACGATGAGGCGATTGTCGAACGGCTTGTCGAGGTGCGAGGGGTCGGACGCTGGACGGTCGAGATGCTGCTGATCTTCCAGCTGGGCCGGCCGGATGTCTTGCCGGTCGACGACTTTGGTGTGCGCAACGGGTTTCGCGTCGCCTATCGCCGACGCAGGATGCCGGCGCCGAAAGAAGTCTTGCGGTATGGCGAGAGATGGAAGCCGTATCGAACAGCGGCGGCCTGGTATTTGTGGCGCGCTGCCGATCGGACGAAACAGGAGACGACGCTACTGTGAAGGGAGCTCATGAAATTGACCGGCATCTACGAGTGGATTGATCGCAACATTCTTTCCCTGGGTCGTGAGATGCGGCTGTCCTATCTTCCGCCGCTCATGGTCTATATGGCGTACGGGATCTCCGGTCTGACGGGGATCGTCGGCACGTTCTTTGTCAAAGACTACTTAGGGCTGTCGGCGTCGTTTCTCGCTGCGCTCGGATTCTGGGCCGGCATTCCCTGGGCACTCAAGATGCCCATCGGGCATACGGTGGATCTCTTGTGGCGCTGGAAGAGCTGGCTCGTCGGTCTCGGGGCGGGCTTGCTGGCTGTCAGTCTCGGGATCATGGCCGCGCTGATCGGCAATCGTGAGGCGATGACGGCGATGCTCCCGGCGGAAGTCTGGTTTGTGATCAGTGCGCTTCTTTCGCCCATCGGATATGTCATCCAGGATGCAGTGGCGGATGCGATGACGGTCGAGGCAGTGCCGCGCGTCGATGAGAAGGGCCAGCTGTTTGACGAGCCGACGCGCAAGCTCATGCACACGACGATGCAGACGCTCGGGCGGGTGGCCATTGTGGGCGGGGGCATTGTGGTGGCGATGATCAATGTCTATGTATTCAGCGGGACGGAGGGGTTGCCGCAGGCGGAGCTGGTTCGACTGTACAAGCAAGTGTATCTGATGGCGTTGGCGATTCCCTTCGTGTCAGTGCTCGGCGTCGGCGTCGCCTGGGTGCTGCAGCGACGGCATAAGGCCGCGCTGGTTCAGGAAGGCTTCTCGCCTGCGCAGGCTACAGAGATGGTGAATGTCCGGGGTGACGGGAGTGAGGCGACGACGCCCAATTGGTGGATTCTCGGGGGGAGTCTGGTCTTTGCACTCTTTACCGTCACGGTCGGATTGGGCGGATTCCCCTACAGTGAAGAAATCGTGTTTGCCGGCTCTATGGCCATTGTCTTGTTCCTGATGGCGAAGCTGGTGCGTGAGCTGGAGCCGGATAAGCGATACACGCTGGTCGGGACCGCGATGGTCGTCTTCATCTTCCGCGCGATTCCGGGAACCGGGCCTGGGGCGACGTGGTGGATGATCGATGATCTGAAGTTCGATCAGCAGTTTTTGTCGATCCTCTCGCTGATCGGGAGTACGTTGACGCTGGCCGGCATGTTTATCTTTCGGCGGTTCATGGCCGAGCGATCTATCGCCTATGTGGTGGGGTTTCTGACGGTGATCGGGACGGTGCTCACGCTGCCGGTGGTGAGCATGTATTACGGTTTGCACGAATGGACCGCGCGGATGACGGGCGGATTCGTCGATGCGCGCTTCATTGCTTTGATCGATACGGCGTTGGAATCGCCGCTCGGGCAGATTTCCATGATTCCGATGCTGGCCTGGATTGCCAACTCAGCGCCGGCGAATTTGAAAGCTACCTTCTTTGCCGTTATGGCTTCGTTCACGAACCTGGCGCTGTCCTTGAGCCAGCTCGGGACCAAGTACTTGAACGATGCCTATGTGGTGACGCGAGAGGTGAAGGATGTCGCCACCGGCGCGATCCAAATACCCGCCGACTATAGCCACCTCGGTTCACTGCTCATTGTGCAATTGTTGTTAGGATTAGCCCTGCCCTTGGCCGCAATCGTTTTTGCGAAGGTGACGCGGTTTAAAAGCGCGTGACGGTCTCGCTTTTACCCACATGGTCAATAAGAGTCTGAGCTACTTGCCTGGTAAAATGCTGGTTGACCGACATTCCCTACTGGACTATAAGATTAATCATTGACTTCCCTTATTTTTGGCGAGGTCTCATGGATTTGTTTTCTGGCATCCCTACTCAACCTCGAATTGACCATCTCACGCTTTCTCTTAGCGAAGCAGATACCTCATCCCCCCTTGCAGTGAGCTCACAGCAAGAAATATTTGTTCCGCCTGTAACTTGTTATGCCGCACATGCTGCGACTGACAACGAATCACTGGTCAAGCTCGTTTCCAGTATTTTCAATGAAAGCTTTGGGTTTAGGCCAGACGGTAGGCCTTATCGAATGGGGCCGAAATCAATCACAGAACGCTTATTAGAGACGGATTATCTTCTTGTGGCCGGAGACGACCGGTCTGGTATTGGTTATCTTTTTGGGAAGGAAATACCGTCGTCTCAAGGCAGGATTGCCTGGATTGAATCTATGGCTGTTCTGCCGTTGTATCGAAGGAGTGGAGTGGCGACTTCACTAGTTCGAAGATTTTGTTCGCTAACGAAAATGGCTCCTCGCTTTGGATTCGCAACCCCAAATCCTATTGCGGCTCTGATTGCGACTAGGGAAGTGCAAGGTAAGGCATACATTGGGTCATGCTATCCGCCATATGCGCTGCGCTTGTTGCTCAAGGAGATCCGTCAAAATTGTTTCGACTTGCGCGGGTGTCACATTGACGAGGACCACTTCAGAATCAGGACCGGCTTTAGCCCACTGTCCCGATCAGACCAGAGGGAGTGGTGTCCGCGAAGAAATACCCCTGAGCCGCCCTGGTGGACAAGTCTTCAGCATCTACCCAATGAGTTTGAAGCCCTCCTTGTCATTGAAAAATAGGCTTGTCATAGGGCGCGTCGCTCTTTTCCCTCTCTCACCAGTCGTGACCAATTGAAAGATTTATCGGCGTATCAATTTTACTCGTATCCTGGGCCTGGCGCGTCGGAGAGCGATCACCTTGTGAAAGGGATCTCGACCGTATTTAGCCATAGTTTCGGCGAGAATCCAAAGACAAGGAAACCGTACCGGCTCGGCCCCAAAACAACCCGAGAAAGACTATCGAGCACAAACCATTTGTTCGCGGCTCAGGCTTCAGAAGAGATGGTGGGTTATCTCTATTCTCGGACACTCGATTCTGGCTCAGGTCCCATTGCGTGGATCGACTCATTAGCGGTTTTACCACTTCATAGACGGAGAGGAATAGCGACACGACTCGTCGAAGACTTTATCTCTAAAGTGTCAGGGTGTCGGTGGGTTGGCTGTGCGACACCAAATCCTGTCGCGGCTTTTGTCATTACCAGAGCAGTGAGAGGCACAACGTATGTTGAAGGATCTCACCCTCCCCAAGAAATCATTTCCATGATCGAGGACATTAGGCCGAAGTGTCCTGACTTACGAGGGACCGATTTCAATCCAACGCGCCTCCTGGTAAAAACCCAATTCACTCCAGTGAAGAGCGAAGATACAACGGAATGGAAGCCACCACATCCGAGCGAACCACCACCCTGGTGGGCTTCATTGGAAAATCTTCCTGACGATTACGAGGCACTGATCATCATTGATCGTGGAGCCCTAAATGATTAGGTCTTGCCGTCGTTGGCAATATCGGTCTCCGGGTGAATAGAAACGATTGACAGGCTGTGGAGCTTCTGGCTACTGTCCTGCGCGACCGACGTAAGAGTCCTTCTTCTATAGCTACCTACTTTCGTCTGATATGGCCAAGCGCAAGGAATCGAGGGTGTTTTCCTTATGGCCAAAGGATCTGATTCCATGAGCGGTGCAGATATCGGCGTAAACGCAATTATTGTTGAGCAGGGGAAGATACTCGATTTCATCGATGGGAAGACCCAACGTTTCGAGACTCCAGAAGAATATGTTCGTCAGGAAATAGCTAAGTCGCTTGTCCGCGAGTACGGCTACGCTAAGGTAGATATTGAGGTAGAGTTCACGTTACGTATTGGTACCCGCAAGCCTCGTGCTGATCTTGTTATCTTGCCGCCTGAAACCGAACACGAACAAGAAAACGCTCACATGATTGTTGAGTGCAAGGCTCCGACGGTGAAGTCTGCCGACAAAAAAGACGGCGTCGGACAGCTCCAGAGCTATATGGCCGCATGCCCTAATGTTCAGTACGGTATGTGGACCAATGGCATGGAGCGATTCTGCTACCGACGCATAGTCAAAGGTGGAAAGGTTACGGTAGAGGAAGTTCCTGATGTGCCAGGGTTTGGCCGCGAGGGTGACGAGGCCGAGCGCCCGCGCTTTGATCAACTCAAGCCTGCCACATCTGATGCGCTCTTGTTCGCGTTCCGCCGCTGCCACAATTATATCGCGGGGAATCAAGGACTCCAGAAGCCCCAGGCATTTTGGGAACTGCTGAAGCTCATCTTTTGTAAGATCCACGACGAGCGACATAATGACGAAGTGGAATTTTATACCGCCGCGAATGAGCGACATGGCGTTAATGGCCCGCTCAAAGTCCAAAAACGGATCGAAGGGCTGTTCAGCCAGGTCAAGGACGACTATCCGACCATCTTCAAGAAATCAGAGAGCATAGAGCTCAAGCCCATTGTACTTGCATACTTAGTGACGCAGCTTCAGATGTATTCTCTGCTGGAGAGCGACATTGATGTGAAGGGGCGAGCTTATGAAGAAATTGTCGGTTCCAACCTCAGGGGCGACCGAGGTGAGTTCTTCACCCCTCGCAATATTTGCAGGATGGCGGTCGGGATGTTGGATCCTGGAGAGAAACAGTTGATCCTTGATCCCGCATGTGGAACAGGTGGCTTTCTCATAACAGCCATGAACCATGTTATCGAAAAAATTCGCACCGCGGAAATGGCTAAGTGGGGTAACAAGGTCGAGCGAGCGGAAAAGGCTGCAAAGGACCGTATCAAGAAATACGCCGAGCAATCTATCACCGGGATAGACTTTAATCCCGAGTTAGTAAAAGCCTCAAAGATGAATATGGTGATGAACAATGACGGAGCAGGCGGGTTGTTTCAAGCAAACTCGCTGGAAGCTCCGGTGACATGGGATTCCGATCTTCGAAAGATTGATCTCATGGGGAACGTGGATCTCCTGTTTACAAACCCACCATTTGGATCAAAAATCCCTGTGACCGACCCGGCGATTCTTGAGAAGTACGACCTTGGCCACACCTGGTCCTACGACAAAGTCACCGATCGATGGAACAAGACCGGGGCCGTTCAGAAATCGCAGCCGCCCGAGATTTTGTTCATAGAACGATGCGTTAGATTTTTAAAGCCTGGGACGGGGCGAGCGGCAATCGTTCTGCCAGACGGCATACTTGGCTCGCCTGGTCTCGGCTACGTGAGAGAGTGGATATTGCGAAATACGAGAATTCTTGCGAGCGTGGATCTGCATCCTGATACATTCCAGCCCTTCGTGAGCATCCAGACAAGTGTCCTTGTGCTTCAGCGCAAGACTGACGAATTGATCGCTGTTGAAAAAGCTGCTGGTCGGATCAACGACTACTCAGTCTTTATGGCGGTTGCCAATCATGTCGGACATGATAAGCGCGGAAACACCACGTACGTTCGTGACCGCAAGGGCAACGAGATCGTCGAAGAACTCGAGGAACAGATCAAGGAATGGGAAGAAGGAACCCCGATCTACCGACAACAAACGACCCGACGTAAAATCGTTGATGACAACACCCTCCAGATCGCCCAGGAATTCCGCAAGTGGCTTTCCGAGCAAGACTAGTCGCACCACCCCCGAAACCAAAACAGACATGGCCTTGGCATGCGCTCAAGCATGCCAGTGTGAGGGTGAATCAACTCCTTGCTGGTGATCGGCGGATGGAGGCCGAAACGTATCTGTCGTCTGGATTTGGTATCCGACTGGCAATTGAAGGCAAAGCCAAGGGCTGGACCCGCTTTAGCAAACTTGCCAGGGTCTGGATGCCTGGGCGCTTGAAGGGTATCCAGGTCAGCCGTGATTTTGGAACGCCTTTTCTTGCCGCCACGCAGGCATACGACATTCGGCCAATTCCGCGTAAGTGGCTAGCTCTCTCACGCACTGCCGATGCTGCGAACCGTTTTGTTCAGCCTGGCATGATTCTCGTTACATGTTCCGGATCAGTCGGTCGCGCCACGCTTGCATATGCGCCGCATGAAAACACCCTAATTTCGCACGACCTACTGCGCGTGGAAGCACTTGATCAGAGGGATAAGGGTTGGCTTTACGCCTATCTGCACTCCCCACAGGTGCGAGCCATGACCGTCGGTGCCCACTACGGCCACATTATTAAGCATCTCGAAACCTCCCACTTGGAAGCGCTACCAATTCCAACTGTGGACGATTCGACTGCCGCAGACTTTTCCAGCCGTGTCGCTCGCATCCTCGAGCTTCGCAATGCGGGCTACCGTCTGACGATGGAGGCCGAAGCCCGCTTTGAAAAAGCATTGGGTCCACTGAAAGTCAGTGACTGGGGAGAAAAGGGCTTCACGGTCAAGGCTTCAAAAGCATTTCTTGGTGGCCGGCGCCGATTCGATGCATCTGTTCACAATCCGGGCGTCATAACGATTCGCCGCCACCTCGCGAAGAACGCGGAAGGTTTTACTACCCTTGTCAAAGAGGGGTATTGTGTTTGGGTTCCAGGACGTTACAAGCGAGTTCCTGCACAAGACGGCGTCATCTACCGTGATAGCGCGGATCTGCTAGAGGTCTCTCCTGATTTGACAAAAAGGTTTGCAGATTGTCGCTTTGGTGACGACTTTTTTGGGCGCGTCAAGAGCGGGTGGATTCTCATGCCATGCTCAGGTCAGGTCTATGGCATTATCGGGACAGCAATATTGGCTACGGAGGCTCTAGACAACCAAGTCGTCTCAAATCACGTCATCCGTGTTGCCCCAGAAAAAGACAATGGTATACGTATTGGCTATGTTGTGACCGCACTTTCTCATCCGCAATGGGGCCGCCCTGTTGTGAAGGCTCTCGCATTTGGTTCGAGCGTCCCGGAGATTGAAAGTGAGGATCTCGCAAACCTTGAATTTGTACGCCTCAAGCCATCTGAAGAATCTGTCATCGCCGATCTTGCTGAAGCATCCGCTAAGGCCAGGGCATCAGCCGATGTGCTTGAACGTGAAATAGCACAGGATGCAGGCAAAATCATCGAACGATTCATCTCATAATCACAGGCCTACTGCGTATAGAAATTAGGTGAGGTGGAATCAGGGATCTGTGTTCGAGAGAAGGCTGCAATTACGCGTGGGCGCGGACGAAGCTGAAGAGGCGTCCCGGGAAGAATGGCGTGTTTCTCTCCGGCAGGCGGAGACGCGCCTCGGTGCGCGCGTAGCCTTGGGCGGCCATGAGGCTGCTGAATTGGCTGCACTGGCTGCGGCCTGGATCGACCAAGAGAACTTGGCAGGATGGGTTGGCATGGGCTGCGAGGAAGCCGGCGAGTAAGGCGGGATGGTCCTGTTCGTAGAGCAGGTCGCTGCCGATAATCACATCGAATCGGCCGCTATTGAGATGTGGCTCCATCCACGCCGCTTTGAAAAAAGGGATCGGGGCGAGTCCATTCAGATCGGTGTTGTGCCGTAAGAACTCTTCCGCCAGCGGATGATAGTCGGTCGCGGTGATATTGGCGCCGCGTTGTTGCAGGACGAGACTCGGAAGGCCGATGCCGCACCCGACTTCCAGGATACTCTTGCCTTCGAAGGGAAACCGGCTCATCTCTTCTGCCAGCGCCAGCCCAGCCGGCCACACCGTGCCGAAATTCGGCCAGGAGGTTGCGGAAATGCCCGCCAGTTCCGCCGAGCCGTCAGGGTCTGAGAACTGGCGCTGATCCAGCAGCGTCCGAATCTGAAAGGTGGCGGTTCCCACGCGGTAGCCGGTGGTCTTGACGTCGTAACCTGGCGAGTGTGTTTCCATTCAGTCTTCAGCATAACCCCTTCTGCATCGCGGGGCTATGCTAATCATCGTCGAGCGGATGGCCGGAGTCATTTCACGCGGTCCTGGTATCCCCTTGACCCATGCGGTATGATGCGTATCTCTCTCCTTGAACGCCAGACCGTTCACGCTACGAATGAAAGGGGGCGACCGGTTTCGACGGGGATACTAAAGTCAGCGGTGCATGTCGAGCTCTCGGGGTCTCGTAAATCCTCCGGGAAAATGTAACTGCCAATCAAGAACTGGCACTCGCAGCTTAATTAACTGCGACGTTCCTCCACCTGAGGCCCGCGGGGGTGGTCGGAGCGCGATACAGCGGGCTGGTCCAATGCTGGTGCTCAGCGGCTGAGGACGAGACAATACTGGGCTAGTGGCCAGTCTAAGCCAGCCGGTGGGCGTGGGTGGCTGCGAAACTAAAACGATCGGCTAAACATGTAGATCCGTTGTGCTGAAGGTCTTCGGACAGGGGTTCAACTCCCCTCGCCTCCACCAAACCGCACTTTGTGCGACCCGGCGCCTCTTTTTCGATTTATTGTGATTGAAGGCGCCGGAGAAACCCCTCCAGTGAGTTTCCTGTCTTTGCAACACCTCGCTCGACCCGGAGCCAATATAAATGGTTCCGGGCGACGGGAGAACCCCCTTCGGCAGTTCATCGTGTAATACTGCACTAGGTGCGACCCGCCGGCTGTCTATTCCAATAGAGGCCAGCGGATCAGTTCCCTCCAGGGATTGTCGGTCTTGACCGATATCCGAAGTCTTCTCGTCATCTCCTCCCCCCGTTGCTACAAATTGATTCTCTTTGCCTGACTTTGCTAGAAGTCTGTCATCTATCTCCCATGTTTCGATAGTTGGACAACGTGGAGACCTTCTGACGGTGACAAAGGAGCGCTATGAATACTGATCTTGCGAAACAGCTCGGCCCTCTGGCTTCGCTCGCCGGCGTGTGGGAAGGAGACAAAGGGGCCGACGTGGCCCCATCAGACGATCGAGGGACGGAGCGGAATGCGTTTCGGGAACGGCTGACGTTCGAACCATTCGGGCCGGTGAAGAATCATGAGCAGGAGCTCTACGGGCTGCGGTATTCGACTGTGGCGTGGCGACTCGGTGAAGACACGCCGTTTCACGAGGACACCGGGTATTGGCTCTGGGATGCCACCGCCAAGCAGGTGCTGCGTTGTTTCGTCGTCCCGCGCGGGGTAACGGTGCTGGCCGGAGGAATGGTCGAGGCCGATGCGAAGGATTTTGAGATTTCAGCGGATGCGGGGTCGGATACCTATGGGATCTGCTCCAATAAGTTTCTCGACCGGGAGTTCAAGACTGTCCGGTATGAGCTCAAGATTACCGTGCATGGCCGGGACAGCTTCAGTTATAGAGAGGACACGCAGTTAAAGATCAAGGGGCAGAAGGAGCTCTTTCACCATACTGACGCCAATACAGTAAATCGAGTCGGATAGACGGCGATTGCCGATCTAATGGCGATTGTCGCTGTCCGAGCTTGCCGCGGTGTCTGTGAGTGAGGTTGCCTTGACCGTAGGCAGGTGTGTTCCCGCCTGTGATCTGACCATCAATAAGTTCTAGTGGTGGTGGATGCCCTAGATTTGCCGGCCTCTTTTCGGTACCTTGATAAGATGTATTAGGGAAGTGCGCCGCGTTATCGCCGGGTCGGTGAAATCCAAGAGAGGTTGGTGGATGGACATTCGATCAGCGATTACCACGTTCATGGTGATGGTGATGGTGATGGGATTGTCTTGTGCCGCCTCCCCCGTATGGGCGGATGAGACGGTGGCCCCCAAGTCAGAATCGACTCCAACACCGGTTCCCGCGATTCCCCCTGTCTCAGTGCCCAACCCAACCCTGCCAAAACCCCATGCGCAGGACACTGAGGTGAAACCTCCGGTCAAGGCTCAGATTCCAGGAGCTTCGCCGGAAAGCACCGGTAAAGAAGCGGCTCCCGGAAAAATAGAATCAACTCAAACTCCATCCAAGCCGAAGGTACAAGAAGGCGAGCAGAAGCCTCCGGTCAAGGTGCCGGCTGCGAGTGGCCCGGTAGACAACGTGGGGAAGGAATCTGGTCCAACAAAGCCGGACTCCGTGCCATCGCCGCCCAAACCTAAGGGGCAGGAAAGCGAGATCAAACCCCCGGCGAAGGGTCCGCATCCTGCCAATGGTGTGGTGGCCTCAAAGCCCGTGGTTCAGCCGCCTGCGGACATCACCGGGAAGGACGGGGCTCCCATGGTGTTGGTGCCGGCCAGCGAGTTTACGATGGGCAGCGACAAAGGTGACGATGACGAGTCCCCCGTGCATCGTGTCTATGTCGACACCTTTTATCTCGACAAATTTGAAGTTACGAACGGGCGATTCGCCAAGTTTGTCGAGGCCATTCAGAGTGAACCGCCGTGGGGGTTTTCGGATAAGGATACGCCGGTGACTCATGCGGATCGGCCGGTACGCTGGGTGAGCTGGATGGATGCGATGGGGTATTGTCTCTGGGCCGGCAAGCGATTGCCTACCGAGGCAGAATGGGAGAAAGCGGCCCGCGGGACGGATGGGCGTATCTATCCCTGGGGAAACGAGGCGCCGACGCCGGCCCATGCGGTGTTTGGTTTGAAGGAAGGCGGTGGCGAGACCGTCTCTCCCATCGGCAATCGTGACAAAGGGAGGAGCGCGTACGGCGTCCACGACCTGGCCGGCAATCTCTATGAATGGGTGATGGATTGGTACGCGGAGGATTTTTATACCAATTTTGCCAAGAACCCGGCCATCAACCCGCGGGGGCCGAGCGAAGGGACGGCGAAGGTTCAGCGCGGAGGATCCTATATCAACAACCCCTATCGGCTACGGTCCTCGTTTCGAACAAAGGGCGATCCGACAGAACAAGATCCGAACGTCGGATTTCGCTGTGCGCAGGAGGTGCCCAAACTGCCGTAGGGCAGTTCAGACACCTTCCGATCACGAAACGGAAACCCTTCTCTCCTTACTCGCCTGCTGCCACGCCTTTCTTATACGTCGTATACACGTAGACCGGAATCCCGGCATCCTTCAGTGTGGACTGAATTAACGGCTGCACCTCGTCCCAGGTGAGTCCCCCTACGCCGGTGGCCAAGCGCGGCAAGGCCAAGCTCGTGACTTTCTGATCCTGGATTTCTTTCTTCAGCGCATGCAGGACGTGATTGATATTGGGCACCGTCGCTTTCCCGGGCCTGCTCTGATGGCCGTCCGGCGCTTCTTGCGTAAACAGGTTGATGATGACGGGCGATCCCGGCCCTTTCCAGCTCCACAGGCTTCCAGGCTTGGGATTGTAGGTCTGACAATAGTGGCGGAAGTCTTTGTACATGGCGGGCCATTGTTCCCGGAGGGCTAACGCGAGCCCTTGCTTAAAGTCGTCGTTGGGAGCAATGCCATGCGCGACCGCGCCAGCCTTTGAGAGGAGGATGTCACCGGTGACTTCTTTAATCATCATGAGCCCTTTCTGTAGTGAAGGATAAATCCTGCAAGTGTCATCCGTAGAAGATAAGTCGTCGATGCGACGAGGTCAATCGCAAAGGCATGGAAAATCTTTCAGGTAGAGATCGTCGATAGGGCTGCCTGTCCGTCGTACAGGCTCGCGAGTGGGGTTACGCGGGCGGTTCATGGCGAAACGTGTTTTCCCTTCGCGATGGCGCGGATTATGCGTACCATTATGGTGCGGGATCACGGTCACGGAGGGGGAACCATGAACGTTCTTATCATCGGTGCGGTGCTCGGTCTGCTGATTTGGGGTCTGGTGTGCGGGAACGGCGTAATCCGAATCATGACTCGGATCATCACCGGTGGTCTGACGTTGCTCTCGCTGGCCGGGATGATCTTTCTCTTCGGTGTGGGGCAGAAGGCGCATTGGACCAGCGACGGGCCCGGCATGTTGCTCATCATGATCGGAGTCGCCGCTTGCGGGTTATTTGCCTTCCTCTTCGGGAATCTGACATTGCTCACTTCTCCGCCTCAAGACCCTCAGCCGTCATTGAGTCTCAGCGAACTCATGCGGCCCCCTTCTCAGATAAAAAAAGATCGCCCCTCAGAGTAGAACTCTTTCGGTGTCGGTCCTCGTCCCCCCGTTCCATCTCTTAAGCCGTCGGCGTATGGTAGCGGTGCATAGATGAGGACGGAGCTTTGCGTATCCGTCTGACCATGTCGTGGAAAGGGCGCCGGAATGAAACAGTATGAAGTGACATCAGTTGGAAAGTTTAAGCTGAAAGCACACGATCCAGATGAGACCGGGGAGTACAAGAAGACGGATCAGGGTAAGGACAAGGCCAAAGCGGATACGGCAAAACTTATCGCTCGGCTCGCGGGGTTGCAGGAGCGTCTGTATGCCAATGCCACACGATCCGTGCTCATCGTGTTGCAAGGCATGGATACGAGTGGCAAAGACGGGACGATTCGGAATGTGATGTCCGGCGTGAATCCCCAGGGATGCAAGGTCGTGGCCTTCAAGGTCCCGTCGAAAGACGAACTGGCGCACGATTTTCTCTGGCGAGTCCATCGTGAAGTCCCGCCGAGCGGGCACATCGGTATCTTCAACCGATCCCATTACGAAGATGTGCTCATTACGCGGGTCCATGGGTGGGTGTCGGATGCTATTGTCAAGCGGCGCTTCAATCAGATCAAGGAGTTCGAAGAGCTGCTGCACGAAAACGGCACGGTGATCCTGAAATTCTTTCTCCATATTTCGAAAGCCGAACAGAAGGAGCGACTCGAAGCCCGCATCGCCGATCCGGAAAAGCGCTGGAAATGGAATTCCGGCGACTTGGAGGAGCGGAAGTTGTGGGACGGATACATGCAAGCCTTCGAAGACGTGATCTCGGCGACCAGTACGAAACATGCGCCATGGTACATCGTGCCGGCGAACCGAAAGTGGTATCGCAATCTGGTGGTGGCAGAGCGTGTCGTTGAGGCGCTTGAAGGTTTGAAGCTCACGACGCCACCGGGCCCTGAAGGCGTCGATTTTTCGACACTCAAAATCGTCTAATACGACAAGGAAATGAAGTAGTATGAAGTAGATATTGGGGAGATTAAGTTATTCGCAAGGTAGGGTCTTGAATGTACGTAAATTGTTCGGTACGCTGCTTCAAGCCGCTAGTTCGCTCTACCTACAATCTCTTGAGAAGGAGTCTTCAGATGCGACACGCCATTCTTGTTTCTCTCACTCTCTGTACTCTTGTGATCGGGTCCGCGTTCGTGGCGTCTGCCCAGGTGCCCTCGGCTGGTGATATGCAGCAGAAGCTTGACCAGGAGATGGCGAATGCGAAACGCTCTGCCACCGAATCCTCGTCCAGCGCCCGGCAGGGGGCCAGTAACGTGAAGACCGAGGCTGAGCGGAAGATGGAGGAGACAGCGGCCCAACACAAGGGTCAGGCCGAAGGGAAAATGACGGAAGAAATCGAGAAGGCAAAGCGGAAAGCCCAAGGATCAGGCTACTAAAAGGAGTCTGACGGTCACATCAAGAATGGGGGAACAGCTGTAAGGCTGTTCCCCCATTTCATTTGCGGCCACAGAGCCGAGTCACTGACAGAGCCGACATAATGCGAACCGTCTTCGGGCATAGGTTATGCTTTATTGCCTTGAGGAAAAATTCAGGCTTTCTCCATTGACATGGTTTTCTAATGGGCGTAGATCCGAATTGCGGCCTATGATTTTCGGAAGTGCGGGAGATCGGGCAGACCGCGCGGCTGCTATCCAGGTTTCTCGCTGACTTCATCAGAGAGGAGGGTGGATATGAGCGACGCAACGCCACCTGGTCCGTCAGGCCCGTCGATGCGGAGGCGGGTTTCTCGTCGGTCGTTCTAGTCGACTTTCTCCAGGCCGTGCCGTGAAGGCACGAATGACCATCTGGTATCAGCCTGATCATGGTGGAGAGTCTGTGCTAGAGCAAGGAACACCAGTACCTGGGATTGACGAAGTCTCCCCCGATTAGAAACGTACTCGCATTTCTCATCGTACGGGTCTGTACGGGCCGCGACATCGGAATACTGCTCCCGGCGTCCTAAGCGCCACACGCGGGCGACCTCCCATCATAGTGCAAGGTCGCCCGTGCTGTTTCTCATCTCGTGAAAATATTCTCCAACATCGTTGTCGTCTCGCTCAATGCTTTGCCGTGCACCAAGAGTGCGCCTCGGCATGTCGCTCGCTGCCGCCTTGTTGGAGAATATTGTGACGAGCGAGTCAGGATGATGGTCTTTGAGGATTGTGAGGCCTGCGCCAGATGTAGTAGAGCGGGATGCCGCTCAGGACGGTGGCCGCGCCGTAAAGGGATTCTAGCGGTCGCTCGAGCACACTGGAAATAACCAGGGTAGCCGCTCCGCAGACGAGTGTGATCGGCAAGAGTGGATAGAGCGGCGCGCGAAAATATTGTGGATGGGTGGAGCCTGTCTGACGAAGGCGGAAGATCGTGGAGAGAGTCAGGGCCATGAACAGAGAAAGGACCAAGCCGCTATAGACCAGGAGTTGTTCGAACGTGCCACTGAGAATCAGCAGCGAAGCCCAGAGGCTTTGGAAGACGATCGCGCGGGCCGGCACATTGGTTCGAGGGTGCACCTGGGCGAGCCAGGGGCTGATCATGCCGTCGCGTGCCATGGCCCAGTAGACACGGGGGCCGGCCCAGGTCATCGCGCTGACCGCTCCCGCGATAGAGAGGCAGAGGATAGCGGCAACCAGTCGCCCGCTTTGCGGTCCCCACAAGGCCGCAGCGACTTTCTCCGCCACCGGCACAATGGGTTCCTGTGCCAGTTCCGTGATGGACAAGGCTGACAGGTACACCACATTCAGCAAGAGATAAATCACGGCAACGAATGCTGTTCCCCCGATCATGATTCTTGGCAAGGCCTTTTGGGGATTCTCGATGTCGGCGGCAATGTAGCCGGCGACGTTCCAGCCGAGGTAGCAGTAGGTCACGATGACGAGAGCGATGGCGGCTGCGCCTAGCGTCGGACTCTGCACAATCGGTTCGGCGAAGAGAGCGTGTGCCTGTCCGATCACGGCCGACAGTCCGCCGAGGATGAGTCCTCCAATGGCCACAACTTTGGTGGTCGTGAGCAGCAACTGCAGGCGGCCGCCTGTTCCAACGCCTCGACAATGGATAAGGGTGGCACTCCAGAGGAGGGCGAGTGAGAGGCCCTTTGCGATCCACCCTGACTCATCCGGTATCAGCACGACGCGCATCGCATAGGAGGAGAAGCTGATGGCCGAGGCTGCCACGGCGGCGCCGAAGCCGATGGTGAACGATGTCCAGCCGCTGAGGAAAGCCAAGAGCGGTCCGTAGGCTTCTTTCAAGTAGACATAGTCCCCGCCGGCATGGGGCAGACGGGAGCCTAGCTCGCCATAGATCATCGCGCCGCCGACGGCGAAGAGGGCTCCCATGACCCACAACAGGAGAATGAGCAGCGGATCTCCGAGGTCGCGCGCCATAATGCCGGTCGTCGTGAAGATACCGCCCCCGATGATATTGCTGACGAGCACGCAGGAGGCGGTGAACCAGCCGACGCGCAGAGGCGCGGACTGATCCGGTTGCGACGATGTGGATGGCATAATTGCCGGCATGATGCGCGGAAATGGGCCGTGAGGCAAGGCGGCGCTAGCTGACTGTCTGATGTTTTGAGCTGTGTCTACCTTCCATTTGTGTCCGATCGAAGGCTGTCCCCGTCTTGTTTCTCCGCGCATGGCCCCTTTACAATACTCTTCTCTCACAAAGGAGGCCGCTATGGGTCTTGCCGACAATAAGTGCATTCCCTGCCGCGGTGGTGTGCCGCCGGTTCCCGTTGATCGTGCGCAGGCTCTGCTGAAAGAATTGGGACGAGGCTGGACGCTGAACGGATCGGGGCATCTTGAACGGCTCTATACATTCAAGGATTTTGCTCAGGCTTTGGCCTATGTGAATAAAGTGAGCGCGATCGCCGAAGCCGAAGGCCATCATCCTGACCTCTACCTGGCTTGGGGGAAGTGCAAGGTGGAGGTCTGGACGCACAAGATCAACGGTTTGACGGAGAGCGATTTCTATCTCGCGGCAAAAGCCGACCGGGAGTTTGAGCCATTCCGAGCTGCCGCATCCTAACTCGAGCAATCTTGCCATGATGAACGGACGGGGCAACAGATGAGCGATCAGGCGCAGGTGGCGCTCGTCAATATGCCGTTCAGTTATTCGAAGTACCCGTCGATCCAACTGGGCACCCTCTCGGCGCTGCTCAAGTCGAAGGGGGTCCCGGTTGACTGCCACCATTTGAATGTCCGTTTCGCCCACAAGATCGGTGTCCCTCTCTATGAAATGATCTGCGAAAAGCGGGCGCTCTTTGGCGAGTGGCTCTTTTCCTATCTCCTGTTTCGCGACAATCCCAAGCGTGCGGAATACCCCCGGGTCTTTAAGCCGGTCTTCGAGCAAGTGGCTCAGGAGAGCGGGCAGTCGATCTCTTTTTTTGAAGACATGGCGACGAGAACGGCGCCGCAGTTTCTCACCTGGGCGATGACGGCGATCGATTGGGGGCAGTACAAGCTCGTCGGCTTTACCTCGACTTTCGATCAGAATGTCGCGAGCCTGACGTTGGCGAAGATGATCAAGGATCTGTATCCGGAGGTGAAGATCATCTTCGGCGGGGCGAACTACGACGGCGAGATGGGGATGGAGTACTTCAGGGCGTTCCCCTTTATCGACTATGTCGTGGTGGGCGAAGGAGAAGAGGTGGTGCCCGCCCTCGTGCGCCATGTCCTAGAGGGGACGTCTGACGCGGTTCCGAATGGAGTGATCTTCCGGGAGCATGGTCAGATTCGGTTTACACCGAACCCGGCGCTGTTTGCCGATTTTGCGAAGACCGGGCCTCCGGACTACGACGACTATTACCATCTGCTGGCCGAACTCGGTGATGCGGCGCAGGGCCTGGACCGCATTCTCCTCTACGAAGGCTCGCGCGGTTGTTGGTGGGGGGAGAAGCACCATTGCACGTTCTGCGGCCTCAATGCCCAGAGTATGAAGTTCCGGGCGAAAGCGCCGGATCAGGCGGCGCGCGAGATGACGGCGCTCTCCAGCCGGTACGACACGACCCGGTTCAGGCTGGTTGATAACATCATCGACATGAAGTATGTCGAGAATTTGTTCGGCCAGTTTGCCGCGGCGCATTGCGATCTCGATGTGTTCATCGAAACCAAGAGCAATCTTCAGAAGAGTCAGATCCGCACGCTCGCGGTGGGGGGCGTGAAGTGTATGCAGCCGGGCCTGGAAAGTCTCAGCCTGACGCAGCTTAAGGCGATGGACAAAGGCGTGACGCCCATGCAGAACATCCTGTGTCTGAAGTGGAGCAGCTACTACCGTGTCGCGGTGTCCTGGAATATTCTGCTCGGATTCCCTGGTGAGACGAACGAGGATTATCGGCGGCAGATCGATTTGCTTCCCTCGCTCTTCCATTTGCAGGCGCCGGAAGCGACCGGGAAATTCTGGCTACAGCGGTTCAGTCCCTACTTTACGCGTCCGCATGAATATGGTGTGCGGATTACAGGGCCGGGGATGGCCTATGAGTATGTGTATGATGCGGCGCGCCTTGATTTGCTGAAGATCGCCTATGATTTCGATTATGAGCTGGATCACTGGCCGGTGGATCCGCATCTCTATCAGGAACTGGTCGGTCTGGTGGAGGAATGGCAGCGCCGGGCGCGCGGCAGCGACCGACCGTTTTTGTATTACTCCAAGTCTATGGATTACATCACGGTCTACGACGGGCGGGATCCTCAGGTTCCGACCAGGCAGCGGTTCGATTGGCCGGCCGCCGGTATCATCGAGGCCTGCAATGAGGCTGCGAAGAGCAGGGATCAGATTCTCGCGGTATTGAAAGAAGCGAAGAGTGATCTGTCGTTGTCAGATGAAGAACTGAATGATGCCCTGAGTATTCTGACGAGCCGTCGTATTCTCTACGAAGAGCGTGGGAAGTATTTCACTCTGGCGATTCCAGAAAACCAATTTCTCTGAACTGCATCGGCCTGTCGTCAGTAACAACCGTCCGCTTCTACATCGACAATTTGTCGGCCACGTTCCGCATCTGGACACCATGCACGAGCGATGCGCCTCCCCTAATCGCGCAGGCGACGTGCACTGCTTCGGTCATTTCCTCAACATTTGATCCCTTTTCAAGCGATGCCTGCGTATAGGCATCGATGCAATAGGGGCATTGCACGGCATGCGCGACGGCGAGGGCGATCAAGGATTTCTCCCGCTCCGTGAGGGCCCCCTCCGCGAACACCGCACTGTAGTAGCTCATGAACTTGTCCCAGAGCTCTTTGTTGCCCTTGCCCATGTCTCCGAACTTGCCGAGATCGTGTGAATGATAATATGAGTCCATACGAGCCTCCTGGTTGGTTCAAAGGTTCGGTAGAGATCGTCGAGAACGGTGTGGCGAACAGGTTCGCTCAGGCATGACCGGGAGGATCAGGTTCGACGTTCAGGAGGACTTCGGAGAAACGAGTGCCGACGATATCAGTGACCTTGGCCATGAGGTCGGTCACTTCTTTCCATTCTTCCGGAAGCAGATCCTGCTTCAATTGGGGATGAATCGCCCATTGCGCATCGACCTGAGTTCCCTTCCGGCTCACGAGGACGCGCAAAAGTTCCACGTCCCATGTCGCTTTGTCGTTTGGGCTTTCACCTGTCGGGGAACTACTCATTGGGCCTGAAGGAGGTGTTGATGTTGCCATGGTGATGTACTCCAGCAAGAATGTTGCACAATCTTAGCGTACAGATTGGCTTGCTGTATACGGGGTGCCGTGTCGGCTTGGAGAGGTGGCGGGCTCATCGGCAGGGGGTCTTTCCCCGAGATAGTTGGCGGGTTCATCCGAGAGATGGTGGTCTGCTGTCTTGGGATTCCCGAATCACTGAGATCATAGAATCGTGGAGGTGGCCATTGCTTGCAACCAACTCCTGTCCGTAGAGGGAGTGGGATTGGCCACAAAAGTCCGTCACTCTTCCTCCAGCCTCGCGAAGGATTACTACACCTGCTGCCATATCCCACGGGCTGAGTTTCACTTCCCAAAATCCGTCGAATCGTCCTGCCGCGACATAGCACAGATCAAGGGCTGCTGATCCTGTGCGGCGGAGTCCTTGGGCCCGAAGTGCAAATCGAGCAAAGTGATCGAGGTTATTATTCGGAGTTTCTCGAATATTGTAAGCAAAGCCGGTTACCAGGAGGGCTTGGTCTAACTGTGCTGTTTGAGAGACGTGGAGCGGCTGACCATTGACCCGTGCTCCGCCGCCACGCGTAGCGCTAAAGAGTTCATCACGAGTGGGATCGTACACCACACCAAGTACACACTGCTCCTTGTGTTCAAGGCCAATCGATACGCAATATGTAGGAAAGCCATGTGTAAAGTTTGTGGTGCCGTCGAGGGGATCGATAATCCAGACGTAGGGTGACTGACTCTGTCCAATGCGTCCCCGCTCTTCCGCGAGGAAGGCGTGATCGGGATAGCTGGCCAGGATCACATCGATGACGCATTGCTCAGCGGCATGATCTGCCTCTGTGACAAGGTCGATAGCGCTCTTGTTCTCGACGCGGAAACCGTCTCGTACGTAATGCGAGAGGACCTTGCCTGCTTGTCTTGCCGCATGAATGGCTGTTTCCAAGAGCAAGGTAACAGGTGGTTCATTCGTGGGTGATGGTTCAAGCATGGCGAATCATAGCACAAGGCCTCATAAGGCCTACCTGCCATCTTCAAGCTTCTGAAGTCATAATGGTTGGCAGAGTGGTGTGTTGGCACATGCAATTAATTCAAAGCATGGGAAGAAACAGATCGTAACCATCTATAAACTCAGAGATGATAAGCTTCTATTCTGCGACGGACAAGCCTTGTCCATGTACTTGTCACAGCTTTCTCTTCTGTAGGGAAAGCTACTTTATAATCATAGTATTTTAGTATGTCGTTGGTAGTTGACAGTTCTTGTATGCAATGCTATAAAGCAAGCATGCTTCTGTTGGGGGTGTCGTGGAAGAACTAACAGATATTCTTGTAGGTCTTGAGCAGCGCATCCATGCCTACAAGAATAGGTTCCAGGAACTTGAGAAAAAGAAACGTCGACTCGATGACGAGATTGCGACGATCAAGAAGTACCTCGAACTTGCCGAGACGCTCTACCGAGTAGAAGCCGATAAAGCGAAGCTTGCCAGTCTCTCCAGTCAGATTATTACCGATGACAACAAGGGTGTGCGGACTCTTCCGGTCATGGACGTGACGGATCAGTCGCGCGAAATTCTCTTAGGTCGCAGCAAGTACGTCGGAAAGAGTGTTCCTGAAGCGACGTATGAGATCTTGCGCGAGTCCAACCGTGCCATGCATGCGAAGGAATTGCTGCAACGGCTTGCTGAAGGTGGACTGCAGATCAAAGGGAAAACGCCGTTGACCTCTGTGGCGACTTCACTGAAGCGGGATAAACGATTTAGGAAAGTCGGCCCGAATACGTTTGAGGCGCTCGAGGATGTGTTGGTTCAAGCAGTGTAGGTTGTCGTATTCCTTTAAAAGGGAGGGGGGTGAGACTCTTGGCAACGAAGAAAGCAGCAGCAAAGAAGAAGAAGAAGTAGCCTGCCGAGTTTGACTCGCCGAGAGTGAGGCCACTCACTCTCGGCGTTTACTCATGAGTGAGTTTCGTGAAGGCGAGCAACCCACCCCCCATCTAGGGAAGGTCTGATTAATTCACGTTTCCACTTGGAAATCTGTTTTTGAGGTAGTCACCAGAGGAAATCCAGTACGCATCCGCTGGTCCAGGAGCCTTTTTATGGGGCGCCCTCATCCTCCGATGGCCCACTGCCCACCTCCGGATACATATTCCCTACGTTCCCGCCACGAGCCGCCGCCGCGCGACGTACAGATTTGCCAACCCGCAGCTGATATGCAGCCAGTGGGTATTCTTCGCCAACCCGCGGTAGCGGACTTTGGCCCAGCCGAAGATTCGCTTGATCACTAAGAACACATGTTCAACCTTCGCCCGGACCTTCGACTTCGTACGATTCCGGGTTCGCTCCTCCTCACTCAGTGGCCGATGCCGCTGCGCTTTCGCCTGGATGAAACTCTTGGCCTTGGGGGCGTGTTGCCGGATCACGTCACGTTGCCCACTATAAGCCGAGTCGCCCCACACCCGCGTCTCTTGACCATGTAGCAACTCCGGTAACACTTGGCTGTCATGCACATTCGCCGCCGTGGCCGCGACCGAATGAATCAGCTTGGTCTGGCTATCCACACCAATATGCGCCTTCAGGCCAAAGTACCACTGGTTGCCCTTCTTCGTCTGATGCATCTCGGGATCCCGCTCCTTTGTCCGGTTCTTCGTCGAACTGGGCGCACTGATGATGGTCGCGTCCACGATGGTGCCTCGGCTCACCTGCAGCCCCTGCGTCGTCAGATACTCCCCGATTCGTGCAAAAAGTTGCTGGCCCAACCGGTGAGTTTCCAACAGATGTCGAAACTTGCAGATCGTGGTCTCATCGGGCACGGGCTCGCGGCCCAGATCAATCCCCACGAACTGCCGCATGGCACGTGAGTCGTACAGCGCCTCTTCCACGGCTGGGTCCGACAGGTTGAACCACTGTTGCAGGCAATGGAGGCGCAGCATCCGTTCGATCCCGACCGGTGGACGCCCCGGCCCGTCGGCTTTGGGATACACCGGCTCGATGACCGTCACCAATTCCGCCCACGGCACCACGCGATGCATCTCGTTGAGAAACTGCTCGCGGCGAGTGGGCTTGCGATACTGTTCGAATGAGACTTCTGCAAAGGTCTGTTGGTGCATGAGCGTGTCTCCCGTTCAGTGCTGCATTCCTCATAGCACATCACCAACGGGGAATAAATCAGACCTTCCCTAGTTCGAAATCACTCTGAAGCAGAGACGAGTCGTTATGAGGCCTGAAGTGCTACGGCTGGTTGTGACCTGCTGATCGAAAGCGACTTCCTGGACTCAGCGGAAGTGGACTCTGTGTTGAGTAGAATCCATTTTTCAGGCTGTTCCAAGATTTGCTCGACAAGACGAGTGTGGAGCGCATGCCCCGACCGTTCGGCAATGAGGTGGCCGATGAAAGGCATGCCAAGAAGTGAAAAGTCCCCAATCAGATCCAGGACCTTGTGGCGGACGAATTCGTTTGAGAAGCGAAGGCCGGATTCATTCATGATGCCGTTCTCTGAGAGTACCACGGTATTCTCGAGGCTTCCGCCTTGTCCGAGGCCGCGTGCCCAGAGGGCCTGTACTTCGTGCAAGAATCCGAATGTGCGGGCTTCTGCAATATCGTGCTCAAAGGTATCCGCGGAACAGTCGTGCGTATAGATCTGCGTCTTGATCATCGGATGATTGTAGTGAATGGTATACGTAATTTTTGGCGTCGAGGACGGCTCGATGCGCACGCGCTTTTGGCCGTCGCACACTTCGATCGGGGCCATGATTTTCAAGTAGGGCTGGCGGCGAGATTGTGATGTCAGGCCGACGGAATGGATCAAGCGAACAAACGGTGCGGCACTGCCGTCCATGACAGGGATTTCTCCGGCCGTGACGTCGATGTATACATTATCAACTCCCAGTCCTGAGAGGGCGGCCAGCACATGCTCAATCGTCTTGACCTGAAATCCATTGCCGTTGATCGCAGTGCATAGTTCGGTTGGCACCAAATGCTCGATAGATGCAGGGAGTGAGGCTCCTGACTTTCCATTCCGGTTCACGAAGACGACGCCCGTATTTACAGGTGCTGGTCTAAGGGTAATAGTTACGGGCTGGCCTGAGTGAAGCCCAATGCCAGAGCAGGTAATCGGAGCGGCTAGGGTTTGCTGATTCCTCACGAGAGCCTCCAAATTCAAATGACGGTCTGTCATTTAGCAAGAGGCTTGCCATGGATTGCGTATCGCAAGGCATTGATAAAAGGACATAAAGTTTTGATTTGAGGAATTGTAATGTGTTGTAAAAAAGGTACAACTGTGGATTTTCAAAAATAAAACTTGAACGGTGCTGTGGTGATCGTTCAGGGCCGTGGGTCCAGTTCAATCAATCCTTTCCGGATTGCAAGGATCGCCGCCTGGGTTCGATCATAGACCTGTAGCTTGTGGAAGATGTTGCGCACGTGATTTTTCACGGTTTTTTCACTAAGGTCCAGTGCGTTTGCGATCTCCTTGTTGGTCTTTCCGTCAGCCACTAACCGGAGAACCGTGATTTCGCGTTCGGTGAGGTCATGTTCCACCCACCCCGGCTTTTTGCCCTTCTTCTGCGCCATAAGGGAAAACTCAGCGAGAATTTTGCTGGCAACTGACGGGTGAATCAACGATTCGCCTCGGTAGATTGCGCGAATCGCCGCGACGATTTGGGAGGATTCGGAGTCTTTCAGGAGGTAGCCGGTGGCACCGGCGCGAACCAGATCGAAAATGTACTGCTGTTCTTCGTACATCGTCAGCGCCACGATTCCGATGTGGGGAAACTCGCGTTTGATTTGTCTCGTGGCTTCGACGCCCCCCATGCGGGGCATGCTGACGTCCATAAGAATGACATCGGGAACCAGCGCTTTGGCTTTTTCAACGGCTTCCATTCCATCCTGGGCTTCTCCCACGATATGGAGATCTTCTTTGGTTTTGAGAATGGCGGCCAGCCCTTCTCGAACGACCCGATGGTCATCGGCAATGAGGACTTTAATCTTGTCCATGTTCGCTAGTCTCCTTATTCATGAGGGGGACTTCGACTGTGATTGTCGTGCCTCTCCCCTGCTTGGAATCGATGTGTCCTTCGCCACCGACCAGTTTGGCCCTCTCAATAATACCTCGAATGCCAAAGTGATCCCATTTGTCCGGATCGCGCAACACGGCGTCCATATCGAAGCCGATGCCATTGTCTGAAATGGTCACCCGCAACATCTCCAGGTTGATCTCTAATTTGATCGAGACACGATCGGCCTTCGCATGTTTCTGGACGTTGCTCAAGGCTTCCTGAATAATCCGGAAGAGGAAGATCTTCGTTCGGGGAAACAAAATTTGTTCATCCCCGGTCACGGTGAATTGCGCTTTGATGCGGGCCTGAGTTTCGTAGGACTTGAGGTAGTTGGTCAGCGCGGGAATCAGCTCCATTTTGTCATAATGGAGTGGCCGCAAATTGAAGATGACTTGTCGGGCTTCCTGGATGGCGAGTTTCAGCTGGGCTTTGCTTTCCTTGATCGTGGCGAGGCTTGCTTTCGGGTTCTTGCGCACAAGTTGCTGGCACAAGTCGAGCTTGAAATTGACACCCGCAAGACTTTGGACGAGCCCATCGTGGATTTCGCAGGCGATGCGTGTCCGTTCTTCAGTGACCGCCGCGCCGGTTTCTTTGACATATAGCCGGTAGAGAGACTGGTACTTATTCAGCGTGTTCTCGATTTCTGCAGTGGCACGGATGCGCGCACCGATGAGCTCCCACATGAACTTGGCGCTGGCTCCGCCGATGATGGTGACGCCCATCCGGTGAAAGTCCTGCAGGAATTGCCAGACTTCAGCATCGCCGGATACATCAATAACAAGGTCTACCCGCTCCATCGCTAAGAGTTTGCGATAGTCACGCGTCACGGGAATCTGGAGTTGCTTTGCGAGAGTGACGCCGGGCGCCTGCGTGTTGACCTCGGCAATTCCCACGATTTGCACGAGCGGATCGTTCGCGAAAATCTCCATGAGCGCGGTTCCCCCACGCCCGGCGCCGATAATGGCGACATTGGTGGCGCCAACCTTCGACGACTTACTCCGGACTTTGGTGGAACGGCGTTTCGTAGATGTCATGGTTCTATGAACCAGTGTTGGTTGCCGGGGTACAAGTTGATTGCTGAGCTGAGAAATCGAAGGGAAGAGACGAAGGAGAGGAAGCAGAGCGAGGGGCTGAGGAGCCTGCCGTCACCGCTCTCGACGCTGCTGAGCCAGGGATTTGAGTTCGTCCATGAACTGATCAATGTCCTTGAACTCGCGGTAGACAGACGCGAACCGGACATAGGCAACCTGGTCGAGTTGGTGCAACTCCTTCATGACTTCTTCGCCGACGATCCGACTTTCAATTTCACTTTCGCCCATCTCCTGGATCCGCTTCTCGATGCGATCCGTGACGTCCTCGATCGTGGCCGTGCTGATGGGTCTTTTCTCGCAGGCTTTCTTGAGGCCGGACAAGATTTTCGTGCGGTCGAACGACTCGCGCCGCCCGTCTTTCTTCACGACTACCGGGAGAATTTCTTCAACCCGCTCGTAGGTCGTATAGCGGCGTTTACAGCCGAGACACTCGCGGCGCCGTCGAATGACCTCGCCTTCCTTGGCCATACGCGAGTCCACCACCTTGTCTTCGAGCTCGTCGCAGAACGGACATTTCACTGGTGGCGACCCTGCCCTTATGCCTGTGGGCTAGTAGGAGTGAAAAATAGGGAAGCGGTTGCACAACGCCTTCGCTTGAGCACGGACCTCTTCCAGGACGGTGGCATCGTGGCGGTGCTGTAGGACGCGGTCGATGAGGGCCACGATTTCTTTCATGTCTGCCTCTCGCATGCCGCGCGTGGAGACAATCGGCGTGCCAAGCCGGATGCCACTGGCCACGGACGGGGGCTTTTCGTCATAAGGAACGGCATTTTTATTGACGATGATTCCTGCGGCGTCTAACGCGGCATCGGCCTCTTTCCCAGTAATGCCCTTGTTGGTGAGGTTTACCAGGAACAGATGGGTGTCGGTTCCGCCGGAGACAATCTTGTAGCCGCGATCGACGAGCCCCTGTGCAAGGGCACGGGCGTTCGCGACCACCTGCTGCTGATATTTTTTAAAGGAGGGCGACAAGGCCTCTTTGAAGGCCACGGCTTTGGCCGCGATCACATGCATCAAAGGTCCACCCTGAAGTCCCGGGAAGATAATCTTATCGACGGCCTTGGCGTGCTCGGCTTTGCACATTACGATGCCGGCACGGGGACCACGGAGAGTCTTGTGGGTGGTCGTCGTGACGAAGTCGGCGAAGGGGACCGGGCTGGGATGGAGCCCCGCGGCGATCAGTCCGGCGATATGGGCGATATCCACCATAAGATAGGCACCGACTGATTTGGCGATCTGTTGGAAACGGGGAAAGTCGAGAACGCGCGCATACGCACTCGCACCGACGACGAGCATTCGTGGGCGGCATTCTTCCGCCAGTTTTTGCACGGCATCGTAGTCGATCGTCTCAGTCTGTCGATCCACTCCGTACGCGAAGGCCTTGAAGATCATCCCCGAGAAACTTACTTTACTGCCGTGAGTCAGGTGGCCGCCATGGGCGAGGTCCATTCCGAGAATAGTGTCGCCAGGCTTGAGGACGGAGAGATAAGCCGCCATGTTTGCGGACGAACCGGAGTGTGGCTGAACGTTGACATGGTCTGCACCGAAGAGCTCTTTGGCACGCTGAATCGCCAGTGCTTCGACGGTGTCGACATGCTCGCATCCGCCGTAGTAGCGCTTGCCGGGATAACCCTCAGCGTACTTATTGGTCATCAAGCTACCTTGGGCAGCCAAGACAGCGGGGCTGGCAAAGTTCTCAGACGCGATCAACAAGAGTTTGTCACGTTGACGGGTCTCTTCCGCTTCAATTGCGGCGTAGACATCCAGATCAGTTGATTTGAGAGCGTCTAGTGACCCGATCGCGTCGCGCATCACCCCTCCACGGTGTATCCCCGTTATGCTTCAGCAGCGGCTTCCTGTTCTTGCTTCTTGACCACACGGACGGTCACGGTGGCGGTTACTTCTCGTGGCATCTTGATCGGGACCGTGACGGTACCCAGTTCCTTAATAGGCTGGGCCAGCTGGATCTTGCGCCGATCAATAGTAAACCCTTGTGCCGCCAAGGCTTCGGCTAAGTCTTTGGATGTCACAGACCCGAACATCTTGTCGTCTTTTCCGACCTGTGCCTCAATGGTGAGGGTGACAGCAGAAACATTCTTGGCATGCACTTCAATTTCGAGCTTCTCTTTTTTCGCCTTCTCCGCTGCGACACGCTTCACGTGCTCGAATGCCTTGATACTGCGGCTGTTGGCCAAAACCGCTTTTTTGCGAGGCAACAGGAAGTTTCGGGCAAATCCGTCCCGAACATCGAGCAGATCGCCGAGATGGCCGACCCCATCCATCGTTTCTTGTAAAATGACTTTCATAGCCCTAACTCCTTCTGTTGGAAAGGAAGTGAGGATACGGGGGATCAGGTTGAAAAGTCAATTCTCTAATCCTTTTTCGGGTTGTGTTGGCGGCCTGGACAGGTGCCGAGGGGCCCCTATATCATGGCCCACCGGTCGAAGAGGGTGAGAGGAGCGAGATGCAGTTAACAGCCAGAGCCTGTTTGGAAATGTGCGCCGCAAGCCTGGATCAAGAAGTCCTGCAAGCGAACGACGCCGGACTGGATATTCCTATTGTGGTGACCAGGGGACGGCTGGTTCATACAGTGGGAGGCCTCCACGTGTATGAATTCACCCTCGCGGCCGGATGTCTCCTGCCAATCGATCTTCCCCTGTCCATTGTTCCTGGAGACGAAATTGAAGCCACTGAGGGGGTGGTGCTGAGTTGTCAGGGTAATGTGGTGCTGGTGCAAGCGGTGGATGCCATTGGAACCTCAGTTCCTTCCGCGACGCTCATTCCGGACCGCGCCGGGCATCTTGGTACCATCGCGACGCGGCTGCGAGACATGATCAGCCAGGCGGATGCGTACAATCTCGGCCCGTCGGAGCGCCTGGTGCCGCTCTTGGTGTCGTCAGGTGATCCAAGCCAAGCCGCCCTCGGTTCTTCGGCGATCTTGACCACGGTATGGCTCGAAGATCAGGCCTTGCGTCGTCAGAAGATCGCCACGCTCGTGCTTGAGCTGATTCGCGCGAACAAACGGATTTTACTCATCGGTCCGGATCATCGCTCGTCTGATGAGATGGTCGGGACGATCGCGAAAGCCATGAAAGCCAGCGGATTGACCTACAAGACGTGGATCAGTCGTTACGAGATGAGCATCGTCTCTCAAACGAGCGGAATTTCCATCCATGAACTCGGGTTTGAGGCGCAGATGCATCAGTTTTATGCCAAGTCCAGGGCAGATAAAGCCTCGCTTCGGCGAAAGTATGACCGGTTTCGCGAACTGACTCCCCTGCTGGCCTACAAAGGGCAGAAACAGAAGGATCTGGATGAAGTCCGTTTGCTGGAGTGGCGACTGTTGACCCAGTTGAGCGAGTTTCAGGGGAAGATCAAGGATGTCACGGCAATTCTGACGGAATACGAAAATCTCCCCCTCTGGCGCCGGATCGGCATGCAGACCGTTGGAAAGAACGTCGAATCGCTCCAGCAATATCGGGTGCTCTACGAGCAGCAGATCGGTGAACTGACCAAGGAGCTGGAGATCGCCAAGGTCCGTATCGACGAATTGGTTCCTGAAGCGGCCGTTCCGAAAGATTTGCGACCGGAATTTGATGACCTCAAAGAGGCCATCACGAAATTGGGCGGGACGAAGAAAATTCGCGAACTATTGGCGGCAGAAGAAAATACCAACCGACAAGCCTTTATCCAGAATCGTCGCCTGGTGATCTCCACGCCGGCGCGGATTGCCAGTGATCCGCTGTTTGCGCGCGTGCGGTTCGATGTGCTCATCGTCGAGGACGCGCCGCAAATCGATTCCACGATGTTGCTGGCGGCGGCGGGGTTGGTGCGTGAGCGCATTGTGCTAAGTGGGGATCCTCGCGATCTTGCCGCAGGAGAAGGCTGGGCAATCCCCGGGATCGAATCCCCGGCGGTCGTTTAAGGCTGCGCACATAGTTGCTTGACGCCGGTAGCGTGAATTCAGGATAATCCCCCCCTCGACCCTTCTTGCCGAAGTGGTGGAATGGCAGACACACTGGTTTCAGGTACCAGCGACCGCAAGGTCATGCGGGTTCAACTCCCGCCTTCGGCACCACTCCTCGTTGGTTGAGAGTTCTAGCCATCCACATCATTTCTTTTTCCCGCGCGCGTAGTGTTTTTCGTCGTCCACGCTATTTGTGGGATGAAGAGCACGCACGATGTATCTAAGGGAATTCGCTAGTTGGAGCGGTCGGCGAGCATACGATTTGAGACGAGCCTCATCAGGCGGCTGTGTAGCGCGGTGAGATCGTCGAGCAATTCAATTTCGGTTTTGCGAAGGAGATGCTCGATGGCGCGGGCCCCCTGGCCTCCGACGGCCACCGGCCAGCGGCTGGCGAGCCGCTCAAGATCTTTGAGTTGCTGCATTGCCGCGCCGTTAGATCGTGCCTCGGTAAGGGAGAGAAGCACGAGATCGGGTGTGATCCGCTCACAGAAATCTATGAGTTCAGAAGTAGGGAGATTGGGACCGAGGTAATAAACGTGGCAGCCTCTGGTCGCTGCGATATAGGCCACGGCTTGGGCGCCGATCTCATGTGTTTCGCCTTCAGGGCAGGCGATGAGGATGCGCGGGCCGAATTCGTTCACGGGCAGTTGATTCATGACCGAAAATAATTTCTGCTGAACCAGTTTCGTCACATAATGTTCGACGGCGATATTGACGTGACCTGCGTGCCACAGTTCGCCGATGCGTTGCTGGAGCGGGAGTAGAATGCGCTGAAGCGCTTCTTCAAATGGAATGACCGCCACCGCCCCGTTGAGTTTGCGCTCAAATGCCGCCTTATCGAGCGGGTCAAGCGATCCAATCAAATCATCCAACAGTCGGTCGTGAGGTTTCTGCTCCTCGGGAGAAATCGGTTTCGCGAGACGCATGCGTGCGACAAGCGCATCGTGTCCCTCCGTTGCCAGTCCGCCGATCGTTGCGCCCTGCTCCATCTGAGCCTTCACAAAGCGGAGTAGCGCCACCTCCTCGTCGCTGTATTCCCGATAGCGATTGGAGCTCCGTGAAGGTTTGACAAGCCCGTAGCGCCTCTCCCAGACGCGAATGACATCCTTCGAGAGGCCTGTCAGTTTCGCAACCCTATGAATTCTATGGACATTCATTTTTATGGAGGAATTGTACTATATCGTCCAATGTTTGTCAAATATTTAACGTTAAAACACTTGACACATTGGACAATATGGTTTATACATTAGACATAGTTGATACAAACATTGAACAGCAACCTACGGAGATGACCATGGCAACAGCGACAGTAGCGGGAGTTAGAGCGGATCGGCTGGAAACGCGAGAAGTGTTCTCTGCGGCCAAGTATGGATCAACGTGCAGCAGATGTGGCGGGCTCATGGTGAGTGACTTCTGCATGGATCTATTGAACAGCACCGGTGAACTGGAGTTTGCCGCGAAGCGTTGCGTGCAATGCGGCGAAGTTGTCGATCCGGTCATTGAGCGCAATCGTCACCTTCGGCAGGACGCCATGACGGTTCGATGTGTCGCGAGGCCGGTTGCAAACCACTACGAGACGAAAGGTCAATACTAGCTGGTTGTGCGAACCAGGGGCGTTGCTGGTGTTTCCAAACCAAGGAGGTTTCTCATGCGGAGTCAAACGGTTCTTCAGGTCGGATTGGGAGTGGCATTAGTGGCGGGGACCATATCCATGGCGGCGGCGGAATCGCCTACCGGCGACAAGGATATGGTGTCGATCCCGAGAGGCGAGTTCACCATGGGGAGTCATGAACATTCCGATGAAGCGGCGCATCAAGTCGTCCTCGATGCCTACCTCATCGACAAGTACGAAGCATCGAATGCGCGGTACAAGGATTTTATGAAAGGGACCGGCCATCCAGCACCGGCTTACTGGGACGATCCCCGGCTCAGCAAAGCTAATCAGCCGGTCGTCGGCGTAAGCTGGACCGACGCGGAGGCGTTCTGCAAGTGGGACGGGAAGCGTCTGCCGACCGAAGCCGAATGGGAGCGGGCTGCCAAGGGGCCGACAGGCGATAACCATTATCCCTGGGGCCACAAGCTCGATCCGAAGAAAGCCAACTATGGACAGAATGTGGGTCGCACGATGCCGGTCGATTCCTACCCGGAAGGCGTGAGCGGATTCGGGGTCTACAACATGGCCGGCAATGTATTCGAGTGGGTGAATGACTGGTATGACCCGAAGTCCTATAAGGACAGCCAGGCACTGAATCCCAAAGGGCCGGACAAAGGCTACAACTTCGCTAACCAGGGTGCGGTCAGAGTGCTGCGCGGCGGTTCCTGGCTTGCTCCCGAAACGTCTCTGCATACGAGCCACCGATTCTGGAATCAACCGGAGAACAATTCCTATGGCGTGGGGCTTGGATTTCGTTGCGCCAAGTCGGCTCAGACGGTTTCCGACGAAGCCGTGCAGGCCGGTCGCGATGCTTTCATTCAAGCGTTAGTCGCGATGGGCGCGGAGAAGAATGCCGATGCGATGGCCTCCATCGAGAAGGCGCTGGCTTCAGAACCGGGCAACAAGGAGTACCTGGCTAGCCGTGATCTGATCAAGAAGAGCATGGGCATGAAGAAGAAGTAACCACATCGACTGATAGGGGGGCGGCGTTGCCGCCCCCCTGGCACCGAGCGTCACGCGGGAGGTTAATGATGAATCTTTCCAGCACCATGACGGTAGCACTGTTTCTCACGGGGGCGTTGATGCCCATCGGCGGAAGTGCGGCGGGAGAGTCGTTGATTCCCCAGGATATGGTGTACGTCGCGCACGGGCCATCTGTCATGGGCATTGATAAAGAAGTGCCTGCGTCCAAGAAGTCCACTGCCTATGAGCGACGAATGAACCGGCCCTGGTCCGCCGATGCTTTGAACGATGAGGGGCCGGCCCACATGGTGTTCCTGGATTCGTATCTGATCGACAAGTATGAGGTGTCCAATAAGCAGTTTGGCGACTTCATGCGGGCGAAAGGCCATCCGGCACCGGCCTACTGGGACGATCCCCGCTTAAACAAACCCGAGCAGCCGGTCGCAGGAGTGAATTGGGAGGATGCCAAGGCGTTCTGTGAATATCGTGGAAAACGTCTTCCGACCGAGGCGGAATGGGAAAAAGCCGCTCGCGGACCCAAAGCCAATCTGTATCCCTGGGGGAATGAATTCGATCCGGCGAAAGCGAACTACGGCAAGAATCACGATGCCACGATGCCGGTGGATTCCTATCCGGAGAGCGTGAGCTACTACGGTGTGTACAATATGGCCGGGAATGTTTTTGAGTGGGTCGCCGACTGGTATGACCCCCGCTATTACGGCCGGCTCGAAACAATGGTGAATCCGACCGGTCCGGCCAAACCTATCTGGATGGGCGGGACAGGCACGTATGTGGATCGGTTGACGGTCGGAGAGAAGCGAGTCATTCGCGGTGGATCGTGGATCGCACCGGAGGGCACGGTCAAGGCCACCCACCGGTTCTGGAATCACCCGCTCAATAACAGCTATGGCGTGGGCCTGGGGTTCCGCTGTGCCAAGACCGCCCCGCCGGAAATCGAGCAGCAGATCAGGGACGCGTACATCACCGCACTTGTCGAGATGGGGCGCGAGCGGTTTTCGGACGCTCAGCAGGCCGTGGCGCGCGGCTTGGCGATTGATCCGAAGAATGTCGAATTGTTGGAACTCAGCCCGTTGATCGAGTACTCGATGAAGAAGTCCTAAATGAATCGGCACCGTCCGTCGTGGCGGTGGGATCGAGACGGAGGCGTAGACATGACGCGGTACACAAGCATTGTCCTCGGAATTTCATTCGGCGCGTTACTGGGAGCGGCAACGGTCCAGGCCGGCCCTCTTGATCCGGCCCGCCATTCGCACCCGGACAGCGCCAAGGCGGTTCATGAAGCGGAACACGACGTGGATCACGCGTGGGAAATTTACCATCGCGCAGCCCTCGGGGGCACGGTGGCGTCGCCCGCACTGCAGGCTGAAATTGAGGAGCATTTGCACGAGGCCAGGACCCTCGTCACTCAGGCGCAGGAAGCGGCTGAGCGGGGGGATAAGCGTCAGGTGGATCGCCTGGTCGGCCAAGTCAAAATCCATACGACCCACGCCATTGAGGGGAGCAAGGAGCAGAAGAAATGACACCAGTTCTAGGCAGAAGAGGAGCAAGCCGGAGAGTCCTGGTGGGAATCATTGCCGTCGCTTGGGCGGTTATGCAATCGCCCGCTATGGCAGCGGCCCCGGCATCCAAGGAGCTTGACTCGGTTCCCATGGTGACGATTCCAGCCGGAGAATTCTTGATGGGCAATCCGGAAGGAAAAGGTCGAGCGGATGAGTGGCCGCAGCGATCTGTCTATCTCGATGCGTTCGCCATCGATCAAGTGGAAGTGACGAATGAACGGTACCTGGCTTTCGTCGCGACCACGGGCCATCGCAATCCTCCGAATCCGTACGGCACCGGTACGCTCCAGTCTGCGAAGGGGATCGAGCAACTTCCCGTCGTGCAGACGACCTGGTACGACGCCAAGGCCTACTGCAGTTGGGCCAAGAAACGCCTGCCGACCGAAGCGGAATGGGAAAAGGCCGCGCGTGGCACCGACGGCCGTCTCTTTCCCTGGGGTAATGAGCCGGCGACCATCAAACGTGCCAACTTTGATCGTGAATGGGAAGAGGAGAAGACCTTGCACCCGGTGGGGTCAATGCCCGACGGCGACTCGCCCTACGGAGTGAAGGATATGGCCGGCAATGCCCGGGAATGGGTGTCCGACTGGTATGACGCGGACTATTACAAACATGCGCCGGATCGGAATCCGCAAGGTCCTGACAAGAAGGGCGTGGTGCGCTCGATTCGCGGCGGCTCGTGGCACAGCCCGCTCGCCGACATCACGGCCTCAGCCAGAGGTCGCGGCGGATTTGCGCTGCAAACCCACGGCACAGGCTTCCGCTGTGCCCGCGGGCTCGAGGGTGAAGGCCAACAGAAATAGAAGGGTGAGGTGTTGCGTGAGCGAGCGAATCGATCAGCGGAGCGATGGAGAAATTCTGAGAGTGGTGTCTCTGTCTTCTCAGAGCGGCGCCGCGACTCCGCACGGCGTCTCTCGCTGAGGTCGACAGGTCCCTCAATCCGGAGGGGCCTGTCCCCTCGGTCGGCAGAAGGGCCGGATTCACGACAATGGCGCGGTCCTGTCGCAAGCCATGAGGAGCACAACATGATGATGACGATGATGATGGTGTGGGGCATGACGGTGGGTGTGTTGACGCATGTGGGACAAGTGGCCCAGTGGCGACCGATGGTTGTGGTTCGGCGGCAGACCGAAACGAGACGGCCTTTCGGGCACTGAGCAACAGATGGGTGGCACCTTGTATTGGAATCGAGGGGTCCCATGGAATTCGATGGGAGACCAAACCAGCATCCAGTCTCTCTACACTCCGTCGATGACTACTGTGCGCGTTGCGGGGGGTTGATGGTTGTGGAGCACTACATCGACTTGCAGGACGACACGGGGCAGATCGGCTTGACCGCGTGGCGCTGCATGAGTTGCGGAGAAGTCATCGACCCCGTCATTCTTCAGAATCGTGAGAGCCCGGCGCCGAATCTTTTGTATGGCACGAAGCAGCGGAAGTACGCGCAGACAGTCGATCAGGGGGAATCTGATGGCTCCGGCAACCGGGAAGGCGATGACAGCGGGGGAGCATTCCGGCACAATTGATCCGCTGAGTTGTCAGGCGTGTTCCTGTGAATAAGGAGAAGGCGGCCATGAACGTGGTGGTGACAGGCGGCACGGGATTTATCGGTCGGCCCTTGTGTCTGGCACTTTGCCGGGACGGTCATGCCGTCACGCTGCTGACACGCAGGCCGCCAGAAGCCCATCAGGTATTCGGTAGTGCAGTAACCGTTGTGGGGTGGAATAGTCGGGAGGGGGGAGCCTGGGAGAAGACCCTTGAGGCGGCCGATGCCGTGATCAACCTGGCCGGCGCCCCGATTGCCGATGCCCGCTGGACCACTGCGCGGAAGCGCCTGCTCACCGACAGCCGGGTGTCGACGACGCGCCTGTTGGTCGAAGCCCTGTCCCGCCGGCCCTTCAAACCCCGCACCCTAATCAGCGCGTCAGGCATCGGCTGCTACGGTGCGAGCGACAATCGCATTTTGGAAGAGGGGGCCGCGCGCGGTCAGGGATTTCTGGCCGACCTCTGCCTTGAGTGGGAAGCGGCGGCGTTGGCGGCGGCATCGTTCGGGACTCGCGTGGGGATCGTGCGGACCGGAATGGTGCTCGAACAAGACGGCGGTGCGTTGCCCAAGATGGTGCTGCCTTTCCGGCTGTTCGCGGGCGGTCCGATCCTGCCGGGTACGCAGTGGGTGTCGTGGATTCATCGGCGCGATCACATAGGATTGATTCAGTGGGTGCTTGCGACGTCGAGCGTTTCCGGTCCCGTCAATGCCGTCGCTCCCGGCGCTGTGACGATGGAGACGTTCTGTGATGCGCTCGGACAGGTGCTTCATCGTCCATCCTGGCTGCCGGTGCCGGGGTTCGCGCTCAAAGCGGCTCTGGGGGAATTGGGGACATTGATGACGACCGGACAGCGGGTCAGCCCCGCCAAAGCGCTCGCGGGCGGCTATACGTTTCAGTATCCAACATTGGATCCGGCGTTGCGCGCGATTCTCACGAAGGCATGAAGGAGGACGGATCATGGATACCCTCATCCAGTTTGTCCATGCGTTAGCGGTGGCTATTCTGGTCGGCAAAGTGGTGCTCTTGTCCTTCGTGGCGGCGCCTATCCTGGCCAAGAATCTCGACCGGGAACCGTTCGGGAAAGTCGTGCGGCAGTTGTTTCCGGCCTATTACGGGTTGGGGATGGGGACCGCGGTTGTCGGGTTCATCGCGGTGAACGGACTGGTGGCGATGCACTCGAGCAGTGCAAGGTTGCTTATCGCCGGTGGGCTCTGGATCCTGGTGCTGGTGACCGAAGCCTATTGCCGCTCGACGTTGACGCCTCAGAGTAATGCCATACGGGATCGGCTGAAGGAGCAGGAGTCGCAAGGAGCGATCGATCCGGTCCTCCAGGCCTCCTGGCAGCGGGTGCATCAACGGTCTGTCTATTTGAATTCCAGCGTGCTCCTTGCGAGCTGTGCCTTGATCGAGCTGATTCGTTAGTGATGATCAAATTAGAAGGAGGGACAACATGAACATGAGAACAGCATATCTGGCCGGATGTGTGATGTTGGGGCTGTTGTGCAGCATGGAGGTGCGCGCGGCGGAAAGCTCGGCGACGCCCTCCCCGTACGCCCATGGAGACGAAGCAGCGCTGCCGAACGGTGTCATCGGGGTCTCGTTGCAGGTCGGGGCTGAGCGGATCGGCGATCCGGCGGTGCTCTATGTCGGTATGGTGCATCCGGAAGGCCCGGCCCACCAGGCGGGTTTGGCGCACGGAGACGAGATTGTGGCGGTGGATGGAACGGCCACGGCGGGCAAAAGCTATGAGCAGGTGGTGAAGATGATACGCGGCACAGTCGGGACCGTGGTCAAGCTGGGCGTGAAGGGCGAGGGAGGCATGCGGGAACTGTCGATTACCCGCGTCGCCGGTGACAAACTTCCGAAGGGCCCGTCCGGATCGCACGGCGGTCCATCGAAATAGGAGTCGATCATGGTCTGTCGCAGGACGTGCATGGCCCTGTTTGCGTTGCTGTTGTTCCTGGGTCACGGGCCGGTGTCGGCCGAATCCGGAAGAGGGAGTGCTGTTACGATGCAGCCTACTCTCACAAAGGTGAATCTCTTTTTGTCAGCCGGCGATTATCGTCGTGCGCTCGAAGCCTGCCAGCGAGCTATCGATGACAATCCGTCGGCAGCCCATTACATCCACCTGACCTATGTGTATCAGGCGATCGATGCCTATTTGGAACATCTGTCGCAGGAAGAGCGATGGATGGCGGTCGAGCATCTCTACCTGAACCTGGCCTATCGCGACACCGAGGACCTGGTCGATCCTCCGGGAGGACTGGCCCGCATGGCCAAGGAAATGATCCAGGCCAGCGTGCGGCAACAGTCCGACGTGAGTGCGTCGATGGCCAATCGTCTGGATAAGGCCGAGTCGGACCGTCTCTGGGTGGAACAGACGCAGTGGCGGGCCGCGAATCCGAAAACCTGGTGGCAGGGAATGCCCGCCGCCTGGATGCGATAGGAGGGAAGGATGCGCGCACAGCCGGCGGGAGTGGATATCAAAGTATGGGGCGGGTTGTTCCTGATCGTCGGCACGATGGATCTGATTGTCATTGTGCTATTCCCCGCCTATGCGCTCAAGCTGTTCGGGGCCAGTGTGTCGGGGCCGGCCTCGTTTCTGATCAAGCTCCACTCCCCTGCCGTGCATCTGTTGATCGGGTACGGGTTTCTCTGGCTGCGCCCGTGGGCCTGGGGATTGGGTTTGGCGTATGCCGGGTTTGGCATCGTCAGCGAGGTGATGAACCAGCTCGCGTTCGGATTCCATGTCGTGCGTTCCGGGTTCATCGCAACGACCCTTCTGTTTGCCTTCTATCTCATCTGGCGGCGTTCTGTCTTTGTCGATGAGCCGATATCCGACAACAAACCGAAACGGGCCTCACAGGAGCTGCTCTGATGCGCGGCATCGTCTGGCTCAGGCGGGATCTCCGACTGCATGATCAACCGGCGCTGACGGCGGCCTGCCAGGAGTGCGATGAGGTCCTGCCGCTCTTTGTGTTTGATGAGCCGCTGCTCCGGTCCCGTGAGTTCGGTTCCGCCTGCGTCAACTTCATGCTGGGTTGCCTCCAGGAACTGTCGGCATCACTGGCCGGCCGGGGACTCGCGCTGCAGTGGCGATTGGGCGAGCCAGTGGAAGCAGTCCTGCAGTCCGCGCGCGAATGGAAGGCCGACGTCGTCTATTGGAATCGCGACTATGAGCCTGTGGCGATCGAACGTGACCGCCGGGTGCAGCTGGCGCTTGCCGAGCTGGGCATCCGCACCAGGACCTTCAAAGACCATGTGGTCTTTGAGGCGGAGGAGATTCGGGGCGCCACAGGAGACCCGTTGCAACGGTATAGTGCCTATCGTGCTCGCTGGTGGGCCAAGTGGCAGGCTTCGAAACCGGCACCTCTGGCGAGCCCCAGGTCCAAGGTATCGACCGCGGTTTCATCGCCATCCGCCACGCGTCCCCTTCCGTCTCCGGTAGAACTGGGGTACGACCGGGTCGTCCCATGGATCATTCCGGGCGAGCGGCAGGCGCGGTTACGGCTGCAGGAGTTTCTCGGGGAATCGGTCCACACGTATGGTGACGGGAGAAACCGGCCAGGTATGGACGGAAGCTCGCGTCTCTCTCCGCATTTCCGTTTCGGCACATTGTCGGTCCGCACCGCCGTTCATGAGGCCCTGGCTGCTCTCGCGAAAGGCGGACGCGTGTCGAGGGCGGACGTACTCATTTGGATCGACGAACTGGTCTGGAGAGAATTCTTTCAGCAGGTGCTCTCGGCTTTTCCGCGGGTGGCGAAGGGTCCGTTCCGTGACGTAGCCGTTCCCCCGGTCCGCGCACCGGGGCTCGAACGGGACCGGTTGTTTCAGGCCTGGTGTCAGGGGAAGACCGGGTTTCCGATCGTGGATGCGGGCATGCGGCAGTTGCATCAGACGGGCTGGATGCACAATCGGGTGCGGATGATCGTGGCCTCGTTCCTCATCAAAGATCTGCGCCTCGACTGGCAAAGCGGCGAGCGGTATTTCATGCAACAGCTGCTGGACGCCGATGTGGCGGCGAACAATGGAAACTGGCAGTGGTGCGCGGCAACCGGGACGGACGCAATGCGCGGGTATCGCATTTTCAATCCGGCGCTGCAAAGCAAGAAGTTCGATCCGGACGGCCACTACATCCGTGCGTACGTCCCGGAGCTGGCGCACGTGACGGGCAAGTGGATTCATGAGCCGCATCTGATGACGCCCGATGAGCAGGTTCGGGCGGGGTGCCGGATCGGCGTCGAGTATCCCTCGCCTCTTGTGGATCATGCGCAGGCCCGCCGGGAGTATTTGGATCTCGGCAAACACACGGTGACGACATGACGACCGGACCGCTCCGTCTCGGGATCAGCCGCTGTCTCCTCGGAGACGAAGTCCGGTTCGACGGAGGGCATAAGCGCGACAATTTTCTGACCGATGTGCTCGGCCCCTACGTGGAGTGGGTCCCGGTCTGTCCGGAAGTCGAGGCGGGACTGGGGACTCCTCGCGAGGCGATGCGGCTGGTGGGCGATCCGGCGCATCCCCGCCTTCTGACCATCAAGAGTGGCCGAGACCATACGCGGGCGCTGGAAAAGATGACCACGGGCCGCCTCGCGGAACTCGGAAATCTTGATTTATCCGGCTACGTCTTCAAGAGAGGTTCGCCGAGCTGCGGGGTCGAGCGGGTGCGAGTCTATACGGAACAGGCGATGCCGAGCCACAACGGCGTCGGGATATTTGCACGGGCTTTCATCGAGCACTTCCCGCTGATTCCGGTCGAGGAGGAAGGGCGGCTCTGTGATGCGCCGTTGAGAGAGAATTTTATCGAACGAGTGTTTTGCTATCGCCGCTATCAGGATCTGCTTCAGAACGGAGTCACGAGACAGGCGGTGGTGCGATTTCACACGATCCACAAGTATCTCCTGCTGGCCCATAGCGCACAGCACTATCAATTCCTCGGCCGCCTGGTCGGCCAGGCGGAGGATCATCGGCCCAAAGAGCTGGCCCTCAAGTATGGGGAGCTGTTCATGAAGGCGTTAGCCGTGAAGGCGACGGTTCGCAAACATGTCAATGTGCTGCAGCACATTCTGGGCTACTTCAAGACGCAATTGGGGGCCTCGCAAAAAGCAGAGCTGTTGGGGGTGATCCGTGACTACCATCAGGGTCTGACGCCACTGATCGTGCCGCTCACGCTGATCAAGCACTACGTGCATCTCTTCGACGTCGGCTATATCCGAGATCAGGTCTATCTCAATCCGCATCCGAAAGAACTCATGTTGCGTAATCATGTGTAGAGAGGAGCCATCATGCCGCATGTCGTCATAGAAGAAGCCGGAGATCTACAGGGGCTTTATCAGGCCTTCGTTCCGATGATGCATCGGGCGGGAACCGACATCCTGAAAGTGCAGGAGTTCTATGTGGGCCGGAGCGGGAAGGAAGCCTTGCTGGAGTCGGTGGCGATTGAACAGGGCGTCGCGCGCAGTTTCTTTGTCCAGCTCAAGCGGCACGAGCGCTCCATTACCGTCCGTCTCTTGCCGGCCACCGACCCTGAAAAGACTCCGGCGGTGAAGCAGGTGATGGCATTAATTGCCGGATTCATTCGGACCGTGTACCCGGCGAGTCACTATGGGAAGACCAATCTTCAGGAGTACTTGAGTGTGACGACAGGCTCGAACTGAGCAATAGAATCAACCGGAGGAGTGATGACATGACGGTCGCAAGACGCGGTGTAATTTTAGTGGGTCACGGTGGCATCCCCAAAGGATGCCCGCAGGAATTGGTCACGAAACTAAAGCGGCTGGAGGGTCAGCGGCGCGCGGCGAAGCTGCCGCCGTCGGCGGAAGAGATCGAGTTGGATACCAGGATTCGTCAGATGCCGAGGACGCCGGAGACGGATCCGTATCAATCAGGACTTGAAGCGGTCGCCGCTCAGTTGCGGGCTAACTTAGGGGATGTCTTGTTCGCCCTGGCGTACAACGAGTTTTGTGCACCGACGTTGGAAGCGTCGGTGGAGGAACTTGTCAAGAAGGGCGCGACCCACATTACCGTCACCACCACGATGTTTACGCCGGGCGGGTCGCATTCGGAAGTGGAGATTCCGGAAATTCTCGATCATCTGCGGCCGCAATATACCGGCGTCGAACTGCGATATGCCTGGCCGTTCGATCTACAGCTCGTCGCGAGCACGTTGGCGGAGCAGGTGAAGCGGTTTTCATGACGATGGCTAAGGCGGCATCCGGATGCTCGCCTCTGCTTGGAGACTAAGCCTATGCAATATCTCACTCGTCTTGCCTTGAACCTGGCCGAACAGGGGCTGTTACCAGACGTAACGATCCGATGGGGGATTCGGCAGTTGCTCAAACAGCGCCTCCAGGAGATCCGGTCAGGTGACGCTGCTGCAGCAGCACGGCAGGAAATGCGATTTATAGAGGAGATACGCCGTTCGCCCATCGCCGTGGTACCGGAGAAAGCCAATGATCAGCACTACGAGGTTCCGGCCGAGTTCTTCCGGCAGGTCCTCGGGCCTCACCTGAAATACAGCAGCGCCTTCTGGCCCGCCAACGCGACGACCCTAGCCCAAGCAGAAGCCGCCGGTTTGCGTGAGTCCTGCTTGCATGCGGGCCTGATGAAGGGGCAGACGATTCTGGAGCTCGGATGCGGCTGGGGCTCCCTCACGTTGTGGATGGCTGAGCACTACCCTCAGAGCCGTATCACGGCGGTCTCCAATTCCTGCTCGCAGCGGGCTTACATCGAGGCCCGGGCCAGAGAACGCGGCCTACAGAACCGGGTCCGCGTGGTGACCTGCGACATGAACACGTTCGAGATCGATCCAGGGCAATTCGATCGAGTCGTGTCGGTGGAAATGTTCGAACATATGCGTAACTGGCCCGACCTCTTTGCGCGCGTCCGCCGATGGCTGAGACCGGGCGGCCAGTTCTTCATGCACGTGTTCGTGCATCGCGCGACTTCGTACCTGTTCGAAGACCGGGGGCCCGCCGACTGGATGAGTCGTCAGTTTTTCACGGGCGGGATGATGCCCAGCGATAGCCTGCCGCTGGCCTGTCAGGACCAACTCGCCTGTGTGGCCCGCTGGCGGTGGGACGGCACGCACTATGAGAAGACGTCCAACGCCTGGCTGACCAATATGGATGCCGCCCGCGAGACACTCTGGCCCGTGATCGAGCGTGTCTACGGCAAGACCCAGGCGCGAGCCTGGTGGGGACGGTGGCGTATCTTCTTTATGGCCTGTGCCGAGCTGTTCGGCTATGAAGAGGGCCGGCAATGGGGGGTCAGTCACTATCTCTTCGAAAAACCGGCGGCGAGTGCTTCATGAAGATGAGCACCACAATGATCGTGAGCAACTTTGTGCTCTTTCAAATCGGCTGGTTTGCGTGTGTGTGGAGCGCCGCGGCGCACCAGCCCTGGATCGGCGTGCTCGTGACGACGGGGGTGGTGGTCGTGCATGTGCTCCGTGCTCCCCTGCCAATGGCGGAGCTCACACTGGTATTCCTGGCACTCGCCTTGGGACTTGTCTTCGATAGTCTGTTGGTATGGCAGGGCTGGCTGCAGTACTCCTCGGGGATCGTGCTCCCGAACGTTGCCCCGTATTGGATCGTGGCGTTGTGGGGGCTCTTCGCAACCCTCTTGAATGTTTCGTTGCGTTGGATGAGGGGGCGCTGGGTCATCGCGGTTGTGTTTGGAGCTGCCGGGGGTCCTGCCGCCTACTATGGCGGCCTCCGCCTGGGCGCGCTGGAATTCGGCAATATGCCCGCGGGTCTGTTGGCTCTGGCCATCGGCTGGGCGGTGCTGACGCCGCTGCTGCTGGCGTTGTCAGCTCGCTTTGATGGCTATGCCGGCCTGCTGGAGAAGAAGACGTCATGAGTCTATCGCTCTATTTCTTAGGACTGGTTTCAACGATGGGTCTGGCGACGCTGACATGGGTGGTCAGCGTCCTTAAACGCGATGTGAGCATCGTGGACGGCGTGTGGGCCTTGATGCTCCTCGCCGCCGTGACGGTGTACGCCACCGGTGCGGAGCCCTATACGGGACGGACGACGCTCATCCTGACGCTGGTTGTGCTGTGGGCCGTGCGTCTGTCAGGTCATATCATCCATCGCAACTGGGGTGAGCCCGAGGACCGGCGTTATCGAGACATCCGCCAGAAATATGAACCGAATTTCGCCCTGAAGAGTCTTGGACTCATCTTCTGGTTTCAGGCAGGACTGGCATGGGTCATTTCCATACCCCTGTGGCCAGCTCTTACCGTATCGGTCGATGGAGGGGCATGGGATGTACTGGCGGTGACAGTATGGACCGTCGGCATGATCTTCGAAGGTGTGGGAGATTGGCAGCTGTCACGGTTCAAGGCCGATCCGGCGAACCACGGCAAGGTGATGGACTGCGGACTCTGGCGCTACACCCGTCATCCCAACTACTTCGGCGAGTGCCTGATCTGGTGGGGCTTCTTCCTCTTTGCGCTGCCGGCCGGGGCCTGGTGGACGGTCGCGGGGCCCCTGCTCCTCACCTACATGCTCTTGAAATTCTCGGGCGTAACTTTGGTGGAGCAGACCATCGTCGAGCGGCGACCGGCGTATCGAGAGTACATCGCAAGGACCAATGCCTTCATTCCCGGTCCGCCGAAACAGGGCGTGCAGGCCTCCATTCCAGGAGACAGAGGTCATGCTTAGCGTGTGTTCCATGACCAGCGGGTTTCGTATCGCGGTGGCTCTTCTCGGGTTCCTGACGTGCCTTGGAAGCGCCTCCCAACAGGCGTGGAGTGCCAGCTCGCAGACCTATGACTTCAAGGTCTTCCTCGGCAAGGATGAAATCGGACGCCAGCGTTTTGATGTCTCTTCGGAAGGCGACCGGACCCAGGTCCGGGTAGATGCGCAGTTCAAGGTCAAGTTCCTGTACATCACGGTCTATACCTATCGGCATACCAACGTCGAAACATGGGAGGGAACGTGCCTGCGCGAGATTCACGCGGAGACTGATGATAACGGCGATTCTTTCTTTGTGAACGGAATCTTTCGGAACGGACAGTTACAGGTGCTGACACAGGCCGGGAACTGGATCGGCGAGGGATGTATCAAGACCTTTGCCTACTGGAACCCTGAGTGGATCAAGGGTGAGCGATTGCTAAATTCGCAGACCGGCGAACATCAGCCGGTGTCTATTCTCGCGGTGGGTGAAGAGACGATTCCCGTGCAGGGAGTCCCGACGCGAGCGATCCACCGCCGGATCGTGACGGATAAGTTTGCGGTCGATCTCTGGTACACCTTGAACGGCAGATGGGTCGCACTCCAATCCACCACGAAGAAGGGCGATACCCTTCGCTATACGCTCCAGTGAGGTACACATGTCATCTATGAGGCCATCATTCTTCATGCCCGTTGTGCTGCTCGTACTCGCAGCCTGCAGCAGCCCCCCACCCATTCACACTGCGACGGCCGTGGACTTGGAGCGGTTCATGGGGGACTGGTATGTCATCGCCAATATTCCAACTTTTATTGAGACGACCGCCTACAACGCCATGGAGTCCTATCGCCTAGCCGGGGATGGCACCGTGGCCACGACCTTCAGTTTCCGCGAGGGCGGATTTGAGGGCGCGCGCAAGACCTATCATCCGACCGGCTATGTCCTTGATCGGAAATCGAACGCAATCTGGGGAATGCAGTTCATCTGGCCCATCCAAGCCGACTATCGCATCATCTTTGTAGACGATTCGTACAGTCAGACGGTCATTGGAAGAGCTGCGCGTGATTATGTCTGGTTGATGGCGCGAACCGCTCAGATTTCTGATCCAGACTATCAGCGGTTTCTCACGCTCATCGCCCAGGAAGGCTACGATGTTTCCAAGGTCCGTAGGGTCCCGCATAGGTGGAACTAGCGTAGGCCAGGAAGTAATGGAATCATACCGGGCGTCGATGTTGTGGCGGCTTATTTTCCGATCTGGCCTGGTCCGGACCTGATCAACGAGGCGCTGAAGATCGTATGAAGATCGCGATTGTCGGTACAGGCATCTCCGGAATGGTCGCGGCCTACCTGCTTCACCGGGATCATGAGCTCACCGTCTTCGAGGCCGCTGGGTACATCGGAGGCCACACCAATACCATTGACGTAGCGAGGGATGGGCGGACCTTCGCAGTCGATACGGGATTTATCGTCTTCAACGACTGGACGTATCCCAACTTCATCGCGCTGCTGGACAAGCTCGGGGTGGAATCGCAAGCGAGCGATATGAGTTTCAGCGTGAAGTGCGAGCGCACCGGATTGGAGTACAACGGGACGTCTCTCAATACCCTCTTCGCCCAGCGACGCAATCTACTGCGCCCTTCGTTTTATCGCATGATCCGCGATATCCTCCGATTCAATCGTGAGTCGCTGACCCTGCTTGAAGAGCCGGAGCCGGGGCCCTCGCTCGGTTCGTACCTCACCGCGAAGAGCTACTCCAGGGAGTTTATCGAGCAGTACATTGTTCCGATGGGAGCGGCGATCTGGTCGGCGGATCATGCGACGATGCAGGAGTTCCCGGCGCGCTATCTGGTGCAGTTCTTCAAGAACCACGGCATGCTCTCTGTCGATCAACGCCCGACCTGGCGCGTGGTCAGGGGCGGGTCTCGGCGCTATCTGGACAAGTTGGTGGCGCCGTTTCGGGATCGGATTCAGTTGAATGCGCCGGTTGAGTCCATCACCCGTCAGCCGGACTCCGTGGAGATCGGGGTGACCGTTCACGGGCGGCAAACTCCATCGAGGCGATTCGACCACGTCATTCTTGCCACTCATAGCGACCAGGCGCTCGCGATGCTGGCCGATCCCTCGCCCGCGGAGAGAGAGATTCTCGGCGCAATACCCTATCAAGATAATGAGGCGGTCCTCCATACCGATGCGTCGCTCCTTCCCGGTCGCAAACTGGCCTGGGCCGCGTGGAACTATCATCTGCTCAGGAATCAGCCGGATCGCGCGGTGGTGACCTATCATATGAACCGCCTGCAGGGCCTGACGGCATCCCATGAGTTCTGCGTCACGTTGAATCATACGCAGGCGATCGATCCTCAGAAGATCATTCGGCGAATCACCTATCACCATCCCGTCTATTCCCCTGCCGCCGTTGCGGCGCAGAAACGGCACGGGGACATCAGCGGCGTGAACCGGACATCCTATTGCGGGGCCTATTGGGGGTTCGGGTTCCACGAGGACGGTGTGAAGAGCGCCCTGGCGGTTTGCAAGCCGTTCGGTAAGGATCTGTCGTCATGAACAGTTGTATCTACTCAGGACATGTCCGGCATCGCCGCTTCAGGCCGGTGTCCCATGCGTTTACCTACCGGCTGTTCATGATGTTTCTGGATCTGGAAGAACTCCCGACTGTCTTCACCGACCGCTGGCTCTGGTCTGTTGGGCGAGGGAATCTCGCTTCGTTTCAGCGGACCGATCATGTCGGCGATTCTGCGATTCCGCTGGATCAATCGATCCGCCAACTGGTCGAGGCTCGTACTGGCCGGCGGCCGACCGGTCCCATCAGGCTGCTCACCCATTGCCGCTATTTCGGCTACGTCTTCAATCCGGTGAGTTTCTTCTTTTGTTACGACGGGTCCGGGGAACACGTCGAGGCGATTGTGGCGGAGATTACGAATACCCCGTGGGGCGAACGTCACTGTTATGTGCTCGGCGAAAGGGACAATCTTGCGGCCGGTTCACGCAAGCGGTTTCATCTCAATAAAGAGTTTCATATCTCTCCCTTCATCGGCATGGACGTGGCCTATGACTGGCGGTTCACGGCGCCGACGAGACAACTGGCGATTCATATGGAGAATTTGCGCGATGGGCATCCCTTCTTTGACGCGACGATGGTGTTGCAGAGGAAGGAGCTGTCCGGGAGCGCGTTGGCGCAGGTGCTGGTGCAGTACCCACTGATGACGGCCAAGGTTATCGGTGCGATTCATTGGCAGGCCTTGAAGCTCTGGTTGAAGGGGGTGCCATTTCTTTCACATCCGAAGAAACGGAAGGAGGCGTCGCCTGTGGCGACGAGTCATCTACACTCATGAATGAAACCATGATTCCCTCAGATGTGATGGTCGAACAGGTCTCGGGTCCAGTCTCCCCGCCTTCACGTGTGCTGGCGCAATTGTACCGGCTTGCCCGACGAGCGGTCTTTGCCCGGCTGGGATCTCTCCGTCATGGTTCAGTCAGCGTGGTCGACGGCCACGAGCGGCATACCTTTGGTCGGGCGACCCCGGTCTGCCCGCTCCAGGCGACGATCACGATCCGTGATCCCCATACCTATGCCGATGTCGCACTGGGCGGGACGATCGGGGTCGCCGATGCCTATCGGCGTGGATTCTGGAGCTGTGACGATCTCACGACATTGGTTCGTATCTTCGTCCTCAATCGCGAGTTGCTGGACGGTGTGGAAGGCGGCCTCGCGACGCTGACTCGCCCTGTACTCACGGCCATGCACTGGCTCAATCGCAATACGAAGACGGGCAGCCGGAAGAACATCGCCGCCCATTACGACCTGGGCAATGAATTTTTCCGCCTCGTACTCGATGAGACGATGATGTATTCCTGCGCGTACTTCGAACGTCCGGATGCCACGCTGGCGGAAGCGTCGCGCGCCAAGAGCGACCGGATTTGCCGGAAGTTGCAGCTGTCCGCGAGCGATCATGTGCTGGAGATCGGCACCGGCTGGGGTGGGTTCGCCATTCATGCGGCCTCGCAGTACGGATGTCGTGTGACGACAACAACGATCTCTCGACAGCAGTTCGATCTGGCGGTGCAGCGTGTGGATGCCGCGGGCCTGCGGGATCGGGTGACGGTCATTCAGGCCGACTATCGCGACCTCCCTCAGTTGAACGTGCGCTTTGACAAACTGGTCTCCATCGAGATGATCGAGGCGGTCGGCCATCACTATTTCGATGCCTACTTTAACGTCTGCAATCGGATGTTGAAATCAGGCGGACTGATGCTTCTGCAGGGCATCACGATCGACGAGCAGCTCTACGAGCGGGCCAAACGGTCCGTCGACTTTATCAAGCATTTCATGTTTCCCGGCAGTTGTATTCCTTCGGTCAGTGCGCTGATCTCTGCATCGGCGAGGAGCGGAGGGCTCAACCTCGTGCAGTTGGAAGACATCGGGGCGCACTACGTTCCGACGCTTCAAGCGTGGCGCAAGAATGCGGCTCAGGCGCTTACGGCCATCACGGCACTCGGGTATCCGCCGGACTTTGTGCGGCTGTGGGAGTTCTATCTCAGCTATTGCGAAGGAGGGTTTGCAGAACGCTCGATCAGCAATGTTCATCTGCTCCTGGCCAAAGCAGGCTGGCGCGGCGTCCCTCTCGTATGCTGAGCAAGGTGGCCAACGGTGCGGCCTTTCAACTCGCCTGGTGGGCCGCGGTGCTAGGGGCCGCTTCTTCGAAGGGATGGATCGGGCCGGCGGTGGCCGCCTGCATCCTGTCGCTCCACGTACGTATGGCGGCAGATCGGTTGGCGACGATGAAGGTCATCGGTCTCGTGGGAGGGGTGGGGTATCTTGCGGACAGCGCCTTGGGGCTGGCCGGAGTATTGGAGTTCCACGGTGATGATGTCGGGGGGCGGCTCCTCGCGCCCTTGTGGCTGCTGGGCCTATGGCTGGTCTTTGCCACCACGCTGGGATCCTCATGGAGCTGGCTCTCGTCGCGCCCGCGGCTCGCAGCCGTCCTAGGCGCGGTCTTCGGACCGGTCAGCTACTACGCCGGGGTCACGCTTGGAGCGCTTGACCTAGGGGCCTCTCACCTGCGGTCTCTGTTTGTGGTCGCCATTGTTTGGAGCCTGCTTCTGCCGCTCTCGTTTCGTGTGGACCGTTACTGTGCTTCAGCGGGTGCTGCCTTCCGTCGGTCAACCGTGTAGAATAACGCTCCAGTGTTTATTCACGTTGGCCAAGGGAGGTTCCGTGCGCGAGCGATTGGCAACAGCGTTTCACGAGACCCACTCTTTTAAGTGGGATCCCCAGGGCGGGTTCAAGCTGGCATCGGGGCTCACGAGTCCCTTCTATGTGGATTGTCGTGCGCTGATGGCACACCCGGGCGCGCGGCGGTTGGTCGGGCAACTGGCCTATGACGCACTCCGGGACATTCAGCTGGATTGTCTGGGCGGGTTGGAGATCGGGGCAATCTCCATTGCCACGACAATCTCCGACTATGCCTATGTTGCACAGCCATCCCGCGATTGGCGGACTTTCGTGGTTCGCAAACAGGCCAAGGACCACGGGCTGGGGAAGCTGATCGAAGGGGCCTACAAGCCCGGCGAGCGAGCGCTCATCGTGGATGATGTGCTGACCAGCGGCGGATCGTTGCTGAAGGCGGTCGCGGCGGCACGAGGTGCCGGATTGACCGTCACCCATGCACTGGTCATTGTCGATCGGCAGGAGCAGGACGGACGTAAGAAAGTGGAAGCGGAAGGAGTCACGCTGGTGAGTCTTCTGACGATCGACGATCTGACCAGGGCCAACGGTGCTCAGCGCTGAGGTTGACGCCGTCCTACTTGCACTGAAAGTGAATCCCCCAGCGGCGTTCTTGAACGATTTCTTGTGCCCCTTCGACGGGGCCCGCTACCCGGACTCGGCCTTTGGTTTCTCCCTCCCGGATGATCGAGTAGGCCCCGCCGCATTTCTCCTTCATGATGGCCAATGCATCTGTTCTGAACGAGGCCAACATGGCGCCCTGCTCGCCTTTGAACGGATAGACGACGACCCCGCCGCGATCGGACTCTTGCAGCAAGGTGGTGCTCTCACCGCAGCCGGTCAGTAAGAGGGATAGGAGGAGCAACAGGGCGCTTGACCCATTTTGTAACTTCTTTTTGTGATCAGCCAGCATGATGTTCGACTCAAAAACGTATTGCGAACCATGAGGAGGTCTTATGCAACGGTGGAAATGGGGACTCCTGGGTGCTCTTCTGTTGAGTAGCCTCGCTGTCACCAGCCAGGTGTGGTCATACCATTCCTACCTGCTGACCGTCCAGCAGCTGCAGGCGGGGTTGGCCAAAGCATCGACTCCCGACAAGAAGGGATTTGTGTTGGTTGATGTCAGAAGTCCGGAAGAGCACCGGACCGGCATGATACCCGGTACGGACCTGAACATTGATTTCCGAGAGATGAAAACCAGGCATCGTGAGCTCGGGGCTCAGTTAGACGAGCACATTGTCGTGTATTGCCAGTCGGGCCACCGCAGCAACATTGCCGCCGAGACGTTGGCCGACCTCGGCTACCGCCATGTCTACAATGTGTCGGGAAGCATGAATGCCTGGACGGAAGCGGGATTCCCCGTCGCGCGTCCGGGACGCTAGGGTTGCGGTGAGGGTTTGACGGGGCCTGTGCTGCTCTCGCGAAGACTGAGGCCGATGATCGCCGGCAGCGGAATATGTGCGGTTGACCGGCCGGTGAACAAGTCCTTCCAAGTGGCCCTGGCGTCTGAGGGTTCCCGGTCTTTCCAGAGGGACTCTGAGACGACGAGATCAGACGAAGATCCCCCGTCCATGGCCATGGCGAGTGTGATTGATGGGAATGTATCCCGCAGGCATTGGCCGAGCCCATGTAAGGTGACCAGACCGAGACTTTTCAGAATGAGAATGTGGCCGTCTTTTTCTTCGGCCACCACGGTTTGGTACGCCCGCTTCCCGGTCTGCCGCACGCGTATGGTTCCCTTGCGATCAAGCAGCATCAGCGACTGGGCGGCTTCCAGATAGGCGGGCGTCTCTTCATGAAAGACATCGTTGGCCAGATCCAGTACGCCTGCTTTGGGTGTTGAGAGCGGAGGTTGGGGTTCTGCGACGAACAGTCCTTGCCATATGCTGTGGCGTCGACTGCCAAGTGACTTCCCGCCTTTAAAGAGCAGGCCGAGGTACGCGAAGTTCTCTCTGAACAGCCCCGCGTTGAACACAATCTCATGACGGGTTCGTTTCTGCCATTCGTCAATACTAGGGGGATGCAGCAGACCTTCCTGAGCAAAGTGGTGTACTGAAAAGCGATGGAGGGCTGGATTGACCTTGATGACCAACAATCGGTCCATGTCGGGACATCGCGCATCCGGTTGCCAGATCGAGGCGGTCAGGCCTGGGCGGAGGGGCTCCCATAGCGGTTCTTGCGCGAGCGCCGGTGTTGTTGACCAGAGCAGGAGTGAAATAAAGAACGTGCGTGGGATGCGGCAGGAACGGTGCGGGGTTTGCGTCGTCTGAAGGTCCATGAGGCCTATCCATGGTAACGCCGTCATGCGGCGACCTGCGCGATTACGATGCGTGAGAGGTGGAGGCTTCCTTCCGCGGCGAACCGTTCTGTGGGAGTGGCGCCAGATCGAGGAGGTGGCGAATCCGTTGGCTCAAGGCTTCCGGCGTAAACGGCTTCTGGAGGTAGTCGCTCAGCTGATCAGTCGCACCGATGCCGACATCGTCGGCATACCCCGAGATGAAGAGAATCCTGAGGTCGGGCTTGAGGATGCGCAGATGTTGTGCCAGTTCGGTCCCGTTCATGCCGGGCATGACCACATCGGTAAGCAGCAGCTGATAATTGCCAATCTGCTGTGTGGCAACCAGGCAGGCTTCCAGTCCGTTCTTGGATTCCAATACGCGATAGCCGAGTTTCTTGAGCTCGTCCCGGACGAGGTCGCGCACGGAGGCATCGTCTTCTACGAGGAGGATGGTTTCACGCCCCCGATGTGATGAACGAGGAGTTTGGGCGGACGCGGTCGGATCGAGATTGGATCGGACGCTGGGGAAATAGACGTCGAAGCGACTGCCTTGTCCAATCCGGCTGGTCACATCGAGGCCCCCTCCACTCTGGGTGACAATTCCAAACACGGTCGACAGACCCAGGCCGGTGCCTTTCCCTTCCTCTTTGGTGGTGAAAAACGGTTCGAAGATATGGGTGAGGGTATCGGGCGACATCCCGCTTCCGGTATCGGAGACGCTGAGTTTGATGAATGTGCCGAGCGCGGGAAGCTGGGCATGATACATGGGTGTTCTGGTCAGCTCGACCTGTGCGGTCTCGATCCTCAGCTTGCCCCCTTTGGGCATCGCATCCCGCGCATTGACGACGAGGTTCATGAGGACTTGTTCAATCTGGGCGGGATCAGCGCTGATGCGGAGATCCTGAGGTGCCAGGGCGAGGGTGAGTTCCAGATCTTCGCCAATCAGCCGGCGCATCATGGTTTCAAAATTGGTGATCAGGGGATTCACGCTCAGCACTTTTGGGGTCGACGGTTGCTTACGGCTGAAGGTGAGGAGCTGACGGATCAGCGTCGCGGCTCGATCGCCGGCCTTCTGCATTTCTTCGACTTTGGTTCGGAAGGGATGTTCCGTCTCCATCTCGTTGAGCAGGACCTGGGCATGGCCCATGATGACGGTGAGGAGATTGTTAAAATCGTGGGCGAGCCCTCCGGCCAGGCGGCCGACGGCTTCCATCTTCTGGGCTTGCCGTAGCTGTTTTTCGCTTTGTCGCAGGGCTTCTTCCACGCGGGCGCGCTCCTGCCGTTCCTGCAGTTCCCTGATGGCGCGTTGGAGTGACGGCACAAGCCGTCCGAGGCGCTGTTTCAAAATATAATCGGTGGCGCCGCGATGCATGGCGTCGATGGCCAATTCCTCGCCGAGGGTTCCGGAGACGAAGATGAAGGGGATGTCGGGCCTGAGTTGTTGCGCGAGCGAGAGGGCGGTGATCCCATCGAATCCTGGAAGAGAATAATCCGCGAGGATCAGGTCGATCTTCCCTGCTTTCAAGGCGTCGACAAAGGTGTCTCGCCGGTCGACCCGGCTGGTCTCACAGGGAATACCCCCCTCGTTGAGGGTCGCCAGGATCAATTCGGCGTCGACGGTGTTGTCCTCCAGCTGGAGGAGTCTTAGCGGGGTCGTCACAGAGCCTCGGGGTGGGTCATATTAGTTAGTGGACGCCGATCCTTCTGGGGGTGGTTCATTGATCACGCCCCAGAACGTGCCCAATTCTCTCACGGCCGTGAGAAACTGGTGAAATTCGACGGGCTTCACGACGTAGGCATTGGCACCCAGGGCATAGCTTTCTGCCAGGTCTTTTTCCTCCCGGGAAGAGGTCAGCATGACGACGGGAATCGGACGAAGGCTGATGTCGGACTTAATGGTGCGGAGCACTTCAAGACCATTGACCTTGGGCATCTTGAGGTCCAGAAAGACAACCGCGGGATTGCCCTTGAGGCGAGACTTGAATTGCCCTCTGCAATAGAGATAGTCTAAGACTTCGGCGCCGTCGTGACACAGGACAACCTTGTCAGAGATATGCTCCTCTTCCATGGCTGCGAGCGCGAGTTCCGCATCCCGGGGGTTGTCTTCGGCCAGTACGATGGGTTTTGCAACCGTCATGTTCGAGGTCTCCTGGTTGGGAGTGTGACAAAGAACGTCGCGCCTTGATCGGGGATGCCTTCAGCCCACACCCGCCCTCCGTGGCGATGGACGATGCGACGCACATTGGCGAGGCCAATACCGGTCCCTTCAAATTCATCTGCTCGGTGAAGCCGCTGGAAGACGCCGAACAGCTTGTCGAGATATTGCATATCGAATCCCACGCCGTTATCGCGGACAAACACGGTGATCTCCCCTGCGCTCTTCCGTTCAAGCCCGATGGCGATCTTCGCGATGGGCCGGGTTCCGGTAAACTTGATCGCGTTCGAAATCAGATTCACAAACACCTGTCGAAGCATGGCGGGGTCGCCCGGTACTTCCGGCAGTGTGTCGATTGTCCAGGATATTTCCCGTCCTTGCAAGTCAAGACGTAAATCGTAAAGGATGGTCTTAATGAGCTGGTCGAGATTGACCGTGGTATGGAGCATTTCCTGGCGTCCCATGCGGGAAAACACGAGCAGGTCGTCAATCAATTGGCCCATCTGTTTGGCCGAGTCGGAAATCGTTTGGAGGTAGCGCTTGGCTTTCTCATTCAAGGTGTCGCCGACTGATTTGCTGAGGAGCGAGGCATAGCCATCAATGTGGCGGAGCGGTGCTCGGAGGTCGTGCGAGACCGAATAGCTGAATGCCTCAAGCTCTTTGTTGGCCGCTTCGAGGAGTTCCCCGCGAAGCTGGAGTTCCGCTGCGACCTTTCGACGAGCGGTAATATCGTGCCGGATGAGGTAATAGACCGAGGCGAGGAGCACCAGTTGAAGGAGGGCTCCTAAGGCGAGAAGCACAATGGTATTGGTTGTGCTGAGGGTCGATTCGCTGAGGCGCCGGCGTAAACTCTGACGTTCCTCAACTTCCATTTCCCCGATGATGCGGTGAATAGCCGTGAGCTCGCGTTTCGCGGCGCCTTCAAGCGCGATGCGACGGACGGCTTCGAATCCCCCTCCATCCCGTTTGGCGATCGCCCCCGTTTCCGCACTGATTTGCTGCTCGATCAGTTTCTGGAGTGTGTCGACTCGACCCTCTTGCAGCGGGAGCCCTGCGGTGAGGTCTTTCAGATACTTCAGATAGGTTGGTTTCTGTTCCGTGAGTGACCGGAAGCTCTTCAGGTAGACGACTTCTCCGGTGACGAGATAACGGCGATGGTTATTTTCCGCCTCATCCATCGCCACATCCACGTTAGTCAACAGCTGGAGGAGATCGTGGCTCCTTGTGTCCAGGCGGCTGTTCTCGATCAGAATGGTCGTATTGCGGTAGGACACGGCGCCGATAATGAGGATGCCGATAAAGACCAGACTAAACCCTGCCAGGATCCGGCGTTCAATGGTCAGTTCGCGGAATCGTATGACGAGGGTCCGCTTGGCCGGTTGTGGCGGATTGAGAGCCGGGGTGGCGCCTGTTTCCGGGGTGGGATCTCCGGCGATCGGAGGCAGCGGCGGTCGATCGCTCGTCACTGTGTCCATGGAAAGAAACCGCGTTGAAAGGTGTAGGGAAAACTTTGGGCACTCTACTCTCGGCCGTTCACAGGCCGCAACATCTATTTTAGCAGATCTGCGACGGATGCCAGATGGCTAGCCGCCGAGAGGGGGGACGGGGGGAAGACCGGTCGTGGCAGGTGCCGGGAGATGGGAGAACATCATCGTTGCCGAGACCACCCAGTCGATGAAGGGTTGGGGATAGATACCGATCAACAGCGTTCCGGCAAGGCCGACATATACCACAGCCTTCATCGGACCGGAAATCCGAATGGGTGATGGGTCAATCGGTTCGGCAATGTACATCTTCTTGACGACGATCAGGTAGTAGTACATGGAAATCACGATGTTTACGAGCCCGACGGTAATAAGGGTATACAGCCCTTCCTTAATGGCCGCCACAAAGATGTAGATCTTGCCGATAAACCCGGCTAAGGGCGGCACGCCGGCCAGCGAGAGGAGGAACAGCAGCATGGAAAAAGCCAGAAACGGCGATCGGCGATTGAGTCCGCTGTAATCGTTGATCTCTTCGCTGCCAATGGCCTGGCTCATCGCGATCACGACCGCGAAGGCGCCGATATTGGCGAACAGATAGGTGAGAAGATAAAACAGGATCGCATCATTCCCCATCTTCGTGCCCGCTGCCATCCCGATGAGGACGTTTCCGATTTGGGCAATGCCGGAATAGGCGAGGAGGCGCTTAATATTCGTTTGGGCGATGGCCACGATGTTCGCGTAGGTCATCGATAAGACGGAGACCGCTGCCAGCAAGACCACCCACATCGGTTTAAAGGTGAACAGGGCAACGAAGAACAACCGGAGCAGGATGGCGATGGCTGCGCCCTTCGGGGCAATGGAGAGAAAGGCTGTGACGGGGGTGGGCGCACCGTGATAGGTGTCCGGAATCCAGGAGTGGAACGGGACTGCGCCGATTTTGAAACCGAGCGCCGCGAAGATCAACAGGAAGCCGATGATCAAACCCGGCGTAGCCGGCGCAGAGGCCATGTCTGAAAAGACCAGCTTACCGGTTTCCCCGTAGACCAAGCTGATACCGTAGGCGAGGAGACCCGCGGCAAAGACCCCGAGGATAAAAAACTTGAGCCCCGCTTCGTTCGACGCGAGGTCTTCGCGCAGGTAGGCGACGAGCACATAGAATCCGAAGGTGGAAAATTCCAGCGTGACGAACAGGGACAGTAAATCGTTGGCCGAGGCCATAAACATCATGCCGAGCGCAGACATGACGATGAGGAAGTAATACTCCCCCCTGAAAAAGGCAAAGCGGTTGACATATTCGATGGAGGCGAGGATCACGAGAATGCTTGCGCCGACGATGAACATCTTAAAGAAAATGGACATGCGATCGAGCACAAACATGTTTCCGAATAGGGCTCCGGAAATATGCGTCAAGTCGAACCAGGCGAGGCAGCCCAGGGTGACGACGAGACCCACGACGCTCAAGTAGGCCAGCTGTTCCTTAGGCAGTCGGGGAAAGGCAAAGTCGACTATCAAGACCAGGCAGAGCCACAGCGTCAGAAAGATCTCCGGCAGGAGAAACAGGAGATCGGCAATCGTCATATTGAGTTCAAAGTTCATAGTGTCGACTGGTACCCTATTGAGCCACGGGCGAATCAGGGAGCTGGGCGCCACGGGCCGCTAACTGTTCGTGCAGCGATGTTGCCGGTCCCTCCGGAGCCTGAAGCTCGACGACGGGCACGACGTGCGTAATCTTCGCGATGAGCGGATCGACTCCCGAGCGAACCACGTTATACAGGTGCATGGGGAAGAGTCCAAATCCCACGCTGACGGAAATCATGATTAAGAGCGGGAGACGGTCGACGAACGCCACCGCATCGTGCGAGTGACTGTACTTCTGGTCCATCGGGCCGTAGAACAGGCTCCGCATCATCTTAAACAGGTAGGCCATCGTCAGCACGATCCCGAGCACGGCCACAATCACTTGGAGTGGATATTTGTTCCAGCTGCCCACGATGATCATAACTTCAGCGATGAAATTGATCGTCCCCGGCATGCCGATGGAGGCCATGCATCCCACCACGAAGCAGGCGGAGATAAAGGGCATTTTGTTCGACAGTCCCCCGAGTGACGGAATATCGCGGGTGTGGGTTTGATCGTAGACCCACCCGGCCATCGAGAAGAGCATGCCCGTGGCCATCGCGTGGGCGAACATGTAAATCACCGCGCCGCTGAGACTGATGTAATCCAGTGCCGCCATGCCGAGAAACACATAGCCCATGTGACTTGAACTGGAATACCCGATGACGTACTTCGTGTCTTTCGCGTAGTACGCGACGAACCCGCCATAGACGATACTGAACATGCAGAGCACGGCCGCCATCGGCATCAATTCGCGCGTGGTCTCAGGGAGAATCTCATAGGCGACTCTGATAATTGAGAAATGCCCGAGCTTCATGAGGACGCCGGCGTGCAACATGCTGGTGGCAGCCGGAGCGGCCGCGTGTCCTACAGGCGACCAGGAATGCAATGGCCACAGAGGAGCAATGGAGGCGAATCCGAAGAAAATCAGCACCCAGATGATCTTATCCAGCGTCGTGCCCAGCACGGGAATGTTCATGAGATTGGCATGTTCCCGGAGGACCAGAATATCAAACGTGTTCAAGCCTGAAGATTTGTAGATCAGGAGAATACCCATAAAGGCCGCGACGGCAAAGGCGGAGAGAAACAGCACCAGCTTCATGGCGGCGTATTCTTTGCTGTTCGATCCGAAATTGAAGATGAAGCCGACTGAATCGCGTTGTTTGACGCCTTCCGGATCGGTCATTTCCAGATACTTCTTGGTATGGCTGCCCCACATACCCAGCAGGAGGTACATCGGAATGACCGACATTTCGTAGAAGAAGTAGAGGAAGAAGAGGTCCAGCGACATGAAGACGCCGATGGTCGCGGCCGCGAGAATCAGAATCCAGATGTAAAACTCTTTTGCACGATCTTTGATGTGCCAGGAGACAAAAATGCCCGCGAATAACAAGATCGACGAGGCCAGGACCAGAGGCGTGCCGATGCCGTCGACGCCAAGGTAGAGCGAGATGCCGAGCTGTCGCGACCATTCAAACCGTTGGATGAACTGGAATCCGCCTCTGACAGGGTCGTACGAATAGAACAAATAGAGGGACGCCATGAGCGAAATAAACGCTGATCCGGCGGCAATCCCGCGCACGAGGAGCGCCTGGCGGTTGGAGACGAAGATCAATGCGAGCGCGCCGAAGAACGGAGCGAAGAGAATGTAGAGTAATGCGTATTCACCCATGGGTCTTAGTGATCCAATCGTTGAACTGGTTCAGTCAGCACGGCGACGGTTCCATGATCGAGACGGTCTACCAGCGCCTGGATCGAGCCGTTCATGATGTGGAGGAAGGGGGACGGATAGAGCCCGATCCAGAGAATCATGACGGAGAGCGATACGGCAATAACCATTTCTCGCAACTGCAAATCAGCCATCGTACTCTTCACGGCTTTCCCGAGAGGGCCCAGGATCGCCCGTTCGTAGTACCACAGAAAATAGGCCGCGCCGAAGACGACTCCGGTGACGGCGAAGGCGCCGAACACCCAATTGGCTTTAAACGTGCCGAGGAGAATCAGAAATTCTCCGACAAAACCGTTGGTGCCGGGCAAGCCGATTGATGCCAGTCCGATCAGTAAAAAGAATGACGCGAGGAGCGGTACCTGTTGGGCCATCCCGCCGAATGCCGACAGGTGAGTGGTTTGCTGTCGCGAGTAGAGGAACCCGGCGATAAAGAAGAGTCCCGCCGTGCTGAATCCGAGATTAATCATCGTCAGGAGGCTGCCCTGGAGACCCTGATAGTTGAGCGCAAAGAGCCCCATCATCACAAAGCCCAAATGGCTGATGCTGCTGAACGCCAGAAGTCTGCGGAAATCCGGCTGGATCAGGGCCATGATGGCGCCATACGTAATCGCGGCAATTCCCAGGCACATGATAACCGTCACGACGGTGTGACTCTTTGAGGCCTCCGGGAGTAACGGGATGCTGAAGCGGATAAAGCCGAATGTCCCGAGCTTGAGCCCAGCGAGAACCACGGCCATGCCGATCGGCCCTTCAAGCAGGGCGTCAGGCAGCCAGGTGTGGAATGGAAACACCGGGGCTTTGAAAGCAAACCCCATGAACATCAGCCAGAAAATGAGGATTTGCTGATCGACCGGAATGGGGACAGCCAACAGATCGAGGAGGTCAAATGAGTAGAGCTGATCGGTATGCCGGAGGACCGCCCAATGATGAAAGTTCAGATCCAGAAGCGCAATGCCTACGAGCATGAAGACGCTGCCCAAGAGGGTGTAGAGCACATACTTCAAGGCAGCATGATGACGTTCGGCCCCGCCACCCCAGAGTTTGATCAGGAAGTAGCTCGGAATCAGCATCAATTCCCAAAAGACGAAGAAGAGAATGAGGTCCAGCGAGACGAAGACGCCCATGGTCGTCGTTTCGAGGGCCAGGAGACACATCATGTAGAGTTTCACCTGGTGGCGAATGGTGTCCCAGGAATACACAATCACGAGGACCGTCAGGAATGCGGTCAACCCGACAAAGAGCACGCTGATGCCGTCGACTGCCAGGTGATAGCTGATCCCCAAGGCGGGAATCCATCGAACATGTTCGGCAAATTGCATGGCAGCGGAATCGGGAACAAAGCGAAGCAAGACGAAGACGGCCAGCGCCAGTTCGACCAGGCTGATCGTCAGGGCGGAAGTCCGAACCATATCCTCATCATCCACGAGCCAGAGCACGGCGGCTCCGACAAACGGGAGAAAGAGGAGGCAGGACAAGATGGGAAAACCAGCTGCGAGTTCTTCTAACATAATCGTTGCACGACTCCGACGATCCCTCGACGTGACTTACTTTTGGACGATCAGTTGTACGACTAACGCCAGCAAGAAGAGGCCGGCGACAATAATCGCCGCATAGTGATGGACCATGCCGCTTTGGAGCCTGCGTCCCTGGCGAGCGGCCAGATGGTTGCCGAATCCAATCACATTGAGGCCGGCATAGACCACGTATTTTTCGAGCCAGGTGGATCCGGCCGATCCCCATTCGGCCATCTGTGCGACGCCGTTGACGAGACCATCGATCACGGTCCGATCAAACCAATCCAGGAATTCCCCCAACCGTTTGGTCGGCTCGACAAACAGGAAGTCATAGAGCTCGTCTACGTAATACTTGTTCAAGAGAGTTGTGTAGACGCCTTGGAATTTGACTGACCAGTTGTCCGCGGTCGAAGGACTTAAACTATAGAGAAAATGAGCCAGGCCCCATCCGAGCAGCGCAATGCCGGTGGCTGTTCCCATAAGAAGCAGGGTGGTCGCAACACTGGTTTCATGTCCGCCGGCAGCGCCTGCAACGGGGGCGAGGAACCCATGGAGCCACCCATGTTCCGGTGGAAATCCCAAGATGAGTCCGCCGAAGACTGATAACACGCCGAGCGTCATCAGAGGTCCGACCATCACCATGGGCGACTCATGGACATGCTCTTCTGTGTGATGGTCCATGCGAGAGGCGCCGTAGAAGGTCAGGTACGTCAGCCGGAACATATAAAAAGACGTGAGGAACGCACCGATCGCCGCCAGTCCATAGAAGAGGAACTGGTGATTCACGAAGGCGTGGCCCATGATCTCGTCTTTACTCCAGAACCCGGCCAACGGTGGGATGCCTGCGATCGCAATGGTGCCGATGAGGAAGAGCCGATAGGTCCAAGGTATCTTCTTGCTCAGCCCGCCCATTTTACGGATGTCCTGTTCCCCTGACAGCGCATGGATGACCGAACCAGCGGATAAGAACAAGAGAGCTTTGAAGAAGGCATGGGTCATGACATGGAAGACGGCGGCAGTATAGGCGCCGATTCCACACGCGAGAAACATGTAGCCGAGTTGGCTGACGGTGGAGTAAGCCAGCACACGTTTAATGTCGGTTTGCACCAGTCCGATGGTCGCTGCAAATAAGGCGGTGCAACCTCCGACGATTGCGACGGTCTCCATGGCAATGGGAGAGAGGTCAAAAATGGCATGGTTCCGGACGATCATATAGACCCCTGCCGTAACCATGGTGGCGGCATGGATCAGCGCACTGACCGGTGTGGGCCCTTCCATCGCATCCGGCAACCAGGTGTACAGAGGAAGCTGGGCGGATTTCCCGACCGCGCCGACTAACAGGCAGAGGGCGATGGCGGTGGCCATGTCGGGCGAGAGTTGCCCCAGCTGGGCAAACACCTTTGTGTAGTCGAGTGTTTTAAAATTAATAAAGATCAGGAAGATGGCCAACAGGAACCCGGCATCGCCGATACGGTTAACGACGAACGCTTTGGAGGCGGCTTTGGCGGCAGAGACTTTATCGTAGTAGTAGCCGATGAGCAGATAGGAGCAGAGTCCAACCCCCTCCCACCCGATGAACAGGACCGCATAGTTGTTGCCCATGACGAGCAGCAGCATCGAAACCATAAACAGGTTCATGTAGGTGAAGAAGCGCGTGAAGCCTGCTTCACCGTGCATGTAGCCGACAGAGTAGACGTGAATCAGGAATCCCACGCCGGTGACCACCAAGAGCCAGACGCAGGTCAGGGGGTCGACCAGATAGGCCAGGTTAATGGTGAGGTCGCCGCCGAAGATCCATTGATAGGCTACAACTTCATGCGTGGCTCCGGTGCGCAGGACATCCGCGAAGACGCCGATGACACAGAGGAATGAGAGTCCCACCGATCCCCAGGCGAGACGATGGGCGACCTCATGGGAGTACCGGCTGCCAAGGAGACCGTTGGCAATGACGGCCAGGAGGGGGAAAACCGGAATCAGTTTAATAAGCAGATCAGTTAAATCCGACACGTTACCACTTCAAGAGGTTCATTTCATCGACGTTGGTTGAGAGCTTGCCGCGGAACACAACGATGATAATGGCTAAGCCGATGGCCGCTTCTCCTGCGGCGATCGCAATGATGAACAGAGCCACCAACTGGCCGGCCATGGATTCAAGATAATAAGAAAAAGCCACGAGGTTGATATTGGCGGCGTTGAGCATAATCTCGACGGACATCAGGACGATAATAAAATTGCGTCTGATCAGGACGCCGAGCAGTCCGATGACGAACAGGACCGCACTGACTGCCACATAGGCGGCTAACGGAAGCATGCGTCAGTCTTTCCTCAAGTTGAGCGGCTTGGGTGTTTTCGCCAGCACGATTGCGCCGATAATGGCACCCAACAAGAAGACTCCCACGATTTCAAATTGCAGGAGATAGTCGCTGAACATCTTGATCCCGATCGCGGCCGTGTCCCCGTCCTGCAAGACAGCGACGGCTGGTGCGTCGCCTTTCGCTCCGGCAAAAGGCGAGTGGAGCAAGAGATATATCACGTAGAGGGATCCCAGAACGGCCGGGGTCAAAAAATACAGATAGGTGGAGTGAAAATAGCGCTCGTCCGTTTTGAGATTCAGGAGCATCAGGACGAAGAGATAGAGCACGAGGATGGCTCCGGCGTAGACGATGACCTGGACGGCCCAGAGAAACTCCGCATTGAGCAGGACGAAAAAGCCCGAGACGTGCAGGAGGAGGGCCAGCAAAGCCAAGCCGCAGTGGACGGGATTTTTGAGCGCGACCGTCATGACGGCGGCCGCAATACTCATCAGCGCAAAATACGAAAAGAAGACAGCAATCATCGGGATGTCTCAGCTCAAATGCTTGGGAGTCGATTGCGTTGCTTTGAGGACCGACTGGGGGAAATAGTATCGGTACTCACGACTCTCCTCGACATTTTTCTCCTGGTTATGGGCGTAAAGATATTTTTTCGCGTCACTGAGATGACGCTCACCAATGTCGTAGAGCCGCTTCTTGTCGAAGAGGAGGGTGCGCTTGTCGTGCGTGGAGAATTCGTACATCTTGGTCATGGCCAGCGCATTGACGGGACAGGCTTCCACGCAGTAGCCGCAGAACACACACTTCGTGATGTCGATGTAAAACTCCGTGGCATAGCGCTGGAGAGGCCGGGCTGGGTCCTCCGCACTGATCACCTTGATGCAACGGGACGGACAGGCGGCCTCACAGAGGTCGCATCCCACGCAGCGTTCGCGGCCGTCGTCGTAGCGCAGCAGTGATAATGCGCCCCGATGGGTGTCGGGCAGGGTCCGCTGTTCGCGCGGGTACTGAAACGTGATCGGGCGATGGAACATATGGCGGAACGTCACCTTCATGGCATCCCAGATCTCATAGAACAGGGCTGCATGCAGAATCTTTTTTGTCAGTGTGGCAACGCTCATTGTCGGCTCCCGCCCGCTATACGAAAGTCTGTCACGCCCTTAAGCCTTTTCGATACTGACCCAGGTCTGTTTAAAGGACGGCACGCCGGTTACGGCATCGACCTGTACGGCCATCAAGTCTTTGACCGGGGGTTCATTGAAATGCTCCGGGAAGAAGCAGGTGTTCGGTGCCTGCGCAATATCGGGCTGCACGCCCAGTTGGAGCGAACCCCGTTCAGAGGTCACGCGAACCTTTGTGCCTTCCTGGAGTCCCAGTCGTTGCATATCGCCTGCGTTCATCCGAAGCTTTCCGGTGTTTGGCGCAATGTTGATCAGTCCCGGCGCCTCTGTCGACATCTTGCCAGAATGGGCGAGCAATTGTCCCATCACTAGCGCGAAGGGCCGTTTGGAATCGGTGACGGGCGCCGCGGGGCGATAGCGAGTCTTCACTTCGGCGGCGTACCCGTTTGTCAGGTACTGATCGGGAGCCGGCGTCACTTTACGCGGCTGGCCGAGGTTGTAGTACCCAGGCAAGAGTTTCATCATCTCGGCTTGAATGTCGTTGGCCGATTCGTATCCCCACTGGGCTCCCAGTGCATTGGCCAGCGCTGTCATAATGTGCCAGTCCGGCAGGCTTTCTCCGACGGGATCCATGGCCTGGCGCACACGCAGCACGCGCCCCTCCAGATTTGTAAATGTCCCCTCTTTCTCCGCGTACGTGCAAGCAGGCAGGACAAAATGCGCCTGACGACCCGTGTCGGTCAAGAAGGGATCTTGCACAACCAGCAGTTCGAGGCGTTCGAGCGCACTGCGGACTTCAACCGAGGCCGGGAGTGTGGCCAAGGGATTTTCGCCGATGACATACAAGGCCTTGATCTGACCGCTCTTGCAGCGCTTCAAAATTTCAATCAGGTTGGCGCCGGTTGTAGTGGCGGGTAATGTGACCTCCCACGCTTTGCTGAATCGTTCCCGTGCCGCCGTATCGTCGTAACGGCTCTGGCCTGGCAGGAATTCAGGCGCAACGCCCATGTCGACGGCGCCCTGCTCGTTCGGCTCCTCGGTCAGGGTGTTGACGCCGCAACCGGGCTGGCCGAGCTTGCCGGTAATCCAGGCCAGGTCGATGAGCTTGAGCACGTTTTGATAGCCATCAGGCCGCCGCACGATGCCTTCCGCGCACAAGAAAATCGAGCGCGGAGCTTCGGCCATGATGGCGGCGATGTCCCGATAGGCGTCGACGGCAATTCCGGTGTACGTGGCAATCTGTTCGAGTGACAGAGTGGCTATGGCGGCTTTCAATGCCTCAAAGGCTTTCGGATAGCGGGCGACCGCGGTTTCGTTTACCAGATCTTGCTCGAGCGTGGCTTTAACGAGCCCATCAATCACCCATCCCTCCGTGCCGGGCTTGATGAGGAATGGATGGGAGGCCAGCTTTCCGATATTCGTGACGGTCGAATCGAGCACGACCACCTGGGCTTTGTAGACCCGAATGGCTTCCTTGATGCGGACAGCAGTCAAGGGATTGGTCTCGGTGATGTTGGAGCCGAGCACCAGAATGGCTTTGGCTTTGGTGAGGTCTTCCCAGTCGTTAGGGGTCCGGCCGAAGCCCAGGGCATGGCGCGAGGCATGGACGAAATTCATATGTCCGTAGCGGGCGCTGCTGTCGAGATGATTGCTGCCGAACACGGTCCGCATGAGCTTTTGGAACAGATAGAGCTCTTCGTTTGTGCAACGGGCGGTAATCAATCCGGCAATCGCGTCCGAGCCGTGTTTCTGCTTCACTTCGGCGAAACGGTCGACGACCTGGTGCATCGCTTCGAGCCAGGGCTTGGGCACGAGCTGATTGCCCTCGCGCACGAGCGGCTGAGTGAGCCGAGTCTTGCTGTCGAGATACTCGAATCCGAATCGTCCCCGCACGCAGAGTCCACCGTGTCCCTTGGCGGTTTCCTCGCGATCGCCCCATTTGTTTTTCCAGGACAGCGGGGACGTCACACGGATGACTTCGGAGTCTTTCGTTTCCAGGTAGAGCTGGCAGCCGTCGCCGCAATAGTTGCACGTGCTGGCGGTCTTCTTCATCTGCCAGGGCTTGTAGAGGTATTTCGAATATTTGTTTGTGATCGCGCCGACGGGGCATACGGCAAGACAGTCACCGCAGAATTCGCAGGACAGCGGGAGATCGCCTTTCGCGACGACCTGGTTGAATCCGCCCTTTTTCATGAATTGCAAGGCATCGATCATCAGCACGTCTTTACAGACGTTGATGCATTCGGCGCAGGCGATGCAGCGGTTCATGTTGAAGTCGAGGACGAGGCTGCGGGTGTCTTCCGGAATAAATTTCTGTTTTGCGCTGGCCAGATTGGTCACACCGTGCTGAAACGCCATGTCCTGGAGTTCGCAGTGACCGTCGGCGTCACAGACCGGACAATCCAGCGGATGGACCGAGAGATGTTTTTCGACGGCTTTCTTTCGCGCGAGGAAGAGATCCTCGCCTTCCGTGCGGATCACCATTCCTGCGGTGGCTTTGGCCGTGCAAGAGCGAACCGGAGCTTTCTTCCCTTCCTGCATGACGAGGCACATACCGCACGAGCCGAAGGGGTCGAATGTATAGTGATAGCACATGGCCGGGATGATCTTGCCCGTGCTGGAAATGACGTCATACAGCGAGACGCCGTCTTTGGCGGAGACCGTCTTCCCGTCGATGCTGAGCTCGATCGACGTCGCTTCGACATCCGGATTGGTGGCTGGCTTCAAGCCCATAGTTCGGATCCTTGCCTCTCTCTGGCTACCGGTCGCATTCGCCCATGACGATATCGTACGTGCCGAACAACGTGATGGCGTCGGCGATCATATACCCGCGTGACATGTAATCAAATGCGCCCATATGGATGAAGGAAGGGGCGCGGATTTTCAGGCGATAAGGTTTTCCGCCGCCTGTACTGACAATGTGGAAGCCCAACTCACCCTTATGCGCTTCCGTTCCGCAGTAGATTTCCCCTGGAGGTGCGTTGAAACCCTGGGAGAACAGTTTGAACTGCTGGATCATGGCCTCGAGATTCGTAAAGACGCGTTCTTTCGGCGGCAGCGTCACGCTCGGGACGTCCGCCATAATCGGACCTTCCTGCATTTGCTCGAGACATTGCCGGATGATTTTTACGCTCTCGTAGAGTTCCATGACCCGAATCCAATAGCGATCGTACGTGTCGCCGTTCTTTCCCACGGGAACGCTGAATTCGCATTTGGGATAGGCCGAATAGGGCTCGTACTTACGCAGATCATAGTCGACGCCAGATCCGCGCAAGGTCGGGCCGCTGAGGCCGAAGCTGACGGCATCTTCCGCCGAGATGACGGCGACGCCTTTAGTGCGCGCAACCCAGATGCGGTTGGTCTCCAGGAAGACGATGTACTCATCGATCTTGGGCGGAAAGTAGTCGAGAAATTTCTTGAGTTTGTCGAGTAAGGACGGCGTGAAATCGCGTTCGACCCCGCCGATCCGGTACCAGCTCGTCGTTAGGCGAGCTCCGCAGAGTTCATCGAACCAGTCCAAGAGGATTTCCCGGTCGCGGAAACAATAGAAGAACACGGTCATGGCGCCGATGTCGAGCGCTTGGGTTCCCAGCCAGAACTGATGGCCGATGATGCGCTGAACTTCGGCGACGATGGTACGGAGGTACTCAGCCCGATCGGGCACTTGGAGATTCAGGAGTTTCTCGACGGCGCGGCAATAAGCGAAGTTGTTGTACATCGCGCAGACATAATCGAGCCGGTCCGTATGGGGAATGAATTGATGATAGGTGCCGTCCTCAGCCAGTTTTTCTACGCCGCGGTGGAGGAATCCTAGGACCGGCGTGGATTTTACGAGCCGTTCCCCTTCTAATTCCAAGATGACCTTGAGGACGCCATGGGTGCTGGGATGCTGAGGCCCCATGTTGAGCAGCAGTTCTTCGGTGCGAAGCGTCGGCAGCGACTCGCTCTCCGGATGTTCCGGGTCGACTTTATAGACGGTGGTTCTCTGATCTTCAAACGCCATGAGCCAATCCCGTTCCTATCGCGGCACTTCGTCGAGGAAATCAAACGTGTCTCGCCAGCCTTTGCCGCGGAGCGGAAAATCTTTCCGCAGCGGATAGCCTTCGGTGTAATCGTCGGGCATGAGGATGCGGCGCAGGTCCGGATGGTTGCGGAAGCGGATCCCCATCATGTCGTACACTTCGCGCTCCATGAAGTCGGCACCTTTCCAGATGTCGGTGAGGGAGTCGACGATACAATCCGATTCCGGGACTCGGGTCTTGAGTCTGATGCGCTGCCGCTTCCGGATCGCATAGAATTCCCAGACCACTTCAAAACGCTCTTCGTCATCGGGCCAGTCCACGGAGCTGACATGGACGATATAGTCAAAGTCCATCCCAGGATCATCGTGCAGGAACTGAGCGACTTCGTGCACTTTGTCTCTCGTGACGGTGACGGAGATATCGCCGCGCCATTCCGTCGATGACAGGAAGGCCACGGGAAAGGTGTCTTGAACTCGTTGTGCCAGTTGATGCATCGCGCGGTTCCTAGACCTTCACGCTTGGTTTGACCTGGTCGGGCTGTGTGACAAACACACGCTTTTGCATGATCCGCTCTTGCAGTTTCAGGATGCCGTCGAACAGCGCCTCTGGCGTGGGAGGGCAACCCGGGACATAGATATCGACGGGAACGAATCGATCGACACCCTGGACGACGCTATAGCTGTCATAGATATTGCCGGAGGTAGCGCAGGATCCCATGGCGATGACGTATTTGGGTTCGGGCATCTGATCGTAAATTTTACGGATCACAGGGGCCATGCGGCGACAGACCGTTCCAGCAACAATCATCAAGTCGGACTGTCTGGGGGACGCACGAAAGACACCGGCTCCGTAGCGATCCATGTCATAGCGGGATGACACCGCGGCGATCATTTCGATCGCACAGCAGGCCAGGCCGAAGGTCATGGGCCAGAGCGAGCCTTTGCGTGCCCAGTTCACAGCTTTTTCGACAGTCGTCGTAATGACATCGGGAGAGCTGTCCTTGTCTGGCCGCCCCAGTTGGATCAGTCCCATTCAAGTGCCCCTTTTCTCCAGGCATAGACATACGCGACCAGGAACAGCGCGATAAACACCATCATTTCAACCAACCCAATGATCCCGAGCTTTTCGAATACGATGGCCCAGGGATAGAGAAATATGACTTCAATGTCGAAGATCACAAAGAGCATCGCAAAGACGTAATACCGGACGGGAAACGGCATGCGAGCGTCTGAAAACGGTTCGGATCCGCACTCATAGGTCGATAGCTTTTCCGGCTCAGGGTACCGTGGTTGTACGAAATAACTGATCACCAGGGTGACGACCCCAAAGGCCAGAGCAATAAATATGAATAGAAGTATCGGGAAATACCTGGTGAGATACTCGAGCAGAAGATCAAAGCCGGTCATCGTTCCCATCTCGCAAGATGTTGAACTGGAAAGAAGAGTCGAGATCTTAGTTCTGCGCTCTGGGGGATAGCAAGTGGACAAAGGACCTACGATAAGTGACCCGAAAGCCCTAGCCTGTCCCGCTAGGAGTCGTTCATGGTTAAAAGCGGAAGCTTCCCGTATTTACGATTCTTCAGTATGAGATCCAAGCCCGAGAGGTTAGGACAATCTATGCCTCAAGAGCCTGTGGGAAGGAGTTGGTTACGGCTTCTTTGAGTCGGGTTTGAGTTGAGGAGTGCGGACTGTCCTAAGTTGGGTTGGAGGAGTCCCTTGAGCGATATCCCATTCTGCTTCCAGAGGGGAGAAGGCCTTCGCCTTCCGGCGTCGGTGGATTTGGGTTTCGATCCGTGGTTGTTTCTTCGGATCTGGATTGTCCGGTGATTTAGGGGGCGTCATGGCCTTTGATGCTAATTCTATTAGAGGAGAGCACGGATAGGAGTTTCGTACGATAGCACCTTGTAAAAAGGTCCGTCAAACGACCGTACAATCAGGAGAAATTCTTGACAATACCCTATTATTTGCTATGGTTTGCGAGGATCCACTCGCCTCAACCAAGGACAACATATATGAAAACGACTACGTCTCTTTTCTTGGCCCTGACATTGTGTGTGGTCGCGGTCCCTTCTGGCGCCCAGCCGGTTGACACGAGCACCATACGATTTGGGGAAGGAGCCTTGGCATTCGCTGAGGGAGCGATTCAAAAAACGACGCCTCGTGATGGCATTGTAAACCTCATCACCGGGGATAATCAGTCGACCGGCGATCGAATGATTTTGGGACAAAATGATGCGTTGTATCTCAAGCTCGATAATCCGCATGACGTCGCGCCGGGGGATCTCTATACCGTCTATCGTCGAGTGCGGAAAGTCTTTCACCCGGCCACGGGCGAATATCTTGGGTTTGTCATAATACGGCTGGCGGTCGTGCAGGCGACGCAAGTGGATCATGCCTTAACGACGGTTCAGGTTGTTCGGAGTTACGGCGTCGTTGCGCCCGGCGATCCCGTGATGCGCTTTGTGCCGCCGGCTTCTGCAGAAGAGCCCAGCCAAGTGAGTGAAGTGGCGGAACTTCGGGGAATGATTGTTGAGCTCCAGGCCGATAAGCCTATGACGCTGGTCTCGCAGTTCGATGTGGTCTATCTCGACCGTGGGAGGGGAGATGGCCTCAGGAGCGGAGACATTCTGGAGTTGCATCGCCACAGCCAGGGACTCCCGCCGCGGAAGATCGGACAATTGAAAGTGATCGCGACAGAGGATCGGACGGCGACCGCCATGATCCAGGGCGCCACGACTAGAGTCATGAAAGGAGATCGATTCAAGCTCGCAGGGCATTCGGCGCCGGCGGTTTTACCCGTCGAGACTCCTGTTCAGCCGCTGTCTCAGCCCAAGTCCCTTCAGATGGAGAAGACGGTGGCAGCCGTTCCGTCGGATCTCGTTGCGAGGAAGCTGAAGGTGCAAGATGCTTCGGGAGAAAGCCGGTTGAATCTAGGCGAAATCACGAATTTTCTCCGATACGATTCAGGAGAGGCTTCGATTCGGCCGGAAGGATACAAAATCCTGGATCAATTGATCGAGTATTTGCGCACCAGTGGGGACGCGCGAATGATCCGGGTCGAGGGGCATGCAGACAATGTCGAGATCGGTCCGACCTTGAAGTCGCGCTATCCGAGCAATTGGGAGCTGTCCAAGGCCCGCGCGAGCGGTGTCCTTCGGTATCTGGTCGAAAAAGGAGGATTGGATTCGGCTCGCCTGGCTTCCGTCGGCTATGGTGATGGACGACCGGTTGCGACGAACGCAACTGAGGAGGGCCGGACCAGTAATCGTCGTGTGGAAGTCCTGCTCTACGCCCCGACCTCAACGGAGGCCAATCCTCCACAGCCGGCTATGCCCAAGACGGCAGATAAGCCGGATAGCGATCCTGCCAGTCTCAGTGCGAAAGGCGCTCACGACTCGTCATCCGTCCCTGCGGCATCGGATGCCGCGGGAGGCCCATCTGACTCTTCAGTAATCGGACAGGATGCTCTCCCGGCGGACCACGGGCCAGGGACTCTCAGCCTCCCTGACTCTTCAGGGCCGGTCGGGCTCCCAGATCCGACCGCGCAGGATCCGGCTGTGCCCACCGGTCGGCCCTTAGAGTAAGTTTCGCATTTCAATGGGCGGACGCATGAGACATGCGTCCGCCCATTGAACAGTTCTTCGGCGGTCATTCTCCCCTCCCCTCCTTCCCTTCGTTGTTCTGGCTTTCGGCTCGCTGCTAGAATGCCGGATGCCTATCGATTCTCGTCCACGTATCGATTGTCCGAATGGACCCATGTTTGCCGAGGTGATTGTTCCTCGGCATCTGGCGAAAACCTTCACCTATCTGATTCCGCCCTCGCTGGTGAGCCGGGTTGGAGTGGGCCAGCGGGTGGTCGTGCCATTTGGGCGGACGACGTTGGAGGGGGCCGTTATAGGACTGACGCGCGATTTGCCCAGCGGGGTGAAGGTCTCGCAACTCAAGGCCATTGCTGCGGTATCAGATGGCGACGGTCTGACAGGGTTTGCTCCCGGGATGTTCGAGCTCTCGCGGCAGGTCGCCGAAGAATATATCGCTCCATGGGGGCAGTGTTTACGGCTTGTGGCACCGTCGGCTCGCGCGGTTCCTCAACCCAAACGGTCCTATGTGGCCACTTCACAGGGACAGCTGGCCTTGGAGCAAGGCACTTGCCCGGATGTGCATCTTCCACTACTCCAACGAATCGCGCGCAGGACGAAGGGTCTCTCTGCTTCGACCATTCGGTTGTCTCGACGGAACAGCGACCGTCAGGCGCTTAGGTTTCTCGAAGCTCAGCAATGGATTCTCCGGAGCGAGGGGACTCTCTCCATTCGTCCGTCTCGCATCCGCCGGAGCGAGCCCGAAAGGGAACTCCCGATCCATGCATTTGTGCCACTCACTCCAGCGGTAGAAGTGCTGCAGCGGGTCCAGGGGCTCATGCAGGCTTGCCCGACAAGGGTACTGATCGACGGGGCCTTGGATTATCGAGTCGGGATCATGGCAAGGGCGGCCCAATTTGTCCTGGACCAAGGGCGATCCGTGCTCATTGTTATCGGTGAAGTCGTGCGCGCCCAGTGGTTGGCTCACGTCCTTCAAGAAGCCACCCTATACCCCGTCACGCTTCAACCCCGGGGAGTGCCGGGAGTTGATGGTGAACTGAATGGGAAGGACGCTCCGCAGATTGTGGTAGGGACCCGTTCAGCCATATTTTATCCTCTTCGATCGATCGGATTGATCTGGGTTGATGGGGAAGAAGACTCCGCCCTCAAAGAGCCTCAGGAGCCGCACTATCATGCACGAGAGGTGGCCTGGATGCGGGCGCAGCACGAGTCTGCTCTATTGGTGTATGGATCTGCCCATCCGTCTCTGGAAGTGAGGAGCGTGGGCGAGATCGAACGGGTGGCTCAACACAAAGAGCCAGAGAGTGTTCCCCACATCGAACTGGTGGATATGAGCCGGGAGTTCGGCGGAGCGCCATTCAGCGCGACTCTCACGGCTGCCCTGCGAGCTACCGTGGCGCAACAAGATCGCGCGATCTTATTTCTCAACCGCCGGGGGTATGCCGGGGCGCTTGTCTGTCGCGATTGCGGATGGGTGCCGCGCTGTCCGTCATGTGCCGTTGCGTTGGTGTATTACCGGGAGTCCGCACGCCTCGCCTGTCGCTATTGCGGACGTAAAGAATCGCTGCCTGAAATCTGCGGAGCCTGTGGAGCGTCACGCTTGAGTCCGATTGGGGAAGGGACGGAACGGATCGAGCAGGAAGTCCACCGGCTTTGTCCGGGGTCACGGATTGTCCGAATTGATCGCGACACGACTCGTGGGGTGGTGTCCGCTCGTCGATTGTGGCAGCAAGTCCATGCCCGTACCTGGGACATCTTGATCGGGACGCAGGCATTGTTTCAACGGGAGCCTATTCTGCCGGTTGGTCTTGTTGGAATCGTCGATGCCGATTCCGGACTGCACCTCCCGGATTTTCGTGCGGCTGAACGGACCCACCAGCTGTTGGTTGATGCGGTGAATCTCGCGCGGCCGGCCCCCTCCGGCGGGCGGGTCATCTTGCAAACCTCGTTGCCGATGCATCACGTCATGCAAGCGGTCGCCGCCCACGATCCGGCGAGATTTTACGCTGAGGAGATGCAGGCGCGTCGCTTGTTGGGGTACCCGCCGGTCCAGCACCTCATCTATCTGACGGTATCAGGGAAAGATCGGCGGCTGACCGAGGTGGCGGCGCAGCGATGGGTGAGTGAATTACACAAGACCCTATCCGTTCGGCATCCTGCGGCACCATCTGGAATGGCATCGTCACAGCAGAGTCTATCGGCTGATCCACAGAGCCAGGGGATCGTCGTGCTCGGACCGGTGGCGGCGACTGGGGTTGGATCCAGCGGGACATTGGGGTGGCACATCATGGTGAAAGGTGGAGATCGCACGGCGATGCGGGACGGAGTGCGCCGATCGCTCGAGACCATGGAGCGAGCGTATCCTGGTCGTATCTTCAAGTTCAGCGTGGATGTCGATCCGGTCGATATGGGGTAGCAGACTATCGCTTGTTCTGGCGTGAGGGCCGTTTGGCGAGCTCAGGTGTGGAGAGGGTGGTTGAGGGTGCCGGTGTTTCTGGCTTTCGTTTGAACAGGCCGTAGGAAAAGGACATCCAAAAGACCGATGAGAACAGACCAAGCACCACCGCGGAGAGGATCGTACCCATTTCTTCATCGGAGGGTCCCGCTGGAACTGATTTGAGCTGTATCATCAGTTGCAGCGGCCAGGCGAGACTCTCAAGCCCGAGCAACAGCGTCGACCAGGCCCAAATCTCCGTGATGGTGCGGCACTTCCAATATAAAAACGATCCGACCAACCCGACCCACAGGGCGACTACCCCGGGCATCAGCGTGCCCCAGAGCAGCCAGAATCCTATGGCCACGACGAGTGTGCCGAGGCTGATATTCAGCAGCATGATTCTGTGAGTAGCTGGAGGCATGGACGCGGCAGTGTGCCGGGCAGGATGCCGTGATGTCAACGTGGAGTGAGGGCTGTGGGCGTGAGCTAGTGGCTGAGTTCTGATTGGGCCGCATCCAGAAGCGTCTGCATATCGAACGGTTTCTGAAGGGTTCGTCGGGCGCCAAGCATTTTGGCCACATCGAGAAAATTCAAGATGCCGATCATGTCGCTGCCGCCGGTAATGGCAATCACGCGCGAGGCCGGGAACTCACGGCGCAGGGTCATAATGCTTTCGAGCCCGTCTTGATCGGGCATCAGAATGTCCATGATCACGAGATCCGCGGGCTTCGTCCGATATCGCTCCAGACCCTGCTTCCCGTTGCTGGCTTCCTGTACGTCATACCCCGCCTGTTCCAGGGTCTCTCGGATCAGCTGGCGGATTTGATCTTCGTCGTCAACGACTAGGACTGATGGCATCGTGTTCCTCAACAAGTTCGCGGGCGAGTTCTCGGTATCGCTGATGGGGGGACGGAGTCTCCGAGGCTGCTTGGTCCAGCACCTGTCTGATGGTGCGAGCCACATCCTGCAGCATCAGCGGTTTTAAGACGCATTTGGTTAAGCCTTGGACTTGCTTGGCTTCTGCGGACAGCGTGTGCTCCGATCCCGAACAGAGAATAATGGGAAGATCGGGACGCAATTGTCGACAGTCTTTCGCCAGGGCAATGCCGCTCATGTTCGGCATCGTGACGTCGGTGATCAGAAGGTCGAACCGCTGAGGGGCCATGTGGAACGCCTGCAAGGCTTCCGACGCACTCATACGCACCACGGCATAGTACCCGAGCGACTCTAGCATCTCCCCTCCAAAACGGGCAAGGGATTCCTCATCGTCGACAAAGAGGACGCATTCATGCCCTTGCGGGAGCGGCTCTTCGGCATTGGGAGAAACGGACGTGGCGTTCTGGGTGGGGATAATCGGCAAGTAGACCTCGACGGTCGTGCCGGTTCCCGGGGAGCTGTCCACAAAAATCGTTCCGCCATGGGCGGTGATGATGCCATGCACGACGGCGAGACCCATGCCGCGCCCTGTGCCAAGATCCTTCGTAGTAAAGAAGGGATCGAAGATGCGCTCTTGAACGTCAGGCGGCATCCCTTCCCCCGTGTCCTGGACCATCAGTCGCGCGTAGGCGCCGGGCTCCAAGCGCGCCTGGGGGCCGACTCGCAGTTGTGTAACCTGGACTTCCTCCAGCGCGACGGTGAGTGTCCCGCCCGTTTTCTGCATGGCGTGCAAGGCGTTCTCCACAAGATTGAGCAGCATCTGATGCATCTGGGAGGAATCGGCCGATACCGGCGGCGTCGGCACGTGGATGCGTTCGTTGAGCTGAACCCAGGAGGGGACCAGCGGCCGGAGCAGCTTCAGGGATTCCTTGATGAGGATGTGCAACGAGAGCGGGCGTTTGAGATGGCGCCCTTGCTGGCTGAATGTAAGAAGCTGATGGACCAGATCGCGGGACTTTCGTCCTGCGGCAATGATCTGATCGAGGTGTCGCCGGACCTTGTGATCCTTGGCGATGGCTTTGATGGCCAGTTCGCTGAATCCAAGAACGGCGGTCAGGCTGTTATTGAATTCATGTGCGATCCCGCCGGCCAAGGTCCCGATCGCTTGCATCTTTTGGAGATGTTGCGTTTGCGTGAGGAGGTGTTCTCGTTCTTGTTCCGCCAGCTTGCGGGCCGAGATCTCTTCGTGGGTGACGACGAGTCCGTCCCAGGGGCCGTGAAGCGGCATGACGGTCATGGCAAACCACCGCGCCTCAGTGGGTGTCTGGCAGGGATATTCGAGAGAAAACCGCTCACGGGTCCCTGCCCGGACGGCCTCGATCCCTTCAAGCGCGCGTTGCGCAGTGGCATCCCCTCCGTGGGCTGCGTTCTTAAGGCTGACAAGGTAGTTGTGTCCCGGGGAGATCGGTGCCGCCTCGCCGACTCCCGTCAGTCCGAATTGCCGCCACGCGGCGTTGACGGCCGTGATCTGGCCGGTCTGGTCGAGCACGGCGACTTCAGCGGTCAGTGAATCGAGTACGGCTTGATTCAAGGCGTCCTTCTCACGCAGCAGTTCGTCCAGGGCTTTGCGAGCGGAGATATCCACGATGGTGGCGAGAACATGCGTTCCGGTCGACGTGCGAAGCGGGGCGAGTCCGATTTCAACGGAGATCTCCTTCCCATCCTTTCTTCGCGCGAGAAACTCACGGCCGGCGCCCATCGGTCGGGAGACCGGCGCAGCGAAGAAGCTTCGGCGCTGATCGGCGTGGCTGGTCTTGAATTCATTCGGCACCAGGATGTCGACCGAGTGGCCGATGAGTTCGCCGTGACCGTATCCGAAGATCTTTTCGAGGGTCGCATTCGCCAGCGTGATCGTTCCGTCCTCGGACGTCAGGAGGATGCCGTTGGGGGCCGATTCCACAACCATCTTGAATTGTTCATCCCGATCGTGCGCGATCTGCTCCATCATCACGTGCGGAGTGAGATCTTGCAGCGTGCCGGCTACGCGGATCGGTTGATTCGTCGTGTCTCTGACAATCGCTTCTCCGAGGCAGTGCACGTGGCGAACGGTGCCATTCGGCTGCACAATACGGCAGCTCACATCCAGCGGTGCGTCGCTCTCAAGATACTGAGTCAGGGCCGTATGGAGACGATCTCGATCGTCCGGATGGAACGAGGACAGGAACCGGTCATGGCTGGGAGCAACCGTGTCCTCTGGATGGCCCAAAATACGGTACAGCTCTTTCGACCACTGCGCGGTATGGTCTCCAGGATTCCATTCCCAGCTTCCAAGGTGAGCCGCGGTCTCCGCCGACGTCAATTGTTGCTCGAGGCGTTGGGTGGTCGAGCGGGCCTGTTGTTCTGCGGTCAGATCCGAACAGGAGAACAGCGTCGCAGCCCTCCCCTTCCAGAGCACGGGTGAGGCGGAGACCATGACCGTGACGACTTTGTGCAGCGTGTGCGAATCCAAACAGACGAATCGCTCTTCGTAACAGGTGCGTGGATCCCCTGAGCCGCGCAGGTGCTGCAGGCGTTGCCGCGCGGCCTCCTGCCGGTCAGGAGGCAGGATCGCCGCCAGGGGATTGCCAATGAGTTGTTCCGGAGACGTGGCGCCAAGGAGTCGAATTCCGGCGGCATTGACGTAGGCAATGCGGTTATCTTCGCCGATCACCAGAATGGTTTCGGCCATGCGCTCTGCCAAGAGGTGCGAAGGGTCGTGCGTGTGCTTCAGGGCTTCTTCGGCCTGCTGCCGTTGGGTGACATCATTCATCACCCAGATAAACTGGATCACGGTCCCCGCCCGATTCTTGACGGGGGAGAGTGTGACTTCGTTCCAGAAGGGAGTGCCGTTCTTCCGATAATGGCGGACGGTGACGCGACAGGCCCGGCTGTCCTGAAGCGCCAGCCCGATTTTCTCCATCGCGGTTCGGTCGGTGTGGGCTCCGTTCAGAAAGTGAGTCGATTGTCCCAAGACCTCGCTCTCCGCGTAGCCGGTCAGGAGCCGGAATGCCGGATTGGCCTGGATGATCGGATGGCGGGGGACGGAGGCATCGGTGACCAGCACGCCGGAGTTGGTGGCGGCAATCACCCTCGATTGAAGGAAGTTGCGCCGTCGTTCACGGACGAAGGCCCAGAGAGCGGCTCCAGAGAGAAGGGCGCTGCCGAACAAGAGGTTCCCGGTTACATCCACGCCGGGCTCCCAGACGCCGCCAGCTCCGGCATGTGGCGCTTCTCGAGAACGCATTCGCGGTCCGACCGTGGCCCGGTGTTCAGGCCTGGTCTTTGTCCCAAGCAGAGGAGAGCCAATTGATACAGAGAAGGGCCAAACAGCATCACGGGGGAATAGCAACGAGGGATAGGTGCACAACTCGCCATAGATTATGGATAAGTATAAAGAAAGTCATGCGAATAGCCTAGAGGTAGACGCGTCGTCTCAAAATAAAAATAGGACCTACTGAAGTAGAGCCGTCCGACTCCAGCTATTGTTTCCTTTTTGCGAAAAACGCAGCGGCTTGGGCCCGCCGCGTGACGCGCAGCTTCTGAAAGACATTGGCTAAGTAATTTTTGACCGTCTTATCGCTAAGGTTCAGGGCGGTGGCGATTTCCTTGTTGGTTTGACCTTCTGCCACGAGGGCCAGGACCCGCTCTTCTTGGGGAGACAACGGCTCGGTTCCCGGTGGGGCGGAGCCCTTGCTGAGGCCTCGCAGCCATGTGAGGGCCCGTTCTGTGACACTGGGATCGAGGATCGAATGCCCTTCTGCCACGGCATGCACCGCGCGGAGCAGCGCGGAGGAGTCGATTTCTTTCAGCACATATCCGTGCGCGCCAGCCAATACCGCCGCGAGGACTGAATCATCATCGGCGTATGAGGTGAGGAAAATGACGCGAATGTGGGGGTGGGCCGCGAGAATCTCCCGGCAGGCATCCACGCCGGATCCGTCCGGGAGCCGCACGTCCATCAAAATTACCTCGGGCTTCAGCCGTGCCGCATCCCGAACCGCATCGGCGACGGTCGAGGATTCCCCGACGACGGTAATGCGGTTCTGGTGGGCGAGGACGGTCTTTAGTCCCACCCGAACGACTTCGTGGTCATCGACGAGCAACAGCCGAATCGGTTTGGTTTTTAACGTTGTCATGGCAGGTCTCCTGCGGAAGGTCGATGGTGACTCGAGTGCCGCGGTCCGGGGCGGATTGGATGGTGAAATGCCCGCCCATTTTCTTGGCTCGCGCGCGCATGTTGGATAATCCATGTCCCAGGCTGTGCGCATCAGCAGGCTCAAAACCCTCTCCATTGTCGCGGATCGTGAGACGAATCGAACGAGCCAAGGGTTTGAGCGAAACCGTCGCCTTGGTCGCATGCCCGTGGCGGAGGCCGTTGCTGATCGCTTCACGGATGATATTCATCATATGCAACGCCTGTTCGGTCGAGAGGCGGCACACCGTGGTCTCATCGATGGCGAGGTGACAGCGCATCGGGTGGTTGGCGACGAGCATCTGGATCATGGCGCACAGGGCGATCGAAAACTTCCCGCTTTGAAGGACATCGGAGTCCAGCCCGGCAATGAAGTTTCGGACCTCGCCCATGACGGTATTCAGTTGGCCGACAGCTTGGTCAAGAGCCTGGGTGATGGCTTTGGCAGTTTTCTTGCGCTGCTGCTGAAGAGACTTACACGCTTCCAGTCCCAGTCCAATCGCGTAGAGCGACTGTAAGATACCGTCATGAAGATCTTGGCTGATTCGCTCTCGTTCCTCAAGAGCTGTCCGCAAATCGTCTTCGCGTTGACGAAGCGTTTCTTCAACGCGTTTGCGTTCGGTGATGTCGATCACCGCCCCGGTGGCATACAGCGGTTGCCCCGCCTCGTCACGCACGAAACGGCCCCGATCATAGACCCAGCGAATAGCTCCGTCGCTTCGGATCAGCCGGTGCTCAACTTCATACAGGCCGCTGATGGATGCGCTTTGCCAGGCCGTCTCCATGGCGGGCCGATCATCTGGGTGGAGGAACGTGAACCACTCGTCCATCGGTTGCACGGTGGTTTCGGCGGGAAGTCCGAGCAGCCGATTCAATCCCGTATCGCGCGTATCCAATCCGGTATGGAGATCCACCCGCCAGGTTCCGGCGCCGCTGGCCTCAAGGGCGCGCTGTAACCGGTCCTCGCTCTCGCGCAACGCCTGCTCTGCCTTCTTGCGCTCTCCGATGTCCCGCATAATCGCGCAGTGATATTCTCGGCCCGTGTACCGGAGGTAGCTGACGGTGATCTCCATGTCCAGGACGCGACCGGTTTTCGACCACTGTTTCGACTCGAGCGCCACGGATCCTTTCTGCTTCAACTCCTCCCAGTGGGCCGGCCAGAGTTCCGGCGGAAAATGCGGGTCAATATCGTGCATCGTCATGGCCATCAGTTCCTCACGAGAATACTCCAACATTCGGCAGGCTGCGTCGTTGACGTGAAGGATTCTGGCATCGGGACCAATCCAGAAAAATCCCTCGACGGCATGATCGACGGAGAACTGGGTGAGCTTCAACGCTTCTTGGATGCGGCGGATTTCGGTCAAGTCTTCGTTCAGGATCACAGCGCCTAACACCGTTCCTGACTCGTCTCTGACCGGGACGGTCGTATTGCGAATCGTCTTTGTCCCGCCATCGAGACCTTCCAGATCCAAGGTCTCATTGAGCGAGGACTTCCCCGTGGTCAGTGCGTGGCCCAAGGCCCAGCGATGCGGTTCGTTGACCGGTTCAAGCGTCTCCCACCAGCCGGATGGATTGTCCTGGGTCTGCAACCCGACGTGCTTGATGTTCGACCAGATCTGCTTGGCCGCCGGATTGGCGAGGAGGGTTTTGCCGGTTCGATCGGTAAACCAGACGCCGATCGGCAACGAATCGAGCACAGTCCGCAGCTGGCGTTCGCTGTGCCGCAGCATCGCCACTGCCCGCTTGCGTTGAATCATGAGCGCGACGTGGCTGGCGATCGTCTGCGCGATCTGAATCTCTTCCGCCGTAAACTGATGCGGGGTATCGTAATAGAGCATGAATTTCCCCACTAGTCCCTCAGCGGAGACCAGGGGAATGAACCCCAGCGCCGCAATCCCTTCCCCAACGAAAATCTTGCGGTACGGAGCGACAGACGGGTCAGCAACCACATCTTCGACCAGCATCGGTTGAGGATTGACGGTCTCGCGCGACCATGGCGAATGGCCTTCCACGGCCATCTTATACTCTTCCGAGAGACCCCGTGACGCCTTGAACCGCATGACGCCGTCCTCGTCGAAGAGGAGAATGGAGGCCCGATCCACCTTAAGCGCCCGCTGTACTCCATCGATTCCCTGTTCGTAGAGTTCCTCCAGTGAAGAGGCGCGGGACAGGGCGACGGTCATGCGGAAAATCGCCTGCAGCGCCTCGTATTGTCGTGCTTGCGCGATTTCGGCCTGCTTGCGTTCCGTGATGTCGTGGGCCACATAGATGAGACAGGGCGTAGCCTTCACCTGTATTCGGTCGACGGACACCATGATCGTGCGAAGCTCGCCGGACTTGGTCCGAAGGAGCCCTTCTTCGTTGTGTAGGGATCGCTGTTGAAGAATTTCCTGGATCACGTGGGCCCGTTCGAGCGGCTCGGCCCATAACTGCAATTCGGCCGTGGTATGACCGATCAGCTCCTCTCGCGAATACCCGGTCAATTGGACCAACTGGTCGTTCACATCAAGAAACCGTCCCTCCGCCAGCGTGCTGATCGCAACGGCAGAGGGGGTCCAGTGGAAGATCTGCTCGAAGTGTTTCTGCGATTCGGCTAGTTCCGTGAGCAGCTGTTTCTGCTTGTCCTCGGCCCGCTTGCGCTCGGTAAGATCCATCACCGAGGCGAGCGTCATCGGTCCGTTGCCGGTCTCGATCCGATTCAATTCGATTTCGACCGGGAACTCGCCACCGTCTTGACGCATTCCATAGAGATCGCGCCCTCTGATCGGCATCATCGTCTCGGGGGTCTTCTGGTAGGCGGCCCGCAAGCTCGGATGATGCATGCGGAAGCGAGGAGGAATCAGGACTTCGATAGGCCGGCCAATGAGTGCTTCTCGTCGATAGCCGAAGAGCCGCTCGATTTGTCGATTGAGCAGGACGATCCGGCCCTCACCATCGACCATCACCAACCCATTCGCAGACGACTCCACGACCGTTCGAAGCCGCTCCTCGCTGGCTCGCAGGGCGGCGTCAGTCCGTTTGCGCTCAGTGATATTCCGAACGAACGCGCAGTGATACTCGTTCTCTCCGTAGGACAAATGGCTGATATGCACCTCGACAGGGACGATCCGGCCGTCTTTGGCCCGATGCCTCGTCTCAACAGTTGCCGTTCCGCGTTGCTTCGTCTCCGCCCAAAAGGCCGGCCACCTGTCCGCCTGGAAATCGGGATTCAAGTCGTAGACCGTCATCGCGCACAGCTCGTCTTTCGAATATCCCAACATCTCGCTGGCGGCCTCGTTCACATCCACAATTGTGGCTTGCGGATCAATCCAATAAATCGCATCCACCGCGTGATCGATGGTGAATTGTGTGAGCCGTAACTTATGCTCCGCCTGCCTGCGTTCAGTGATGTCGGAGAAGAACCCTTGAATGGCCGGCTTGCCGTTCCAGGTGATCCGCACGGCTTCGACTTGCACGTGGATGGGGCTGCCGTCCATTTTGAGATACACCCGCTCCGCCCGATGCACGGTGGTCTCGCCGGCCAAGACGCGGCGGAGGTTCTGTGTGACGTCCTCATGGTAGCCGGGATGAATGAACTCGAAGGGGTCGCGCGCAAGAATGTCGTTCGATTCCGTGGCGCCGAGAATGGTCATGGCCATGGAGTTGACGTAGACGGCTCGTCCTTCACTAAACACAAAGACGCCGGAGGGGGAGAGTTCGACCAAGGTCCGGTAACGTTCTTCGCTTTCCCGCAGCGCTTCCTCTGCCCGCTTGCGGTCGGTGATATCGCGGATGAAGGCACTGAACATTGGTCGTCCGCCGAATTGGGTTGCAGCGATGGCGAATTCGACAGGAAACTCTCGCCCGCTTCGATGGAGGGCGAAGAATTCAAAGCGGCGATGTATAGTTGAGCCATCGCCGCTCTGCAGCATGCGGTCCATACCCTGGGTATGGGCTTGGCGGTATCGAGCGGGGATAATGGTTTGTTCTAATGGTAGCCCCAGTACCTCTTTAGCGGAATAGCCGAACATGACCTCCGCTTGGGGGTTCCAGCCGATGATCTGGCCGCTCTCGTTGATGGACACGACGGCATCCAATGCCGTTTCAAGAATAGAACGGGTCCGCGCCTCGCTTTCCCGAAGAGCCATGTCAGCCTGCTTGCGGGCAGTAATATCCTGACAGGAGCCAGACATGCGGATGGGGCGGCCCTGCTCGTCCCACTGGGCCTGGCCACGGCCACGGACCCAGAGATAGGTGTCGCAGTTTGTCCGCAGGCGATATTCGATATCGTAGGGAGCGTGGCAGCCTTCAATGTGTGCGGCAAGAGCGGCCATGACCGGCGCTACGTCGTCGGGATGCAATCGGTCTGTCCACTCTCCTACTGTCGTAAAGAGCTCTGATTCGGAGAGCTGTAACCACTGTCGGATGCGGGGCGACCACCACAAGGGGACTGCGGGATCGGTCCAGTGATGGTCGGGACCTACTCGGGCATCCCAGAGGGCATCGGTCGAGCCCTCCATCGCCAAGCGTAGCTGTTCTTCGCTCGTCCAGAGGGCCGCTTCGGCCTGTTTCCGCTCTGTAATGTCGATCGCGATTCCACCGATGAATCCCGGACTCGTTTGCTCGCCTGGGATTTTGTATTTCTTGACCAGCCAGTGACGAGTCTCGTTTTCGTGGAGCGTAGTTTCGACGGTTTCCAGGGGGTGCTCCTGCATTCTGAGCGTCTGGTCGTGTTGGCTGAACACCGCGGCGATGTCGGGAGGAAACAGCTCCTCATTGGTCTTGAGGTACCAGTCGTTGCGCTTCAAGCCCAGGACTTGCTCAAAGCCCTGGTTTGCAAACACGTGGCGTCCGGCGTCATCTTTGATAAACGCTGCGCCAGGCAGATGAGTCATGAATGCCGCAAAGCGCGTTTCGCTCGCGCACAGGGCTTGTTCCATCAATTTGCGATCGGTCACATCCGATTCCGAGCCAGTCATACGAATCGGGGTGCCGTTGTCGGCCCAGAGAGCGGCACCTCGATCCAAGATCCACATATAGGACCCGTCTTTGCGCTGGACCCGGTACTCTTCGCAAAAGGCTGAGGTCTGTTTGGCTAGATAGTGGTCGATGCTCTGGAGCACGCGGTCCAGATCGTCGGGATGGATATGGCTGCGCCACTCGTCGATGTGGTTCCTGACTTCAGAGTCTGCGAAACCGCGCATGGCTTTCCATCGCGCGGAAAAGAAGATCTCCCCAGCCTGGATATTCCAATCCCAGATGCCGTCGTTGCTGCCTTGTACCGCCAAGTGCCAACGTTCTTCACTCGCCCGGAGGGCTTCTTCCACTTGCTTCCGCTCGGTGATGTCGAGGGCGGTGCCAGCCATCGCGGTCGGATGCGCCGTGATGTCACGCTGGACGTCTGCGCGCATGTGAATGACGCGAATGTCCCCGTTCGGCCGGACGATTCGGCATTCCAGATCGAGCGGGCATTTCCCGAGCAAGGCGTCGTTGACTGCCGCCAGCACGCGATCGTGATCGTCAGGAAGCAGCGCGGCCAAGAACGTGTCATACGTGACGGCGATGGCCCCCGGCTCGTGGCCGAAGATGCGGAATTGCTCTTCCGACCACACGGTGTCTCCCGACTCGATGTCCCATTCCCAGCTTCCCAAATGGGCCAGCGCCTGGGCCTCCATGAGATGATGTTGTTGACGTTGTAAGGCCTCGGCAGTCTCTTTCTGTGCTGAGACATCTCGGCCGATTCCGGTGATGCCGATGATTCGGCCATGAAGATCCTTGAGCACGGCTCCGGTCCAATGATAGGGGATGGTCCGCTGGTCTTTGGTTATGAGATGCCCTTCGAGTTCAGCCTTTCCGTCCGTGAACGCGCGTTGAATCGCGCGCGCCGTCTGTTCTTGCTCGTGAGGGGGGACAAAGGCGAGCGCGGATTTGCCGTGTAATTCCTCAGGGCTGTATCCCGTGACCTCTTCGACGCGGTGATTCCATTTCACCATGTTCCCCTGGGTGTCGAGGGTGAACATAAAGTCAGGAACGGTTTCTGTGATATTACGGAGATCCGTGAGCGCCTTGAGTCGCTCCTGCTCGACGCGTTGTCTTTCTGTGATGTCGCGAATAAAGCCGCAGGTATAGCCTGTCCCCTCGTACTCGAGATAGGTCACCGAGATTTCGATGGGAAATTCCGAGCCGTCTTTGCGGCGGTGCACGGATTCGTAGGTGGCTGCCCCGCCTTGCGTGATCTCATCAAGCCGCTGTTGAAAATGTTCGGGATCATGGCAAGGCGCAATGTCGGCGATGGTCAGACCAAGGAGCTCTTCCCGCGAATACCCGAGCGACCGGCAGACGGCGTCATTGGCGTAGATGAATCGTGTGGAGTCGTCGGCCCACAGCACTCCATCGAATGATTGATCCACGGCAACCTGTGTGAAGCGCAACCGACTCTCCGCCGCCCGCTGTGCTGCTTCAGCCTGCTGTCGCTGCAGTTCGGCTCCTGCTCTCGCAGCGAACAGGGTGAGGACCGACTGGATCCATTCGCTCTTGCGGAGCGGTTTGGTATCCATGATGGCGAGGATGCCGATCACGGCGCCACTCTTGATGCGTATCGGGACGCCGCAGTAGCTGTCGATTCTCACCCCACCCGGCAGTTCAAATTTGGGGAAAGTATCTTGCACCTGGCTGTCAAATCGGGCGAAAGACTCTTTCAGCGCAGCCTCGCAGGGTGTCTGGGATAGGGCATATTCAAAGTTTCTGACAAGGGTCCCTCCCGAGGAGACGGCGATTGTGTGGATCGTGTGAGGGGCGGCCTCGGTGACGATGCCAATGACCGCGTACTGCACCTGCAAGGTTGAGGTGAGCTGATTCACCAAGGACGCGAAAAACCGCTCGCCGATGTCTGCGGCGGTCCCCTCAACTATCGTGCGGAGCCAGACGGACTGTTCTTGCAGGTCCTGTAGCTGGCGGTCACGGTTAGTGGTCTGCTCATACAGTGTTCGATCCCGCTCGGCGAGCTCTCGTGCCACGTCGGCGAGTTGCGTCCGCAGCGATTCCAGTTCAGGCAGTTGTCCGGTCCCACTCATAGCGCGGCTCCTTGCCAGATGATGCGTAGGGAACTCGTGTGATTGGCGTCGGCTGTACTCAAGGGGTGATGCAATAGGTCCGGACGTGTAATCTCATGTACCCCATTGCGAGGCCATGGGGTTGACCTCCGGTCCATCAGGGACGCGTAGCCATTGGAAGGGAAGCCATGAGATGTCCGGGATTGTGGGTGCAGATCGGGTTGCAGGAACCGCATCGCACACTCCCACATCAGTGATCCAGAATCAGGAGGCCGAGGTCCGCAGTGTCCTACGGACCGCCTCCAAATGTCTAGATCCAAATAGGCCGGGCACGGCGTGTACGGATGCGGGTCAGACCGCGCTGAGCGATTCAGGGTTTGCTGTCCGATTCAGGGGGAAACTTGGTGCGCGCTCATCCGCGAATCCACGGGCTAGGTGGTAGGAGCGGGTCTCTCGCGTGCGTACAGGGGGAGGAACATAAATTGGTGCCGAAGGCGGGACTTGAACCCGCACGGCTTGCGCCACACGCCCCTCAAACGTGCGTGTCTGCCATTTCACCACTTCGGCTACCGGCAGGAGCTTGAAAAACTCCCGCAACTGCGTTCTCGCATCGCTCAAACCCTCAACGTACCCAGTCGTACGCCTCGGGCTTTCGTTCGCTGCGGCCTTGTTGCAGGAATTTTTGAAGCTCCTGCACCTGGGTCACGAAATAGACCGTCACTCTAGTTTCGTATCTGCGTGGGACGCTTCACGAACGACGTGCGACGGTCCGAGGGAGGCGCATTATAGAAGTAGGGCAAAATTCTTGTCAATAAAGGACACGTCCGGTAGAATCGCCCCACTTTCACGCTGCTGTTCCTCTGTTTCCATCTGTCGAGGAGATCGTCTGCACCATGTCGGTCGCTCCCTCAGTCTCCCAACGCCGTGTGGCCGCATCGATCGCCGCGTTTTTCGACGTCGACAATACGCTGTTGCCTGGCGAAGCCAGTGAGGTGGGATTTTTTCGCTGGCTCCGGCAGCGTGGTGTGGTCGGTTGGCCGGAGGCGCGTGCCAGCGTGGCCTGGTGGCTCCGGCATCTCCCGGCGCTGTCGCTGCAGCCACTGCGTGAACGCAAATTGTATCTGGCGGGAAAGCCTGCGCAAGTCATTGAGTCGCTGGGTGAAGAGTTTTGTCGCGAAGCCCTCTGCCCGCGTGTGTCTCCCGTTGCCATGACGACGATCGAGCGACACCGGAGTGAGGGGCATCTGGTCATTTTGCTGACGGGGTCGCTGGATTTTCTGATGGAGCCCATCGCGGATTCGCTCCAAGTCGATCGTTGTGTTGCGAGTCAGCTTGAACAGCTAGAGGGCGTCTATACCGGTCAGGTGGTCCCTCCGCTGCCGTACGGCGAGGGGAAGCTCACGCATGTGCACCGGCTTGCGCAAGAGCTGGAGTTAGATCTTGAGGCCTGTTTTGCGTACGGCGACAGTCCGGGGGATCAGGCTGTCTTGGGTGCCGTGGGGCATCCGACGGTGGTGAATCCGATTCGCGGCATGGGCCGTGTGGCCCGCCGTCATGGCTGGCCGGTGGTGTCCTGGCGATGAATGCTCCCCCCCAACCCCAAGAACAGACGCTCCGGGTGACAGAAATCTTTCATAGTATCCAAGGAGAGTCGACGTATGTGGGGCAGCCCTGCGTCTTCGTCCGGCTTACGGGTTGTCCGCTCCGTTGTACCTGGTGCGATACCGACTATAGTTTTTACGGCGGGACGTCTCTCGCCATCGACGAGATTCTGACGAAGGTGCGGGAGTTTGGCTGTCAGCTGGTCGAAGTGACCGGCGGCGAGCCGCTCGCGCAGCCGGAGGCGCTTCCACTGATCGCTCGTCTGTGCGATGCCGGCTATACGGTCTTGATCGAAACCAGCGGTGCGATCGATGTGCGGCCGGTCGACCAACGGGCGAAACTCATCCTGGACGTGAAATGCCCGGGGAGCGGAATGACAGACCGCATGCATTGGCCGAATCTCGACTGCCTGACAGCGAAGGACGAAGCGAAGTTTGTCTTGGCCTCGCGTGCGGACTATGAGTGGGCGCGCGGGATTGTGATGCAACATCGTCTCGCCGATCGCTGTCCCGTGCTGTTCAGTCCGGTCTTCGGGTCATTGGATCTTCGCCCTCTTGCCGAGTGGATTCTGGCGGATCGGCTGTCAGTCAGGTTTCAATTGCAGATGCACAAATATATCTGGGCCCCGGATATGCGGGGCGTATGAAGAGGGTTTCGTTCATTCTGTCGCGGACGACGATCATAGAAGGAGATGTGAATGAAGATCATGCGAGTAGATGCACGGGCCGGGCGTGTGGAGACGGAATCAACCGATGTGTTGGTCCTGACCCATTGCGAGGGCGATGTCTTTTCGAAACAGGCGACGATGATCGATAAATCGATGAATGGGGCCTTACACGAGTTGCTGCAGTCGAAAGAATTTGAAGGCAAGGCCAATGAGCTTGTGCTGGTGCATACCCAGGGCAAGGTGCCCGCCAAGCGGATTCTCCTGGTGGGGTTGGGGAAAGAGAAGGATGTGACGGTGGATCAGCTGCGGCAGGCCGTGGGGCATGCGGTCAAGCGCGTACGGCAGGCCAAGGCCGGTTTCTTCACGGTCGGCGTTCCCTCCGTCACCCCACAGGGTTCGACCGCCGTTGAGGTGGCCCAGGCGATGGCCGAGGGAGCCATTCTGGGCAGCTATCAGTTCACGGCCTACCGAAGCGAGGGCGCGTCGGGAAAAGATGTGAAAGGGATGTCGCTCCTGGCGGCTCAGACGAGCGAGCTCAAGTCGATGACCGAAGGGATCCGGCGCGGCGTGGCGACGGCCGAAGCCGCGGTCCTGGTGCGAGATTTGTGCAACCATCCGTCGAATGTCATGACTCCCTCGCGGATTGCCACTGAGGCGAAGGCGATCGCGAAGGAAGAGGCGCTCACGCTCAAGATCCTGGAGCGGAAAGATATTGAAAAGCTCGGTATGGGGGCATTGCTGGGTGTGGCGCAAGGCAGTCATGAGCCGCCGAAGTTCATCATTCTCGAATACAAGGGATCGAAGAAGAAGGATGAACGTCCGGTTGTGTTGGTCGGGAAGACGATCACGTTCGATACCGGCGGAATTTCTCTCAAGCCGGCGGAGAACATGGAACATATGAAGGCGGACATGACCGGCGGCGCCGAGGTGCTGGCCTCGATTCGCGCGGCCGCGCGGTTGAAGCTGCCGCTTCATCTCATCAGCATTCTGCCGGTGGCTGAGAACATGCCGGGCGGCCGGGCGATGAAGCCGGGCGACGTCGTCACGACACTCTCCGGAAAAACAGTTGAAGTGCAGAACACCGATGCGGAGGGCCGCCTGATTCTGGCCGATGCGCTGGCCTACGCCACCCGCTACAAACCGGCGGCATTGATCGACATTGCGACGCTCACGGGCGCCTGCGTGGTGGCGCTCGGACAATTTGCCATCGGGATGTTCGGAACCGATGCCGGCGTGAAGGAGTCGGTGCGGAACGCCGGCCTCCGCGCGGGCGAGCGTGTGTGGGAAATGCCGCTGTGGGATGAATACTTCGAGCAGCTGCGCAGCGACGTGGCGGACATGCGCAACATCGGGGGCCGCGGGGGCGGGATGATCACGGCCGCGTTGTTCCTGAGCAAGTTCGTGGGCGACTGTCCGTGGGTCCATCTCGATATTGCCAGCACGGACTGGAGCGAACGGGAGCGGGCCTATGTTCCCAAGGGCCCCTCAGGGATCGGCACCAGATTGCTGATTCAGTATTTGATCGATCGAACGCTGTGACTCGGTTGGGAGCGGAATTCCTACTCCTATGGGCCCCTCGGGGATTGGCACCAGATTGCTGATTCAATATTTGATCGATCGAACGCTCTAGCAGGATGCTGAAAAAGGCCGCCAGCGGCGTTCTCGTCTGCGGCCTTGCCCGCGGAACGGCGCGTCTTGGCGCGCCGGGGTTGGGCGGGTGAGAACAGGGACCTTTTTGATCATCCTGATGATCATGCTGGAGTTGGGACGTTACGAGGGGTTGTGACTGTAGATGTTCAGAGAGCGAGGGGTTCCTCAATCTCCTAAATCGTGTAAGGGGCAGTGCCATGTTGATGTCGCGCGAGAAGATCGGCCAGTTGTTCATGGTGGGGTTCGAGGGGACCTCGGTCACGCCCGACCTGGCGGCGTTCATCAAGGAGTACAAGCCGGGCGGCGTGATTCTCTTCTCGCGCAATCTTGAATCGATCGAGCAGATTGTCGAGCTGACGAATGCCTTGCAGGCCTGCAGCCCCCATTCGCCGTTGCTGATTTCAATCGATCAGGAAGGCGGCCGGGTCTCACGATTGCCGAAGACCTTCACTATCTTCCCTCCCTGTGAGGTGTTGGGGCGATGTAATTCGTCGGAGCTGGCCTATGCGGCGGCGGCGACGATTGCGAAGGAACTCCGAGCCGTCGGGATCAACATGAACATGTCACCGGTGCTGGATGTGAATAGCAATCCTGCCAACCCGGTGATCGGCGATCGGGCCTTCGGGTCGACGCCTGGCCCGGTCTGTGAGCTGGGTTTGGCGACCGTGGGCGGATTACAGGACAATCGTGTGGTGGCCTGCGGAAAGCATTTCCCCGGTCATGGCGATACCAGCGTGGACTCGCACAAAGAATTGCCTGTGGTGGCGGCATCGAAGGAGCGGTTGGAGCAGATCGAATTCCCGCCGTTCCGGCATGCGACCGCTCACGGAGTGGCGACGCTGATGACGGCCCATGTGCTCTATCGCGCGCTGGACGATCAAAAGCCGGCTACGCTCTCTCCGGCCATCATCACGGAGTTTTTACGCGGTGAGCTGAAGTATGACGGTGTGGTATTGACGGATGATCTGGAGATGCACGCGATCATCGATCACTATGGCATTGAAGAAGCCACCGTGCGGGCCATTCAAGCAGGGTGTGACATGCCGTTGATCTGCAAGGACCGCAACCGGGAGATTGCGGCAATCACGGCGCTGGATAGCGCCGTGGCCGATGGTTCGATCAGCGCCGAGCGGTTGGAGCAATCCCTGGCCAGGATCGCCCGATTGAAACAGCGGTTTCTGGTTCCGTACAAGCCGGTGGTGATTTCGGATGCCAAGCTGATCGTCGGGTGCCGGAGTCATCACGTGTTGCTTCGTTCCATCCATCAAGCCCGTGAACGATTGGCGAAAGCCACGGTGTGAACCTCCCGCCCTCCTTTCCAGCCGATCGACGAGAGCTCTGGGCCTGGTGCTTCTACGATTTTGCGAACTCCTCCTTTTCCACCCTGATCGTGACAGTCGCCTACAGCGTCTACTTCATCCAGGTGGTGGCAGCCGATGTGTCGCCGCCCGGTCTGGCGGAACGGTTATGGTTTTGGGGGTATGCGCTCTCGATGCTGGTGGTGGCGCTGGTGTCTCCCGTGCTTGGGGCGTTGGCGGATATCCGCGCAAACAAGCGGAAGGTGCTGATCGTTTCGACGCTTCTCTGTGTGGTCGGCACCGCGCTCTTATGGTTCGTGCATCGCGGCGATGTGGCGCTTGGACTGCTCATCTTCGGGATCGCCAATATCGGCTTCGATTTGGGGTTTGTGTTCTGTAGTGCGTTTCTGGTGGAGCTGGTGCCGCCGCAGCAGATGGGCCGCCTGTCGGGCTATGGCTGGGGATTCGGCTATGTCGGGGGATTGCTCTCCCTGGCGCTGGCCTACCCTTTCATCGCAGGTGGTTTTACCGAGGCGAATCTCGCCTCGTATCGGCTGAGTTTTGTCGTGACGGCGGTGTTCTTTCTGAGTGCCACATTGCCAACCTTTCTGTATCTGCAAGAAAGGGCTCAGCCGCGCCCCGTGACAGCCGGTCTGTCGGTGTGGCGTGCGGTGACGATGCAGCTGAGTGACACGGCGCGTCACCTCGCCACCTATCGCGATCTCAAGCGCTATTTCATCGCTTATCTGCTCTACTCGGACGCGATCAATACCGTGATCGTAGCGTCGGCGATCTTTGCGAATAAAGTCCTGGACTTCACGCCGAGCGATCTGATTATCTACTTCCTGGTCACGCAGATTACGGCGGGTTTCGGCTCGGTCGGCTTCGGGTTTGTGGCGGATCGGATCGGGGCGGTCCGGTCGATCACGATCACGCTGTTGTGTTGGATTGGGTTAGTGATTGGCGCTGCGGCCGTACAGACGCAGATGCAGTTTTATCTGCTTGGCCTGGTGGCCGGCGCGGCGCTCGGGGCCAACCAATCGGTGAGTCGCACGTTGCTTGGCCGGTTTACGCCGCTGGGTCGCCAGGGTGAATTTTTTGGTTTCTTTTCCGTCGCCGGGAAATTTGCCGCGATTCTTGGACCGATCGTCTATGGAGAAGTGACGGCGTGGACCGGGAGTCAGCGCTGGGCCGTGCTCTCCATGGCGGTGTTTTTTCTCGTCGGTCTGGCCGTGTTTCTTGGGGTGGATGAACGGCGCGGTATGGCTGCCGCGCAGGAGTGAGATCACGAGATGGCGCTCAAAAAAGGCGATTTCATCGATGAGCACACACGCCATTCGCATGCCTGCGGGTTGGTCGTAAAAGTCATGGGCGGAGGTGACGGGTTTGAGAAGATCGTCTGTTGTGATCATGACCTGACCGAGCAGGATGTCGTGGCTGAGATGGGCTCGCCCGCCGGCCGGAAAAGAGGCACCCTGCCGTCGGCGGTGGTCCTGGATGAGAAGAAGTTGTACCCGGATTCCTGCGGATTGCGGGTCATGATTATGGATGGCGGCGCGGGTTTCAAAGAAATTCGTTGCTGTGGTCATTCCTTGACGATCAGTTCGATGCGTGAATTAAAGTTTGGTCAGATGCGCGCTCCTGAGCCGGAGCAGACCGGGCAGGCTGGTACGGCCTAGCTTGGACGGAGGTGATGTATGGGGACTGATGAACCAAGAGCTCATCGGAATGATTTGATGCGGCGGTGGTGCGGTTACATGGAATGGTTGGACCGCCTGGGATACGCAACCGCCGGGTTCAGTTTGTTGATTCTCGGTATGTTGGTGTTCATCCATGCCTGGTATGTGTTCCTCGCCGGTCAGTTCGATCCGAAGGGGCACGTGTTAATTCTCCCGGCCGGTCTCCGATTGTTGAATGATATCCTTTTGGTCATTATTCTCCTGGAGTTGTTCCGGACCGTGGTGCGATTTTTACAGACGGAAGTGTTGGAGTTGGAGCCCTATCTGTCTGTTGGCGTGATCGCTTGTACCAGGAAGATTTTGACGGCGAGCGCAGAACTGTCGCATCAGCAAAACATGACGGAAACACAGTTCTATCAATACCTCATGGATGTGGGGCTGAACGTCACCGTGATCATTGCCCTGATTGGTGCCGTATTCATGATTCGGAAGCGGCCCGAACAGATACCGCTCCCGCCCGCAGCATCGGCGCGCGTGGGTCAGTAAGGCGTTCTTGACTTGCCTGTTTCCAGGGAGTTATGGCATCATGCGCCCTCTTGGAGACCGGCATGGCGAAGCTGCTTGAATACGTCGGCTGTGTGCATATCTATCTCGGTCCCTATCGAGGCAATCCGATTGCCTTGTATTTGAATCGGACGGAATCCTCCTGCCAGATCAGCCCGAAAGCCTATCCATGGAATGATGTGATGGGTGTGGGCGAGACTCCCAACAAAGCCGCCGCCGATTTCGAAGATAAGTGGAAGACCAAGGGACTTGCGGCAGAGATGTATTCCGGTCCTTCCTGGGAAGGCGGGATCAAGCCGGAAAAGCCTGCACCGCCCAAACCAGCCGCGCCTCCCAAGCCGGCCGCCGCGCCGGCTGCTGCAGCGGGTGCCGCTCCTGCGCCTCAACCAACAGCGTCCGCTGCTGTTGGTGCTCCAGCCGTAGCCCCGACCGCCTCCTCCCCGACTGCCACTTCCTCCGCTCCGGCGCCTGCTTCCGAGCCATCCGCCGAAACGAAGTAGTATTTTCTGATAGCAATCTGGCTAGTGATTGGTCGGTGAAGGCAGGCGGGCGTCTGTTGACTGATCGGCTAATTTACTGTGTCGCATGCCGTATAACCCATAAATAATCACTCCGGCGAGCGTCCACCAGACGAAGCGATGCCAGGTGAGGGCGGGGAGTTGCCACATCAGGCCGAGGCATGAGAGCGCTCCCAACAGCGGGATCCAGGGCATCAGCGGAGTTCTAAACGGACGTGCCAGGTGAGGACGGGTGTAGCGCAGGACGATGAGTCCAATGCACACGAGGGTGAACGCGAAGAACGTTCCGATGTTGGTCATGTCGGCCGCGGTGCCGATGGGCACAAAGGCGGCCATGACTGCGACGCCGACGCCGGTCAGGATCGTTGCATGATGTGGTGTGCCGAAGCGTGGATGGACCACGGACAACCATGGGCCCAGGAGTCCGTCCCGCGAGATGGCGAAGAACACCCGGATCTGTCCCAGCATCATGACGACCAGCACGCTGGTAATGCCGGCGACGGCTCCCATGGCCACGACGGCTGCTCCCCACTTGTAGCCGACGAGTCGTAACGCTTCCGCAACCGGAGCGTGAATGTCGATCTGGCTATAGGGTACTAACCCTGTGAGCACGGCGGCAACGGCGACATAGAGAATGGTACAGACTCCGAGAGAGGTCATGATGCCAATCGGCAGATCGCGCTGCGGATTGCGTGCCTCTTCGGCCGTCGTGGTGACGGCATCAAATCCGATATAGGCGAAGAAGACGGTCGCGGCGGCAGCGGTGACTCCGGTGAAGCCGTTCGGCATGAACGGAGACCAATTGTCCGGGCTGACCGCAGGGGCTCCCACGGCGATAAAAAACAAGATCACCGCCAGCTTCAGGCAGACGATGATGCCGGTTGCCCGCGCGCTTTCTTTGATGCCGATGACGAGAATGATCGTCACGAGCAGGACGATGATGGCGGCCGGAAAATTCGCGATGCCTCCCTCAGGCCCTCCGGGTGCGTGTGTGGCCCAGTCGGGCAGGTCGAGGCTAGCCAGCTTCAGCAGATTGTTGAAGTAGCCGGACCAGCCGATGGCGACGGCCACACAGGCGACGCCGTATTCCAAAATCAGATTCCAGCCGGTGATCCAGGCAAGAAATTCTCCCAAGGTGGCATAGGAATAGGTGTAGGCCGACCCGGCGACGGGAATCATCGCGGCGAATTCCGCGTAGCACAAGGCTGCGAGCACGCAGGTCAGTCCCGAGAGGATGAAGGAGAGGACGATCCCGGGACCGGCTCCCGGCCGTCCTGCGTCTCCGACAATCGCCGTTCCGATCAGCACGAAGATGCCGGTCCCGATGATGGCCCCGATGCCCAGCGCGGTCAGGTCCCAGGCACTCAATGTCCGTTTGAGGCGATATTGCGGATGGTCGGCATCGGCTAGAATGCGTTCGATGGATTTGGTGCGAAAGAGCCGGCTCGTGACCGAGGGAGTCGTTGTCTGAGCGGCTGAGTGTTTGTCGGGATCAGGAGTAAGAGTCATACGGAGCGTAGTATAGCAGCCGGGGTGAAAAAAGCCGTGTGAATTGCAAAAGCCGTTGCTCCATCGGCGTCACGCGCGAGCGCGACCGGCGGCACGGAGCAGGGCTTGAAACAACCGGCGGTGGGCGATATGCCGTTCGAAAAGAAATTCAGGATGCCACTGGATGCCCAGAAAGAATCGGTGGCGGGGAGATTCGACGGCTTCGATGACGCCATCCGGAGCGATCGCGCTCGCGATCAGCGAAGGCGCGACGGTTTTGACCGATTGGTGGTGTGAGCTGTTGACCTGCATCGTCGCTTTCGCGACGATCTTTCGCAGGAGACTTCCGGGTGTAATGGTCACTGCGTGCGACGGATGGATGGCTTTGGTGGCTTGTCGATGGGCCAGCGCTTGGGGCATTTGCGATGACAGGTCCTGAAAGAGGCTGCCCCCGCAGGCGACGTTGACGGTCTGCATCCCACCGCAGATCCCGAGCAGCGGGATATCCCGGGTTCGCGCCTGGTGCACCAGCTCAAGTTCGAAGTTCGCGCGGCGTTCGCTGACCAGGGGAAACTTGTAACGTTGGCGTTCCCCGTAGAGGCGCGGAGGAAGGTCCGGTCCGCTGCCGGTGAGCAGGAGTCCGTCCACGCGTTCGAGGAGGCGTCGCCGCCCGGCCGCATCGGCTACTAAGGGAAGAATGAGGGGAATGCCTCCGAGTTCTTCGATAGCGCGGACGTAGCGGGCGCGGAGGAAATAGGTGGGCTCACGCCCACCCCATTCCTTGCGGTCACCGGCATTGAAGTCGGGGGTCACGCCGATGACGGGCTTCATATTACCGAACTGGTTCTGTGGCTGGTGTGTTGGAGCTGCCCCCAGTGGAATCGCTTTCAGCTGCGACACCAAGGAATCGGACCGATCGGTCACCGGTCAGGTGTTCTGGTGTGATGACATAGGTGCCGTACATGCTGGGGACCCAAATGCTCTTTGCCGTTTGCTCGTTCAAGCCGGAGAATAAATAGGCCAGCCCGCCGACGATCCCTCCGCCGATGGCGAAGGCGGCTTTGAAGGGGAAATACAATATGGTTGAAACGGCGGCGCCTGCTTGCATGCCCGCGCCGGACGGTGTGCCCTGCTGGGTGTCTGCGGATGACGTTTGGCTCCAGGCCGGCGTGGCGACCAGCGAGGTGAATGTCATGAGAACCACAAGTGCGATCAGTGGGAGCGTACGAATAAATCCAACGTGTGTCACGGAGACCCTCCTTCCTCTCAAAGACAGGATTCTAGGATCATGTCTACGGTTGATAAAGAAACGACAAGACTGTCATGGCGTTATAACAAATTCATGGAGGCTTGCAAACCCCCTGCCCCGTGGGAATTACGCGAATGGCGAGAAAACCGCTCACGGCATCAGGTCAAGCTCGGTGAGAATGTAGGTGACGACATACTCCTGCCGAGTTGTGACGGCTTGATTCAATTCAGCGACGAGCTCCTCGGCAGGAATTCGCTGATTCTCCTGCGGGAGTCCAATGGCCAGACGCAGGTCGAGCTTGCACCAGGCAATCGCTTGCGCAGCGAGGTCCGGGATGCGGGCGGCCGCGTCGGTACGATCCTGTTCAGATAACCGTTCAAGGGCTCTGGCGACTGGAGCCGTCCGTCGCATGGCTTCTTGAAGCCCGGCAAGGTGGTCGGTGGCAATGTCGACGGAGACTTGGATGCCGGCCTTCCAACTGCGCTTCTTCACATTGAAGACGCAGGTCTGTGTGGTGGAATCGCCGTCGACCGCTTCCGGACCAAAAAAGAGCGTGACGCGATAGGGTGTAGCATCTGGTGGAGTCTCAAGAGCCATGAGGGCGTATTGTAACACGCAGCCTGTTCTATGCTGCGTCTTGATTTGACGGCTTCCCACCTCGGCGAATATGATGCCCGCACGATGATGATTCAACGATGGGCAGAACGGGTGGCATCTATTCAAGCCGCCATCCGAGAGAGCGGGTCGGTCGACGGCTGGCTCTTTTATGATTTTCGCGGAAGCGATCCGCTGGCCTATCGCGTGTTGTTGCTCGACCCGTCGCGCCATGTCACGCGCCGGTGGTACTACTGGATTCCCGCAGAGGGCACGCCCGTCAAATTGCTCCATCGCATTGAGCCGCATGTGCTGGAAGAATTGCCCGGCCAGGACCGGCAGTATGTATCATGGGAGCAGCAGCGGACGCTTCTGGCCTCGATTCTAAAGGGCTCGCGCCGCATCGCGATGCAATATTCTCCGCTCAACGCGGTCCCCTATGTGTCTCGTGTGGATGCCGGTACCATCGAGTTGATTCGTAGTTTTGGAGTGGATGTCGTCAGTGCTGCGGATCTGGTGCAACGATTTGAGGCGGTCTGGACTGATGCGCAACTCGAATCACATCAATATGCGGTGACGGCGTTACGCCGGATTGTGGATGAGGCGTTTGCCCATGTCGGCTCATCGCTGCAGGCCGGCAGAGCGCTTGACGAATATGATCTTCAGCAGTTTATTCTCGGACGGATTCATGATGCGGGGATGATCACCTCCAGCCCGCCGATTGCCGCCGTGAATGCGCATAGCGCCGATCCCCATTACGGTCCGACGGCGGCTGCGTCGTCCCCCGTATTGCGTGACAGCCTGGTGCTGATCGACCTGTGGGCGAAGCGCACGGAACCAGGGGCGGTATATGGAGACATCACCTGGACCGGATTTACGGCCCGTGACGTTCCCTCGCGCCATCGAGAGATCTTTGATTGTGTACGACGGGGTCGTGATGCGGCGCTGTCGTTTGTGCAACAGCGGGTGGCAGCCGGGCAATTGCCCTATGGTTGGGAGGTCGACGAGGCTTGTCGTCAGGTGATTACCAAGGCCGGGTATGGAGACCGGTTTGTGCATCGGACGGGGCATTCGATCGGTGAAGAAGTGCATGGGAACGGAGCCAATATCGATAATCTTGAAACGCAAGAGAGTCGACGGCTGATGCCCAGGACCTGTTTCTCCATCGAGCCGGGTATCTATCTTCCTGACGAGTTCGGGATTCGTAGCGAACTTGATGTGTATGTTTCTGAGGAAGCCGCAGTCGCGTACGGCCAGCCGCTACAGACGGAAATTGTCGCGATTGGTTAGTTCGGCCCGAAGGACTCTGTCGGCTCCACCCGTTTCTTGACAGGTTCTTATTGTGGCAGCTAGATTCTTTGTGTTGGATGCGGGTTGAGCGATAGCGGTTTTGACCACCTGCGAGCAGGAAGGGTGCGACCATGTTCGGGACAATGGGGATTTCAGAGCTGATCATCATCCTAGTGATCGTGTTGATTATTTTCGGAGCGGGCCGCTTGCCGCAAATCGGCGAGGGTGTTGGTAAAGCTCTGAAAGGGTTCAAAAAGGAGGTGAATGAGATCCCGCCCCCTCAAGAAGTTGCCCAGGTTCAGCCTGACGTGACGGCGACGGTTGAGGCAGCCCACGTTGATAGAGCATCGGATCTTCAGCCGGCCGCACCGGTTCAGGCCGCGCCGAAGGCGACGAATGTCCCCTATGTACCTGGTCCTGAACTCACGCCAGGAACCACGGCTTCGATGATGTACAACATGGGGCCACAATCTCCACAAGGTCCTCGTCCGACCGGCGCCCCACCGATTCAGGCGGGTGGCGGGCAACAGGCCCTGTCGATGGAGGAGCGAGCCGCCGCTCCGGCTCCCATGTCCCGCGCGCAATATCCGCCGCTTCCACCGGGAGCGCAAGCGAAGCCAGCAGCGAAGCGCCCTTCAGCCATTGTGAACAAGGACGCAGTCGCGCGTGTACAGGCGCAGCAAGCCGCGTTGAAGGCGAAAGCGGCTCAAGCCCCAGCGGGCCTGTCTCCAAACGACATGCAGGGCCTTGGCGAAGGGTTGGGCGACGCCTTGCGAACATTCCGTCAGACGGTCGCCGATGTTCGAAATACCGTGGATCCTCAAGTGAAGACCATCCAATTTGAGATGGATTCCGCGCAGAAAGAGTTTCAGCAGTCTTTGGAAGCTGCCAGAGAACTGCCTCCGGTGGAGGAAGAGCCTCCCAAACAGGTGTGAAGCGCCACCCGGCTATCTGAACCCAGTATTGGTATGATGCCCTCGTTTCGTGTGTTTGTCCTACTCAGTCTCTGTTTTGCCTCGCTGCTCGGGTGCTATCAGCCGGCCGCGAGTCCCTCTCCACAACGTACCGTAGAATCACTGTTGAGGCTCTTGCATGACAGTGATCCCGTCTCTCGGCGAACCGCTGCCGAAGCGTTGGGCAAGATCGGGAGTCCGCAGGCGGTCGATTCGCTTGTCGTGGCGTTAGGGGACCAGTCGCATATTGTTCGCGAGGCAGCCGTACGGAGTTTAGGAGGCGTAGGTCCTCTTGATCTAGGCACAAGAGTGCATCTGGCAGGGGCACTCATTGACCCTGCCGAATCTGTGCGCTCCGCAGCATCACAGACCTTGGCGTCTCTTGATTTGGTACAAGAGCCCTGGCCGCTGGCAAGGTCGCAGTTGGCTCACGCAGATCCAGAGGTCCGTCGTGTCGTCATTTACGCCTTTGAGAGCATTGACTCTCCCACCGCAGTGAGTGCGCTCGTGGATAGTCTGCATGATCCTGATCCACAGGTCCGCCAAGCCGCAGTCGCGGTGTTAGGTGAGTCGGGGGACTCCAGGGTTGCGGAATTGTTCAGGGAACAATTGAGGGCAGAGTCTTCGTCGAATGTGCGCGCGGAGATCGTCTATCGACTGCAATTCTTTTCTGAGGGAGAGTTTGAAGAAGGACTGCGATTCGTCACAATCCACGATGAGAGTGGTCAAGTGCGGCGCTGGGCTGACCACACGCTTAGGGGGCTGCGGGAAGGACGCGATTCCGGTTCAAGGCCTCGACCAATTCCACCAGCTGTGCCTGAGCTTTCTCATCAATATCCGTAAACTGTACGCCCATTCCAGGAAACAAGAGGTGGCGCTCGGGACGATTTCTCGTCCAGGCCACCTTGCCCTTGGCTTTGACCTTCTCCCAGGGTCGATCTGGTAAGGCAAATTCCACCGACACTTCCGTTCCGGGGGCAAGTGGTGTCCCGCTTTCGATGAAGAGCCCGCCCCCGCCGATCCCACCGGTGAGGCTGTCAAATTGCTTTCCTTCGGGCGTGGAATAGCGGACTTTCAGGGCGAGCGGTGCTCGGGGGTGTGTGCGGCAATGGGCAAAGCGCGTATCGTCATCACTCGCCAGGAGTCGATCAATGATGTGTCCCCAAGGGATTCCTCCCAGGAGAGTGCCCGAGGGATCGTGGATAAGAATTATTTCTTGGTCTGCGTCGACCACGAGATACTTTCCTTGATGATCGGCGGTGGTGACGACGGGGTATTTCATCTATGAAGAACCTCAGTCGGTCTGGCGCAAAGGAGGGCAGTCAATCGATACTTCAAGCGGCTCGTTCGGCGCCATCGAGGGTTTTCACGATGGCCAAGATGCGATCCCGTGCTTCTGGCTGAATGTCTGTAAATCGAACGCCCATGCCGGGACTAAATGTGTATTGATCCGCCTTGGGACAGACCCAGGCTACGATTCCTTTGGCCTGGATCCACTCGGCGGGCTGTTCAGGAAGGGAGAAGTCCATGGCGAGTTTGGTGCCGACCGGGAGGGGCGTTGTGCTTTCGATAAAGAGCCCGCCTCCGCCGATCCCCCCTGCCCGGCTATCGTAGCGGTCTCCTTCCGGAGTCTTGTAGCGCACTCGAAACGCCAGATTAATGCGGGGTTCAGAGCGCGTTTCTTTGGGAAGGGCGGGCTTGCGGTAGGCGAGGATTTGATCAATGACGAAATCCCAGGAGAGGCTTCCGATCGCCTCACCGTTGTTCCCGAGGAGATTGACGATTTCTCGTGAGGCGTCCAGTTCGAGGGTTTTCCCTTTGTGGCGAAGGCTGAGGGATACAGGGAGTTTCACGGGGCCTCCTAGCGCGATTCTGATACTCCCCAAATATAGCGGGTTATTTTATGTTGTCGAGTAATACGTGAGAATCATCCGAAAAGCCGCAAGGCGGGCCGAGGTAACCAGTATTGGGGGGATACGCAGGAAGGAAAAAGAGGTGCGCCGGGCCACGCGGGCGGCCCGGCTGCAATGTCGCGTTTATGCGCTCTTCGCGTCTTTGTCCTGCTCGAAAATGCGAATCGGGGGATTCTTTCCGGAGATCGCATCTTCCGTGATGAGGACTTCTTTGATTTGCTTTTGCGACGGGGCGTCGTACATCACGTCCAGCATCACTTCTTCGAGGATCGCACGGAGTCCTCGGGCCCCGGTTTTCTGCAGATAGGCTTTGCGCGCGACGGCGCCGAGCGCTCCGTCGGTAAATTTGAGTTTCACTTTTTCGAAGGAGAGCAATTTCTCATATTGTTTCGTCAGGGCGTTGCGTGGTTCGGTCAAGATCCGAACCAGCGCCCGCTCATCCAATTCTTCCAGCGTCGCGACGACGGGGACGCGACCCACAAACTCCGGGATGAGTCCGTACTTGAGGAAATCTTCCGGCTGCACGTGGGCGAGCATTTCTCCCAGTCGAGCCTCGCTGCGTCCGCGAATTTCAGCCCCAAACCCCATCGATTTGCGATTTAAGCGCTGCTCGACGAGGGATTCCAGACCGACAAACGCGCCTCCGCAGATGAACAGGATGTTGCTGGTATTGACCTGAATGAACTCTTGATGCGGATGTTTCCGCCCGCCTTGTGGAGGGACATTGGCTACGGTGCCTTCGATCAGCTTGAGCAGGGCTTGTTGCACACCTTCTCCGGAGACGTCGCGCGTGATCGAGGGACTGTCACTCTTGCGGCTGATCTTATCGATTTCATCAATGTAGACGATGCCTCGTTCAGCCCGTTCGACATCGTAATCAGCTGCCTGGAGGAGCTTCAGGATGATGTTTTCGACATCTTCCCCCACGTACCCGGCTTCCGTCAGGGTTGTGGCATCAGCCATGGTAAAGGGGACATCGAGATACTTGGCCAGGGTCTGGGCCAGCAGGGTCTTTCCCGTCCCGGTCGGGCCGACCACGAGGATGTTTCCTTTTTGGAGTTCGACATCGTCGACGTCTTTTTCCTTGGAGGAAATACGTTTGTAGTGATTGTGGACGGCGACGGAGAGAATGCGTTTCGCGCGGTCTTGTCCCACAACGTATTGATCGAGGTGGTGCTTGATATCGGCTGGTTTTTTGAGCTTGGAGGAGATTTCTTCCTTGGCTTCTTCCCAGTCTTCCGCAATGATGTCGTTGCAGAGATTGACGCATTCGTCACAGATATAGACGGTCGGCCCCGCGATCAGCTTGCGTACTTCATCGCGGCTTTTCCCGCAAAAGGAACACCGCAAATGTCGATCCACCTTCTCCTGCTTGGCCATGCGTCCTCCTGTGTTACTTACCCTTGGCGCCGTCTTTGGCTGTGTCCCCAGACTCCACAGACTTGAGTCCTTTGGTCTGTCGGGAAATGACTTCGTCAATCAGGCCATACGTCTTGGCTTCTTCCGCTGACATGAAATAGTCGCGTTCGGTATCGTGAGAGATCTTTTCGATCGGCTGGCCGGTGTGCTTCGCCATAATCTCGTTCAACCGTTCGCGGATTTTGAGAATCTCTCGCGCATGGATGTCGATTTCAGTGGCTTGTCCCTGAAATCCGCCGAGGGGCTGGTGAATCATGACGCGCGCATTCGGGAGCGCGTAGCGTTTGCCTTTCGCTCCAGCGGTGAGGAGCAAGGCCCCCATGCTGGCGGCCTGCCCCAGGCAGATCGTGTTGATCGGGGGTTTTACATATTGCATCGTGTCATAGATACCGAGCCCTGCCGTGACGCTGCCGCCGGGGGAATTCACATAGAGATTGATGTCCTTTTCTGGGTCTTCGGCCTCAAGGAACAAGAGCTGGGCAATGACAAGATTCGCGAACATGTCATCGATCGGCGCGCCCAAGAATATGATTCGGTCTTTCAAGAGACGGGAATAGATATCGTAGGCGCGTTCGCCTCGATTGGTTTGTTCGACTACGATCGGGACCAACATATATTCAATTCCTTTCCGCAATGTTTGGAGCGCGCCCCTCGCTCGAGGCGCTTGCAGGCACCGTGTCTAACCTTGGATCACAGAGTTGCGGTATACAAAGTCCAACGCTTTATCCGCCAGGATGCGCGAGCGCAATTCTTCGATGGAATCCTGGCCGCCGGCTTGAATCATTTTCACGAGCTCAGCCATCGGGACGCGGAGTTCGGTTGCCAGCCTGGTGACTTCGTTGTTCATATCTTCCTGGCTGACCGAGATAGCTTCCTTCGTGGCAATGGCTTCGAGGATCAGGCCGACTTTGACGCGCCGGTTGGCTTCGTCGCGGTTCTCTTCGCGGATGGTCTTGAGTTCTTCGGCCGTGGCAGCGGGTGATGGATCGGTGGCCTTCCCACGTTGCCGCTCTTGGAGTCTCTGCCGGACGATGGCGTCCAATTCACGTGTCACAAGGGTTTCCGGCAGGTCAAAGTGGTGCGTTTCGGCCAGCCGTTTGAGAATCGTATCTTTGTAGGATTCATCAATGTCGCGCTTGAGAGCTTTTTCCATCTCACTGCGCAGTTTGTCCTTAATTTCTTGAAGTGACGAGAATGGCCCGCAGTCCTTGGCAAACTCGTCGTCGAGTGCCGGCAGCGTTTTCTGCTTCACGCCTTTGATGGCTAGGCTGAACTTCACGGTCTTGCCGGCGACCCGGGTATCGGGATGACTACTGGGATAGTTCTGAGGAATTTCGACGGTGTCTCCGTCTTTCTTGCCGACTAAATAACTGTCGATTTCGATGCCGAGGAGTGCGGCTTTGGAACCGACTTTGTGAAGCTGGCCTTCTTTCTTGGTTCCCTCAAGCGACGTGCTATCAAGAAAGCCTTCGAGATCAACGACGGCAAAATCTCCATCGCCTAATGCGGTGCCGGGCGGGGCGGCTTCAAGCCTCGCCTGCTGTTCACGCAGGACATCAAGGGCCCGATCGAGCTGTTCGTCGGTGACGGTCCGTTTGTCCGGCTTCAGCGAAATCGGATTGGGGGCTTTGTAGTCGCGCAGTTCAATGGTCGGCTTGATTTCGACTGTGGCCGTGAAGGTGAAGGGTTCGTCCTTTTTGATTTTGACCCGTTCCAGCGGCGGGATCTCGACCAGAACCGGGCTGATGCCGGCCTCGCGGACGGCGCGGTCGTAGAAATCCGGCACGATGCTACGAATGACATCTTCCTCGACTTCTTTGGCGTAGCGTTTTTCAAGGAGGCTCAGTGGGGCTTTCCCAGGGCGGAACCCGGGGATGCGTACTTGGCGGTTCAGTTCCGTATAGGCGCGCGAGAAACGCTGCGTGACTTCCTGAGCGGGGACTTCGATTTTCAATGCCCGCTTCATGGGGCCCAGTTCGGTCATTTCCATCTTCATCGTCATGCGTCCATATCCTTCCACGTTCCATAAGGGGCGGGCCCAAACGGAGTTGCCGTCAAATTTGGTGCGAGCGGAGGGACTTGAACCCCCACGGTTACCCACGAGATCCTAAGTCTCGCGCGTCTGCCAGTTTCGCCACGCTCGCACGGTGGGGAGCATCGCGGGGCTGTCGCCGTGGATGCTGAGACAGCAAAACACGCGATTGTGTAAGCCTTTTGTACCGTCGAAGGCGACCTACTGTCAACCCATACTCCCGTGGGGTTTACGCAGTTCTGAGTGCCTGGACCGCGACCAATAGAGAGCAGTGAGGACCATGAGCAGGGGGCTGTATGGATTGGCCTGCCTGAAGGGGGAGGTGAGGGTGGAAACGGATGGGTCCTGGCTCGTCCTGGATGGGGAGAGTATACTGACCATATCGGTGTCCGGCGGCTGCAAGATCTGGTTTATCTCGAGCTTCCGCATGGGTAAGGAGGTGGTGAGATGTATCGCTACTCTGTCTTTATCTCCATCATCGTCAGTTGGGCCCTGATCCTATGGAGTGCTCCGGCTGGGGCGTATCGGGAATATTTTACCGCTGAACAGAAAGCGCAGCTCGATAAGATTCAAGTAGTGCTCGTCGAGACGCTCGCTCTGACCGATAAGGGAGCGGGTGATCCCGGTCCATTGTCTTCGGTCGTGTCGCGCCGTCTCGGCGAGGTCGGCTACAGCGTGGTGCAGGATGCCTCGAAGACGCATGATGCGGTATTCCGAGTGAAATGCGAACAGCGCAAGACCTGGGAGGGCACGGCCTCGTCGGGGGGGGACAATGATCTGCCTGACGCACCCTCTCGTCTGTGGAAAGGACCGGCCTGCCAGCTGACGTATGCATTAGGCGGCATGAAGATTAAATGGCAGAAGGAAGTCCGCACTGATTTTGAAGATGCCTCTGCCGCCGCCCAGGCTGCTCAGGCTGGAGATCCCGGCAGTTTTGCCATGGCGCGTCTGAAGGATCAGCTTGAGAAGTATGAGTTTCCTTTGATTCTCGCAGCCGAATGGGGCCATGCCGACCGATTACTGAAGCTGATGGATTCTTCAGAGACGAGTCTGCCCAGGAAGGTGAAAATCATTTCGCTGCTGGGGGAGATGCAGGCGGATGAAGCCCTGCCGAAGCTGAAGCAGGTGCTTCAGGATCGCGATCTGGCCAAGCAGGCCCTGGTGGCAATGGGCAACCTCGGGAAGGAAGGGATCCCGCTGCTCGTGGATGTTATGAATACGTCCACAATGGTAGACATGCAAGCCTCTGCCGCAAAGGGTTTGGGGCAATTGGGCGGCGTGCATGGCGACGCGTCAGTTGTCCTCCCCTTGCTGGCCAAGCTGCAAGATCCGAAAACAGATTGGATGGTGCTGACCGAAGTGGCCTGGTCGTTGGGCAAGATTCCCGACAAACGGTCGATCCAACCACTCTATGATTTGGATAAGAAGCTGCAGAGACTGCGGGATCCTGACAATCAGGCACTAAAAAAATTGAAGGAAGCCGTCTTCTGGGCGATCAAGCAGTGTGATACCTGGGATCAGTTCAGCTGAGGAAGGGATGGAACCTGATGATCTTCTGTGCTCGCGCAACGCGCGAGCCTGGGAAGGCCCTCGTTGGACGCGCGCAGTGAAAGATCAATCAGCCCCCATCCCTGAAGAAGTAACGAGCGAGCTTGGAAGGATCATTTAATAAGGATGAAGGTCGTTCGACGTGCGCTGATGAGTCGCTCCAACAAAGCCTCCCGACCCAGGTTCTTCCCTCTCACGCTCGGCGGAAAAGCCCCCGCATCCGAGGCGCCCACGGCGAGATGAACTCGCTTCAAGGCTCTCCTCTCAAGCCCGCGCGGACAGGCTCCGCAATGTTGAATTGCAAGACCCGGCCTCTTATCTGTTCGTCCGCGGCACGTTCTTGTTCAATGACAGAGGCATTGACCATTTCATTCCACCACCCAGATAACAAAGCCTTTTGCGTCGCGCAGTAATTGATCGGTCACCCCGCCGCCGAAGATCCGTTTGATCCGGGACGTTCCATGCCGCCCCACGACGATGGTTTCATGATGTCCCCTTCGCGCCTCTTCGAGAATATTCCCGGCAATATCGTCCTCATGGCCATACCTCAACACCACATGGCTCGTGTCGAATCCGGATTGTGCCAGCGTCTCGCACGCCTTCTTCAAGACATGGCACTCGGATTCCCCTTCCTTCCGAATCCAGGCTTCTTGCTCATTACGCAACTGCACGCCCCATTGCGCCTCGGCGGCAGGATTCTCCGATCCGCCATGCTCCAGCAATTCCCGCGGCATGGGCTTGAGCACATGAAAGAGAGTGACGGCAACATCAGGGGTTCGGCGCAGGAGAGAGCCAACATACTGGGCAATGCGATGGGAGTTCTCGGACTCGTCAACGGCCAGAAGAAATCGCATAGCGGCCTCCTTGGCAGGACGGGGCAAACGGTGCAATGTTCTATATATTATCCCCTTGAATTCGCTGATACCAGGGGGGCGCAAGGCGAGATGAAATCGCTTCAGGGCTCTCCTCTCAAGGCCGCATGCGGAAGAGGTGAGCATAACACGCTACAGGCTAACCCAAGTCACTTGACCTTTTGGAGCCATTGGCACCATTCGTTGGAGCTGCGGTATCAACGGTCGGAGGTCTTTCAAGCGATTCGTCGGCGCCTGCAGAACAATGACAGCGATGGTAAATTGCGGGAGATGTTGTTGAAAGGATAGGTTTCTGTCAACCGTCACAAAGACATCGAACTGCTCCTGCGCACGCCTGAGCAGCTCGCCATTCTGGATACCAGCCCAGCCGACCTGCGGCACAGTGACCACTTCATGGCCGTCGATCTCCTTGGCCAATCGACGGTCGATACACTCGTCAAGGAGAAGTTTCACGAAGCGACGGGAAGCATTCGGGCTTTGGCTTCTTCGAGGAAGGCAATCACTTGCTCACGCGTGACAGTGGGAAACCCGTCGAGGAACTCATCGATTGTCTGCCCTCCCTCCAAATACTCGATGAGGGTCTGCACCGGAACTCGCGTATCGCGAAAGACCGGCGTTCCGCCCAGAATATCAGGCGTGGAGGTAATGAGGGGTGGCTTCGCAGTCGTCATAACGAATCCTGTAGGTGGCTTAAATTCTAAGCCAGCAGGCTGGAGAAAGCAATTTCTGGCCGCCGTGCGCGGATAGGCCTGCAATGTTGGATGGCAAGACCCGACCCCTTATCTGGGACTCACAAGAATTCAATACTCATACTCGACCCTCAATCTTCACTGCCTCCTAGTGGTCATGTCGGTGATGCAGTTCCGACAGGTGCGGGTGATCATGGGTGAGGGGCAAGTGCTGGTGCGGGTGCGCATGTGGTCCACGAAGAAAATTCTCCCCGTCATGCCGGTGATCGTGATGATCTTCGTGCTGATGAACATGGTCATGTTCTAACGCCTCATGCCTGTGGGCATGCGCGTGATGTGCCCGGAGGAGCAGTGAGATTCCAAGCAGCATGAGCGCAGTAGCGATCGCGTCTTGCATGTTCCATCGCTCGCCCAAGACCGGCACGGCAACCAGCGCGCCGATGAAGGGAGCGGTGGCAAAGAACCCCGCCTCACGCGCCGCGCCGAGCAGCCGGAGGGCACGCATGTCGAGCACCAAACTCACCCCATAACTGACGAGTCCCAGCAGCAATGCCGCCAGCGTCATCCTGACCGAGGGCCACGGTTGGCTGGTGAGAACCGCCAGGCCGAGCATCCCGAGACCGGCGCCGAGGGTCTTGATGCGCGTGACCACCAGTGGATCGCGAAGCGAGAGACGTTGACTCAGATTGTTATCGATCGCCCAGCAGAGACAGGCCCCCAGCACGGCAAGAATGCCAACGAGGTCGCCACGGATCGCGCCGGGCTGATAGGTGAGTATCCCTGCCGCAACAACGATCGCGAGGACGCCGGCTAGTTCGAGTCGTCCCAAATGTTCGCGAAAGACCAGCACGGCAACCAGCACGGTGAAGGGCGCTTCCAGATTCAAGAGCAATGAGGTCAGAACGCCTGACAGGCGCTCCAGTCCCCACAACATCAGAAAGGGACCGAGCATCCCTCCGGTAAGAATCACCCCTGCCAGCAATCCAACATCGACCCGACGAACCGGGGCCTCTTGTACGCCACGCTGAAACGGACGACCGGTTATCTCAAATAGGAGCAATCCCAGGCCCGCGCCAAGGTAGAGCAAGCCTGCGATCAGCATCGGGCCACTCTCCGGCAGCAACAGCTTGGCGAACGGAGGACTGATGCCGAACAACAGGGCAGCAGCAAGCCCGAAGAACGCTCCTTGCCGTTTCGAAGAACTCATGAAAAGGCAGCTTACCGAGGATGAAAGGAAGGTGCAACGGATCAGACGGTACCGACGGCCTGGCCGGACATTACCACCCCGGGCAGTGGCGGGAAGCAAGTGGGGGTTAGATCCCCTCAATCAGTTTCAAGCGCTGGGACACCCCGTGCCGCGAAAAGGCGAATTAATGGATTTCTTCGCCGCGTGATATTGGATCGCAAGACCTAGCCCTCAATCTTCTATCATTTCTTCTACCGATTTGCGCGTTTTTGCATTTCGTTTACTATTGAGACGGTCCGAATACTCACAGTGGTCACACGCATCAGCAGGTCGATGACCTTCTCTTTGTAGTCCGCGAAGCGGTAGGTGTCGAACTTCTCGCGGATCGTTGGGTCCTTGGGTTTCTTTTCTTTGTACTGGTCGAGAATCCATTCCAGCGCGGAGCGATTGCCAAGGGTATAAGTCCAGGCCTCTCGCGGGATGCCGGAGAGCGTGGTTTCGCTGTCGATCACGATACAGCCCGCATCTTTGTCGGCTTTGAGCATCGCCTTGGGTGCCATGCCAGCCTTGAGCGACTTCTCATCAGGGATGTCGGTACGTGTGAGCTTTGCTGGCGCAGCCTGCTCGAAGCCGATGTGCAGCTCCATCAACTCCTTGCCCCAGTCGGCCCATTGCCAGAAATCGGCATAGAATGGAATGCGCGGGAACTCTCTCCTCAGATTCTGCGCATATTTCTCGCGGTAGGCCGGGTCGTGAAAAACGCCGTACACGTAATGAAAGATCGCTTCTTTTGTGATCGGGCGGTTTTGCTTGGTCCGGCCTGGTTGGTACTGCTTCTTGAACTGGTCGAGCGCCCAGTCGGTGATGTTATCCGTGCGATTCCCTGCATCGTCATATCGATAGAGTGGAAGGCACTCTGACCCTGCCGCCGCTCCAACGAAATGCAGGTCGCAGACCGTCTCCGCTGACCCAACCATGAAAGGCTTCTGCGAACCTGGTTGTGTGTACATGATGAGACGATTCGTATCCGCCTGCGTGGGCAGTATGCTTGCCCACTGGTACACCATTCCATTGAAGTGCCGATCGAAATAGAACCACTGTTTGCAGAATGGTCGATAGAGACTTGGGACGATCGCCTCTTTGTTAAAATGCTTCTCGATTCCCCGGTTGAGGTACTTATCGAGCTCGCGATCCCACTTAATTAGGTTTTTGGTTTGATGCTTGCCAGTTATTCTCTCCCGCTCATACTGTTCCACAAAGAATTTCATCTTCGCTTCGAGCGCCTTTGATGAGAAGTCATAAACCCACTCATCGCGCTAAGTTTTCACACCCGCCGAAAAGAGCTTGAAGATAGCTCGCTCAGATCTTTTGCTCTTTGCCGCTTTCGTGGTCTTATCAAGAACTGGCAATAACGAATCGAAGTCATTGGGTGTTTGGTTAATCCAATTGTTCTTGGGATCTGGCTTTGTCTCCTCTCGCTCGGCTGTTTCCAACTTTGTATTTCCGAGAAAGGCGAGCTTCTCTTCAGCCGTTTCCATCTCAGGGCGGCGTGAGGAGAAGATGCGGCATCCCTGCGCTCTGTGACGCCTCACAAGAAAGCTAATGGCTACCCCCGTCTGAATCCCAAAGACATTATGGGTCGTACCAGATAATTTAGGATTCTCCCGCACATCACCCCCAAGATCGACAACCCATACTTCGTTGAACTCGGTTGTGAGGGCCTTTCGGAAACCATCAAACGTCAGGCTGTCGAGAAAACTTCTGTTGCTAATGAACGCCAGCACACCGTTCTCAGCTAAGCGGTCGCTGGCCCACCTGAAGAACCGGACATACATGTCATAGAGGGCAATCTGATTCTGTGCCGTTCCTAACTCCTGGTAAGTCTCCCGAATACGGGCATCGACATGCTGATAGGGCCGGTTCGGATTCTTGAGATTGAAATTCTCCTGCCACGCGTTGTACGGCGGATTGCCGAGAATCACACTGATCTTTCGCCCATTCTGGCGTTTGATGCGCGCGACGTTCTCCTCACTCACGCTCCCAAACAACGCGCCCTGAGACATATGTTGCGCGGTATGGAGCCCGACGTTATCGAGCGTATCGACGAAACAGAGGTTGGGGAATTCGAGATACTGGCCGGTGATGGCCGCATAGGTCGCTTCGATGTTCAAGTTCGCCACGTAGTACGGGAGAATCGCCACTTCATTGGCATGCAGTTCTTGCAGATATTTGTGTTTCAGCTTGGCTGGCTGACCCCGGAAGTGTTCAAGAAGTTCGGTGATGAATGTGCCGGTGCCGGTGGCCGAGTCAAGAATTTCGACTTCGTGGTCGATGAGGTTCTTGCCGAAGTGCTTTTCACAGAGCCAATCGGCGCTTTCGATCATGAAGCGCACGATCTCATTTGGCGTATAGACCACGCCAAGCCGGTCGGCCGGTTTCTTATTGTAGACCTTGTAGAAGTTTTCGTAGATGACCTTGAGGAAGGCCTGCTTCTCGTTGTGGCGTTCGATCTGCGCGGCGGCCGCGCTGATGGCCGAGTAGTAGGGGGCCAGCGCCTTGAGCGACTGAAACTTGGTGTTGCCGGTGAAGAAGGTGGCTTCCAGCTTGTAGAGCTCACGCGCGACGTTGTTGTCTTTGTGAAACGGCGTGTCGGGGAAGACCTTCGCGAAAATCTCTTCCGTCAGCACATGCTGGATCAGCATCTCTCGCACATCGGCGTCCGTGAGGCTGGGGTTGATGGCCTCCTGCGCGTGGACGAGGAAGCGTTCTGATGCCTTGCGGAATTCGGGATTCTCCGTATGCGCGCGCTCGATCATGCCTCGCAGCGCTTCGAGCACGGCCGGCAAGTCGGTCTTGAACTGCTCGACCGCCTTCCTGAATTCGGCAATCTCGGTTCGCTCATAGCTGAAGAAGAGCGTGAGCAGCTTCTTGAGTGCATCGACATCCTCGACCGGGCACTCCATTACTCATTGCCCGTTCTGTATCAGCACGGCGCGGGTGGTGTCCGCGAAGATGATGTTGTCTTTTGGGTAGCCGCGCTTGAACTTGTTGATGATCTCTTCATCGAGATCATCTGTGCTGTCCTTGGCCTCCCGGTAGCCGAACGGCACGCGCAGTTCGTAGAGCAACGCGCCATCGACGTAGCGTTTCTCCCTGGTCAGCGTGTCGAGTTTGTATTCCGGGATGAAAACGAGATTATGCTGCTTGCCCCAGCTTTTGAGCAGGTCCTTGAACGCCTCGCGCAGCACGGTTTCGCGCGTGGTGCCGGAAACCTTGCGGAGATCCTGCAACTGGTTGAGGGAGTGCTGGATGAGTGCGTGGCTCACTACAGAAGAATCCTTGCGTGCGTGAGACTGATCGACCGGGGAAGAACAACGACAGGCTACGTTTTGCGAGCAAGGGTGTCAACCCACTACAGCAAGGAATATCATCAACTGCTTGGCCATGTGAGTCCGACGATCTTCACTGAGCCAGGTGTTCCGATTGGAGAAGACGTGCGAGGGGTCTTCTTGCCTGGGATAGGATCGTTGCCGCAATATGCGCAGAGCCGTACAATGTCGTGAAGATTACAGGAGGATCATATGACTGCATTCTCACGCAGACGATTTCTTCAGCTGACAGCCGCAACCGGCGGCGCCTTGGTGTTTGGCGATCTGATCGACCGGGTTCTGGACGTCAGCGGCCGAGCTCACGCTGCAGTAGGTGAGCCGATTAAGATCGGGATACTTGATCCATTGTCGAGCCCGTATAAGACCTCCTCCATTCATGACGTCCATGGGGCGAATGTGGCGGTGGATCTTTTTAATAAACGGGGTGGCGTGCTGGGGCGTCCGGTGGTGATTCTCGAAGCCGATGACGCTTCGAATTCTGAGCAGGCTCTGAAAGTCGCCACCAAGTTCATCAAGGAGGATCACGTTGATGTGCTCATGGGTACGTTCAACGGGGATTGCGCGCTGGTAGTAAGCGAATTGGCTCAAAGAGAAAACAAGCTGTTCATGGTGACCGGGTCTCATCTTCCCGAGTTAAGCGGCGTCGCATGTAATTCCCACACATTTGTCTTCATGCCCCACGCAAAAATGTTGGCGCAAGCGGTGGTGCCGCATCTGGTGAAGGCCTATGGGACTCGCTGGTACATGATTACGACGAGTACGCTCGACGGCAAAGCCGCCGCGCAGGCCATGGTTGAGGCGGCAGAGGCGCATAAGGTGGAGTTGGTCGGCGAAGCCTTGATGCCTTTTGGTTCCACGGACTTTGTGTCGGCGCTCAGCGCGGCGAAGGCCAAGGAGCCAACGGCGATCATTCTCAATCTCTATGGATGGGATCTCGTGCATGCGTTGAAGGGGTACGGCAAGCTGGAATTGGCCAAGGAGAAGATCGGGATCGGCGGGATGATCAGCGGTGAACAGATTGGGCGCCCGCTGGGTTATGCCAACAATGCAGGAATTTGGGGCCTCATCTGGGACCCCAAGATCAACACCGAGAGTTCAACGCGATTCATCCAAGGCGTGATTGATAAGTACAACCATACGCCGACCTCCCGGTGTTATTTGGGGTATGCCGCGATGACGCAGATCCTTGACGCGATCCAGCGCGCTGGTTCAACCGAGACGGCCGCACTGATCAAGGCATTGGAAGGGCATGAGTTCGATGGGCTGAAGGAAGGACGGTCTATTTTTCGGGCGTCGGATCACCAGCACGTGCAGGATGTTCTGGTAGGGGAAGCCTTTGGAAAAGAATTGGGGATGGGCCACTACAAGATTCTCGCAACGGTGCCGGGCCTCGCTAATATTGGGGCGGCGGACCAGCAGCACTGCAAATTGTAAGGGCCCTACAGAGCCGAGGGTTTTCCGTGTAGGGAGCTCATCCTGACTCCGTCAGTTTAGGTAGGCAAGACCGCGATCGCGGCGCGGCTACTTCTGCGTTGGATAATGATGATGTGGGGCAGAGTGCCGCCTATCGCGACCCCCTGCCCCCGCTCAGTGGAGATGAGCGACTTACTTGGTGACGCGGATTTCGACCCGGCGGTTCTTTGCCCGGCCTGCGTCGGTCGTATTCGGACCCACGGGCTTGGTGTCGGCATAGCCGTGTGTCGTAGCCGCGCCCAAGCCACCTTCTGTCAGGGCTTTAGCCGCGTTGGCCGCCCGTGCTTCAGAGAGTTCCTTGTTCGTCGGGAACGTCTTTTTCAGCGAGCTCTTGATCGGCCGGTTGTCCGTATGTCCGTCCACCGCCACTTTATATTCAGGGAAATCTTTGAGGATGGCACCAACCTGCTTCAGCGCATCGGCGCCCGCCGGTTTCAGTTGATCTTCTCCCGAGCCGAACAGGTAGCCTGACGCCAGGTTGATGAGCAATCGCTCGTTATTCAGATCGACGGCGATCGTCTGCTTGTCGATCTGCGGCTTCAAGGCTCGGATCAAGCCGCGCTGCGCTTCTTTCAATTTCGCCATCTCAGAGGACAGATCACCACGGAGGCCCGCGAGCTCTTTGTCCCGATCCGCCAACATCTTCTCGAGTTCCGCGACGCGTTGTCTGCAGGCGGCGAGTTCGGCTGCCATCTTGTCTTTATCACCGGCGGCCCCGCCCATGGCGGCGAGCTGAGAGGTGAGGTCCGCGTTGCGCTGTTTGGCTGCGGCGAGTTCTGTGACCAGTTTCTCTTTGTCCACGGCTCCGGCTTGAAGCGCGGTGAGTTGTGACTGGGCTGCTGCGAGATCGGTTGCCAGTTTATCTTTGTCGCCGCCTGCAGACGCCTGGGCGGCGGCCAACTGCCGTTCCAGTTCTGCCGTGCGGGCTTTCGATTGATTGAGGTCGCTTTGTGTGGAAGAGAGTTGGCTCGCGAGCTTCGAAGAGTCACCGGCGCTTGAGCGGAGAGCGGCCAATTCCCGGTCACGATCAGCCAGTTGGCTTTCGAGCGCTCTTACACGGTCGCTGAGCACTCCGTTTTCTTTCTTGGCCGCGGCGAGCTCATCGGCGAGCCGCTGCCGTTCCTTTTCCAGCGCGGCGAGACGAGCGGCCATGTCTTTGGAGGGGTTGTCGGCATCCCACTGATTACGATGACGGTATTCATAGCCGCCGTCACAGCAGATGGCGTTCCAATCAAGCGCGGCGGCATTGCCTGCGATCGAGAGAAGGCCGAGGCCCAGAATGGATATGCGAATCGATTTCATGCGTACTCCTTTTGTGTTGACGCGCTGCATGCGGACTTGTGGTTTGGGTCTGAGTGTTAGTGCTTCCCCTTGAGGGCGTCGCGAATCTCCATGAGCAGCTTTTCTTCATTCGTCGGGCCGGCCGGCGGCGCCGGAGGGGCTTCTTTCTTGAAGCGGTTCATCTGCTTCACCAGCAGAAAGATCACGAAGGCGAGGATGATGAAGTCGAAAGTGGCCTGCAGAAAGACCCCGTAGTTGATGGTGGGTGCTCCAGCGGCTTTGGCGGCGATCAGCGAGGGCTGCGGTGTGCCGGAGAGATTGATGAACAGGCTGGAGAAGTCCACCTTTCCCATCAGCAGTCCCAGGGGAGGCATCATCACATCGCTCACGAGCGATGACACGATTTTCCCGAACGCGCCGCCGATGATGACACCGATAGCCATATCGACGACGTTTCCCTTCATGGCGAACTCTTTAAATTCTTTTAACATCGTTTGTCCTCCTTAGAGGATGAGAGGGTGAGTTGCGTGCTGAGAGTGTACACTATCGCTTCCTGGTCGTATCGAAGCTGTATCCGAGGGTGAAGAGATACAGATTATCGGTGTCGCCGGTGCCTGGCGCGGGCCGACTGTTGTATCGCGTCGTCACTTGAAGGCCGCTCACGAACCCTTCCCAGATTTTGAATCGGACCCCGTTATCCATGGTTAAAAAGTAGTTCGAGGCGTTTTGCATCGAGGGGTAAAACTCGTTGTAGTGGTAAAAGGTGATGCGATCGTCAAGCAGCGGCCAATTCCATTTCATCGAGACGCGGGCACGGAGACTTGACTGATCGTCCGCGACCCGGAAGTCTTCATTGAAGAAGGACACGCCGGCTTCCGTATAGAAGGTCATGTCTTTGAAGATGCCGTTGAAATCTCCCCGTTCGATGAATTGATAGCCGGGACCGGACGACAGAGCGGTTCGCATCTTGAGGTCCTGGAAGCGATCGTTCTCGAAGTAGGCCGAGGCAAACCAGTAAAAACGCTTAGTGATGAAGAAGTCGAGCTTGATGGTGCCGCGGGCGTTCCGCGCAATGAGTGTGTTGGCATTGTCGCCGTAGACATAGCGCCCATTGATCGAAAGCCGGAGTTGTTCGCTGCGGGCGACGAAGTCTCCCAGCAAGCTGGCGTTCTTGAGATGGCTGTTGCCGGTGGTCTGGGAGTAGCCTCCCGTGAGACTGCCTGAGTAAATGACCGGCGGCTGAACCAAGGGATTGACGGATCCGATGGCATCAAGCGGAACGGTGAGCGAGCCTTTGAGCGGTTCAGATTGGATATTCAGGTTGCCGTCAGCTCCGGCCGTTGCGGTCCCCACCAGCACACTACCTTCTTTGAGATGAAACGGGATTGGATGGTTGACGGCGAGTTTGGCGACGTCGCTCCACTTCACCTTGATGACATTGTCAGGGCTGGATGGGGTTTTCATGACGAGCACGCCGCCTGCCATCTCGATGACTTCTCCATAGATGTTGCTGCCGTCCTTGAGGGTCACGACGTCGAGCGGGGGCGCGGGAGCATCGGCTGCCATTGCAGTGGCGACTCCACAGAGTACGGCTGTAAAGATTGCCAATGCGGCGAACAGGTTCTTCATCTTTCCTCCTCTTGGTGTATGAAACGCGAAAATAGCGTAGTGACTCGGCGTCCTAAATAGCACTAGGGCCAATCGGCCCAGAATGCAACGGGGTTGTATACCCGACCAACCATGGTTGTGCAACCAGGACTCGTTAGCAGGGGCCGTTGTGCAAGGGGCGCAACATGGTGTTCGGGGATCCGAGTAATCGCGATGCCTGTATGTGTTCGTGAAATGTCCCGTTGTCTCATGGGTTGGGCTCATGATGGCTCAAGGCGCTCGATTGTTTTGAGGCTGGCTTGCCGAGATGTTGGCCAAGTGGCCCCATCGGGGTTTTGGGGATGCCAGGGTGTTGGCCGAACATGTGCCGAGAGCTCTGCGGGGTGACTCTTTTGATCCGCGCTGCACGATCACTACTGTGATTAAGAATGCGACAGAGATTGCCAAAGAATTCGAGGAGGGCCCCAAGCATGCTCTCGCGGACCTTCCGTGACGATGCAGGCCGTAGGCGAACCCATTGATCTTCATCGCGCTGTAGTACCGATAGTGTGTAGCCGCCTGCCTCGACTCCCTCATCTGGGACCAGTAAAAACTCCTGACCATGTGGATCAACAACCAGGAGGCCCTTGGGACGCATTGGCCTATCCTTTCCCACGTGTGGAGTTGCTGCGCACATCGCAGGGGTCTTGATGTGGACTTAGGGAAGGTCTGAATAATTCCCGATTTCTATCAACCAGCGTACGAAACGCAGGGAATCTGGTTGGTTCCTGACCAGAACTTCGAATTAATCAGACCTTCCTTAGTTGCGTGACGAAATAGTGAACCGCTTGGGTCCGTCGCCTAACGTGTAGTTTCTTATAGAGTGTTGACAGGAGTTTAGTGATGGCGTTCGTGGGTTGCTTGAAGGCGGTGGCAATGGCCTTGTTCGTGGCTCCCTCAGCCAGCATCGTGAGGAGCTTCAGGTCGATCGGCGAGAGGGTTGGCGGGAGAAACGCCGGAGTGTTCGCGATGGTGCGCTTCATCCACGACAAGATGTGGGCAGTCTTTTTCGGTCCAAGGAGGGATCGCCCCGCGGCGATCGTCTTGATCGCGCGGAGGAGGGCTTTGGCCCCGACATCTTTGGTCAGGTACCCGTGCCCGCCGGCCATCACCGCGTTATAGAGGTCGCGGTCGTCGCTGTAGGCAGAGAAGAACAGGATCCGCATACGGGGAAAAGCCGAAAGAATATCTCGGCAGGCATCGGACCCAGTGCCATCGGGCAAGCGCATATCCATGATCACCACATCAGGCTTGGTGCGATGGACTTCTTCAATGGCGCGTGCCCTGCTGCCGGCCTCTCCTACCACCTGAATGCCACGATCTAATTTGAGGATGGCCCGGATTCCCTCCCGCGCGAAGGCTGAATCATCGACCGGAACGACTCGAATCGGCGGAGGCGTGGTGGATGTTTTCATGAGCGATGGGAGTCCTGTTGCGCTCGGATGTCTTGTGCGAAAATTGTCTGCTTCTGCCGAGAAACTGTGATCAAGGTTCGTGCCATGGCCGATGGAGATATTCTTTTCGAATGGCGGGGTGTTTCTGAGCACCGCGTTCAACGTGTCTCAGTGAAGCTGTCACAGGAGACAGAGTTGTCTCACGGTGTGTGTCTCACAATGTGTGCGGGTGTAGGCGGATCGGAGCGATGCTACCCGGCCACGTCGATGTGGTGGGCGAGGAGTCGGCGATAGAGTGTGGCGCGGCTGATCCCGAGAAGCTTGGCTGCCTCTGTCCGGTTCCCTTGAGCCTGTTGGAGTGCTCGAAGCAATTGCGCTTTCGGTTCTGTGCGCTGCGATTCCTGGGAGGATGGCGGCCGATGGTCACGCTGGGTGTGGCGCAGTTCCTCGGGAAAATCGGACGGCATGAGGCAGGAAGTGCGGGCGCTGATCACGGCAAATTCGACGGCGCTTTTCAGCTCTCGAACATTACCTGGCCAGGAGTAGGTCATGAGCAGATGGAGACTGTCTGGATGCAGATCAGTGATGGCTTTGCCTGTGGTGGCACAGACTTGGCCGAGCAAGGCCTGTGTGAGCAATGGAATGTCATCTCGTCGATCTCGAAGCGGAGGCAGATGGATGCGCGCCACGCGGATGCGATAGAGCAAATCAGCGCGAAAGGCGCCGCGAATGACGTCTTCGTTGAGATTGTGATGCGTCGCGGCGAGGATGCGTACATTCACCTTCCGTGGACGGGTCTCTCCCAGGCGCGTAATTTCTTTTTCCTGAAGGACCCGGAGCAGACTGGTTTGGACGGAAGTCGGGATGTCGCCGATTTCATCCAGGAACAGGGTGCCGCCGTCAGCCGATTCGAAGAGTCCATGGTGATCGTCGATCGCGCCGGTGAAGGCGCCTCGCTTGTGGCCAAACAGCTGGCTGCCCAGCAGTGAATCCGTCAAGCCTGCGCAGTTGGCGGCAATAAAGGGCCGGTCTTTCCGCGGGCTGGAGTAATGGATGGCTCTGGCGACGAGTTCCTTCCCGGTTCCTGTCTCGCCTTCGATGAGGACGGTGGAATCGACGCGCGCCACATCGCGGACGAGTTGATAAACCTGCAGCATGGCAGGACTGCGTCCGACAAGGTCGTGGAATTGGGCTTGGTGATCGAGCTGCTGCCGTAGATGGTGGACCTCTGTGCGATCCTGCAGCAGGATGATGCGCCGTTCAGCGGATTGTGGATCTGCAAGGATTTCATATTCGATCCATCGCGGGGTTTTACTCGTCAATCGAAGGGGTCGTCGGCCGCGTTGCGGCATGAGCGCGTCCCATGTTTGGCGGAGGTGCTTTCGGTCTGGGGACTCCAGCGGGAGACTCTGCTCCCACGGCTGACCGATGACCGTCGTCGAAGGACACTCGATCCAGGCAAGGCAGCGCGGGCTGATGAAGGTGACATGGCCTTCTTGATTCGTGACGATGGCGGCCAGATCCAGATGCTGGAGAAGCGCCAGGACATCGTCGCGCTCCTGGGTGGCGATGGCAAGTGACCCGGTCAGGGATGTCCGGGTCCGTTCGTGGATTTTGACTTGGTCGAGATGGTGCAAGCGCTGATCACGGGCTTGCTGTAAGAGCCGCTGTATCTGGTCGAAGCGTTCGTCGATACGCTCGATAAGGAGCAGTGGTCGATGAGAAGCGGTCAGTGCGGTGGCTTCGAAATGGTGCAGGATTGATGTCAGGTCACGATGACTCCACGGTCCCGATCGAACCACCCGGTCATGATCGTCTCTCCACGCGGATTCGCTTTCATCAAGGAAATGTCGCAGAAAAGGAGCGAGGCTTCCGACGTCAATGGGAGACTCGGGTGACGTCTTGAATGTTGCGGCCCACCAGAGGGGCGGATCTCCAAGCAGGCGAAACCTATTTTCCGTTGCGACTCGTTCGAGAACTGCGGTGCCAAGCCTTTGAAGGAGGGTCTCCAGCATGTTCTGGGGCAGGGAGTTGGGTGAGCTGGATGGCGCCATGGCAGTCCAGTTGTATCGCTAGGCGGCTTCTAGAATTATGTGCGTGAGCCGCATAAAGAGTTCCGGCACCCCGTCGCCGGTCTTGGCGCTTCCCGCGAACACGAGCCATCCCTTGTGTCGCAGCTGTGCGAGTGTCGCCTCGTCGATTTCCCATTCCTGGAGTTGATCGGCCTTGTTCACGATGAGGACGAAAGGCACGGGCCCGAGTGTGGATTGGGCCAGTTGGTGCAGGGATTCCGCCGTATCCAGGGTAGACCGCCTCATGCCGTCGGCGACGAGGATATAGCCGGATGAGCCTCGCAAATAGGACTCCCGCATTTTCTGAAAATCGTCTTCTCCATAGAGATCCCAAATCATCAGGGTCACGTCCCGGTCGTCGACGAGGAGCGTTTTCTTTTCGATCGTCACGCCGATGGTCGTGTGGTACTGCTCCGAAAACATGCCCGTCACGAAACGGCGGATGAGACTGGTCTTTCCGACGGCGAATCCACCCAGGAGACAGATCTTCTTTTGAATCATGGTGCGGAGTCCGCGCGGCCGACGAGAGGCTTGGCTGTGACGAGGAGCGTGACCCGCCGCTGCGCATTCTGACCGCCTTTAGTTCCCCCACGTTTCTGCCCGGCGAACGAGGTTGGTTCCACGCTCGCGCTGAGGGTGAGCGGCGGGTAGGAGGCTGCTCCTCCAAGGGCGGCGATGACGGCATGAGCTCTGGCGGTGGCCAGTAGGAAATTCATGGATTCCGTTCCTGTCGGATCGGCATCGCCGATGGCTTCGACGAGAAGCGTCTCACCCGAAGCAGAGTGAGCGGACTGGCGCAAGTTTTCAATCAGGCGTTTGACCGGCGTGACCTTGCTCGATTCTGCGTCGGAGAGTGTGGAGGAGCCGCTCTCAAAGAAGAAACTGATTCGGTTCAATTGGGCGATGAGATCAGCGCGTGAGACGGTGCGGAGTTCCTCATCGTGATATTCACGAACGCCCGGAAGTAAGAGGGCCATCTGTCTGGCTTGGATGGCCCAGCTTTCCGGCGCATTCCCGCTGGCGGTGAGGCGGCCATCGTCGTAGCGGAGCGTTGCGGTCCCCGGGGGACGGAGGAGCGAGGCTGCGCGTTTGCCGACGAATTGAGGATCAAGGGAGTGGAACGGGGTCCAGTGAGAGATGATGTGCTCGCGAGGGATTCCTTCCTGAGTCAAGAGATCGTCTGGCTCCGCTGCCATTGGATCGCGGAGTCCCTCGAGGGTGACGATACGGCCGTCGCGTTCCAGTGTCGTCACGACGACTCCGGGCATAGTTCGGATTCTCTGCGTCAGATGTTGCCATCGCTGGTTGTTTTGATAGGTGGTCCAGCCCCAGAAGGCTGTGGAGAGGGCGATGACAGTGAGGGCCACCCAGGTCATTGGGAAGGTTCTCGTGCGGGGAGTTTCGTATTGAGTCTGCGCACATTCCATGAGGCGGTCGTGCGTGGCATCGAAGCTCGAAGGGTTTCCGTCGAATGCGGCGAAGGCGTCGGCATAGTCGAGCTGGATCGATTCGAGGGTTTGCTGCACCTGAGCCCGAAGATAGCCCGGTGCGGTTCCCCTGACGACGCAGGCCAGAATGGCCTGGGAACTTTGTTCGATCAAGACCCGGCATTCTCCAACCTCCAAGGTATTCAGGGTCTGTCCTCGCGGGGTATTGAAGGTGTCCTGCACAAAGGTTTGAATGGCCGTCAGCATGCCGGATACCAGCTGTTGATCATGAATGATGGCGGTATCCGATCCGACGTGATGGAGCAGGAGGCCGGTGTCGCGATGAATGAGAAAGAGTTGCTCCACTCGAAAACGCAGCGTGTGCAGGAGGATGATTTCGGCGAATGGTCGTCCTGTTCGCCAGGCCTCTATTCTCCAGGCGAGCCCTTTAGGGGACAGGCTGTGATCGATGGTCTGATTGAACGACTGCATCATCCCTTGCAGCGTGCGGACGATCGCTTGGCGGATGGCCGGGCCCATGATGGGGGCGATGGCCTCAGCGATCACATGGGGATTGCGGCGTACAGAACTCGTCAGTGCGGTCTGAACATGCGGTGTGAGTGCGGCGGTCAGTCGCTCGTCCTGTTTGCCGCGTAAGGTGATGGCCTCGGCGAGGACTTTGCTGACGGAGGGCGCATCGGTCTCCGTATGTTCCAGACGATTGCGGAGTTCGGTAAGCTGGGTTTGCTCCGGCGCAAGGAGCAGCGTGCGAAGTTCCGCCCACTCTTGTTTCAACTCGGGGCTCGCGGCGGTATCAGCCGAGGATGGCTGGGGGCTGGGCCGGGGTTGATTCATCAAAATGGGCTCCTTGCATGCGGGCGACTAGGATGTGGGCGAGCCCTGCTGGAGTTTCTGAGATAGCTCAGCTAATAGCTCTGCGAGTGCCGTACGGTCTGTTTTGGCGTGCCGCAGATCTGCGACGGAACGATTGAGAGAGTCTGAGAGTTGGTCTTGTGTGGATCGGATCGTTTCCTTGAGGGCGGTGACATGATCCAGGACTTCGTGGCGGAGCGTGCGTTCGGACTGATCGGTTTGTTGGGCCAGGTCGGTGGCTTTGCGTTCGACCACGACTCCGAGGCTGGTGAGATCCCTGACGAGGTGCTGCAAGGCTTCGCCGCGGACTTCCTGTTCATGTTGCAGGCGACCGGACAGGACGGCTACTTCCTGCTGCATGAAGGCTTCGAGCGCATCGAATCGTTTCGTGAGCTCGGCTCTGAGCGCGGCAGCTTCCTTGACGAGATTTTGTTCAAGGGCGGAGAAGCGCCGGTCGTGATCACGGACTTGTGCTCCGAAGAGGATGTCGCGAATCTTTTCGAGATTGCCGTTCTGTGCATTGTCGTCACCTGATAGGAAATGCGACGACGTGGAAGACTCGGCGACGAGCGAAGGGGCTTGGGTGTCAGCGGCTTCTGTTGACATAAGCGACTCCTTGGTCACGTGCTCTGGAGCATGATGGCGCCATGGTCCAGGATAAGAGAGTGATGTATTGCGCCGTCCGCGGAGGATGGCAAACGTGCGGGTCATCCCCTACGGGCACAGGGCCTCTGCGCCGCTATGTTAACACCGGCGATTTGCTGTCAACAAGGTGCTGGGTAGGGAATCTGTAGCCTAGGCTGATGAAGAGGGAGGCAGCGGTGTTTGGCTGGATTTGGGCTCAATGGTCTCAATGATCCCGCCCCCTAGGACTCGGTCCTCGTCATAAAACACAGCGGATTGCCCGGGACTGAGTGCCCGCTGTGGCGTGCTAAATTGAACGATCATCCTTCCGGCAGATAGAGGAATAGTCGTAGCTGACGATGGGGGTGTGGCGTAACGCACTTTACAGTCGACTCGGGACGGCGCGGCTAGAAGTCTGGGATCGAGGATATTGAGGTCTTTTACTGTACAGGAGGAGCTGAGCAGGTGTTCTTCCGGTCCAAGAACGACTGTGTTGGTAGCCGGTTGAACCCGCTGGACGTAGAGGCGTTGTCCGGTGGCGATGCCAAGCCCTCTTCTTTGTCCCGGTGTATAAAAGGGAATCCCCTCGTGGGTTCCTAGCGTGGTTCCGGTTTCGTCGACGAAGTGTCCGGGCGTGCTCTGGAGATCGGGTTGTTCCTGGAGGAAGGTCCGGTAATCGCCATGACTGACAAAGCAGATTTCCTGACTCTCTTTCATCTCCTCTTCCGGAAGCCCGAGCGAGGCGGCTTCTCGCCAGACATCGGCTTTCTGCATTTGTCCTACAGGAAATAGCAATCGGTTCAGCCAGGATGCCTGGAGGCGGTAGAGGAAATAGCTTTGATCCTTCCTGGCATCAGCTCCTTTCATGAGGGAGAGGTGCTCGCCGCTTCGGTCGACATGCGCATAATGGCCGGTCGCCACGAAAGAGATGCCTTTTGAGTCCGCGAGCTCGATGAGTTGGCGAAGCTTCACGCGTTCGTTGCAGCGCACGCAGGGGTTTGGTGTGGTGCCGTTCGCATAGGCGGAAACAAAGTCATCAATGACCGCGGTGCGGAACTCGGCGCGGGAGTCGACGAGTTCGTGCGGGATGTTGAGTTGTTTGGCCACGTATCGCGCGATGCCAACTTTGCAACAGCCGCGCTCCTCCCACCGCTTCGAGGCCGCGACTTCCTCGCTCTCATGCTCCCAGACCTGGAGGGTGACGCCATGGACTTCGAAACCCTGTCGAGTCAGAAGGAGGGCGGCTACGGAGCTATCGACTCCCCCGCTCATACCGAGGAGAACGGTTGGACGTGACATAGTGCGGCTATTGTACTGTCTGACCGGCGAAAGGGCTAGAGGTCTGGCGTGCGTATTTTGCTTCGATGGAGAGTCAGGTCGTGGACATTCTTGGCCGACTGGGGATGCTCCTCGACCCAGCGATGGGCGCCCATATCGCACATACCATGAAAATGTGCTCCGTCCTCGATGGCAATGGCGGGAGTTCGGATGTCCCCAATAAGGACGCCCTGTTTGAGGATTTGGATTCTTTCTGTGGCTGTAACGGTCCCGTTAATCTTTCCGCTGGTGAGCAGCGTCCCTGCGGAGATAATTCCCTTGACCACGGCAAACTCCCCCACGATCAGTGTGCCGGTGGTGTGGATTTCACCTTCCAGTTTCCCGTCGATGCGGACGGTGCCGTCGAAATTCACGACGCCTTTGAATTCCACCCCTTTCCCAAGAAAAGTGAAATTGTCGTCGTCCGATGGGGAAGATTTCTTATCGCCAATTGCCCACATGCGATCAAAGGTCCTTCTAGGTACAGCAGGCTCACCGGGTGTCTCGGGTTCAGGACCCCGATGAGCGTATTAATTGTGTCACCGGAAATGTTAGCCGTTGATCCTTTTTATGCCGCCTTGGCCTGAGATGCCAACCGGGTGAAGGGGCGTTTCGCGAGTGACTTCTCGAATCCCTTGTGACATTTCTAGGGTGCCGTTAAATAGTACGCCTTCTTCAATAGAAAGCATTGGTGTCTTTATTCCGCCATTGACGATGGCTGGGGCGCGAAGCTTAATCTTTTCTTTGGCAACGACATCGCCTGTGATTTTCCCTTTGCAGACGATGGTCCCGGCCGTCACTTTGGCCGTGATCACTGCCTCTTCGCCCACGAGGAGGACGCCTTCCGTATGAATTTCTCCGTCGAGAGATCCATCAATTCTTACGGTTCCGTTGTATGAGATGGTGCCTTTAAACTCGACCCCTTTGCCGACAAACGCACTAACATCTTCTGAGGCTTCCTGGCGACCCAGGTTTGAAGCGAGCGAGATATCCTCAGCTTCCACTTCCTCTGCCATCGTACGCTTCCCGTCCTGCTTGTCTGATTTCCACATAGTCGATGCTCCTCCTCTTGGGTTCGGGACAAAAGATGATTGGGTTGACCCCTGTTAGGTGCTGTATCGGAGTGTCTAGGGAAGATATTTAGCGTTAGTTGAGAGAAAAGCAACAAATATGCCTTTTCTCAGCATGCGTCTGAGGTGTGGCGAGAGCGAGGCTGTCTAGGCGAGGAGATTGTCGATGATTCCCTCCAGCTCTGGTGCGGAATAATAGTGGATGATGACTTTCCCGCTTTTTCGTCCCGCTTCGATCGTGACGCGCGTTCCAAAACGTTTTTGGAGCCGTGATTCTATGTCGGTCCAATGCGACGTGGGCATTGATGGTTTTGTCCGTTTTCTTGTGGGGCTTGAGGTGGTGACGAGGCGTTCGGTCTCGCGAACGGAGAGGGTGCGGGCCGCAACCGTCTTCGCAATTTTGCATTGGGTCTCAGGAGTATCCAGCCCCAGAAGGACTTTGGCATGTCCTGCCGAAAGGGTTCCGGCCTCTACGAGAGCTTGTACGTCGTGGTGGAGGTTGAGTAGACGTACGGAATTAGCCACAGAGGAGCGGTCGCAGCCGACCTTTTGTGCGATGCCGTCGTGAGTCAATCCGAATTCATTCATCATTCGCGAGTACGCTCTGGCAGTTTCCATGGGATTGAGGTCTTCTCGTTGAAGATTTTCAACGAGGGCGAAAAGTATCGCTTCTTGGTCGCTGCAATTTCGTACGACGGCTTGGATGGTGTCGAGGCCGGCCTCTTTGGTGGCGCGCCATCGCCGCTCTCCCGAAATAAGTTCAAAAATGCCATCACCTTTTCGGCGGACTAAAATTGGCTGAAGCAAGCCGCTTTCTTTTATTGAGGCGGCGAGTTCTGCTAGCTCGGCGGGATGGAAGATTTGCCGAGGTTGGTAGCGATTCGGTACAATCGCATCAATTCTGATCTGCTGAATATCTGCCGCATTGCTTGGGACGGTCGGTTGGCCACCTGGCAGCAATGCATCAAGACCTCTACCTAGTGCTTTTTTCTCCATGGTCGAGAAACTCCTTTGCGAGTGAGAGATACGCCTGTGATCCCGATGAGGCCGCATTATAGAGAATGCCTGGCCGACCATAGCTCGGGGCTTCAGCCAACGTCACATTTCGAGGAATGACGGCTTGGTAGACTTTGCTTCCAAAATGGTTTCGGACTTGTTCGGACACCTGGCGAGCCAACGTGTTGCGCGCGTCGAACATGGTCAGCACGATTCCCTCGATGAAGAGATCGAGATTGATGGACTGCTTTACCCGCTCAATGCTGCCTATAAGCCGAGAGAGTCCTTCCATCGCATAGTACTCACATTGCACTGGAATGAGAACTGACTTTGCGGCAGCAAGGGCGTTAATCGTAAGGATGCCGAGAGCTGGTGGGCAATCAAGCACAATGACATCGTATGCATTGCGGATCTCTTTGATTGCGTCACGGAGATGGTACTCTCGCCCATCAACATTAGCTAACTCGATTTCAGCTCCAGCGAGATCGGCGTTTGAAGGCAAGATAGATAGCCCATTGACGCTCGTTTTTTGAATGACATTCTCGCAAATATCTTGCTTTATTAAGCAGTTGTATATTGTTTTTTGCAATGATCGCGGGTCAACCCCAACTCCACTGGTTGCATTGCCCTGTGGGTCGAGGTCAATCAATAAGACGGATTTACCTTGGAGCGCGATTGCGGCTGAAAGGTTGACGGAAGTAGTTGTTTTCCCAACTCCTCCCTTTTGATTGGCAACCGCAACTACCCTTGCCATTGATCGCCCTTCTTAATAGAGAGAGACTGTTCCACGTGGAACAGTCTCTCTCTGCTATTCACGATGAAAGAGAGAGGCTTGTAACAACTCTTGTTCCATATCCGATCGGAAGGTCAAATGAGTATTCATTCTCAACGATGGTTTTTGAGTCAATCCTTGATCTATCAACAAAGGTTGAAAGAAATAGGAGTATTCTTCCATTGCTAGTCAATATGGTTCTTGATAGGTCAATGATGAATTCAAACTTTATCCCCCTCGCAACAATATAGTTGGCTTGTTCGTGATTTATGAAATTATCTGCGAGCTGTTCCAATGATCCTTCAAAAATATCAACGTCTCGTAATTTCAGTAACCCAATGATATACCTTAAAAAAGATGATTTCTTTTTTGATGGTTCGACGAGGACAAGTCTTAAGTCTGGTCGTAGTATTTTTATCGGTATTCCTGGAAAGCCTGCACCAGAACCAATGTCAAAGATGAGGCTCCCGTCTATAAAATTTTCCGCTTTAATAGCAGCAATTGAATCGATGAAATGCTTGATGACGACTTCTTCATCTTTGACGATGCTAGTTAGGTTCGTGGTTTTGTTCCACTCTTTAAGCTGTTTCAAATAGATCATGAACTTGCTGACTTGTTCAGCAGTCATATTTATCCCGATCGAAGAAGCTGAGCTGGACAATAGCGATTGGATATCTGCTCTCTGTTCCACGTGGAACACATACGTGATTGAAACTGTGAGGTCAAGGAAAAGGTAGGATGAACTCGGTGGTCGCGTCAAACTTCTGCTGGTAGTTGGCCTTGCCGTTTAGATTTCTCTATTGCGACGATGAGAAGTGAAATCGCTGCAGGAGTTACCCCTGCAATTCTTGATGCTTGCCCAATTGTAGCCGGCCTCACGCGTGAGAACTTTTCAAGTACTTCACGTGAGAACCCTTGTATGGCTCCATAGTCAAACGCTGATGGTATGGCTTTTAGTTCGAGTCTTTTGAATTGTCCAATTTGCTGTAGTTGTCTTCTGATATAGCCTTCATATTTGATTTCCAATTCAACTTCATCAATGATTTCATCATCATCAATGGATACACCGTCAAATTTCATCAAGAGGTCTCTATATGAATACTCCTGCCTCTTGAGCAACTGGGCAAATGTTTGGGACGAGTGGCGATCCTCAATGGTTATCCAGTTCAACCGTGTGCAAATTTTATCAGTAATCTTTGGCCTGGTTGTGCTCAGCCGGACAATTTCGCTGGCGATACCGTCCCGCTTCTTAAGGAGCCGATCGTAATTATGCTGTGAAACCAATCCGACCTGGTGTCCGATATCCATTAAACGGAGATCGGCATTCCCATGTCTGAGGAGGAGCCGGTATTCGGCGCGCGATGTAAACATACGATATGGCTCGCGCGTGTCTTTCGTAATCAAATCGTCGATGAGCACTCCGATGTAGGCTTGCGATCGATCAAGAATGAGTGGTTCCAATCCTCGAATCTTCAATACTGCGTTGATTCCAGCCATGACTCCTTGAGCAGCCGCCTCTTCATACCCAGATGTTCCATTGATCTGTCCCGCATGATAGAGCCCGGAAACGTACTTTGTTTCAAGAGTCGGGTGAAGTTGACGTGGGGGAAAATAGTCATATTCAATCGCATAGCCAGGCTTGAGCATTTTGGCATGCTCAAGGCCAGGGATGGTGCGAAGTATTTCGCTCTGTACATCAACCGGAAGGCTTGTCGAGATCCCGTTCGGATAAAACTCTTTTATATCAATGCCTTCTGGCTCGATGAATATTTGATGCCGTTCTCGTTCAGCAAAACGTACGACTTTATCTTCGATTGAAGGACAGTACCTTGGACCAACCGAGTCGATGACGCCACTATAAAGGGGTGAGCGATCGAGATTCTCACGGATGATTTCGTGGGTTTGTTTGTTCGTGTAGGTTAAATGGCAAGGAAGCTGAGGCGTGAAAATGCGCTCAGTACGATGGGAAAATGGCGTGGGAGGGTTGTCTCCAGGCTGCGGAACCATGACCGAGAAATCGATCGAGTCGCCATCGAGTCGCGGCGGAGTACCGGTCTTCAGTCGGCCCAGCTCAAAACCCAGGTCGCGCATGCAGTCGGAAAGGTGTTCTGCGGAGGCTTCTCCGGCGCGCCCGGCCGGAAAGTGGTTCAGGCCTATGTGGATAAGTCCCTTAAGGAAAGTGCCTGATGTGAGGACGACCGCGAGTGCGCTGACCGTAACCCCGTCTCCTGTCACCACGCCGTTTACGCACGGCCCTGAGGTAAGAAGTCGATCAACTGTACCTTCTTGAATCGTGAGGCAGGGCTCAGCAGCTAAGGTCTGTTGCATCGCCATGCGGTATAGCTTCTTATCGCATTGCGCGCGCAACGCTCTGACTGCCGGTCCTTTGCTTGTATTGATAAAGCGAAATTGTATGCCGGCTTGATCTGTGTTCCGGCCCATCTCCCCGCCAAGGGCATCGATTTCCTTCACCAGGTGGCCTTTGGCGATTCCCCCGACAGCCGGATTGCAAGACATCTGGGCGATTCGATCTTTTCCCATGGTCAGTAATAGGGTCCGCGCACCCATACGAGCTGCCGCGAGAGCGGCTTCGCACCCCGCATGGCCTCCACCGACTACGATCACATCGAACGTCTGATCCATAAATCACCCGTTACTTCCCGATACAAAACTGAGAAAAGATTTGATGGAGGACCTCGTCTGAGGTAATGACCCCGGTAATTTCACCAAGCGTATCTGCCGCACCTCGTAGATCCACCGCCACGCATTCCGGATGTGCGCCCGACTCGATTGATTCAAGGGCCTTCATCAGATAATCACGGCATCTGAGTAGAATCTCCTGGTGTCGAATATTTGCAATCATGACACTTTGAGATGGCTCGAGACCGCGAACTCCAACTCTTCTCTGGATGATCTCTCGCAATGTCTCGAGCCCTTCTCCTGTCACGGTCGATATCGGCAACGGTACTACACCATCTGGCAAAGAGAGGTGGTCAGGCAAGTCCGCTACCTGACCGGGAGTGAGCAGGTCTATCTTATTGAGCACGACGACACTTTCTTTGCCGTCCAGCGGAGGGATATCCAATATTTGGGCTGTCTGGACGACGTCAGTTACATCAACCACAATAATAAGAAGGTCAGCGTCACGCACAGCCTCTTCTGTTCGGCGAATACCTTCTCGCTCAATTGCATCCGTGGTGTCCCGTAACCCGGCTGTGTCGACGAGGGATAGCGTGCATCCGCCAAAGTGAACGGTCTCTTCGATTAGGTCGCGTGTGGTCCCGGGAGTATCGGTCACGATGGCTCGACTATCTCCTAACAATCGATTCAGCAGGCTCGACTTACCGACATTGGGTCGGCCAACGATGACGACCCTTGCCCCTTCCCTCAGTACACGGCCAGTCTGCGATGAATTCAGGGCGGCCTCGACTACATTCATAGTCTCACGTAACACCTTCGTCAATTCATCCCGACCCACGAATTCGATGTCTTCTTCAACAAAATCTATTCCCGCTTCAAGATGTGCAAGCATGGCCAAGAGCCCGGATCGCAAATGATCGACTTCCTGCTTTAGGTCTCCCCGAAGGTGGCGTTGTGCGATAGCCAAGCTCTGCTCGGACGTAGCCTTGATTGTCGCGAGGACGCCTTCAGCTTGGGATAAATCCAGACGGCCATTCAAAAAAGCCCGTTTCGTAAATTCTCCAGGAGTTGCGAGGCGGCATCCTGCCTGTAGACAAGATTCAGAAATCATGGCCAACGAAGCCCGGCTCCCATGTGCATGAATTTCGAGAACATCCTCCGCCGTATACGAGCGCGGTGCTTTCATGTAGACCACCAGCGCCTCGTCAATGGGAGTCTGAAAATGCAAGGAGGATCCTGTTAAGGAACCGTCCGCTCGCAGGATGTCGGCGAGGTGGAGGCGATGCGACTCTATCGTGCGTAGGGCAATTCCTGAACGGATGCGGATAAACCGGCTGGCGATTGAGATGGTCTCAGGGCCGCTGATACGTATGATTCCAATCCCGCCTTCGCCCACCGGGGTAGCGATGGCACAGATCGTATCTCCTGACCCTCCAGCATTCAGCATGGTCGCGCTCTATCGTCGATGTCATCCCAGGCTTGTCGCAGGACGAATGGCCATTGGGAAAACGCCAATAATTCAAATAACCGGCTTGTTGGCGAAAATCACGCGATCCGTAATCAGCTGCTGAGAAATGGTAAGCACGTTATTTGTGAGCCAGTACAGCACTAGACCCGCCGGGAAATTGATGAACAGAAAGGTCATAAAGGCCGGAAGCATCAACATGATCTTCGCTTGGGTCGGGTCCATTGTGGTCGGAGTAATCTTCTGCTGAACCACCATTGTGACCCCCATAATAATCGGCAGCACGTAGTAGGGGTCCTGTACGGACAGGTCTGTAATCCAAGCCATGAAGGGCGCCTGGCGTAGGTCGATGGTCATATAGAGAATGTTAAAGAGCGCTACAAACACCGGCATCTGCAAAACCATCGGGAGGCAACCACCGACGGGATTCACCTTATGGTCCCGATAGAGCTTGATCAACTCCTTGTTCAGCCGATCCCGGTCCTCCTTAAACTTCTCTTGAACCGACAAGACTTTCGGCTGGATGACCTGCATTTGTTTCATCGATTTATAGCTCTTGTACTGGAGCGGCACAAAAAGGACCTTGAGCATCATCGTGAGTAGAATAATGGTCACACCATAGTTATGGGTGTAGTCGTTGATGAAGCGGAGTACATAGAAAATCGGTTTGGCGACCGCTTTCACAACTCCCCAACTGCCGAAAACAAACCAACCGAAATCGATCGTGTCTTCGATCCCAATCTGCATCGCCACGAGGGTGTCATACTCTTTAGGGCCGGCATAGAGTTGGAGGTTCACCGGGGAGCCGGATGACTGAGCAGGAAAGCGTATGCTTCCAGAAAGCAGTTTGTCGCCTTCTTTCTTGACCACGGTGGAGGAGGCTTGCTTTGGGATGAGCACGGAAAGGAAATACTTGTCTTGGAGGGCGAGCCAATGCACTGCGCCTTTGCGCTCGAGCTCAGAATCCGGCGCGTCCTTGTCAACTTTTTCGTCGACGAAGGAAGCTGAACCGATTTGGCCGATTAAACCATCGCCCCATTCCACAATGCCAAAATTCGTTCCTAAGCCGATGCTCAGGTCCCCGTCCAGACCGGTCGATCGAATTGCGATATCGACCAGATAACTGTCGGCGTGGAAGGTCAGGATCTTCTCGAGTAACAGATTCTTCGACTCGTCACGAAGCTGGAATGTGATGTGGCCGATAGGATGGGAGGTATCGAGGGTGGAGAAGTCTCGTGAAACGGTGTAGAGACCGTTCCCCAACGTTTTGGTCAATTCTGTATCAGTCGTGACGATGGCCAATGGGCCGGCAAACTTCGATCCCTGCCTGACCAATTGAACCGGCGCCGAATCGGTTGCGGTGTGTTGGTACCGCTTCAATTCCCAGCTTGTCAGGACCGCGCCACGAGTCGAGACTTTTGCCCGATACAGATCGGTCTCAATGCTCACAAGCTCTTCCGTTGGGGTGAGCGCAGAAGCCGGTCCTTCAAGCCCTGTCGAGGAGATTTGGCTTTGTCCAGGCGTCTGTGCCGTGTTCGGGCTAGCCGGTGTCGACATTGGGGTTGGTTCGGTCGCCGGGGACATCGGTCCCGTCTCAGATGATACGGACGCTTCTTGTGTGGGCAAAGGCTGAGGGAGCCAGCCCATCTCTTTCAGCGCATAGTCGTATCCAAAAATAATCGCCAGCGATAGCACCAAGAAAGCGATGACCCGTTTCTCCATCATCTAGATACGTACTTTCCTCAACAACGTTGAACTATTTTTTAACCGGGTCAAATCCGCCGGCATGAAAGGGGTGGCATTTAAGTAAGCGGATCAAGGCCAGTCCGAGGCCCTTCAGGCAACCTCGCTGGCGTATGGCATCCATTGCGTATAGGGAGCAGGTCGGATCGAATCGGCATGCCGGGCTTAACCATGGTGAGATCACATATCGGTAGCCTTGAATCAGCCCTACGAGGAGACGGCGCATGCTAGATCGACCTCATGTTCAGAAGGCGATGCTTGGACAGGGTAGCGGTCCACAATTCTTTCAGTTCGCCGAATGAAAGAGTCAGGGCGTCTCGCTTGGGGAATACCAGCAGGTGGTAGCCGGGAATCAAGTCTGGATAAATGGCTCTGACCAGCTCGCGGAATCGTCGCTTCGACCGGTTGCGCTTGACCGCATTACCAAATCGCCTACCGACGACGATTCCCACCTGACTGACAGAATTCTCCGTTCGGCTCGCGAGTAAATTGAAACATTGCGTCGAGCTGCGACGCCCATGACGCTTCACTTGTTCAATATCTCGACTGACTCGCAAGAACATAACGCCAGTTCTGGCACGTGAACTTATACCGTGAGATTCGCCAGACATGAAAGCATGTACGTTGGCAACGGTCACCGGCAGGAGTCGAGCAGACATCCAATCACGTAGGGCGCAAGGAGAGACACATACCTTCTCCAGGCTGCACACACACCGGCACTCATGCGGACCAGCTACAGGCAAACCTTCGATTCCGGCCCGTCAACGGTAGCTGAAATGGCGGCCCTAGACTGCCAGCCGAGCGCGGCCTTTTGCACGGCGGCGTGCAAGGACTTTCCGTCCGTTTTTTGTGCTCATGCGTTTACGAAAGCCATGCTCGCGCTTCTTTTTTAGGTTTGAAGGCTGCTGAGATGTAAAAGACATAACAATCCCCCCAGGAAATCACGTATCGTTTAGCTAATCGAGTTCGGCATTATATTGACCGTGCAGCCAGGAGTCAATTTACCCACGGTTTCAATGAGGATTAATTCTCAGTGCAAATATTTATCTATGAGAGGGGGGAGCGAGGGCCTCAGCTTATAAACCATTCATTTCTGAGGCGCTTTTGTATCTGATATAGCCAGAGTGCCACAGGCTCCCCTCCTCTGACTGCGCTATTCATTTAGAAAACGCTGTTTCATCAGGCATATCTGCAGAAAGTGAAAACACTAAGTATGGCACCAAGCTTGCCAATAGAAACAAATGAATGATCGCGTTATCGCTTTGACCGTTTGATGGCAGGTCCGATGCTTCGGTGAGCATCAATATTCAATCACTTACATTACAGGAGGTTCTCTCACATGGGTAGAATTTTAGCTAGCATGCTTGCGCTTACGATCACTGCCATGTTCTCAACCGGGACCTACCTGCATGCGCAGGAAACAGCTCCAGTCGCGGCACCAGCCGCCACAGCTCCTGCAGCCCCAGCGATGAGTGCTCCGGCTGAGACTGAAAAGAAAGTGGATGGAGAAAAGGAAAAGAAGGGTAAAAAGGGGAAGAAGGCCGGCAAGGGCAAGAAGAAGGGTAAGGAAAAGAAGAACGGCTAGGTTTTCTCCTCCCTTGTCTTCCAGGCTGAGAAGGTCGCTCATGTTTGGTGAGGGACCTTCTCAGCCGAGGGAGCACGAAGTGTGCACGGTAGTCCCCCCGCTTAAACCATCAAGGAGAATTATGATGAACGTCACGATCAATCGGCTCGCGCCACTGATGCTTGGAGCGATTTTGCTCGCCGGCTGCGCCAAGCCACCCGCCGAGCAAATCGATGCAGCGGAAAAGGCCCTGAAGGAAGCGCAGATGAGCGGAGCGGCGACCTATACGGCGCAAGAATATGCCAAGCTCGAAGCGTCCTTGACCGCCATGAAAAAAGAAGTAACGGATCAGGATGGAAAGTTTGCCCTCTTTCGTGACTACGGGAAAGCCGAGCAACTTGCGGCTTCTGCCAAGGTCGATGGTGAACGGGTGAAGGCCGACGCAGTGAAAAAGAAGGAAGAGGCGAAGGCCGGCGCTCTTCAAGCGCAACAAGTCGCTCAGGAAGCGGTAAAGTCAGCCGTCGAGCTGGTGGCCGGCGCTCCGGTGGGCAAAGACCGTGCGGCACTTGAAGCCATCAAGAATGATGTGGAGGCCTTAAAGGCGTCGTTGAATCAGATCCAATTGGCGATCGATAAAGAAGACTATCCGGCTGCCCAGACTCAAGCGAAGGCCATCCATGACAAGGGGCAAGCAGTCTCTGCGGAATTGCAGAATGCGTTGGCGAAAGTGGGGAAGGGAAAACCTTCTGCGCATAAGAAAAAGTAAGGTAGTATTGATTCATGGCTGCTTCTTTAGTGAGAAATGGTCTGATCGCTCTCGCCCAGGGATTCTTCCTGGCGGGGGCGCTCTCTGCCTGTGCCCAAGCTATTCCGCCTGAACTGGTCAGTGCGATTGATCGGATCGATCAGCAATTGGTCGCGCTCAAAGCACCCGAAATCGCTCCTGAAGAATATGCCCGTTTCGTGCGGCAATGGGTGCCGCTCCGTGCCCGTGTACAGTCGGATGATGATCTGGTGCGATGGCCGTGGGAAACCAATGATCTTGAAACGGAGCTTCGTCGGCTCCACGAAGAGGGCGGGAGTACCCTCGCGAAGTTGCATGGTGAACGACAGGCACAACAGCATCGTGCTCAACAGAACGTGCTGCGTGTGGAAGAACGGTTGCGCGCGCTCTCCTCGCAAATTGATGCCATTGATGGCCGCATTGTCTTAGGAGGCAAGCCCGTCCAAACCGATTTATTGGTGAAGCAGGCCAGATCATTTTTGGATCAGCATGACTATCAGCGCTCAATTGAAGCTGCTGATTTGGCCGGCAAGGCCTTGCACGTGCAGTCCGCACTTCTTGCCCGCGAACTTGGGCGGTATGCGGATGAGCAGCACATCCGCAGGTGGCAGGCCATGGCGCAGCAGACGATCGAGTGGTCCCGCACTCACCGATCAACGGCCATTGTCGTCAGCAAGGCAGAGAGAACCCTGACGCTCTATAAAAACGGGAGCAGGGTGCTATCATATCCTGTCCGTTTAGGGTTCAATGGTATTCGTGAAAAACAATTCCAGGGTGACGGTGCGACTCCAGAGGGACGATATCGCATCATAGATAAGCGCGGAGCGGGCCGGACGCAGTTCTACCGGGCGCTGGTTTTAGATTACCCGAACCAGGATGATCGCCGTCGATTTGTGCAAGGCAAGAAGGTTGGTCGTATCCCTGCCTCGAAGCAGATCGGAGGCCAGATCGAAATCCATGGCGTCGAAAATGAGTTGATGGCGCAAACGCTCGGTTGTGTCATGCTCGACAATGTCCAGATGAGCGCGCTGTTCGAGCGGGTGGAGCCCGGGAGCGTGGTCAGCATCGTCGGCGCCTTGACCGGGCGCAACGCGGTCGCGACGGCCTTGGCTCAGCTGGGAGAGCATGGAGAAGAAACCTGAGACGACTTCCATGAAGCGAGTCATTCTCCTTATAGTTTCGGTCCTCTCCTTCGGCCTGCTCGTGGCCCTGATTCCGTACAGCAGCAGTCAGCTTCAGTCCTCCATTGCTTCGGCCCCTCAGCCTCTCGCTGTAGATCCAGTCGTGCTCCGAGGTTTGCAAAATCAATACAAGGGCCTCAAGAAACAGCTCGCGCAATTTTCGCCCCACCAACATTACATTCTTGTGGACACCGCGCGAAATCACCTCTATGTCAAACGCAGCCAAGAGATCGTGCTGGATGCCATTGCCTCTACCGGCAGCGGAGTGGTGCTCGATAAGCCGGGCGAAAGCAATACCCAATGGGTCTTCGATACACCGCGTGGAGAATTTACGGTGCAGTCCAAATTGACGCATCCCGCCTGGGTGAAACCGGATTGGGCGTTCATTGAAGAAGGGCTCATGGTTCCCAAGAATCCCGCCGACCGAGTCGAACAAGGCGTGCTGGGCGACTATGCGCTCGGGTTTGGCAAAGGCTATTTTATTCATGGCACGCTCTATACTCGGTTGCTCGGCAAGAACGTCACCCATGGGTGTATTCGGCTCAATGACGATGACCTAAAAAGTGTCTATCAGCTCGCCCGAGTTGGGACACCGATCATGATATTTTAGTTCACGCTCCTCGTGCAGATGCTGTTCATGCCTTTATCCATCCTTCTTTCCGTGGTTCTTCTTTTCTCGGTTCCCGGTTGGGCTGCCGAAGGTGAGGCGTTTCCCGATCTGGACATGAACAATCCTGTGGCGCTACAGGAGGGCTCGCGGGTTCTCGAAGAAGAACTCAAGCTGGCCGCGCGGCCTCAAACCTATCTGCTCATGGATCTTGTGTCAGGGGTCATCCAAATCAAGGCTCGGGGCGTGGAGCTTCACCGGCTTCCCATTGCCGCATGGACGGCCACTGAGCTTCCACGATTGACGGGCATCTTTCGCTTGACGGCCCGTCCGCCGGTGGTTCGCCGCAAGATCGATCCGTCTGCAACGACCGAGCAGGAGCCGATTTCCTTGTCCGACATGCCGACCGAATACCGGCTGTCATTTGCCCCGGCGATGACGATCGACGTCGAGTCTGCCGGGGAGCAAGGGGCGTTAGGATGGATTCACGCGACAAGCCGGAAGGCCTGGAAACAGCTCGGTCTCTGGAAACAGCATCTTGGCGGAGTCCAGTCATCAAGTGCAGCCCCGCCGCTCAGTATCACCCTCTCCAGCGAGCAGGCCCGGTCCCTAGCCTGGTCCACCGTGGACGGGATGCCTGTGGTCATCCGTCGCCCCTCCGAGCCATAGCAAGTCACCGCTGTCGGTCCGCATTGCGTTTTTCGGCCTGGATTTCTAAGATGCAGTAACGTGCTACTCATAAGCCTTCGGTGACTCAACCAAGGAGAGCCCCACATGGCCATTCCCTTCAGAGAGCATCTTGCCGAGACGTACGACGCATTGATCCGCGATGCGAGGGAATCGGTCGTTCGCAATCAAGTTGTGGAGAGACTGTGGTCCAAAGATCATCGGCTGTGGAAGCCTGATCCCGCTGAAATTGCCAATCGGCTGGGGTGGCTGACCTTGCCCGACGGCATGCGTGCGCACGTGCAAGCGTTGAAAACAGTAACTGTCACGGCGAGGAAAGAGAGCATCAGGGATATCGTCCTGCTCGGCATGGGCGGCAGCAGCCTCGGCCCCGAAGTCTTTCGTGCATCGTTCGGTTCAAAGAAGGGGGCCCCGCGCCTCTGGGTACTCGACTCGACCGTGCCGGGATGGGTTCGTCTGGTGACCAAGTCGATTCATCCTGCCCGCACGCTCTTTCTCGTGGCCAGCAAGTCGGGTGGGACAATCGAGGTCATGTCGCTCTTCGCCCACTTCTGGAAGCTTGTAGCTGGAGCGAAGGGCAATCGCGGAGGACAGCAGTTCATAGCTATCACCGATCCAGGCACTGGTCTCGAGACCATGGCGCGGGAACACGGCTTTCGGCAAATTTTCAGCAATCCGTCTGATATCGGGGGACGCTATTCCGTCCTCTCGTTGTTTGGATTAGTCCCGGCGGCATTGATGGGCCTGGATATTTCTCGATTATTGGAGCGCGCTGGGAAGATGGCCGACCGCTGTCGCGAGAGTCGTGTGATAGAAGACAACCCGGGTGCCTACCTTGGATTGGCGATGGGGGCGCTCGCCAAAGCCGGGAGGGACAAGGTGACCATTCTCGCGTCCTCCCCCATCGATACCTTTGGCTTGTGGGCCGAGCAATTAATAGCTGAAAGTACCGGCAAAGAAACCAAGGGGATTGTCCCGGTCGCGCAGGAGCCGGTGCTTGCACCGGGGATGTATGGATCCGATCGATTTTTCATTTATCTCAGGCTGAAGGGCGCAACAAACGAGGCCTTGGATCGTCAGGTGGGGGCCCTCGCGCGCGCGGGCCATCCCGTTCTCACGTTTGCGCTTCGTGATCCGTATGATCTCGGTGCTGAATTTTTCCGTTGGGAATATGCGACCGCTGTTGCAGGCCATGTTCTCGGTATCCAGCCGTTCGATCAGCCGAATGTACAGGAGAGTAAAGACAATACCAGGCGAGTGCTCGATGGCTATCAGGCCACCGGCCGGCTGCCTGAAACTACGGTGAGTAGTCCGCGTGAAGCGGCTGCCGGGCTGGCTAGCCACCTCCCCGCCGGTTCCTATGTCGCCATCTTGGCGTATACGACGCCCTCAAAGCCTCTCGCAGCCGCGATCCGTCGTCTGAGGAAGGCCTTGGTGCAGCAGCATCATGTCACGACAACGTTCGGGTACGGCCCCCGCTACTTGCATTCGACCGGACAGTTGCACAAAGGCGGACCGGCGAGCGGCGTCTTTCTGGAGCTCGTCGATCGTATGACGCCGGATCTCCCGATTCCGGCGCAAACTTTTTCATTCGGCACTTTGGCAAAGGCCCAGGCGACCGGCGATCTCGAATCGTTGCAGGCTCACGGCCGTCCCGCAATTCGGGTCATGCTTGGGGCCAACCCGGTAGCCACAGTCAATGCCATAGTCAGCCGACTCTGCCCTGTTCCGCGACGGCCACGTCGGAAAGCCATCTCGGTGGAACGGCATGCGAGCCGTCGTCATCGGTAACATGTCGTCTTCTCCCGATATTCTGGTGTGTCAGCCTGGCCAGGGTTGGCTAGACAAGGCGTGCGGCCTATTCCGAGACATCACCGATCAGGCCGTTCAGTCACAGGGTTCTTGTGTCGTTGCTCTTTCCGGAGGATCGACTCCCCGAGCACTCTATGGAGCGCTGACGTCACCTGAATGGAAAACTCAATGTCAGTGGGATCGAATGATCTTTCTGTTCGGCGATGAGCGCGGCGTCCCACCCGATCACCCCGACAGCAACTATGGACTCGCCCTGGAGGCATTGTTCCGCCCGTTGGGGATCGGATCGTCACAGGTCCATCGAATGAAAGGCGAATCCGCAGACCTCAGATTGGCCGCGGCGGATTATGAGCGGACGGTCAGGGCCCTCACGCATAGTCCCTCACCGGCGATACCCCGTTTGGACCTGGTTCTTCTCGGTTTGGGCGAGGATGGTCATACGGCATCGCTCTTTCCAGGGACGCCCGCCTTGTCAGAGGCGAATCATCTGGTCACGGTCGGGCTATCGCCGAAAGGGATTCCTTCTCGTTTGACCCTGACCCTAGGTGTGATCAACCGGGCGACTGTGGTACTGTTCCTCGTGACCGGCGCCGGGAAGGCGGAGACGGTTCGTGCGGTGCTCCAGTCGCAAACCCAGGCGGAGCGGGCACTGCCGGCGGCTCAGGTAAAGCCGGACAGCGGACGGCTTCTGTGGCTGCTCGATGAATCCGCGGCGGCCGCTCTCATGCGATAAGACAGACGAGAAGGACTGACGATGATTCTGGCAGGCGATATCGGTGGAACCAAGACGAATCTAGCCCTCTATGATTGGCCCGCCGAGCGGGTGGAACCGGTGAGGCTCGAGACCTTTCATAGTGCCGACTACAAATCACTCGAGGAGATTCTGGAAGAATTTCTCACACCGCCGAAGCCGCCGATGCTGTTGGACGATATCGAAGTCGCGGCGTCCAGTGAGGAAGAGACGGAGGTGGAATCCCTTCCGGAAGAACCCATCAAGCTCACTGCGGCCTGCTTTGGGGTTGCCGGCCCGGTGATCGAAAATCACTCCCGGACGACCAACTTGCCGTGGGTGGTGGATGGGGCGGCGATAGCCAAACGATTCGATATTCCCCGCGTGCAACTGCTCAACGATCTTGAGGCGACCGCCTACGGGATCCTACTCTTACGGCCTGATGAACTGGAGGTGCTCAATCCCGGCAATCCTCCGAAAAAACGCCAGGCACTGGCGCTCATCGCGGCCGGGACCGGGCTCGGCGAGGCGATTCTCTTCTGGGACGGCAAGTCCTATCGTCCGATGCCGTCGGAAGGCGGCCATGCCGACTTCGCTCCGAACAACGACTACGAGATCGAACTGCTGCGCTACCTGCGCAGCCAATTCCTCCACGTCAGTTATGAGCGAATTCTTTCAGGCCCCGGGCTGAATGCGATCTACGAATATGTTCGTGACACGAAAAAGAATGAACCGACGTGGCTTGCGGAAAAGATTAAAGCCGGTGATCCGGCTGCCGAAATTGCCGAGGCTGGCCTGAAGGGCCAGGCCGACATTGCCAAGCAGACGTTAGATTTGTTTGCGTCTATCTACGGCGCGGAGGCTGGCAATCTGGCGCTCAAAGCGTTATCGCTCGACGGTGTGTATGTGGCCGGTGGGATGGCCCCGAAGCTGATCAAAAAGCTCCAGGATGGCACATTCATGAAAGCCTTTATCAACAAAGGCCGGTACAAGCGCTTGCTGAGCAACATGCCGGTAAGAGTTGTGATGAACCAACAGACTGCCCTGCTTGGCGCCGCATCAGTCGCCGCCGCGCTATCTCAGGGGCCGACGCCATGACGACACAACTCGATCTCGATAGACTGAAAAAAGCCGCCGCCTTGCAAGCGGTCGAGTTTGTTCAAGACGGGATGGTCGTGGGGCTCGGGACCGGCTCAACGGCTAAGCATATGGTTATCGCGCTTGGTGAAAGGGTTCGAGCTGGAATGAAGCTGCGCGGGGTTCCCACATCGCATGAAACCGCGGCGCTGGCCAAAGAGGCGGGCATCATCTTGATCGATACCGACAACCGTTGGGAGATCGATGTGGCGATCGATGGCGCCGATCAGGTTGATCCAGGTTTCAACCTGATCAAGGGCGGCGGTGGCGCGCTGTTAAAAGAAAAGATTGTGGCGGCTTCGGCCAAGCAGTTCATTGTGTTGGTGGATTACACGAAGCAAGTCCCCGTGTTGGGAGGATCATTCCCCCTCCCGATCGAAATCATTCCATTTGGTTGGGGGAGTACGGCACGTGAGATCGAGTCCCTGACCAAAAGTCGAGTGGTACTCAGGGAGAAAAACGGCGTTCCGTTCAGAACTGAAGCAGGGAACCTGATTGTGGACGTGCATATTGCGCGGATTCATCATCCAAAGGACCTTGAAATCGCATTGAATCAGATCCCTGGCATTGTCGAAACCGGTCTGTTCATTGATCGAACCAGTATGTTGATCGTCGGGTCCCCTCACGGTGTTCAGATCCATCACGCACCCGGGAGATGAGTGAACCCGTCGGCAGACGTTATCTGCTTACGCGCCTGGCCGGAGAGGCCCGCGTCGTTTTGGCTCTTCCAGTCGCGTACACAGTTCTTCCAACACTTTTTCAGGCATATGCGGCAACCACGGCAGCACGACCGAAAGGCGAAGATATGACCACCGATGATACGCTCGGCAGTCTCGATCCCTATCGCTTACCCAGGCATGTGCTTCCGCATCACTACGAGCTACGGCTGGAGCCGGACCTCACCAGCGCGACATTCTCCGGTGTCGTGACCATTGCCCTGACCGTGACGCAATCAACCAGCATAGTCATCCTGAATGCCGTCGATCTGACCATTTCATCCGCGACGCTTACCGGAAAGGCGGGCGATCGACTTGACGCGATGATCGAGCTCGATCAGGCGATGCAGCGTTGTCGGCTGACGTTTCCCCGTCCTGTTTCCGTAGGCGACGCGCATCTGACACTGGTATTTCAAGGAACGTTGAACGACCACCTGCGCGGATTCTATCGCAGTACGTATAAAGATCAGTCCGGGACGCCCCACACTATGGCGGCCACGCAGTTTGAAGCGACCGATGCACGACGAGCCTTCCCCTGCTGGGATGAGCCTGACTTTAAAGCTGTGTTCGCCACAACTCTGTTCATCGATCCGAGTCTCACGGCGGTTTCGAACACCTCCGTCGCGTCCGACTCGGTTCAATCCGGCAAAAGAGTCATGCGGTTTGCCGACAGCATGAAGATGTCCACCTATCTTGTCGCCTTCATCGTCGGGCAACTCGAAGCGACCAAACCGGTGTTCGTCGGCAAGACGCCGCTTCGCCTTTGGACCGTTCCTGGGAAACAGCCCCTCACGCGGTTCGGTCATGAAATCGCTGCGGCTTCGCTGACGTTCTTTGAAGACTACTACGGGATCCCCTATCCGGGAGATAAGCTCGATCTTCTCGCCATTCCAGACTTCGCCTCCGGGGCGATGGAAAATCTCGGCGCCATTACATTTCGGGAAACCGCTTTACTTGTGGATGAGCGGTCCGGCACGCATGCGGAGCGGGAGCGAGTGGCCGATGTCGTCGCCCATGAGAACGCCCATATGTGGTTCGGTGATCTCGTGACCATGTCCTGGTGGAACGGGCTCTGGCTGAACGAAGCCTTCGCCACGTTTATGGAAATGCTGGCGGTGGATGCCTGGAAGCCCGAGTGGAAACGCTGGGACGCGTTCGGTGTCTCGCGAGCCGCGGCCTTCTCCGTGGACGGCCTGCTGAGCACGCGTTCGATCGAGTATCCCGTTCGCGCTCCCAAAGATGCCGATGCGATGTTCGACGTGCTGACCTACGAAAAAGGCGCCTCCGTCCTTCGCATGCTTGAGCAGCATATCGGGCCGGCTGTCTTTCGCGAGGGCGTGCGTCAGTATCTCCGCGCCCATGCATACGGCAATGCCGACACCAATGATCTGTGGGTGGCGTTGGGACAGGCGGCGAAGCAGGCGGTTCCCGAACTCATGGACGGCTGGATTTTTCAGCCGGGCTATCCCCTCGTGACGGTACGCCAGCGGAGTGAGACGGAACTCATACTCTCTCAGCAGCGATTTACCTACCTCGCATCTCCGGAATCGACCGAACAGCGATGGCAGATTCCCGTGCCTCTCCGGATCACCTCCGGCGGCACCACCGAACATCGCCGGCTGCTCTTGACGGATCGCGAGATGCACGTGAGCCTTCCGAAAGGAGTCCAGCATCTGTTCGCGAACGAAGCAGGGCACGGATTCTATCGAGTGCGATACGAATCCCCATTGCTTCAGCGGATTCTGGAAGCCGGAGTCGATCGCCTCGCGCCGAGCGAGCGATTCAATCTGGCCAGCGATGTTTGGGCGACGACGGTCTCAGGGCTCACTCCATTGTCCGATTATTTGTACCTGACCAGCCGGTTCACAGGTGAGCGGGATAAGAATGTGTGGGCCGTCATCCTCGACTCACTTTCATTCTTGAACCGCGTCATCGCGGCTGAAGATCGGCCAGTCCTGGAAGCCTTCGTTCGTGCGCGTCTTCTGCCTGCCGTGACAGAACTCACGTGGCAGCCGAAGCCTGGCGAGGACGAATTGGTCAAGCAGTTGCGAGGGGAGCTCATCGGCGCATTGGGAAAACTCGGCAACGACCCGGCTACTCACGCGCAAGCAGCGGAACAGTACCGGCTGTACAGCACAGATCCTTCGCGAGTTGATCCGAATATCGTCCCTGCGCTCGTCTCCATCCTGGCCCACACCGGTGACGAGGTGCGCTACAACGAGTTTCTCGATCGCTCACGAAGTGCCACGACGCCGCAAGAGGAGCGGCGCTATCTCTTTGCGCTCGCGGCTTTTCAAGTCCCGGCGTTGCTTGCGCGTACCCTCGCCCGTACGATCAACGGTGAGATTCGGATTCAGGATGCGCCGTTTGTGGTTAGTGCTGTGTTGGGGAATGTGTACGGGCGTGAACAAGCCTGGGAATTTGTGAAAACAAACTGGGACCAGATGGACCGGCTCTTTCCGAAGCAAGGCCTCCGGCGTATGTGCGGCGGTGTTGTCGCATTGGCCACTCCTGAACTTGAACAGGACGTGCGCGAATTCTTTCATTCCCGCAAGATCGATCTGGGCGGAAAAACGCTGGAACAGTATTTAGAGCAGCTGCGGATCGCCGTGACCTTCCGCGAACGAGAATGCGACGAATTGCAGACCTATCTCCGATCACAACAACCCGGAGCGGATTCATGATCAAGCACATCGCCTTCACGGTGTACCCTGTCACGGACATGCCTCGGGCCCGACGGTTTTATGAGGAGGTCCTCGGCCTTCGCCTGGCTCGCCGCGAGTCGCACGAGTTCGAATGGGTCGAATACGATCTTGATGGGGGGACGTTCGCTCTCACCAACTTGAAAGAAGGAGGAGCCCCCAGTGCCGATGCAGGCGGCAGCATCGCCTTCGAAGTGCAGAACGTCGATGACGTGATCGAACAGTTTCGAGCGAAGGGGGTGCGGGTGAAACTCGAACCACTCTCCACACCTGTTTGCCGCCTCGCCGTGATTCTGGACTCCGAGGGCAACGCCCTTACCCTGCATCAGGTGACGCAACCCTGGTAGGACTTACGGCAAATGTCCTTCTGGGTCTACGAAGGTGCTACCGCGGGTTGCGTCGCAGGTGGAGCGGTATCGTCGCCCTCGCCACTGCTGATCTTGAACAGGATGTGCGGGAGTTCTTCCTCTCCCGCAAAATCGATCTCGGCGGAAAAACATTGGACCAATATCTGGAGCAGCTGCGGATCGCCGTGACCTTCCGCGAACGAGAGCGTCGGAGCTTGCGCGAATTGTTGCACTCCTGATGTCACGCCGTTGGCCGAGCCGGTTCTTTAGGTTTGCGGCATCGATGTGGTCACGCCTGGCACCTTGTACTTTTAGGGGGTAGCCGAAGGAGCGCACGCACGCGTACGATGGTGACCACTCGTCACGGGACAGAAGGGTGGTTCCATGAGGCTGGTGGCGTGCCCGTTCTGCGGTACCACAAAAACTCGACTCGCCGCCCGCCGGTCGTTCACGGACAGGCTCTTTGGTTATGTGACGATCTATCCGTTCCGCTGTCAGCTGTGTGCCCGGCGGTTTCGTTCTTTCCTCGGCCGAGTTGCCTCCAATCCCCGCCGCAACTTCGATCGAGTGGCGGTCGATTTTCCCGTGTGGCTGAAGCCTCTCCATGCATTACCGCATCAGCTGGGGGAGGAAGGAATTATCCAGGACTTGTCGATTCGCGGCTGCCGGATTCGCTGTGAGCGTCCGGTGGTTCCGGGGACACGGGTGGTGCTAGAATTTCAGCACTCCAGCGTGTCTTTCCCCATCACGGTGGAGGAGGCGATTGTCCGGTTTTCGTCCCAAGGAGAACTCGGCCTGCGATTTATCCAACTGCATCGGCAGGACCAACGTCGTATCCGCAGCATTCTGGATCTCTGGTTGCCGGAACCTGCCCTCCCCCGCTGAGAGATCAGCGTGCATCCTTAACACGTGCGCGACTCACTCGTATCTGAGGACGGACAGCGGTCGTTGCCCCAGCAGGCGATAGGTGCTGAGGAACCCCACGAGAAGCGTAAGGGCCATTGTGAGCCCCAGCCCGATGAGCAACACGTGTGGATGCAGCGTCCAGCCGAGTTCGAAGACCCATCGAAGGAGCGCCCAGGACAAGGCGCTGGCTAATCCGACGCCGATCGCGCCGCCCACGATTCCCAGCACCAGATATTCCATAGCGAACGATCCGACGAGCAACCCCCGTGTGGCGCCCAAGGCTTTCAACACCGCCGATTCATAGAGGCGGCGATACCGGGTTGCCGCGAGGGCCGCTCCCATGACGAGCCCTCCGGTGAGTACGCAGAAGAACGCGACGGCTCGAATGGCCAGAGACAGGCGATCGAGGACCCGGGCGAAACTATCGAGGACATCGCCGATATTGATCGCCGTCACGTTAGGAAATCCGGCGACGATTGCCTGTTGCAACGATACTTCGTCGGAAGGCGGCACCCGGACCGTCGCGACATAGGTGAGAGGCGCCCCATCCAGCGCGCCGGGCGACAGGACCATGTAGAAGTTGGTGGAGAAGTTGCCCCACTCTACTTTGCGAATGCTGCTAACCTCTGCGACCAGTGATGTGCCCTGAATATCCAGCTCGACCGTCTGTCCGACATCCAGCCCTATGGCCTTTGCTGCTTCCTCCTCGACCGAGACCCGGGGTATGGGAAAGGTCTGTCCAGGTGTCCACCACCGGCCTTTTACGATGACGTTGTCCTTCGGGAGCTGATCCAAGAAGGTCAGTACATATTCTCTGGTAAGGTACCAGGTCTTCCGGCGCTGCTCCTTGTCGGCCGCTTGGACGGTCCGTTCCTCTTCCTCGGATACGGCTTCGGTCTTGATCGGTTGGCCGTTCACGGCCACGAGCCGTGAGCGAACCAGGGGAGTCAGACTTGGTGGGTGGGGTCCTACCCGGTCACGGAGCAGACGGGAGATGCCGTCCACCTGGTCCGGTTGAATATCAATGAAGAAAAACGTTGGGGCATCCGCTGGCCGGCTCTCGCCGATCTGTCGGAGCAAGGCTCGTTCAACCAGTGCGACGGTGACGATCACCATCACCCCAATGCCGATGGCGATGGTCATGCTGACGGCCTGACTCCCCGGCCGAACAATGTTGCCGATCGCATGGCGAACGGCCAGACGCTTAGGACGGGCCACCACCGCCAGTGTCCTGATCACAAGCCAGGCGGCGCTTCCTAACAGTGCGAGTGCGAGCAAGAAGGCTGCCATGAAGAGCAGCCCAATTTTCCACGTTCCGGCTTGCCACATGGACAGCAGGGCGAGTCCTGCGGCGATCACCCCGGCGGTGAGCAGTTTCGTTCGATCAAGTCGCGCGATGTGTTGGCGCCATGTCCGATCGGTCGAGGTCGAGGATGGGTCCGCCGCAAGCGTGTCACGCCGCAACAGCGCGACCGGTTTGACGGCTCGAATGGCCAGCAACGGCCACAAAGTAAAGAGCAACGTGGTGAGCAGGCCGAGGGCCAGGCCTTTGCCCAGCGGGAGGAGTGAAGGCAGCGAGAGTCCCGATGTAAAACCGATTTGCCCCAGCATGTCTGAGGCGAACCACGAAGACAGCATCCACGGTACGGCCTGTTCTAAACTGATCCCGAGCGCCAGCCCTGCGATGCTTCCGGTCAGTCCCAAGAGGAGGGCCTGGGTCGCATAGGTTCGAATGATGGTCGGAGAATCGGCCCCGACGGTTTTCAGGATGGCGATGGTTGCCAGCTTTTCTCGAAGGAACGCGCGCACGGAGGTGGCGACGCCGATGCCGCCGACAAACAAGGCGGTCAGTCCGATGAGCCCGAGATACCGTGTCAATTGTTCCAGAAATTGTTTCAGTTGCGGTTGTGCATCCCGATACGTCGATACGCGTGCGGAATCCGCCGCCAAGCGGCTCCGCAATTCGTAGAGGAGCGGATCAATCTTAGTGGCGGCCGGGGTTTTTAACAGATAGCGTTCGCGTACACGACTGCCGAGTTTCACCAGTTCCGTGGCGCGGAGTCCGCCCTGGGCAATCAACACGCGAGGGCCCAAGCTGAAGGCATTCGCCATGCGGTCCGGCTCGGTGCGCACGATCCCGGTTATACGGAAGGTGGCCTGGCCGAGGGTGAGTGATTGGCCCAGCGTCAATCCCATTCGAATGAGAAGCGACTCCTGAACAACGGCGCCCCAGCAAGGCTGTCCTGGGCAACCGGCTGATTGGAGTTGCAACAGTTCCCACAGCGGGCGATCCGGTTCCACACGAAGAGTCCCGTAAAATGGATAGAGCGTGTCCACCGCCTTGAGTTCAATGATTTGTGACGATTGGCCCACGGATTGTGTGCCGGGAACGTGAGCGGCCATGCCGATCAACTCGCTCACGTGAGTCATCGCAATCTCTCGATCTGTCAGGGAAGTGAGAACTGTGAGGCCTGTTTGACTCATCTGTCGGGAGAGGCGAACTTCAAGGTCCCCGCCGAGTAAGCCGCGGGCTTCCTTTGTGACGGCCTGCTCAAGATGGGCGGAAAATAGTGAGACTCCCACAAGGGCGCCCACTCCCACCGCGATACTGGTGAGGAAATAAAAAAAATGCCGCCAGGCTGCGCGAGTTTCCCGCCACGCCAGTTTTAGGATGAAGGTGTTCACGGAATGGGAGCCGTCAGTTGGTCGGATTCGATGCGGCCATCGCGCAACGCGACGATTCGTTGCATTCCACCGGCCAAGCCTTGGTCGTGCGTGACGAGGACCAGGGTGGTGCCATAATCTCGATGCATGGCCAGGAGGAGGTCGATCACCTGTACTCCTGTCGCGCTATCTAAATTGCCGGTCGGTTCATCGGCAAATAAGAATGGTGGGCGGCAGGCAAAGGCCCGGGCGACAGCGACGCGCTGCTGTTCTCCGCCGGATAGTTGTACGGGATAATGATCGAGGCGGTCGGTCAGTCCCACGGAGGCCAATAATTCCGCCGCACGCGTATCGCCTCCCCGCTCGCCGCTCAGTTCGAGGGGAACGGTGACATTCTCCAGGGCCGTGAGTGTGGGGATGAGATGGAACGATTGGAAAATGTAGCCGATCTTCGCGCGTCTGAACCTGGCCAGGGCGCTTTCGGACATCGTCGTTAGCTCCGCCTCATCTACCATGATCGAGCCTGCGGTCGGACGATCAAGGCCGGCCATCAATCCGAGGAGCGTCGACTTCCCGCTTCCTGATGGTCCGACGATCGCGACCATTTGTTTGTCTGGAATCTCCAACGAGATATTGTCCAGTATGGGAACCGCTCGTCCTCCGGCTGCGAGGCTCATTGACAGTTGGGTGATGCGAATCATGGATCGGCGATTTCCTTCCTCATCTCGGGGCTGACCGCAAGATGGTATTATACTGTACGCATATGGAACGTCGGTTGAAATTGCGAACACTTGGGGTAGGCGCGTGTGTTGGCTGGTTTCTTCTGACCGGATTGTTCGCCGTGCTCCCTCTCGCTCGGGCTGCGGGGCTGCCATCCGTCGATGATCGACCCAGGATCGTGGCGTTTGGGGACAGTCTGACCGCCGGACTCGGCGTTGCCGCGGATGAAACCTATCCGGCAGAGTTGCAACGGCGATTGGATGCGATCGGGCTGCGATATCGGGTCATCAACGCTGGTGTGAGCGGAGAGACGACTGCGGGTGGTCTGCGCCGTGTGCCATGGATCTTGCGGGGCAAGCCGGAAATCGTGATTCTTGAATTAGGAGCCAATGACGGTCTGAGAGGACTGCGAGTGGAAGAGACGAAAGCCAATCTCGAGCACATCATTCAGCAGCTGCAGCAATCCGGCACGCAAGTGATCCTGACCGGCATGAAACTTCCCCCCAATTACGGCAACGACTACCGTTCAGCATTCGAACGCCTGTATCCCGACCTGGCGACGCGCTATCGCCTGCCGCTCATCCCATTTTTTCTGGAAGGAGTGGCGGCCACCACTACGTTAAACCAGGCTGATGGCATTCACCCGACAGCCCGTGGCTATCGCGCGATTGTGGAAATGATGTTTGGGAGACTGTTGCCTATTCTGAAAGACAGGGGGAAGATGAAAAACGGGGCAAGCAAGTAAACCCCTGCCTCGCCGATTTCTCAGCCAGGCAGGAGTCTATTGTCAACCGGACACTAGGGAGAGACTACGACTTCTTCAGGAATGTGTCGTACACACCGTACGCCAGAATTCCCCCGATCATGACATAATACAAACCGGTAATGCCGCTGTAATCTGGGGGGCCGTCACCATGCGCCTCATTCGCCAGGACCTGCGGTGCGACTGTGAGTACGACCGCGAGAGCCACGCTTCCCGTTTCCAGTAATCTCTTCACCATGATCATTCCTCCCTCAAGGCTATATCGAAAATGAGGAACGCAGTTTACAAAAAAGGTATGGAGCTGCGCAAGATCCTTGCGCATAAACTTACGAGGGGGATGATCGGCGGCTTGTGCGAGCGACGTTATCGCGGAGTCGATTGTTTAGCGATGGAGTTGAGAGCTTCTGCAACCTGCTTGCAAGAGCCGGCCAAGCGATCGAGCTGGGTACCCTTACTGATAAAATCTTGTGCCATCGACTTCAGCTGACCGTCATAGCGGCTGACTTCTCCTGAAAGTTCAGCGACTTTGCTCAAGACGACTTTGTAGGTTGCGATTTCCTGCTGGAGCGTTTGTGTGGTTGCCTGAGCCGCCTTCGCTTCCGCAGCGGAAGCCTGGAGTTGCTGACTTAATCGGGCCACATACGCCTCCCGATCCCGCATGTCCGATTCCAGCTTCAGCTGGACCTCTTCGCTATCCCGGCGGCGATCCTCCAGATTACGGATAGTCTGGATCCAGTTCGCAACTTCCCCAGGAGCGATCTGGGGAGGCAGAGGCATCGATTGGACCTGTTCAATCGCCTTCATCGCAGGCTGCAGCCACTCTACAAACACCATGACTTCGCTGAGCTTGACGTCGGTTGATGAGCTTTGGCCCATTGTCGATGTTCCGTTTCCATTAATCGGAGGTTCAGATTGCGTGGCTGCCTTGACGTCTCTTGGAATGTCCTTGGTCTTTCGGGACTGTCGCGGCTGGGACCACCGATGGTATTCGAGCAAGACAGCAATGCAGTGGCGGCAAATCGGTTCTTCGGGAAGGGTACAGGAACATTTTGAAATTAAGTGCCCGTCTTTCAACCGGATGGTTTGTTCATAAAGCCCTGAGTTACCGATGACCGCGGAAGAAATCTGCGCGTCGTCGGCTTCCACGATGCGAACCCGATTCTCGGACAAGTATTGATGGCCGATCTGGAAGGCGGAAGTTTCGACCACTGCCTTGATCATCTGGGGGTCCAGAAGACCGAGTCGGTCGGCGCTGCAGGGAATTTTGTTTCGCATGGTGGCCATAGAGTCTCATCCTCGATGTGGAAGCAGTCTGCCTCTCTGGTTCGGCACTGTCAAGCCGTGCGCGGTTTTGCTCGCAGGCCGCGGGTTCTAGCCGGAATCCGGATGCTACCGGCAGCGCTGTGGCGGGCCCTGCTGGCTGATGGGGGTGAGCCATACAAAATCTGCGATGCCGTCGTGGACGAGATCCTGGATGTCCTCAATGCGTGTGTGATCGAAGGAGGCCATGTACACCGTTACTTGGGCGATCGGCCCGTCCATGCGACGTGCGACGCGTTTCGGGATGGGCAGATTATATTGAATGTGTCCGCCACCCGTATAACTGAGAATCACAGCGTGGTCCTGAGGCCTTTGGCGAGCGGTGAGAAGTGCCGCCGCCACCGTTTTGGCCATGCCTTCGTCGCGCACCATAGAAGCTTCGTACATTCTGACATAGTCCTCGTCGCTCCCCCCACCATGACAGCGTTTCAGCTGATCCAAAATCCTGAGGCGGTAGGCCTGGTCATCGACAATGTCCTCACGATCCATTCCCCATTCAACCCAGTCCTGTCCCTTTCGAGCTTCATCAAGGCCGATTTTCACGACCTGGCGGATTAGTGGCTTGGGAGGATTCATGGCCTGGAGCATGATCCGGTGCTCGCGGGAAAAGTTGACCAATGGCTCGTAGTTATCAAAGGCGCCGCCCCAGTTTTGCTTCCAGCGGCTTTGATCAAGAAATGCCTGCCGGTCCAGACCGGGTGTGGCGAGGTATTCATTCAGCGCAGGTTGCCCGTCCCATCCGAACATCTCCATCGTGAGCACCGGACGCCTGCCGTTCGACAGCAACGTTTGCAGGACGGTTAATGCGGCGTCAATATGGTGTCGGTTGTAGTGCTCTTCTCCGAGGTAGACGATGTCAGACCGCGTGAGCCTTATAAGGAATGTAGGGAGATCGATCGATTGCCCCGTTTTTACATCAATCACGCGACCTGCGTGCCAGGATGAGACGGGGGAATTTGCAGGAATCGTAGAGGTGCCGCCGGCACAGGCCGTGACAACAACGCAGCCGATGACCAGCAGCAAGAGAGGGAGGAGACGAGAGGTTGTAAGACGGCGGGCAACGAAAGGAGTCATAGGCATTTCCTAACACAGCCAGTCTGTTGCGACAAGCCTGTTGTCTTGACGGGAGAAGAACCGGACTACTATCCTCCCTGTTCCAGAGTGAACGTGAGAGGTCTGTCATGCGATGCATCCACGGTCTTGAATATGTCTGAGAGCAACGTCATTGCAGAGTTTCGTCGAGCCGTGAATCGTGCTGTTTGTGATTCTGGGGAGAAGTGGGAGGCTTCCAGGCGTCTCCTGGAGCCTGCTGTATTTCCGTCGATTATTGGACAATTGGCGCAGCAGTCTCAGACGGCTTCAATGCCCCATCAGGTGAAAACCGCGCTGGCTCATGTGTTGGGACGAGGCCAGGCCCGCCGTGTTCAGGATCTTGATGGCGCAGCACTCAAGGGTCTAACCGGATACCCGCCGTCGAAAGCGTTCCGCTCACTGTGCCTCTATTTTGGTCTCGTTCAGGGCCGAGCTTCGAAATGGCCCACCGCAGATCTTCCCAGTGAGGAAGTGGCGCGCGCGCTTCAATCGATGACCAATCCGTTCGATCTCCTGCTCACGACGCCTGTCGCCACCGTGCTCGATCTGGGTGCCGGCGATCTTTCATTTGCGGGTGAGCTGGTCGATCACTACCTTCCTACGCTTCACACTCATCAACAGGAGCTGGTCCTGCATGCGGTGGATCGCCTGGATCCTCGCTCAAAACTGGGCGGGCCACTGCATCCGGGACGAGACCGGATTGCCCAACTACAAGCGAGACCGGGCCTGACCTTTCGTTTTTACGGCAATCAGGACATGTTCGATCTTCACAAATTGGATGAGGCCGGTCATTTGGCGCCACGGTATACCCTGGTCACCTGCTGGGCTCCCGCGACCCCGACGTTTGCCTATGAGCCGACGCGACTCTCTGAGGCGGTCATCCAGGAAGATCTTCGGCGGAGCAAGGGTGCATTTCGGCATGTGCGCTATGAGGGCGAATCGGCCCTCGAAGTACAGCACGGGAAACGAGCCCTAATCTTCCCTGCATGGAAATTTGACATTCGCGGGCCAGTGGCCCTTCTGAGCCTCTTGGCCCGCCGCGCACTAGTTGGGGTATTGGGTGCGGTGGACTCCCAGGTATTCTGGGAGATCCTGGCGCAATTACTCGAAGAGTCCCGCTACCGTCCCCAGAATCAGCCGTTTAGTCAGGAGAGCCTCCCCGTCGTATTTGGTGATATCTATCAACGTCTGATGCAACTGAAGTTGGGAGACACCGTCTCACTCGCCCAACTCGGCGTCCTGCGTTCCCGCCTTCCTGCGAGTGAGGTGACTCAGACTGTCCAGACTACGTGTGGATTTCGGGATGTGTGGATCCGGCGAGGAGCCGTGTTTCCTGGTGTCCCCGCCAGTAGTACCGCTCGTCAATTCATGCATATGCGCGAAGAAAGTCCGCCCTGGTTTCTCACGCTCGTCCCAGACGATCTCCGGCCATAGCCACTCTTCCGTGGGCGCTTGCTGCAGCCCTTCCGCAAGATACCGATGAAAAATTGACCGCCTGTAGACCCTTTGTTAGACTTTCGTCGTGTCTTGCCAGAACCTCCATCCCAATAGGAACGGCGATTCAATCTCATGAAATCTACACAACTCGTTTCCTCTATTCAGGAGAATATCGCGCGCGTGATTAAGGGCAAATCCAGAGTCATCGAGCTGACCGTCGTGGCGCTTCTGGCTCGTGGACACCTGTTGCTCGAAGATGTGCCAGGCGTCGGGAAAACGACATTGGCCCATAGTCTGGCTCGCTCGTTGGACTGTTCCTTCAAGCGCATCCAATTTACCAGCGATCTGCTTCCGTCCGACATTGTGGGTGTCTCCATCTTCAATCGGCAAAAGCAGGGATTTGAATTTGTACCGGGACCGATCTTCGCGAATATCGTGCTGGCCGACGAGATCAATCGAACGACGCCCAAGACGCAAAGTAGTTTGTTGGAGGCCATGAGTGAAGCCCAGATCTCGGTCGACAACCAGACCTGTCCCCTTCACCAACCATTCATGGTCATTGCCACCCAGAACCCCGCTGAGTATCACGGCACATTTCCCTTGCCGGAATCCCAGCTCGACCGCTTCTTAATGCGGGTGCAGATCGGCTATCCGTCCCCCGAGGAAGAGCGCAAGGTGCTTGAGCGGCCACAATCGCTTCACCCGGCCGAGGCGCTACAGCCAGTTGCCACGGGCCAGGATGTCCTCGCGCTACAACAACAGGTTGATGATGTACTGATGGAAGAGAGTCTCATGGACTATCTTCTGGCGATCGTGTTGGCGACTCGACAGTCGGATTTGCTGTCGCTGGGAGTCAGCACGCGCGGAGCGTTGGCGCTCTGTCGGGCGGCCAAGGCGCTGGCCTTTGTGCGGGGCCGAGCCTATTGCCTGCCGGACGACATCAAAGAGCTGGCCCCTGCGGTGCTGTCTCATCGCATTATGGTGAGTCGCTCGCAGGGCCTGCGCCATCGCAGCTTTGAACAGTCGGAGCAGATTATTCAGGATCTGGTCGAGTCCGTCCCCGTTCCAGTCTAACGACGGTGTACATTCCCGCTTACCCGGAATACTGGCGATATGCTCTCCATCGTTCGTCGTCTCTTCAGGCATCTCATGCGGCGGCGTTCGACGCGAGTGACAACAGAGGGCACGCGGTTTCTCTTCTTCACCCTCGCGGTCGCGGTCGCCGCGATTAACACCGGCAATAATCTCTTCTACCTGCTCCTCGCCATGATGCTGAGCATCATCCTGATGTCCGGCATCATGGCGGAGTCCTGTCTTCGTCGATTGGAATTTCACCGGCACCTTCCCGAGCTTGTGTATGCCGGAGAACCGATGACGGCGACGGTGGTGGTGGCCAACCGTAAAACTCGTCTGCCGAGTTTTTCCCTGCATCTCTGGGATGTCACGGGTGAGCAAGAGATCGATCGCGGCCTCACCCTGTGGCAATTGATGCCCGGAGCCAGTCAGATTTTGTCCTACCCTCTGATTGCAACCAGGCGAGGGCGGTTACGCTTTGACGGAGTTCGTGTCGGGACGTCGTTTCCGTTCGGGCTCTTCCTCAAAAAGGCGTACTACCCGCTTGATGGATCGGTTGTGGTGGCCCCAGCCGTTCGTCCGGTCGAGAGTACATTCCTGCAGGAAATAGCGTTGTTTGGTCAGGATTTGAGCCTGCCGCGAAAAGGGCACGGAAGCGATCTCTATAATCTGCGCCAATATCATGCGGGTGATGATTCGCGCTCGATTCATTGGCTCTCCACGGCCCGTACCTCGAAACTCATGGTTCGAGAAACGGAGGCAGAGGATCAGCGGCGTGTCACGCTCATGCTCTCTCTACTGGCTCCGCTCAGCCATGAACGCCTGTTTGAGGACGCCGTGTCGCTCACTGCGTCGATGGCGCAGGATTTCGGAGCCAGGGGCTATCAGGTCCGTCTGGTTGTCGGAGGGGTGTCATCTCCGTTCGGTCAAGGTGAAGCCCATCTTTTACGGCTCATGGAATCATTGGCGCTTTGTGAACGATCGAGCCCTGATGGACGTGAGAGTCAGGCGTCCCCTGATAAGGGTGCGTATGATCCTGAAGGGGGAGCCACCATTGTGCTTGTGCCGTGGGGAGAGGCCAGGAAAGTTTTCCACGGGGTGAGAGCCGATGGCATTGTGTCGGAGTCGGTGATCCAAGGTAGGCAGCATGCCGTTTAATCAGGCGTTGCGCTTGTCTTCCGTGTTGCTTGCCGCAGCCGCGTTTATCGGACTGGCGCTTGGGACGAATTTGCCCGAATGGTTGCTGCTCCTCACCGGTGTGTCTCTGATCGTCACCCTCCTTCGCGCCCTTGATGTGGATCGCCTTCGCCACGTGCTTGCCCGAATACGACTGTCGACTACCGCGTGGAATGTTCTGACTGTGATGGCATTCGCCGGGTTTTGGGTGGATTTGGCATGGATTTCCGCCGACCTTCTTGCTGCCGGCGTGCACTTTCTCATGATTCTGATGGTCGTCAAGCTCTTCAACTTGGATCAGCGGCGAGACTACCTTCATCTCTATGCCATCAGTCTCATGGCGATTCTGGGGTCCGCCGCCTCGACGACAGACCTCTGGTACCTGCCGGTCTTTCTTGCGTACCTCCTGATGGGTGTCTGGACGCTGTTGCTCTACCAGCTCACTAAGGAAGCCGATCCGGGGCATAATATGCCGAGTCTGTCAGAGGGGGTGGCGATCACTCCCAGAGGACGGCAGCAGATCACCTCTGAGTTATTCTGGCTGGCAAACGGCCTCGCCGTCGGTGCTTTGTGTCTTACTGTGCTGATCTTCTTTACGATTCCCCGTGTGAGTGCCGGGTTTGGTCAAAAAGGGTCTGGGGAAGGCCTCCGTACCTCGGGGTTCTCTGAAACCGTCGACCTTGGCATGATCGGTCCCATTAAGCGGGATCCAGGAATTGTGATGCGGGTAGAGCTTCCGGACCGAACGGGGCTGCAGTCCGACCGCTTCTATTTGCGGGGGATGGCATATGACCGATACGATGGCAAGTCGTGGACCACTCGCCTGTCGCATCGCCGGGCGTTGGCTGAATCGCCGGCCGGAACATTTACGGTTCGGCATGGCTCTTCGCGTTCGCCCCGTCCGCTCGGTCAGTTCATTCGCCAAACTATTCTGCTCGAAGCGCTCGATACGGCCGTGCTCTTTGCTGCCCCCTATCCTGAATCCGTCAGCGGACAATTTCTCGCGATACAGTCCGATCCGACCGGCGCCATCTATCTCCCGTTTCCGACCTCGTCGCGTATCGAGTATACCGTGCATTCTCGGCCCGCAACGGTTGTGCCCGCCGATCTTCAATTTCAGCCCGCCCTGTACACGGAGGTGTTCTCGCAACATTTTTTACAACTTCCTGAATCGTCCGAACGTGTTGAGGCATTGGCTCGAGAGATCACGGGATCAAAAACCAGCGCGTATGAGAAGGCTCAGGCGATTGAGGCGTATCTCTCCAGAAATTATCGATACAGCCTCGACATTTCTCCCGTTAAGCAAACGCGTCCGCTCGAAGAGTTTCTGTTTGAACGGAAAACCGGATACTGCGAACATTATGCGACGGCCATGGTCGTGCTGTTGCGTAACGTGGGAGTCCCTGCACGGCTGGTCACGGGATTTCTTGCGACTGAGTGGAACGAGTACGGCAACTACTATCTGGTACGGCAGCGGGACGCCCATGCGTGGGTAGAGGTCCATCTACCCAATTCCGGCTGGGTCACAATGGATCCCACTCCGGCCGTCAGCGAGCCTGTCGGAGATTCACAGTGGTTTGCCGCGAGCCGGGTGATCGATACGCTCCGCCTGCGTTGGAACCGCTTCTTTGTGCAGTACAACGCGGCCGATCAGTTGGCTGTGGTGCGGGGTCTCAAGGAAGGGACGACAGTCGTCCGCGATCGAGCCTGGAGCTCGGTGTCTTCTTTTTTGGCGCCGGTCGGAGACCTTGCAGGGCAGCTTCTCAGTCGCGTCGCCGAAGGAAACGTGCGCCTCATGGTAGGATTTCTGAGTTTTGTCGTACTCGGGCTGGGGTTGGCGATATGGCTGGTGCAGCGAAAACCTTGGAGCCGGTGGAGGTCCTCCAATACGAGGCCTGGCCATCATGCCGTCATTTCGCAGATCTATCGTAATGTCCTGAAGCAGATTGCCCGCTACGGTATCGTAAAGGCGGAGCATACGACTCCAAGAGAATTCTCGCTAGTCGTTGGGAATCAATGGGCAGCCGCAGCTGAATCTGTGTCGATGATTACGGAGTTGTATTGCCGAGGTCGATTCGGGAAGGCGATTCTAACCCAGCAAGAAATCGATTTGGCCTATCACAGCTTGAGGCAGCTGGCGCTCCTCGACCCTCCATCAAAATAGTACTCTGATCCATCCTGCGCACGATTTCATGCACGGGTGACGGATGGCCAGAATGAATCCAGATCCACATTCCCCCCAGTCAGGATCACTCCAACGCGCCGGCCGACGAGTGCCGGTTCCCGCCGAAGCAGGGGAGCTAAAGCCACAGCGCTTGATGGCTCTATGGCTAGCTTGAGAGTTTCCTGTGAGAACCTCATTGCATCCAGAATCTCATTTTCGGATACCAGAAACACATCCGTAAGATGTCGGTGCAAGATGGGGAGCGTTCGACTGCCAAGACTCGTCCGAAGACCGTCCGCTACCGTGCGGGGGGTGGTCATTGGCACAACCTCGTTTTGACGAAGCGATTCAATAGCATCTGCCGCTCCGAGCGGCTCGCAGGCATATAGCAACAAGCGTGGATTGAGATGGTGGGCCGCTATGCAAAGACCCGATAGGAGCCCTCCTCCTCCTACTGGTCCCAGCACGACATCCAGATCGCTGACCTGTTGAAGTAGCTCCAGCATGATGGTTCCTTGGCCTGCAATGACCTGAGGATCATTGAATGCATGGATTTGCCGGGCCTTCCGCTGGGAAAGCGTCTCATGAAGAATCTGCTCTGCGGCTGCACGATCTTCGACCACGATCACGTGAGCGCCATGCTGAGCGATGGCCTGCTGCTTTCTCGGTACATACGGTTTCGGGACAATCACGTATGCGGAAAGGTTAAGTAGCGAGGCTGCTAAAGCAAGGCCTTGTCCGTGATTTCCCGAGGAAATAGTAGCCACTGTCCGGTCAAGGCCCGTTGCTGCTATTTCCGACGTTGCGTAGTAGGCTCCGCGAAACTTGAAAGATCCTGTCCGTTGAGCCGTCTCGCATTTCAGAAAGACGGTAGCGGACGCCAAGGCATCAAGTTCTACATTTGTCTTGACTGGTGTGATGAGAGAAACGTTGTGGAGCGTTTCCCTTGCTCGCAGGATATCTTCGAAAGAGACCTCAACACCCATAGGTCTTACCAGCAGAATGCGCACATGGGCGAAAGAGTCGAACTCAATAGGAAGGGTGGAAGAATTTCCAGAACTATATGGAGCGGGAAAAGGGATTTGAACCCTCGACCCTCGCCTTGGCAAGGCACCTTAAATGTAATATTTTCAATGACTTAATCGTTATCGTCCTTGCATCAACTCGTAGGTTTTTCCAGCACTTACGAAAGGGACCGTCTATATAGACAGTAGGGTTTTTACTACCACCTCCATTGCCCTCCATTCGTACCAAGCCAAGAGTGCCGTCATACATATTTCGAGCTCAAGAGAAAATTTCATCAGCCTTGGCCACAAGACCACAGCCTTAGGCTCGCCTGTACCTCCAGGCCGCTGGATGGCTACCTGTGACGAATAGTATGCCGTTGGACTTCGCCCATAGGCAAGCGGCCCGCATGCACTGATCTACCCATCCATACCTTGCGTGATTTCTCGCAGGGAAAGGGGTATTCTTCGGCGGCAAAAATAGAGAAGCTTTGGAGCGTACTAAGGATATGAGCAACGGGGATCTGAACTGGATAGCGAACTTCATTTGGGGGATCGCGGACGATATATTGCGTGACCTGTATGTGCGTGGCAAGTACAGGGACGTTATCCTGCCGATGACGGTTCTTCGCCGTCTTGATGCCTTGCTTGAGCCTACGAAGCAAGCCGTGCTCGACATGAAAAAGTCGCTAGACAAAGCAAAGATTGTCCATCAAGACCAGGCGCTCAGGCAGGCAGCGGGCCAAGCTTTCTATAATACCTCGAAGTTCACACTTCGCGACCTCAAGGCGCGAGCGAGTCAGCAGCAGCTCAAGGCCGACTTCGAGGCCTACCTGGATGGCTTTTCGCCGAATGTCCTAGATATCCTAGAAAAGTTCGAGTTTCGTAATCAGATTCCGCGTCTCTCCAAAGCCGATGTACTCGGCACACTGATCAATAAATTCCTCTCACCGGACATCAATCTCAGTCCCAATGCCGTCAAGAACAACGATGGTTCAGTCAAGCATCCAGGCCTCGACAATCACGCGATGGGGACAATTTTCGAGGAGCTGGTCCGGCGCTTTAACGAAGAGAATAATGAAGAGGCTGGGGAACACTGGACACCGCGCGACGCCGTGAAGCTCATGGCGAAGCTGATCTTCCTGCCGATCGCGAGCAAGATCGAATCGGGCACCTATCTGCTCTACGACGGCGCCTGCGGGACCGGTGGCATGTTGACGGTCGCGGAAGAGACGCTGCAACAACTGGCGACAGAGCACAAGAAGAAGGTTGCCACGCATCTCTACGGCCAGGAGATCAATGCCGAAACCTACGCCATCGCGAAGGCCGACCTATTGCTCAAGGGAGAAGGCGACGCGGCGGATAATATTGTCGGAGGGCCGGAGTTCTCTACGCTTTCCAATGATGCATTTCTCTCGCGGGAATTCGATTTCATGCTCTCCAACCCGCCCTATGGAAAGAGCTGGAAGAGCGATCTCGAACGGTTGGGCGGAAAGGACGGGATTAAGGACCCGCGCTTTGTCATTCAGCACGCGGGCGATGCTGAATATTCGCTCATTACCCGGTCGAGCGATGGCCAGATGTTGTTCCTGGCTAACATGCTCTCGAAGATGAAGCGAAGGACCAAGCTTGGAAGCCGGATCGCCGAGGTGCATAACGGGTCGTCGCTGTTCACCGGCGACGCCGGCCAGGGCGAGAGCAACATTCGCCGCTGGATCATCGAGAACGATTGGCTCGAAGCTATCGTCGCCCTGCCGCTGAACATGTTCTACAACACCGGCATCGCGACCTATATCTGGGTTTTGACGAATCGGAAGCCTGAACATCGCAAGGGCAAGATTCAGCTCATCGACGCGACGCAGTGGTATAAGCCGCTTCGTAAAAACCTCGGCAAAAAGAACTGCGAGTTGTCCGAGGAAGAGATCCAGCGGACCTGCCAAACCTTTCTAGATTTCAAGGAAACCGAGCAGTCGAAGATTTTCCCCAACGCGGCCTTCGGCTATTGGAAAGTGACGGTCGAACGGCCGCTGCGTCTCCGCGTCGAGCTGGATGCAAAGTCGCTCGCTGTGTTTCGAGCTGCCTGCGAGGAAGAGGAAGAAGCTCCTGTGGCGAACCTCGTGGAGCGTGTCGCCGCTTTGCTTGGCCCCGGCCCCCATCTGAATTTCAATGCCTTCATAGATGAGGTCGAGGCCGACGCGGACAAGCACAACATTAAGCTGACGGCGTCACGGAAGAAACTACTCAAGGACCGACTGGCGAAGCGAGATGAGAAAGCTGCCGAAGTTATCAGCAAGATCTATAAGGCAGGGAAGACAAAGCCCGATCCGCTGCGAGGACTGTTCGAGACAACGATCAAAGGCAAACCCTGTCTCGTGGAATACGAGCCTGATAGCGATCTTCGTGATACGGAGCAGATTCCGCTGCTGGAGGAGGGCGGCATCGAAACCTTTCTTCGCCGCGAAGTGCTTCCCCACGTGCCAGATGCCTGGTATGACGCGGAGAGCGTCAAGACCGGTTACGAGATCAGCTTCACCCGCTATTTCTACAAACCGCAGGCGCTTCGTACGCTGGAGGAGATTCGCGCCGACATCTTGGCCCTGGAGAAGGAGACCGAGGGGCTTCTGGGTGAAATCATTGGGGTAAAGGGCAAATGACAGTGCACAAGCACAACGAGGGCTTGAAGATAGCGAGATTGCTAATGGTGTTGAGCAGCATTTCTCCGCTGTTCATTCTTTGGGCCATTCGCGGCAATAAGCTTATCTCTGACGCGTATCTCTTCGCTTTGTGCGCCTTCATGGTGGTTGTGCCTAACGTGTTTCTGTGGTTGCGAATTGCAACCGCAAAACGATTAAAAGAACAACGGGAACTCGTCGTCGGTAAGGCTGAGGATCATCGAGATCACCTTCTTGTGTATCTATTTTCCATGTTGCTACCCTTTTATGCGGCTGAATTGGCAACGTGGCGGGACTTAGCGGCCTTGCTGGTTGCACTCGCATTTATCGTCTTTCTGTTCTGGCATCTTAATCTGCATTACATGAATGTGCTGTTCGCTGCCCTTGGGTACCGCGTCTTCACGATCTACCCACCCTCGGATGCGAATCCCTTGAGCGGAAAAATAAGCCAGGTGCTTATAACTCGTCGAGTAGGCTTATCGCCGGAGCAACACATCAATGCCTATCGCCTAAGTGACACGGTCTATTTCGAGGTAAATGAATGAGTCTGAGCTTCGACTTTCAGAATGTCGTTATCACCGAGTTCGGAATAGGACAGGATGATGGAGCCGGTCAGGCTTTTGCCTTTGTGTCCGTTGACGGAAATGTGCAGGGTGCTCTTCGTGAAATGTCTCAATCGACTTGGACTGCGATGCAGAAACAGGCCACGTCACCTAGTAAATATGAGCCTTCTGAAAAGTATTCAAGTTCCGAGCATGTGTATTTGCCTCTGGCTGATCAGCTCGCAGCACGCATGCATGATCTGCATACGGCCAATAATCTACCCGTGGATGGTCATGCGCTTGGGAACCCGTCCGAGGTATTTTGCTACTTTGCACGATTCACAGACGGGCAGCAGCGACGTCTCACTGCGCTGAGAAGGGCGACGCAATTTAAAGGCGTGCTTAAGAGTCGGCTGATCCATCTCGTAAGTGATGCGTTGAAACTCGTCGAGGACAAAGTCTTCAAGCTCGATGTCGATTTCGACTTGCTCATTGATGCCCACAATCTTCACATCCTTCGACCAAGCGGCTTCGAGTTTGTAAGTGAGCTCCAACAAGCAGTTCTTGCGGCGGTGCCCACGAACATTGAGGCAATCAAACAAGATTTAAAGTTCGTAGACTTTGCTACCATCGCAGAATACGCTGGCCAGCATCCGCGTGCAGCACGTTACTTGGCCTCTATTCGCGCCCAAAAGGAAACGAAGCAACTCGATAAAGGTTTGCTAAAGAAGCACTGTAAGAGAATGGGGATCGAGGTCAAAGAGTCTAAGAGCAAGCTAGGGGTCGATGGTGATGATGTCATGCGATTCCTTGAAGTCTTGGACCGCCGTCAATTTGAATTGGAGCTTGTGAAGGGCAAACCAGAACGATTTAAGGCCGGTAGTCGATCACGGCTGCGTAACAGTGGCGGAGAAGCTTAGTGATCGCCGACCTCAAGCCTTATCCAGCCTATAAGGACTCCGGAGTGCCGTGGCTGGGGAAGGTGCCGGAGCATTGGGAGGTACGGCGAATCAAGACGCTATTCCGTGAAAAGGATGAGCGTAGCGCCACCGGTAGCGGCGCTCTACTTTCGTTGACCAGAGCGAAGGGAATCATTCCGCAAGCGGAGGCCTCGAACCGAATTGCGAGTGCCGAGGATCTATCGAAGTACAAGGTTTGCCGACCCGGCGATCTGGTGATGAATCGCATGCAGGCGTGGTCTGGAATGTTCGCGCTCTCGACTTACACGGGAGTGATAAGCCCTGATTACAGCATCTTTGGTACGATCGACAAATCTGACGTGAAGTTCTTTGAGCATCTCTTCAAGACCCCGGCTGTTGTGGATCAGTTCGCGCAGCGTTCGAAGGGCATCGGGAGTGGCTTTAACCGCCTGTACACACCAGACTTTGGGGCAGTGCCTGCAGTCGTCCCACCTCTTTCGGAACAAGTAGCCATCGTGGGCTTCCTCGAGCATGCCGAACGGCGTATCAAGCGCTTTATCCTTGCCAAGCAGAAACTGATCAAGCTCCTGGAGGAGCAGAAGCAGGCCATTATCTACCGGGCTGTTACCCGCGGGATCGATCCGAATGTCCGTCTCAAGCCTTCCGGCGTCGAATGGCTAGGGGAGGTACCGGAGCATTGGGAGGTATGGCAGATTGGTCATTTCTCTCGCGTTGGCAACGGGTCCACACCGTCACGCGGTAATTCAGCCTACTGGAGTGGCGGTTACTATCCGTGGCTCAATAGCGCATACGCGAACCAAGAGAGTGTCACGCAGTCGGATCAATTTGTCACCGACACTGCCTTGCGGGAATGCCATCTTCCCATTGTCCCGTCCGGAAGCGTGTTGGTGGCCATCACGGGACAGGGCAAGACTCGTGGGAAGGCGACGGTACTTCGTATTGAAGCTACCATCAATCAGCATATGGCTTTCATTACGCCGAAGGCTAAGATTGCATCTGCTGAATATGTACGGCTGGCCTTGCATGGCTCCTATGCGCAGCTCCGTTCAATCAGCGACGACTCCGGGAGCACAAAGGGTGCAGTGACTTGTGCTGATCTCAAGCACTTCAGATTGATTCTGCCGCCGCCTCCTGAACAAAACGTGATATTGGCAGCGGTAGAGAATGAAACTTGTGCGTGTAGCGCAGCCATCAACCGTGCGCATCGGGAGATTGCCCTCCTCCGCGAATACCGCACCCGCCTGATCGCTGATGTGGTCAGTGGGAAACTCGATGTGCGAGAAGCGGCGGCCAAGCTGCCGGAAGCAACTGATGAGCCTGAACTGCTCGATGACGCGGAGGCTCTGGCCGAGGGCGACGAGGAAACGGGAGACGTTGATCTCGATGCGGTGACCGAGGAGGCCGAGGCGTGACAACGGATCGTTCCAATGACTACTTCGTCGGCTTAGTGCGAGAGCTGCGCACGCTGCCTCGTGAAACCGAGTGGGTTGAGTTCAAGGTCAACAATTCGAACCCCGTTGAGATCGGCGAATACATCTCTGCGCTGGCGAACTCGGCTGCGCTGCTCGATAAGCCTCGGGCCTACGTTTTATGGGGCATCGAGGATGGCACAAGGAGAGTTGTGGGCACTACCTTTGAGCCCGCGACAGTCAAGCAGGGTAACGAAGATCTGGAACATTGGCTTACGCGCCTGCTGCAACCGCAGATTCCCTTCCGCTTTCACACCTGTGAGATCGATGGCGCTCGTGTCGTACTCCTGGAGATCGACAGCGCGCTGCATCAGCCTGTTCGGTTCAGTGGCGAGGCGTATATCCGGGTCGGCTCGTACAAGAAGAAGCTCAAGGACCATCCCGAGAAGGAGCGCGTCCTTTGGCAGCGCTTCACCGTCACCGCCTTTGAGGACGGCATGGCCGCGCAGCGATTGACAGGCGAGAATGTCCTTCAACTGCTGGCGTTTCCGTCGTATTTCGACCTCCTGCAGGTTCCGCTTCCGTCTGATCAGGCGGGCATTCTTGCTGCACTAGCAGCCGATGGGCTTGTTCAGCGGGCTGAGGGTGGCTCGTGGAGCATTACAAATCTTGGAGCAGTCCTGTTCGCCAAGGATCTGTCAAAATTCGATGGCCTTCGACGGAAGGTTGTGCGCATCGTTCAGTACGCCGGGAAGGGACGCATCCTCACAACGAAGGAGCGGTCGATTGTATCGGGCTATGCAGTGGGCTTTGAACTGCTTATTCAGAGTGTTATCGCGGTGCTTCCGACAAATGAGGTGATTGAGCAGGCGCTGCGCAAGACGGTACCAATGTTTCCGCCGCTTGTCGTGCGCGAAGTTGTCGCGAATGCCCTCATCCACCAAGACTTCTCGATCACGGGCGCGGGGCCGATGATCGAGGTGTTCGACGACCGCATGGAGATCACGAACCCTGGTCGGCCGTTAGTTCCAACCGATCGCCTGCTCGATCAGCCGCCGCGTTCGCGGAATGAGAAACTTGCATCGCTCATGCGAAGGGTCGGTATCTGTGAAGAGCGTGGCAGTGGCATCGACAAAGTTGTGTTCCAGATCGAGCTATTCCAACTTCCTGCACCGTTGTTTGAGGTACCGGGCGAGTCTATGCGCGTTGTACTCTTCGGCCATCGCGTGTTGAAGGATATGGAGAAGGCGGATCGTGTGCGCGCGTGCTACCTCCACGCCTGCTTGCGGTATGTGACTCGTCAGCCCATGACCAACACCTCGCTCCGGGAGCGCTTTGGGATTGACGAGAGGAACGCGGCACTGGCTTCCCGTCTACTCAACGAGGCCATTGAGGCCGGGGCGATTCTGGTACGGGATCCAGAGGCTGGAACGCGGAATCGAACCTATCTGCCGTTCTGGGCGGCAGTCTCCACAGCTAAGGAAGAGATTGCTTGATGGCTTGCTTTCCGGTAGCTCTTTCGCAACAACATGTGCCTCGTAACACATTGAAAGGGCATAGCTTAAAGCTTCTGGCATTGCTTGATGGTTGCTTGATTAGAATGGGGTCTAATAAGCGGAACTGAAGGGCTGCTCCTTTGAAAGCAACAAGTCAGAGGGTCCTTGATACTTGATGGCTATTTCTAGAGGTTGCCTGTAAGCACCGAAATAGGTGAGATGACGTGCTGCAGGAACTAAGACTTTCGAATAGCATCGTCCATCCTTAGTACGAGGCCTTATCCCGAATAGACCATGACAGCGGCATCCCATGATTAAGCAAAGAGAAGTTTAAGAACAATAGTCTATTGCAGGTGGATTGCCCAACGCTTTGACGGAACAGGCTGTATTCCTTTGCTAAATGTCGGCGAATGACGACGTTCTAGCAAAGGACTTAACAAAGGAGTACTGGTCTGATCCGTAGTCTCAGTAGGAAATGATTGCTCTATGATGGGAGAGTGTGAGGGGCGGGAGTGATACCAGGATGAAGACCGACACCAGCGAGAAGGGCCTGGAGAGTCTTATCTTCGCGGCGATGACTGGTGTCCCGATTGAGCCTTCTTTGAAAGACCCAGTCGTCGGTCACCCCAAAGCAGTCTATGGAGGTAGCGGCTGGATTGCTGGTTCCTCTGACGACTACGACCGCGAGTTCTGTGTCGATCTTCCCCAACTTCGAACCTTTCTGATCGAGACCCAGCCGAACATCGCCGAGGCGCTTGATCTCGACCATGACAGCCCGACTCGGCGGAAGTTTTTGGCCCGGCTGCAAGGCGAGATTTCCAGGCACGGCACGATCCAGGTCCTGCGTCATGGTGTGAAGGACGGGCCGAACCATATCGACCTGTTCTTCGGCACCCCTTCAGAGGGGAATGAGAAGGCGCAGGTTCTCAATGCGGCGAACCGTTTTGTGGTGACGCGACAACTACGGTATAGCCGTGACGAAACCCAGCGGGCGCTGGACCTCGGTCTCTTTATCAACGGACTCCCCATCGCCACGTTCGAGCTAAAGAATAGCCTGACGAAACAGACGGTCGAAGACGCCGTGGAGCAGTACAAGCGCGACCGCGATCCGCGCGAGAAGCTGTTCGAGTTCGGCCGTTGTGTGGCGCATTTCGCCCTCGACGATCACGAAGTGCGGTTCTGTGCTCACCTGAAAGGAAAAGGCTCCTGGTTCCTGCCCTTCAATCAAGGCTGGAACGATGGGGCCGGGAATCCCCCGAATCCGAACGGCATCAAGACCGATTATCTCTGGAAGCGAGTTCTGACCCGCAACGGCCTCACCGACATCCTGGAGAATTACGCTCAGGTGGTGGAGGAAAAGCACGAGAGGACTGGCAAGAAGAAGGCCGTGCAGATTTGGCCGCGCTATCATCAGCTTGATGTCGTCCGGAGGCTTCTCGCGGATGCAAGGCAGCATGGCGCGGGCCAACGGTATTTGATTCAGCACTCGGCCGGAAGCGGGAAGTCCAATTCCATTGCCTGGCTCGGCCATCAGCTGATCGGCTTGCGTAAGGACGACACCCTCGTGTTCGAGTCGATCATCGTGGTGACCGACCGCCGTATTCTCGATAAACAAATCCGTGACACCATCAAGCAGTTTGCCCAGGTGGGGGCGACCGTGGGGCATGCCGAGCATTCTGGAGACCTCCGCAAGTTCATTGCCGAGGGGAAGAAGATCATCATCTCCACGGTGCAGAAGTTCCCGTTCATCCTGGAGGAAATCGGCAGCGAGCAGCGCGGGAAGAAGTTTGCGATCATTATCGACGAAGCCCATTCAAGCCAGGGTGGCCGCACCTCGGCCGCGATTAGCATGGCGCTGTCGACTGCCGGGGCCGAAGAGGACGACGAGACGACGGAGGACAAGATCAACCGAATCATGGAGGCTAAGAAGCTCCTGCCGAACGCGAGCTACTTTGCCTTCACCGCGACGCCCAAAAACAAGACGCTGGAGATCTTCGGCGAGGCGCTGCCGCCGGATGCCGAGGGGAAGGTGCGGCACCGCCCGTTCCACAGCTACACGATGAAGCAGGCGATCCAGGAAGGCTTTATCCTGGACGTGCTCAAGTACTACACGCCGGTCGAGAGCTACTACAAGCTCGTGAAAAAGGTCGAGGGCGATCCGGAGTTCGACACGAAGCGGGCCAAGAAGAAGCTGCGTCGCTACGTCGAGAGCCACGATCACGCCATCCGGCTGAAGGCCGAGATTATGGTGGACCATTTTCATGAGCAAGTGCTGGCACTGAATAAGATCGGGGGGCAGGCCAGGGCCATGGTGGTGACGACTGGCATCGATCGGGCCATCGAATACTTCCATGCTTTCCGAGACTATCTGGCCGAGCGCAAAAGTCCGCACCATCCTATTGTCGCCTTCTCAGGCGAACATGACTACGGCGGGATGAAGGTTACAGAAGCCTCGCTTAACGGCTTTCCCTCAAGCCAGATCGCGGACAAGATTCAAGAGGACCCGTACCGCTTCTTGATTTGTGCTGACAAGTTCCAGACCGGCTATGACGAACCCCTGTTGCACACGATGTATGTGGATAAGGTCCTCTCCGGCATCAAGGCGGTACAGACCCTCTCACGCCTCAACCGTGCCCATCCGCAGAAGCATGACGTGTTCGTGCTCGACTTCATGAACGACAGCGACACGATCAAAGAAGCGTTTGCCGACTACTACCGCACGACGATCCTTGCCGAAGAGACCGATCCCAACAAGCTGCACGATCTGAAGGCCGTGCTCGATGGGTATCAAGTCTACGATTCAGGACAGATCGGCCAACTCGTCGCGCTTTACCTGGGCGGGGCAGATCGGGATAAGCTCGATCCGATCCTGGATGCCTGCGTCGCTGTCTACAAAGAGCAGCTCAACGAGAATGGGCAAGTAGATTTTAAGGGAAAGGCCAAGGCCTTCACGCGCACCTATGGGTTTCTCGCTTCCATTCTGCCCTACACCAACGCCGGGTGGGAGAAATTGTCGATCTTCCTAAACTTCCTTGTGCCCAAATTGCCGGCTCCAAAGGAGGAAGATCTCTCGAAGGGGATTCTCGACGCGATTGATATGGACAGTTACCGCGTTGAGAAAAAAGCGGTGATGAAGATTCAGTTGCCGGACGAGAATGCCGAGATCGAGCCGGTGCCGACGAGTGGAGGCGGTCATAAGTCTGAGCCTGAACTCGACCGGCTCTCCAATATCCTCAAAGCGTTTAACGACCAATTTGGCAACATCCCGTGGACCGACGCAGATCGGGTGCACAAGCTGATTACCGAAGAAATCCCCGCCAAGGTTGCCGCCGACAGCGCTTATCAAAACGCTCGCCAGCATTCCGACAAACAAAACGCCCGGATCGAACATGACAAGGCGCTGGCGAGAGTCATGACCGCCGTGCTCAAAGATGACACGGAGCTCTTCAAGCAGTTCATGGACAACGAGTCGTTCAAGCGCTGGTTGACCGATACCGTTTTTCGGATCACGTATAACAATCCCCCCGGCCCTACACCCTGACGAGTATCTTTCTTTTTGGAGTGCCCATCATGAGTGACCTTCCCTCATACATTAATGACCCAGATGCTATTGTCACTGCGTCGTTTGACGGTCGGGCTGAACTAGTTCGACAATTGCTTTTAACAGGCATATCTCCAGACACCGCAGATGAGTATGGTAGTACCGGTCTTCATGAAGCAGCCAAGCAAGGAAACTCTCTCATTGCGCAAGTCTTTATCGAGGCGAAGGCCGATATTAATCGGAAAGACAAAGATGGAAATACTCCCCTGGATTTAGCACTCTACTATGACCATTCGCATGTAGTTGAATTACTCACGCATATGGGAGCAAAGAAGACGGATGGAACCTCGCCGATACAAGTGCGGGAAGAGGAAATTTATAGAGGATTTGAGGCGAAGAATGCAGTTGAGCGGTTACTTTCTCTAGTGGAAGCGAATAAGAAGTCCGACCAGGATCATGGATCTACTGGGGCACAGAACTGAACTGACTTTTTATGTAGCCCTGCGTACAGAGGCTGCCTATGCAGAAGTCCGAAATTGAGGTTGGCAAAGACTACGCCCTTCGTGAGTCTCGCAAGGCCAATGCGCCTCTTCAGCGTGTGCGCATCCTCCAATTTGTACGAGGAAAGAAATGGAAGGCTGAGTGGATCGAGCCGAACCCAGGCCTCGTCGACTACGTCGAATCTCAGAACCTCATTGTCCGATGGAAAGATCATAAGGCGTTGCTGCGAGACGAAGAACGCGAACGCCAGCTTCAGGTGCATAACGAGCAGAATGGGTATCAAGCCTCATCGCCCTTGGACAATGTCCTGGGACAGATATGTGAGTCTATAGGAGAGCCGGGCGTTAGTGGCTATAGAGGAGTCCTTACCGGACCTCCCGATTCTATAGAACGACTCAAAGTTCGTGCCCGTGTCGATCAGAACAAAGCGCATCCCTATGCGTATGTTGATCGGCACGGAATAGTCCATATTCCGTTTGCCGAAGCTCTTGAAATTGCCAAGGCATTTTGCGCTGCCGAACCGAGTACCGTGCTCGTGCCTATTGAAGCGACCGAGCGCGAATGGACTCAGAAGGCATCCCAGCCCGGAGGTGAGTACATTGTCGGCTTACTGAACGAATATAGGGCATCTTGGGCTATCATTCGACAATGGGTGGGACTGGATGCGGCCATCGCGCAGCGCGAGGCGAAGATTCAGCAACTCGAACGCCTCGTGTGGGACGCCATCTATGCCCTGCAGAAAGCAAAGCTCGATGACGAAGCTCACCGACTGCGTCGAGCTATAGAGCGCACCGTGTAGGAATTTCCCCCTTGCCTCCCTGTTGTCTATTCGGCTCGGGCCATCATCATCCATGCTGTTTTCTGCTGATTGTCCCGCTCGCCCCATACATGCACTAGGCCGTCCCAGCCGGCGCAACTGCATCGTCCTACATTCCTCATCGTGAGTGCATCCCTCGACTGATCTCCGCCGAGTCACACGCTCCCGCCATGCCATTGCTGAAAGCTCCTTCGTGCCGGGACACCAGAAGACGGGCCACCCATTGGGGCGCGTGAAGCGGTCGGGCTGAACAACAATTGCCGCGTTATCTCCGACCGCCACGCGGCACTACCCCACAGAAGGAGGTTCCCCATGGAATCCACGACCACATCGTTCACCTATTTGCGATCTAAGCTTTTGGAATGGCAGGCCAACGATCTGCTCATGCCATCCGCGGTGAGCTGGGAGCGGTTTCAAGAAGTTGCGACAGCTCAAATTCTCCCAGTGCTTCATGAAGCCAAAGAAGCCTTAGAGGATGCAGGACTGGAGGTCACGATCACCGGTCCGGACGAGGAGACCCGCAGCCTCGGGTTCTACGTCAACGACGTTGGCTTGTTTTTTTCGCCTGCAGAAGATGGCATGACGGTCTGTTTCCTGGCTCGGCGTTTCACGGGAAAGGAACAAGGCTATGAAAGCCGCTTTCTCTATAAGCGGGCAAAGCCAGAGTCGCTCCGCCGGTTGATGGAGGAGGCGTTACTGCGTCTTCTCGGGCCACGCCGAGCCAACGCCGTGAATCAGTAACGCCGAGGATGGTGACGCGAGTTTCACGGGAGAGTCGCGTCACCGTCTCCCATGCCGTTCGAGCCAACAAGAATAATGATCTGAGGAAGGAGGAGAAACATGAACGACTGCAGTGAGTTAATGGGTTTGAGAGCAGCGATCCGTGAGAGTCAGGATCGGGGGGTCTTACCGGACGACGCAGACGCAGGCCGGCGCTTTCAAGTCCTGGCGTCTGAGATCGCGGCGCCAGTTTTGAGAGAGCTGGTGAATACACTCTGTCTTGAAGGCGTAACGGCGCATCTACTAATGGCCATGGACGAGGTCACCCCGTATATCGGACTCGAAGTGGATACGCCACACACCACACTCTGGATCTATCCATCCTTGACCGACCATGAGGTGCTGACCAGTATTCAAGGTGGCCGCTATCCTCTCTATTGTAGCGTTCGGCACCTGAGCTATCGTGAGTTAACGCAGGCACATCTCGTGGCAGTTTTGGTTGAGCAATTACGTCTCGTGCTCTGTCCGGAACAACCCCTCTTGTGAGACGGGTGTTCCATGAGAATCAGTCGACCACGTATTGATGCGGAATGCATCACAGCGAAGAGTCTCATGCAGATGAGGGGGGCAGGATAATCGACCTATGGTTGCTGCCAGAGGCGTTGCCTTCGCGGATGAGCACTTTCGATTACCCTATCTAACTGACGTTGGAGAGAGGGACTGTAGTTATGGGCCAACCCTCGCCTCTTAGGGTGCCTGAATATTCTTTATTGCTTTGTCGATGACGGACAGCTTATGGCGAATGTTCGCGACCTGCTTTGTAACGCCCTGGCAATTGATCTGGGTAGTCTTGCATTCGCAGACGGCTTCTTTGTAAAGCTCCGCTGACTGGAGAAAAGCTTCATATCGCTGGTCAATAGTCCACGTTACGGTTGCCTCCCGCGTTTTGGCTCGCTCTTCTTGACGTTCTTTAGTGAGCGTCGCCTCCTGCTGTTCCCGCGGTACATTCTTCTGTTTTCGGCACTCAACTAGTTCACGCTCCATTTTCGTGTTCATCGCCCGCAATTCCGCAATTTCCTTTCCTCGATCACTCAGTTGGTTGTCTCTGTTATTTAGGAGGAGCGCCAACTCCTCATTTGTTTGCCTCAAGGGCTCAAGAGCAACATCCTTTTCATCAAGTTGCCGTTGGAGATCCTTGATGGCGGGATCACGAGGAAGTCTGGTCGTCTCCCGGACCAGGTTCACGATGGCACGCTGTGTCTCTTCAGGTAAAAGGACGAAGGCGGCACCACGGTCGTTCAGTCGAGTCGAACTGATCTTGAGCCGAGCTTGTCGGTTGGCCTCCTTCGTCTCGACCACCTCCAACAGCGCCTGCAGCTCAGGGATCAGGTGGTGCTCGCTCATCGGTCTGCTCTCCGTGGTTCCTGCCGTACCAATCCAAAACGCGTTCCACTCTATCGGCGAGTGTCCCCAGAAACATGAACTCCGGCAGCGCGTGGGGATGCCTGCCCCGGAACGTGGTTGACACCGTGTTTAGGGCTTTCCCTGCCCCTCCCCAGACCCCTCCGCCGTGCCCTGCAAGGCCAACGTTCTCCTGGTGAAAACACTGCCAACAGGTCCGCGATGTTGGCAGGACGAGCCATCCCACTTTTTGACCAGCGCGTCTCATATTGAGAAGCAGTGTTGCACAGAAGGTTTTAAGACGAGCCACCCTCGTGAGCCCCACGTGGGTCGTCAACCAAGGAGAAGGGGTTATGAAAGGACATATCGTGCTGCGGGTACTCAAGAACCGGATCGCCTATGAGGCCAATGTTCGGTACAAGGGGAAGACCATCTACATCGGGAGATTTTGTGAAGAACAGGACGCCAAGAAGGGCCAGCGTGAGGCCTACAAGCTTCTGAAGCAAGGCCAACGGCCGAGTCCCCCGCCGGTGCCGAGAATGCAGGTGGGGGATGAGGGGGTTACGTCGCGGTCCCTAATCGATGGCACGATCGTCTACGACATTAATGTCACGGTCAAACGCAAGAGGGACTCCGTGCAATCCTTTCTCACGAAAGTGGAAGCGATTGCGGCGCGGACAGCCTGGCTGGAGCACATCAATGCGGGCGATCTGACCTTCCGGCCGACCACCCAGCCGTTGCCTAAACACAAGCCGTTGGGGGCCGAGTTGAGGATGGATCCTTCCCCGCCAGCCGACATTCTGTTTGTGGACTACGCCTATCGTTGGTATCAGGCCCGGAAGGAGTTGTGGGCAGCCTGGACGCTCTATGAATATCGGTCTGCAGTCAGACGCTTCTTAAATCCGGTCTTAGAGACGGTACCTGTGATCGCTGTCAGCGAAGGCCATCTCAAGACACTGGACGCCATGCTGGCAAGCCACAAGGTCACCCAGAAACGTCGGACCAAGATTCGCCGGGCCCTTGCGAAAATTCTGCATTCGACGATCGTCGACGGGTTGCGGACGAGCCATCCAGCCTCCTACGCCTGGTGTCGCACGGGACAGGTCACACAACCATGATGACGGTATCGCTGACGCTCAACGAATTCGGTCGGAGATGGTTTCTCAGGCATGCGGGTACATGGAGTCCATCCAGAGGTCGTCGCATCCGGCGGTGTAGCCTGAGTCAAATCATGCCCTCACTTGGCTCTCTATTGCTGTCACGGCTCGATGTCGGAATGATTCAGAAGTGGCTCAACGATCTTGTGTTAAAGGAGTCAGCTGTGAGCGGTCATCTCGCCGCATATACGCTTCTGGAATTACTGGAAGCGGCCCACGCCCAGAGCCTGGTGTCGACGGATCAGATCGCCCAGTGTCGAGAGATGCTGTCCTACCCCGCAGTCACCGCGTTGTACAAACGAGACCGGCATACCGACGATCTCTGTGACCCTCAACAGCAGGACAGCCTCATGGATGTAGGAGAAAGGGAACAAGACAATGAAACCGAAGACTAACCCCGTTTTCACTCCCGAGCACCAGGTCGTGGCGCCAGGTCGAGACGACATGCCCACGAACTCTGGTCAAGCGTCTCGTCACGAGGGGAGTGTACAGGCACAACCCGCACCCATCATCCCGCTTTTCCCGTCATCCGATGACCCCGATGAGTCAGCGGGGCGTCTCACGCCGCAGTCCACCGTGGCCGACTTAGGACTGTTTGTGAAACGTCGGTATTGGGGCGGGATGAAGCACAGTGCGATGGTCAACTACACCAATATTCTCAAGTACAACATCTTTCCAGCCCTGGGCCACCTGCCCCTTGAGGCCCTTGAGGATTTGGAGCTGATTGAAGACCTCATTATCGAGTGGCGGGAGAGCGCACTGAAGCGCGGGACCATCAGTAGTCGCATTTCTGTCCTGGTCTGGCTCTACGATGCGGCCATCGCTCGGGATCTGATCAAGAAGAACCCCCTTAAGCAGGCCAGAAAGTTGTTGAAACAGAAAAAGTGGAAGAAATTTCGTGCTACCCCCTTTAGCGCCGAAGATGAGTGCCAGCTGGTGGAAGCGTTTAAAACTCTGGCACCGCGCTACCATTGCCTGTTGTTACTCTTGCTCAGGACAGGCATGCGGATTGGCGAAGCGTTGGCCTTAAAACTCGAGGACATCGATTGGAAACTGAGAAAGATCCGGATCAAGGCCACCTGGACGTGTGGGATCGAGGACACGCCCAAATACGAGTCGGACCGGGTCATTGCCATCACCGATGACCTCTTCCTCGTCTTGCAAGCCTATGTCAAATTTCTCAAGTATGAAGAACAAACCAGCTGGTTGGCGCCAACCGTCTTGCTGTTCCCGGGAAAAAACCGAGAGACCCCCCTCAGTCTCGCCGCGTTCCGACGGGACGTGTGGCAAGTCCTGCTGGCGGATCTCGGCATCCGCTATCGCCGCATTCACGACTTGCGCCATACCTTTGCCACCTCCGTCCTACTAGCTGGAGCCCGCATTGAATTAGTGAGTAGTTGGCTCGGCCATACGGATGTGGGCTTCACGTACCGGACGTATTGCCACCTGTTAGACCAAGCACATGACGAGATCGTCAAATATATCGGAGTTGCGAGTGCACGGCCCCTTCCCCTCCAGACCTGTCCCGCGTGCCGGCGCCCGCTGGACACGGATCTCTCGCCTGCCCCCTGGGCGGTCCCCTGAGCTTGACGGAACTCCATTACTACTTTGACCGTGGACGATCTGTCATTGGTGGGCAGTTCCCCACTCTGTGCCACAAGGCGGCTTGAGTTGGGGGTGCTGGGTTCTGCGGGTGATCCCATCATTTATAGGCTGCCTGCCCTTGTGGTGTGCGTCCGTCAGGCAGAGGCCATCCGCCGGCGAGGTGGAGAGCTGACACCAGGCAGACCGTGCGCCTGAGAGCCTCTCCGTTGAAACGGGCGCCCGTACGACGGCGGCGGGTAACAGGCATCCGATCATGACTCCGCAGGCCACTGGGCCTGAACGCTCACCGTGCCGGTGGGTCTGTGGACAGATTGCTACCGCGGTACCTACGCAAGAAATAGCATAGCCTGATCGAAGATCTCATTAAACGGCGGGGACTACGCATCGGCCTTAGGCGAGATGGCCCGCTCAAACGAATCACAGAACGAAAGGAGAACAGACGGTGATTACACAATTGATGGATGGTCGGTTTCGGGTGTCGGTCCGCTGCGCGGACAATAAGACTCGCTGGCGGATTTGCGCGTATGAGGGCGCTGCCCAATTCTACGAAGCGATCTTGCTGGCCGGATGGTACGACGACTTCACGGCTGTACCACGCCGGAAGCGCACCAGACATGCGTGACGGGAGCATTTTTGTGACGGCCTTGCGTGGGTTCGTCCTGCGTGATCTGCCTCCCGCCGTTGCCAGTTATTTGGAGAATGGGCGCGACCTTGTACCTAAGAAGGTTCGCGCCCAGCTCATGAAGTGAGCGCCCCGACTCTCACAACACACCCATTCCTGTGTCTGAGGAACGGGCCATGACACGAGCGGATCGTTGACGGGCGTCGCTGCGCCCCTGTCTCGCTCCCTGTTCCATATACGTCCTACCCATGCCGGAGAGCAGTGGAGTGGTTTTCGCAGTCGTGGAGTTCCGTCCCTCGTTAATATGGCTTTTAAGGCATATGCTCTCTATGCCATATTGTAGCCGTGAGTTGGATGGTTGAGTTGGCGACGAGCTTGAGCCGGAGTTCGACACGCTCCACGAAGACGTGCAAACGGAGCTTTTAGCGTTGACGCGTCTCCTTCAGCATTTCGGACCGCACGTGGGGCGGCGGAAGAAGGGAAGGGCATAACCATGGCGACGAACGTCGATGAGAAAATCAAGCCGTTGAGCCCGATCCAACGCAAGAAGGTGGAGAGCCGTGCTGCCGAGTTGATGGCCGAGGAGATGACCTTGCGTGAACTGCGGCACGCGCGCAAGCTCACGCAAGTTCGGATGGCCAAGAAGTTGGGGATCACGCAGGATAGCGTGTCGCGCCTCGAGCAACGAAGCGATCTCTTACTGTCCACGCTCAGAAAGGCCATTGAGGCGATGGGCGGGAACCTGTCTCTGATCGCCCAATTTCCAGACCGTGAGCCGGTGGTGTTATCCGGTATTGCCAAAGACGACCCGGAGTCGAAGCCCTCAGGCCGCAGACCCACGCTGGCCTAATCATGGGGCGACTGAGGGCGAGCGTCACACGCGAGCAGGATGAAGCCGAACACCGTGCCACCCCGCGAAGCTATTCCCAATAGGATCCGCCACAATCTGAAACGGATTCTCTGGTTGGCGGGTGGGGAGAGGCCCGCCCTTCTCTTCGTAGGGTCATGTACACCGTGAGGGCACCATGCGTGCGGTTTGGGTCACTGATATACATCTGGATTTCTTGAGTCACGCGGAGTGCGCGAGTTTCTTCGACTCTATCGTAGGGGACAGTCCGGATATCATCTTTGTGACCGGGGATATCTCTATTGCGCCCTCGCTGCTAAGTCATCTCGAGGCGATGAACCAGGCTCTGAATAGACCCATCTATTTTGTTCTTGGGAACCACGACTTCTATCGTGGGTCGATCACAGAGGTGCGCATGGCTGTTCGAGCACGCCTGCACGGACATCCGTTGCTGACCTATCTGCCGGAGGCCGGTATTGTTCCTCTGACTCCATCAACCGCGTTAGTGGGCCATGATGGCTGGGGTGATAGCCGGTACGGGAACTATGCGACATCCCCGGTGGAGCTGAACGACCATCGCTATATCAAGGAGCTGACGGGGCTGACATCGCCTCAACTTCAGGAACGACTAATGCGCCTAGGTGACGAAGCTGCCCTGTATCTTCGTCAGACCTTACCCCAGGCTTGTGAGCGTTATTCGCACGTGATTCTCCTCACCCATGTGCCTCCCTTTCGAGAATCCTGCTGGTATCAGGGGCAGGTGAGCACTGACGAGTGGCTCCCGTTCTTTGCCTGCCAGGCGGTTGGGGATGTGTTGCTCGAGACCATGCGGGGGAGACCGCATTGTCAGCTTACCGTGTATTGCGGGCACACGCACCATAGCGGTACCGCACAGGTGCTGCCAAATCTCACCGTCTTCACGGGTGCCGCAGAGTATGGGATGCCACAGGTGAATGCGGTGATCGAGGTTCAGTGAACGCCTCGCATTCACCCTTGTAGATACATGGCGATGGACTGCAGCCTAATTCCAGGTGCCATTGGAGATCATGAATCTGCCTTGCGACAACACCCTTTCTCCAGAGGAACGTGTCGAAGTATCCAGGCTCAGGCTGAAGACGTGTATGGGGAGCCGGGAAAAGCCGCTCAATGGCTCAATCGTTCCAATCGACTGCGTGAGAATCGGACCCCGTTGGAAGCCATTAAGACAGACCGTGGATTCCAGATGGTGCCCACGACTCTGGGGCGTATGGAGTACGTGCGTCTTCAGTTAAACTCTCGCGGGTATCGGCCTTGTGCCGATGGGCCATCCGTAATCGCTCTCTTCTCCTCAGTCGCTCCCGTTTCCTTGCCTCAGTCCCCTCGAACCTCATCCCAGAGCCAAAGACCTCAGGATCGACGGTCCCGCCCCTCTGACCGTCACAGCACCTTCACGAGCGATCGGGGCGAGCCTGCCTAATAGTCTTATTGTCCCTTCATTCCCAACATGGTGACCGCCTCGGTGACAGTAATCATGACGGTCAATGGATCGACTGGTGATGCCACAAACCCCCATTCCTCATAAAAGTGCTTCGCTGATTCCGAGAGGGCATGGACGAGAATAGCTCGGATACCGGCGATCTCCGAAGCTTGGACGGTCCGCAGAATCGCATCGCGCAGCAGGCCCGTTCCGATGCCGCGGCGTTGATGTTCCTTATCAACGGCCAGCCGGCCGAGCACCATGACCGGCAGAGGGTCCGGCATGTTGCGCCGCACGCGCCCCGTCGCTTCCACCAACGCGACGGCGCCAACGGCGAGGGTGTAGTAGCCAACGACCTTTTTATCTGCACAGACCACATAGGTGCGCGAAGCCCCGCTGGCTTCATTCTTGAGCGCGCGGCGCCGCAGCCATTCATCCAGGACCGGCTCGCCGGACTCAAAGGCGGACACGTCATGCTTCGCAGACAGTTTTTCTGGCGGACGTATTTCAGCGGGGCGGCTCATCGCTCCCAGGGTGCACGTGTGTGAAGGAGGCGTCGCAGCTTCGGATTGCTCGCCGGAGGATGGTCGAGCATCGCTGTAAATCGCTCGAATGCGTCCTTGGAGAGGGCAAAGTAGCGCCGGTCGAGCAGGACCGTTTCCGCTTCCCGGCAGACGGTTTCGAGCATGAAATCAGAGCGACTCTTTCCCAGCGCTTCCGCCGCCCGGTCGATCAGCCCTTTCTGTTTCTGACTGGCGCGCAGGTTGATCGTTTCACTTCGCCCTGTTGTCCCCGGTGCTCCCGTCTTAACCATGGCCGCCTCCTTGTGTATACGACAAGTGTACATGACCGTACACACGTTGTAAATACATGACCGGATGGGAAGATACTCCCCCTGTTGAGCCCACGGCCCGAGCCACCCTCTGAAAACACTGCCAGCAATAGCCTCAAGGTGGCAGTGTCTATGATCCCCACGACCCCTCAGTCCAACACATACTCGTTCCTAGAGGGAACATCTTCCCTACTGCGGAAGGAGCCTGTGATGTCTGACCAGAGCAGCCCATTCATGACCCTCAAAGAGGCTGCGGCCTTTCTCCGCTACTCCCCTAGCACGCTCTATCAGCGTGCGGACATCCCACGAATAAAATTACCCGGATCAAAAGACTGGCGCTATGAGAAACAAGCGCTCCTCGCCTGGGCCGCATCTGCTGTGCCCCAACGTCTTGAGCCGCAGCATGAGCCACCCCAACTTGCCGCAGAGAATCCGCAGGCACCGCGCCCGGTGCTTCGTCGCCGCAGTTCACGCTATCGCTAAAAAAGGACTCCCTCCGATGGTTATCCGGCACCGCACGACAAAGAAAGGGCTCGCCAGCGACCTTGACTTCTGGTGGAAGAAGGGACGCTACCGGCCCACCCTTGGTTATGACCTGGACCCTGCAGAAGAGATGATCGAAGCGGGGAAAATGATTGAGCGCATTAAAACTGGCCAGCTCAATGGAGGGTGCACGCGTAGCGGTGGAACCACCATGGCCGACTTTCAGGCGAGCTATCTGTCGGAGCTCAAGGAACGGGGTGTGCTGGATCTGAAGAGACCGGAGCGGGTGCTCGAGACCTATCTCGTTCCCGCCTTTCCCCAGCCCATGCGGGACATCTCGTACAGCGACGGACAGGCCTATATCGCGAAGCGTCGCAAGAAAGGCGCATCGGATGGCACCATTGCCCGCGAATGGACGATTCTTCTGAGTTTGATGAACTTTGCTGCGAAAGTTGGAGAAATCCCGGCCAATCCCCTGCAAGGGGTCTCGGCGCCAAAGAGTGGGGTGCGCGATCGCATGCCGACCGCCGAAGAAATCGCTCGTATCTTCGCCGTCGCGACGGATCGGCTTCAACGCGCTGCGATGGTGGCGATGAACTGTGGGTTGAGAGAAGAAAAAGTGTGGGCGATCCGGCCAAGTTGGATTGTGCAGAAAGCCGATGGGCCCTGGCTGCAGTTGCCGCCTGCAAGATCCAAAAAGAAAGGGAATCCCACGTTGCTCCCTTTGAACCGCTTCGCCTATGCGGCGCTCACTGCCGGCGAGCCGTCACCAAACGATGACCGCGTGTTCTATGAGTGGTCGGACAAACATGCCCTGGGCAAGGCATGGTCACGAGCGACAGATGCGGCAGAGATTGAAGATCTACGATTCCATGATTTGCGGCGATGGTTTGCATCGATTTTGGAAGACTTGGGTGACGGAGAGGAGGAAGAGGCGGTTCCAAGAGAGGTCGTGAAATACCTTCTCGGGCATCAACCTGCCGATACACTGGAACGGCACTATTTGGTTCGATCAAAAGGGTGGGCCAAGAAGCTGCGTCGGGCGGTGGAGCAGCTGGGCGATCGGTATAAGCAGTTCGTCCTCGAAAGGGAATAATCTATAAATTCCTGTTAGTAATTCGCAGCGACCTTGTTGACACCATTGACAAGTAATTGGGCACAAGCAAGAATCGCGAACTTGTGCGTGTCCGTTAGTCCCAACTTGGCTATTCGGTCTATCGAATAGTTAGGCCGCCATGCGGCCGGAAGAGACACATGATTCGTCTGGGCATTTCCATCTTCCAATGATTCGATTTAGGCGATTTACGGGCCAGCTTCTCGACGCTTGGTTAATTAATCAAGGCATTGTCAGTACGCATCCGCATTACCGACTGAGGGTTTGGCGCGAGAATCGTTCTGGTCTGGCTGCGATCCGAGCCGAGCTAATTGCCTACATAGAGGAAGCGCTCGATGACGCGCGTCGGCGGGTCCGGCGCGGGTTTGAAGACAACCTCTCGCCCTTTAACGACCCCATGACAGATCCAGCAGCGAATTATCCTGCGCTACTTCATCGCATCACGCTGCAAGGCTATTGGGGGGAAACTCTCGCGGTTCTCGCGGTCGAGCATTGGGGGGCTCACGGCCATACAGATTGGAGAGTTCCAGCGTTTCTCTTCCGTCTACACGATCAAGAATTTCAGCATCTCGAGTCGATCAATGAGCGCGTTCTTGCCGGGGAGACCTACGACCCTGATCGCATTGCTGAGCGACGCCCTGGCCGTACGGGCGATGACGGCCTAGCGTTCCGCGTGAACGGTGAGAACACCGTCACCGATGTTCTGACCATTGAGGCCAAGTGTCTTGCTCGAAATAATAACGATAAGATCCGAGAAGCACACGAGAAGCTCGCAGCGGGCTCGATGAGACCCTCGGGTGTCCGGGAACTTATCAATCTCCTAGCTGAGTATGCCACGACCGATGCTCAGGCGTGGCACGAAGCGTTGCTCAAACTGTGGCGGGATGGTTATCGGGGTGCGAAGCGGTACGACGCTGTCGGATATACCTGTGGGAGTATTCCCGTTCGGAATGGCCGTGTGGCGTGGTTACCCGTAGACGCACCCCATCCAGCCTATACCAAGGCACGAAGACTTGAGGGCATGGAGTTTCCAGTTCGAAGACCTGACCACCATCATCGACACGCTCTACCGAGGAGCTTGAGATGCCGAACGCAGCCACTATCGAGGTTGCGCGCGAGGTCCGTCACAGGCTCGCGGGTAGTGCCCTGACCGAAAGACAAGCCAAGCTCTACAGTCAGCGTTTGCGCCGAGACATGGGGCGTGAGGGCCTAGCAAGCTTTGCGCCTGCAGACGTAGATGCTTATCTCGACGAAGCAATACTGCTACTGCATTGTGGCCTACTTGAACGGCGTGCAGACCGGGCGAGCGGCTGGCGCGATTCCATAAAACGGGCGGCAGAGATCTTGGAGTGGTTATCTCAATCCAGTTTGAAGCCACCTGGGGCACCGCTGCATCTTCTTGCCGGGGCGGCCTATCAGCTCGCAGACTATCCAGCCATGGCACTTGGCCACCTCCGCTATGTGCCAAACGATGAGCCGATGTCCATCATATTGCGGGAATTTTTACGGGCAGATTTTCCGGCGACACTAGAAGCGACGCACGGCTTTTGGCTGAATCAACGAGCATTTGGAGGCACGAATCGGATCGACGCAGCAGATCTGACGGCCCACACTTTTCAGCACGTTCTCATGTGCATCGGAACAGTATGTAACTATCTACGGATGGGTAGAGAAAGCATGACGGATCGAGCTCTTACAAAGCTCGAGAACCTTGCGTCGAGCTTTCTCCACAGCCATGATCCTTATTCGTATCTCCTTGCGGTACTCACAGCTGCAAGCTGCCGACAGTTTGTTGAGTCTAGCCTCTGGCCTCAGGTTGAGCGCCTCCGCGAAGTTTCCACAGTTGCAGCTAGCGCGGCATTAACCCAGTTTGCACGATCCGCCTTTGTCAACCGCCGCGCACTCATCTGGCCGGCGCAAGCTGCAGGCATCGAACGCTTGCGTGAGAACTCCTCGTTCGTTCTTTGCACACCGACCGGATCGGGTAAGACTACCGTTGCGACTCTAGCCTTGGTACAGGGCTTGTTTGCCGCGCCGCCCGAAGTTCCGCTTGGGCTTGCTCAGATTGGACTGGGAAACTTAGTCCTTTATCTTGTGCCGTCACGCGCACTTGCAGCTGAAGTCGAAGGTAGGCTTGCACAGGATCTAAAAGGTATTGCTGCGGAACCAATTATGGTGACAGGCCTCTACGGCGGCGTCGACTGGGGTCCAACCGACGTCTGGCTGCAGACAGATCGGGCCACCATCGTCATCTGCACATTCGAGAAGGCTGACGCCCTGTTACGTTATCTCGGCATCCTCTTCCTTGGCCGAGTTCGCATGGTGGTTATTGATGAAGCACACATGGTCGAACAAGATCGGGCTCGTCTCACTGGACTTGAAGATGGCTCGTCACGCGCGTTCCGTCTTGAACATCTAGGATCCCGCTTGCTACGGGCCCGCAACGATTACGGCTTTAGGGTACTGGCCCTCTCGGCAGTCGCGGCTCGGGCAGCTCCAGCTTTGGCCCGATGGATCACTAGCTCGACGGATGCAATCCCGACCACATCGTCCTATCGCAGCACTAGGCAGATGCTTGGACGACTTGAGGTAAGCGCTGCAGGCCAATACACCATCCGTTATGATTTGATGGATGGTCGATCCCTAAAGTTCGACGACGAACGTCCGGGAGATACACCATATGTCCTCAGTCCGTTTCCTCAGCTGCCCGGCGGGATCGATGAGAATCAAGGGCCTGAGGTACAGATGCGGGCTCCAACCCTATGGGCTGCTCTGCAACTTGCTGCTGAGAGACCGGATGGATCGAAACCGTCTGTCTTGATCTCATTGACGCAGAACGTTGAAGCATTCTCTGCAACATGCGCAGACCTCATGGAGTATTGGTCGGAGAATACGCTTCCCAACTATCGAACCCTTGACGAGACCAATGAAGTATGGGTTCGGTGTCTTGCCTGCGCAGAGGATTACTTTACGGCGCAATCTGTGGAGTATCGACTGCTTCGTCGGGGGATAGCTGTCCATCATGGGAAGATGCCTGGCCTTCTCGCTAGACGGCTAAAGGCCGTTATTGATCGAGGCCTTGTACGCATCGTCATCGCAACCTCGACGCTTTCCGAAGGCGTAAATATTCCCGTGAACTTCCTGTTGATCCCCAGCGTCTATCGCGGGCCAACAGTAATGAGCCTGCAAGAATTTACAAATCTGATCGGTCGAGCTGGACGTCCTGGGGTTTCTGCCGAAGGTAGTGCGCTTGTCGTCCTGCCAGAGCGGACTGTGATTCGGGGTCGCCTTGGCCGCCCCAGGCTGGCTCCCAGCCGACAATGGGACGGTTATGAAGGATTGGTAGCCGGCATCGAGGAGACGACCATCGCATCCAGGGAAGGGACACCGGAGGATGAAGCATCAAGTCCCCTTGCCCACCTGCTTCGTGCCCTTGAAGCCGCATGGATACAACTGACGGGCGGCGGCAACTCCGAGGACTTCACGACCTGGCTGGAACGCACGGCCGTTATCGGCATTGATGGAGAAGCTGGCTCGGCTTACAAATATCTAGACACACTCGATTCCTTCCTGATCGCAGCGATTCAAGAGGTGGAGGACTTGCGGCTTGTGGAGTTGGCACCTGATCAACTTGAGGCGGAACTCGCCGCAATTTGGCGCCGAACATATGCATTCGCGTCAGCCCAAGAGGAGTCACGCCTGGCTGCGATATGGTTGGCACGTGGTCGTGTGATCAAAGCGCAGTACCCGGACACAATCCAACGCCGCCGCATCTACAAGACAAGTTTGTCACCGCGTTCAGCGACGAGTCTTCTGGATCTTGTCGAAACCGTTCGCGTCGCGCTTCAGAGTGGCGCAGACTATGCTCGGTGGGCGCCCGAACGACGATTTAGTTTCATTCGTGACATTCTCGCTCTTCTCTCGCAGGTGCCCTCCTTCCGAATCTCAACTGCCTTAGGACGTAGACGGAACTTCGAAGATTGGCCAAAATTACTACGCTGGTGGTTGGCAAAGACTACCTTGTCGACTCAGCCGCAACCAAATGAGATTCCGGGCTGGTACGACTTCGTCGCGCAGAATTTCATTTACCGAGGGGCTTGGGGTTTAGGCAGTCTGATCGGTGTTTTACTAGACGAAGCTGAAGCGGAGCAGCCGATACACGCCCTTGAAATCGGCGATTGGCCACGAAGTGGCCTACCCTGGATCGCCTTCTGGATTAAGGAATTGATTACTTGGGGTACGCTCGATCCTGTCGCCGCATTCTTGCTTGCCCGGGGAGATGCCGTTGATCGCTCTCAAGCTGAGGAGGTAGCTCGTGGCTACTATGACCGTTTCCCAGAGGACACTGATGCCAACGATGTCTTGGATCCGCGTACAGTGCGTGACTGGTTTGACGTTCGACGCCTGGCTTTAGAAGGAACTCAGACAGTCCGAGAATTTGTCATCGCTGTTGATCTTGTGCGCCCGGTGACCGAATATCGACTCCCTCGTCTTCTAGTATCGCCGCTTGAGGATGAAGGCCAGCTGATTTGGGTCAATTCCGCCGGCTACATGGTTGCGCGAAGCGAGAAACCTCATGATTGGCCAGACAATATTTCGACTTTCGAGTTTGAGCTCGATGCCCTAGATACCAGAATTGTGGGCCATCCTTATCTCCGACACACGTAGCTGTGAGAGTCCACCGAATAGTCCTGTGCACAACATAATCGCCTAGCCCAACGCTGTCCCGGTCAAGTGTAGAGTCTCATAAGAGCATGCAGTTGAAGGTGCACCCCCCCCTCCGGAGATGATGAATTGCTAGTTTGTCTAGCGCGACCGTTGAGTTTAATTTTTTGATCGCTTTGCGCCTCTCTTGATACCGGCTCCGTTCCAGAGCGTATGAGACCCTCTTCCTCTCTTTGCGCCACATCCTAGCTAATATTATTGTTCTTCATGATGATGAAGAAACCCGTTGGATGAGGCTAGGCTGCGATCAGGTTTCAACGCGGATAGAGCCGAGAAGACCAGCCTTTTGAGGCAAGAGACTGTCTATAACACTGTCTATAAACGTTCAGGAGGAAATGTGATGAAGTGTAAGTGTAGGAAAAATTGGAGCGGGAAAAGGGATTTGAACCCTCGACCCTCGCCTTGGCAAGGCGATGCTCTACCACTGAGCTATTCCCGCTCTCAAGAGGACTCAAGAAGAGGGGGGATTCTACTGAGACGGGCATGTACTGTCAAGCAGCTCATTCCAAGAAATTGGTTGAATCAAGCAGCTTATGAATTGGGCCACAAAGGGCTAAGTCGTTACCAAATGGTAGCGCGCTATATTTGCAGTCTGAATAATATACAACACATTGTTTTTATGGAGTGTGTTGCGAGTATGCCTTACCCATACTAAGGCCATTGGTACATGAACTACTCATTGATGGCGTTACATTGAATTCTGATCTTACTGCGACGGTTGATCATATTCATTTTATATAACAGTAGTTTGAAGATTTGATTGCATTGCGGTTTTTGGAAAATGCGATGGTTTGGATATTGCGATACTGAAGTCCTGCTATGTCCAAGAACATTCACCAGATGTCTAACGGGATCAAGAATCACGAGCTTGATTTAGCTAAGCACGAGAGTGGGTTCTTGGGCAGATCCATCAGGAAGGGGGGTGGTGGGGTTCAGTTGTGCGGAAGTAAGGGTACGCGGGCTCTTTGAGCCCTCAACTTAGGAGGTGTTCACAATGTTTTTGTCACGCAGACAGTTTTTGAAAGTCTCTGCGGGAACGGTCGCCGCGGTGGCGGTGGCAGACAAGGTCCTGGCGTTGACCGCGCTCCAGCCGGTCATCGAAGTCGGGAACCCGCTGGGTGACTACCCGGATCGTTCGTGGGAGCGTGTCTATCACGACCAATATCGGTACGATTCATCCTTTACGTGGTGTTGTTCGCCGAACGATACGCACGCCTGCCGCATCCGGGCCTTCGTCCGGAACGGTGTGGTGATGCGCGTCGAGCAGAACTACGACCACCAAACCTACGAAGACCTCTACGGCAACCGCGGCACGTTCGCACATAATCCGCGCATGTGCTTGAAGGGGTTCACCTTCCATCGCCGCGTGTACGGTCCCTATCGCTTGAAGGGTCCGTTGATGCGGAAAGGTTGGAAGGCGTGGATGGACGACGGCTCCCCCGAGCTGACGCCAGACACCAAGCGGAAATACAAGTTTGACAGCCGCTTCCTGGACGACATGCTTCGCGTGTCCTGGGATACGGCCTTTACCTATGCGGCCAAGGCGATGGTGATCATTGCCACGCGGTATAGCGGTGAGGCCGGTGCGCGTCGTCTCCGCGAGCAGGGCTATGCTCCGGAAATGATCGAAATGATGAAGGGCGCAGGTACCCGGTGCTTCAAGCATCGCGCTGGTATGCCGGTGCTCGGTATTCTCGGTAAGATGGGCAACACCCGTATGAACGGTGGTATCAACGCGTTGTTGGACACCTGGATTCGGAAGGTCAGCCCGGAACAGGCGCAGGGCGGCCGTTATTGGTCGAACTACACCTGGCACGGCGACCAGAACCCAGCCCACCCCTGGTGGTCCGGGGCGCAGGGTTCCGACATCGACCTGTCCGACATGCGCTTCTCCAAGCTGAACACCAGCTGGGGGAAGAACTTCGTTGAAAACAAGATGCCGGAAGCGCACTGGAAGTTGGAATGTATCGAGCGCGGCGCCCGCGTGGTCGTCATCACGCCCGAATACAATCCGACCGCCTATCGTGCCGACTACTGGATGCCGTTGCGTCCGGAGTCAGACGGCGCCCTCTTCCTGGGCGCCATGAAGATCATTGTCGATGAAAACATGCACGACATTGACTTCTTGAAGTCATTCACCGACGCGCCCATCCTGGTGCGTACCGACACCCTCCAGTATCTGGATCCGCGGGATGTGGTGAAGGACTATGCCTTCCCCGACTTCTCGAAGAGCTACTCGGGCCGCATGCAATCGTTGAAGCCGGAGCAGATCGAACGGCTCGGCGGCATGATGGTTTGGGATCTCAACAAGAAGCAGGCGGTGCCCCTCCATCGTGAACAGGTGGGATGGCATTATACGAACAGCGGTATCGACGCAGCCCTCAACGGCACCTTCCGCGTGAAGCTGCTCAACGGTCGTGAGATCGATGCGATGCCGGTGTGGCAGATGTACCTGGTGCACTTCCAGGACTACGACCTGGATACCACGCATCAGATTTGCCGTACTCCGAAGGACCTCATCGTCCGGTGGGCCCGCGACTCAGGCACGATCAAGCCTGCCGCGATCCACAACGGTGAAGGCACCTGTCACTATTTCCATCAGACCATTAACGCCCGCGGCGCCGCGATGGTGCTCATCATCACCGGGAACGTCGGGAAGTTCGGAACGGGACAGCATACCTGGGCCGGGAACTACAAAGCCGGAACATGGACCGCCACCCCCTGGTCCGGCGCTGGTCTGGCTGTGCACACCGGTGAAGATCCGTTCAACATCACGACGGATCCGAACGCGCACGGTAAGGAAATTAAGACCAAGTCGTACTACTACGGCGAAGAGGTCGGGTATTGGAACCACGGTGATACCGCCTTGATCGTCAATACTCCCAAGTATGGACGAAAGGTCTTCACAGGGAAAACCCATATGCCAACCCCGAGCAAGTTCCGTTGGGTGACCAACGTCAACGTGCTCAACAACGCCAAGCACCATTACGACATGGTGCGCAACGTGGATCCGAACATCGAGACCCTGATCACTCAGGACATCGAGATGACCTCGGACGTCAACCACAACGATATCGCCTTTGCCTGTAACTCATGGATGGAGTTCACCTATCCGGAAATGACCGTGACGGTGTCCAATCCGTGGGTGCAGATTTGGAAGGGTGGTATTCGCCCCTTGTACGACACCCGCAACGACCTCGATACCTTCGCAGGCGTGGCGGCGAAATTGTCGGACATGACCGGCGACAAGCGCATGAAAGACTACTTCGCGATGGTCTATACCAACCGCGTTGACGTCTATGCGCAGCGGATGCTCGATGCCTCCTCGACCTTCTATGGCTACTCAGCAGACGTCATGCTGAAGTCGGAAAAGGGCTGGATGGTCATGGTCCGTACCTATCCGCGGCACCCCTTCTGGGAAGAGACCAACGAGTCGAAGCCCATGTGGACCCGCAGCGGCCGGTACGAGAACTATCGTATCGAGCCGGAAGCCATCGAGTACGGCGAAAACTTCATCTCTCACCGTGAGGGACCGGAAGCGACACCGTACCTGCCGAACGCCATCTTTACGACGAACCCCTATGTTCGTCCGGATGACTACGGTATTCCGATCACGGCGCAACATCACGATGACAAGACCGTCCGGAACATCAAGCTGTCCTGGCACGAGATCAAGCGTCACAGCAACCCGTTGTGGGAAAAAGGGTACCAGTTCTACTGCGTCACCCCGAAGACCCGTCACCGGGTGCACAGCCAATGGTCGGTGAACGACTGGGTACAGATCTATGAGTCGAACTTCGGCGATCCGTACCGCATGGACAAGCGGACGCCTGGTGTCGGCGAACACCAGTTGCACATCAACCCGCAGGCCGCGAAAGACCGCGGCATCAACGACGGCGACTACGTCTATGTGGACGGCAACCCGGTGGACCGGCCGTACCGCGGCTGGAAGCCGAGCGATCCCTATTACAAGGTGGCGCGGTTGATGATCCGGGCGAAGTACAACCCCTCCTATCCGTACCACGTGACGATGGCGAAGCACGCCCCGTACGTGGCGACGCCGAAGTCGGTGAAAGGCCACGAGACACGTCCGGACGGACGCGCCATCGCGGTGGACACCGGTTATCAGTCCAACTTCCGGTATGGGGCCCAACAGTCCTTTACCCGGAACTGGTTGATGCCGATGCACCAAACCGACTCACTCCCGGGTAAGCACGCGATTGCCTGGAAGTTTAAGTGGGGCTATCAGGTCGACCACCACGCGATCAACACGGTACCGAAGGAATGTCTCATCCGCATCACCAAGGCGGAAGACGGCGGTATCGGTGCACGTGGTCCGTGGGAACCGGTCCGGACAGGCTTCACGCCGGGTCAGGAAAACGAGTTCATGATCAAGTGGCTCAAGGGCGAACACATCAAGATCAAGGTGTAAGGCCGCGAGTCGGACAACTTGAATGGAAATGTGTCAGTAACAATGAGTCACTACATTCGGATCATGACTACAAGGAGGATTCACAATGCCAGAAGTTTATAACTGGCAACTGGGACGGAAGATGCTGTATCCCTACGAGGAACGGCATCCGAAGTGGCAGTTTGCCTTTGTGTTCAACATCAATCGGTGCTTGGCTTGTCAGACCTGTTCGATGGCCGACAAGTCGACCTGGCTCTTCTCGAAGGGTCAGGAATACATGTGGTGGAACAACGTGGAAACGAAGCCCTACGGCGGATATCCACAGTTCTACGACGTGAAGATCACCCAGCTCATCGAGCAGGTGAACCCGGGTGGCCAGGTGTGGAACGTCCGCGTGGGACGGAAGCACCATGCGCCCTACGGCGTGTTCGAAGGTATGACCATTTTCGACGCCGGCGCCAAAGTGGGCCAGGCGGCGATCGGGTACATTCCGACGGACCAAGAGTGGCGGTTCGTGAACATCTATGAAGATACGGCGACCTCGATGCGCGCCCTCGTGGAAGGCATCGACAAGACCGGATTTTCACGGGACGAACCGTGGAAGATGACGGGCAGCAGTCTGCCGGAGCATGAGACGTTCTTCTTCTATCTCCAGCGGATTTGCAACCACTGCACTTACCCGGGCTGCTTGGCAGCCTGCCCGCGCAAGGCGATCTACAAGCGGCCGGAAGACGGCATTGTGTTGATCGACCAGAATCGTTGCCGCGGGTACAAGAAGTGCGTGGAGCAGTGCCCGTTCAAGAAGCCGATGTATCGTGGCACGACACGCGTGTCTGAAAAGTGCATCGCGTGCTATCCGCGCATCGAAGGGAAGGACCCGTTGACCGGTGGCGAGCCGATGGAAACGCGCTGTATGGCGGCCTGCGTCGGAAAGATCCGTATGCAGAGCCTGGTGCGCATCGGTGAGGACGGTCTCTGGGCGGAAGATCGGTGGCATCCCCTGTACTACACGATTCGTGTGGAGCAGGTGGCGCTCCCGCTGTACCCACAGTGGGGCACTGAGCCCAACGGCTTCTACATCCCACCGCGGCACAGCCCCCGTGGCTATGCGCGGCAGATGTTTGGCCCGGGCGTGGACAACGCCATCGAGAAGTATCTCGTGCCCAGCCGCGAACTGTTGGCGGTGCTCCAGCTCTGGAGAGCCAGTCAGCAGATCGTCTTCCGGTACGACGTCATCCCTGGTCCGAAGGTGTTCGAGACCCAGATCCACGGTAAGCGTTTCGAGATGTATAACGATACCGTGCTGGGCTTCAACAAGTCGGGCAAGGAAGTGGCGCGTATTCAGGTCGAAGAGCCGATCTACATTCGGCCGGCCGAGCGCGTAACCTGGCTGTAATTTAAGTCAGGATCGCTTCAGTGAGGGGCGGGGTTCCTTCGGGAACTCCGCCCCTCACCTATTTTGAGAGAAGTCTGTGGTCGGACTTTCCTGCTCATTCATCCTCATATTTTTGAGGAGTCACTCAATGGACTGTCGAAGTAGTTCTCTTTGACCCCGCTGTCCATGCCATATCAGCCTTTTGGTCCAGATAACTGGCCCATCTGTACACTTGACGGGTTACCAGGCCTCACGTACAGTCATAAAATGCTTCCTATTCTCGCGATGATCGTGGAGGAACTTGGGTGACTGGTCAGCCAAAACCATCTGTTCCATTCGCTGCACAAGCGGTCCCCTTTGATGAGCTTTTGGCGTCAGGGAAAATTCCGCAAGAATACGTAGCCACTGAGTATTTAGGGCAACAGTTCGTGGAGCGGCTGGTTCACTATATTCTCAGCGTTCCGGCAGGTAGTTACACGATGGCGCAATTGAGCCATTTGCTTGAACAGCTTGACCCGCGTGCCCAGGTGTTTTTCTTCAAGCGCCTGAAAGAAACCAGCCCCGACAGCCTGAAAGATTTTGCGCCGCTCTACTATGGCTTTATGAACGAATTCCATTCCCTTCTCTTTACCTAGCCGTCGAGAAAATTTTCCTTGTTGCTAGCAGGTTCTCATGTATAATTGAGAGGTTAAACTTTTTCAGATGAAGGAGCATCATGAACTCAAGCCTGCAGCGAGCCGTCACTAGCTTCTACAACCTCATTTATGAGGCCCAAACCTTTGCGACGGCGATGGCCCGTATCGATACAGCGGAGCAAGAGCACTATGCCGGGCGTATCGAAGGTCTCAACTGGGTGCTCGATCGGTGCCAGGAACTCGAAGATATGGACACCAATCTGACGCCGTCGTCGCTTCAGCGTGTGCTGGGTGAAGTGAAGTCCGATCTCGATCATGAATTGTCGGTGCAGAGACGTGAAAAAGGGCGCCGAGCGGATGGCAGGGAAGAAGCCCTGAATTTTGTATCGGATTACCTGTCCAGTCTCATCACTGCGACCGAGATCGAGTCAGCTAAGACATCCGTCTAGATTACTGTGCGGGGCGTGTGCTTCCCGGTTCACGTCCTCTTCCCCCCTTCTACAGGCGCGTCGTATGGCCTTGGCTCGAGAGTGGATTATCTTCGCCCTCTGCCTTGGGGCAGGGGGGCATCTCGCGCTAGGCTTTGTCCTGCACGCTCCAGACATATGGCCTTGGAGCCGAGCTGGCCTGTATGGTCTCCTCAGCGGGTTGTTCATCTACGTTCTCGTGCAAGCGGTGCGCTTCCTCTGGTCACGGGTCCATACCAAACGATCTGAGCTAGAACAGGATGCCGGTGACTAGTCGGCCATTCCCTTCTATCTATTTATCCCAAACATCAATCAAGAGTCTGCCTGACTCCGTTGACCCTCGGTTTCTCCTTGCATAGAATCATCCTATGTCTGTTCCGCCCAAATGGCTTCCAAGAAAATCCGGGCCGATCGGCACGCCGATGAGGAACTCACCCGCCAAAGCGTCGCAACCGGCTGATCAATTCGGCGCACTCCAGGCGTCGCTCTTGTATTGCCCCCGTTGTCGCGTTGCCACACCCACGAGAGAGCGGCTTCTGCTCGTCTTGCCATCGGGCAATCTCTATGAATACCTCTGTCAGCACTGCGGGACTTCCACCGGCTCCAAGACCGATACCCACAGTGTAGATCTCGGAATTTCAAGAGGCTAAAGCTGTCTCAGTTTGGACGGCTCCGAAGGAAAAGGCGCACCTTCCCTTGGGAGAGAATTCGGCAAGTTGCTTCGCCTGCAGTTAGACGGGGTTGGATTAACTCCGGCAAGAAACCCGCTTCATCCCACTTGTTCGAGGGTAATTCCTTCCTCGATCAGCATCACTGGAATGTTCTCACGAATGGGGTAGAAGATCTTCGCATCGGCGCGTACGAGACCGCCGTCGACTCGTTGCGTGACGCCTTGTTTGCCCCTATTCTGTAGCCCTCCCCGACCAATCGCCTCGTTGATTCGTCGAACGAGAACCTCATCTGCCAGCGAAACAGGCTGTTTCGTTTCAGGACAGCAAAGAATTGCTAACAGATCTTTGTCTATGGCCATCACGGTTCCCCTTCATCAAGCGCAGACAATGGCGTTGAGAATTCCAGCGATCACTAAGAATAGTGCACCGCGTACAGTGAGTTCAAGAGCACACGGAGTTCTTCTGTAGGGTTGTCGTTTCTGTTACACTTGAGCGCAACTGTCAGCCAACTTCATCCCAGTGGAATGCCATGCTGCGCGATATCTGGCGAGTCTTTGCGACCGGTCTCTTCTTGCTCCTGCCAGCGTGGGCGACCTATATGATTCTTGCTGCCCTTTTTCAGACACTCGACGAAGTACTGAATAACGTGGTGGGGGATCATGTGTCTCGCCACGTCCCTGGTCTTGGGCTTATCATACTTGTTTCGTTAGTGTTGATAGTAGGTGCGCTCACGACGCATGTCATTGGCCAACGACTGGTCTCTTATGTGGAGCAGAAGTTGGAACAAATCCCTCTCGTGCGCAGCATCTATCTGACGATGAAGGGCATGACCGATATCCTGAACTTTCGGTCGAGATTCGGTCAAAGCACAGTGGTGGCCTTCCCGTTCCCTCGTGACGGACTCTGGGCGTTGGGATTTGTTATGGGAACCGCTCCCTCCGTCCTTCAAGTCGCACGGATCGATCGATTATTGATGGTTTTTGTTCCGACAGCAATCCATCCGTTTACCGGTTACCTTGCCTTTGTCCCGGAAAAGGAATTGCGTGCCCTCAATCTGCCAGCAGAGGATGCGATGAAGATGGAATTCTCTGCAGGATTGTTCAAGCCAGCGGCCGGCTGGTTACAACCTCCTCACCCACCCCGATCAGTATGACAATTCATCAAGAATGGACTATCAGGCAGGGGCGTCTCGAGGATCTCGAACGACTCGTCGCATTTAGTCAAGCGATGGCCTTAGAAACTGAGGGGAGGCAACTGGATGCCGATCGCCTTCAACGGGGAACGCGGGCGTTGCTGAACTCGACCGTTCACGGATTTTTCATGGTGGCAGAGCAGCCACAGACCAGGCGGGTAGTCGGTCAGCTGATGATCACCTATGAATGGAGCGATTGGCGCAATGCCACATTTTGGTGGATCCAAAGCGTGTATGTCGATCCGTCCTGGCGGCGACAGAGAGTTTTTCGGACCATGCACGCGAAGGTGATTGAACGAGCGAGGGCCGATCCTGGTGTCTGCGGCGTACGCCTCTATGTGGAGTCAGAAAACAGCGTCGCCCAAGACGTCTATCGACGGGTTGGTCTCAAGCCGTCATCCTATTCCGTCTTTGAAACCGATTTTGTACTGGGGCATGTCCACAGCCTAAAAGATCGTCCGGACGAAGCGTAGGGAGGAAGGTGCTATATGTCAGTAAGACGTGTTCTTGGAATGGCACTCATAGGCCTCATGTGCACGCAAGGATGTGCTTTCAGCCGAGGCACCCTCGGCGATGAAATCAGGGCCGATGCCGTCGCCTCCATCAAGAAGGGCACATCGTCAAAAGCCGAGGTGCTCGCAGCACTTGGTGCGCCTGATCGATTGCTGCAAGTCAACGGACGAGATGTCTATCAGTATTATCGGTACGATGCCAAAGCAGGAAGCCTCCTGTTGATTCTTGTCAACTTTTCACGACTCTCTATTAAAAGCGACGATTTGTTTGTGATTCTGAATCGAGAAGGAACCGTCGAGGACGTCATTGTCTCCAAGCGTACAGATGGGATGGAGTTTCGGTTCTGGCCGTTCGGAGATTGATATGGCCACTCGTCGATGGTGGGCTTGCCATAGCCTCTTGATCGTGCTCTTGTGCCTCGCCGCAGCCGGCTGTAACGTCATCCGGGTTAAGTTAAATACGCCAATCACTCCAGATGATGTGGCGTTCATCGAACCAGGGAAAACCACTCTCAGCGATGTCATCGGAAAGCTCGGCGCGCCGGATTCGCTTACCGACTCCTACCTTGGAGTCGTGGCCACCTATCGTTTCCTCGACATGAAGTATTCACGGGTAAACTTTGGGTGGTTGGTAAAGCCCTGGTCTCCAGTCGACCCTGACTTGATCATCTCTCGCAGCGGTTTCGGGGTTGATGCGTTCGAGCTTCTTTGTGACCAGAATTGGGTTGTGACACATCAAAGTTTTCTCCGCCAGCTTTCCGGCCCACGATTCAATCCGTATCCCTTTTGAACCCTTGCCCGAGCACGACCGTTTCTCCATTTGCTGCCCCCCTACTCCTCCGTTTATAATGCCGGTCATGGATTCTCCTGAAGATCATTCCCTCTCCGACGACATTCTCGCTTCTTCGTCTTATATCCCTGCCGATCGTGATACCGAATTCATGCAGAGGGAAGAGCTGCGCCCTCTGAGGCTCGGACTTGAATTGCTCAAGCCCGAACTCATTCAGAAGGAGCAGGGGATTCAATCCACAATCGTGGTATTCGGCAGCGCACGATTGCAGGAGCCCGTCGCCGCAGCGGTGGCCTTGCGTACTGCCGAACGAGAATTGGCTGAACATCCGGAGGATCCGTCACGCCATCGACAAGTTGCCGTCGCCAAGCGCCAACGAGAGCTCTCCAAGTATTACGATGTCGCCCGAGAATTTGCCCGGCTAGTATCCAGTTCCTGCCAGATCGACGGGCGATGTGATTATGCCATCGTGACCGGCGGGGGGCCGGGCATTATGGAAGCGGCTAACCGTGGAGCGGCAGACGTGCAGGCCAAGTCCATCGGGTTGAACATTACCCTGCCGCACGAGCAGCGACCGAATCCCTACATCACACCAGAGTTGTGTTTTCAGTTTCGTTATTTCGCCCTTCGTAAGATGCACTTTCTCATTCGTGCGAAAGCCCTGGTTGCATTTCCCGGGGGGTTCGGCACGCTCGATGAATTGTTTGAAACATTGACTCTCATCCAAACCGGCAAAGTGACCGGGGTCAGCGTTGTGCTGGTTGGTCGGGCATTCTGGGAGCGGTTGATCAGTTGGGAATTCCTTGTGGATGAAGGACTGATTGGGCCTCAAGACCTGAGGCTCTTCCACTATGCGGAAACTGCGCAGGAAGCATGGGATTTAATTGCCCGTAATCATGATGTGAGGCCGAAGGAATGAAACTCTCCTTTCATGGCGCGGCGCGTTCGGTGACTGGGAGCCGACACCTGATCGAGACGTCCATCTGCCGGCTTCTGTTGGATTGCGGCATGTTTCAAGGCAGGCGGGAAGAAGCGGCAATCCAGAATCGTGAACTCGGCTTTGACCCCAAGGGATTGTCCGCCGTCCTCCTCTCGCACGCTCACATTGATCATTCCGGTGCCCTGCCGATGTTGATGCAACAGCGCTTTTCCGGCAAAGTCCACCTCACGCGCGCGACCGCGGATCTCACCGCGATCATGTTGCAGGATGCGGCCAGGATTCAGGAAAGCGACTGCCGCTATGTGAATAAAAAAGAGCGGCGGAGGGGCAAGAAGTGCGTGCAGCCCCTATTCGATAGCGATGACGTCGAGGACATCACCAGGCGTTTTGTCGGCGAGCGTTATCATGATGCGGTCAAGATTGCCCCCCGAGTCACGGCGACGTTTCACGATGCCGGGCATATCCTCGGATCGGCCGCGGTCCGTGTGAAGTATACGGTTCGAGGAAATACGGCCACCGTCCTCTTTAGCGGCGATCTGGGCCGATCGCATATGCCGATTCTGCGCGATCCCGAACCGCCACCTTCCTGTGACGTGCTCATTCTAGAATCGACCTACGGCGACCGTCTGCACGACCAAGCCGGCGAGGCGATGAAAACAAAGGCTGAGGAACTAATCGCCCACGCCAAAGCGCACAAGAGCAAGATCATCGTGCCGGCCTTTGCCGTCGGGCGAACGCAGGAGCTCGTCATGCGGATCAAAGAACTCGTCGCCGAGGATCGTATTGATCCGATCCCCATCTATATTGATTCTCCGCTGGCATCCAGGGCCACCGAGGTGTTTCGCCGTCATCCTGAATGCTATGACGAGGAAACCTACCGCACGTTTACGGAAGACGGCGATCCCTTCGCATCGCGCTATATCCGCTTTGTCTCGTCGCCGGACGACAGCAAACGACTCAATGCGATGAAGGGGCCGATGATTATTATCTCCTCTTCAGGCATGTGTGAGGGAGGCCGTGTCCTCCATCATTTGAAACACGCCATTGAAGATGAAGCCAACGTCATCGTGTTCGTCGGCTTTCAAGCCGAGCACACGCTGGGGCGCAAGCTCGTCGAAGGCTGGGACGTGGTGCCGATCTTTGGGGTGCCGACGAAACGGCGAGCGCAGGTCGTGAAATTCAACGGACTCTCGGCCCATGCTGACCGTAACGATCTCCTGGCCTACGTACGTGCCATCAATCCGCTCCCCAGCAAAGTCTTTATCGTTCACGGCGAAGAGAAGCAGGCCCTGTCGTTAGGCGTGGCGATTCAGAGTGAACATCCCTCCATCGACGTGACTATTCCGCATCGAGGATCGAGCTATGAGATCTAGGAGGCGAGTGGCGCTGGCAGTAGCCGTTTGCCTCGCCGGACTAAGCGGCTGGTCGATGGCCGGCGCGGCAGAGGGGACCGACGCGCGACAGCGAGTGCGCGAGTTGGGAATCATTGTCGGGAACTATGCGCCCGGTCAATTTAACGCGATCACGGATGTGCCTGGCGTCCGAGTTGGGCACCAGACCCTCATCTCCGGGGAGGGGGCGTTGAAGCCGGGACAGGGGCCGGTCCGCACGGGCGTGACGGTCATCGTTCCGCGCGAAGATGTGTGGCATAAGAAGGTGGCGGCCGGCTCCTTCGTCCTCAACGGCACGGGAGAGATGACCGGTCTGGCCTGGGTAGCGGAGTCGGGTTTTCTGGAATATCCTATCGCGCTGACGAACACGCTCAATGTGCCACGGGTGGCGAACGGCGTCATGAGCTGGATGATCAAACAATATCCGGCGATCGGTATCGAGGATGATACCCTCACGCCGGTTGTGGCCGAATGCGATGACGGGCGCCTGAATGACATTCAAGGCCGTCACGTGTCTGAGCAGGACGTCATCGCTGCGCTCGACAGCGCGAACAGCGGCCCGGTCAAAGAAGGAACTGTCGGGGCCGGCACTGGCATGGTCTCGTACGGGTTCAAAGGCGGAATCGGCACGGCATCGCGCGCATTGCCTGAAAAAGAAGGCGGCTATACGATTGGCGTGTTGGTCAATGCGAACCACGGCCGGAGACCGGAACTTGTCGTGGGAGGTGTGCCCGTTGGGAAACAGTATGCAGCGCCCCAAGCGGTAGCGGAAGCCCTCTCGCCCGGCCAGAGCGAAGGCTCGATCATCATCGTCATCGCCACCGATGCTCCGCTCGATAGTCGCCAGCTTACGCGGCTGGCCAAGCGGGCCGCACTCGGCCTCGCCCGCACGGGTTCGACCGCACGCCATGGCAGCGGTGATTTCATCCTCGCCTTCTCCACTGCCAATGTCATCCCGCACTATCCCAAAGAACCCACCTATACACTGACCCATCTCGCCGACACCCATCTGAACCCCATGATCGCGGCGACGGTTGAAGCCACTGAAGAAGCCATTCTCAACGCCCTCACCATGGCGACGACGGTGGTCGGACGCGATGACCATCGCGTAGAGGCCATCAATCTGGATCGGCTCAGGGCTTTAGCCTCCGGATCACGACCCTGATATTCGGGGGAAGGGATAATGGAGGGGCTTCGCAGGCCTCTGAATGCTGAGTTGATCTAGACGAGCGCGCTCCATCGCCCGCGAAGCGAGTCCGGATAGATATGGTGAAATTGGGCGCTTGCAATTCTCGCCGGTGGCTCGTTATCCTGCCTTGAAACTATAGAGCCGAGGAGTGTGCTTCGATGAATGAGTATCAAATTGGCGGCGGATTGCGTCTTCTGACGGCGGTGGAGAAGACGGAGGCCTTTGCCGAGTTTCTCAAGACGCGGATGACGCGTGCGCTGGAGACGGAAGATCCCACCGAATTGCATTACTTGCTGGCGCAGCTCGACGACTATCACTCGTATCTCTGGCGGTACTACAAGAAATTGGCGAGTGACCGATCCGAACGCATGAATCCCGGCGTGTAACGGGACAACGATCTCCATGCCCAGCTTGTCTCCGACATCCCCCATCCAGGCCGCAACGTTCCATTTCGTTTCCGCGGTGTCCCGCAATCCCGATACGGAAGCCGCCGCTCGTGATTTGGTGGATGAGGTGAGTGCCAAGTTGGGCGGCGTCACGCCCGATCTTGCGTTCGTGTTCTTTTCTTCGCACCATGTGTCTCGTGCTGAGTTGCTCGCCGAGACGATGACGGATGTGTTGGGCGCGAGAGTGTCGCTCGGCTGTAGCGGCGAAGGCGTGATTGCCGGGGCGGAGGAATTGGAAACGTCTCCCGCCGTCACCCTGTGGACGGCCTGCCTTCCCGGTGTCAGCCTCACTCCCGTCCGACTGTCATTCTCGCAAACCCAGGATCAATTTTCGTTGCCAGGCTGGCCTGAGTCCGACGGGCAAGAGGGCACGTTTCTCCTCCTCGCAGATCCGTTCTCCACTCCGATGCAGGATGTCCTGAGTCTCTTGGAAGAGCGCTATCCGGGCACAGCGGCGATCGGCGGATTGGCCGGCGGCGGGCAAGATGCCGGTGAGAATCGGCTGTTTCTCGGACGGCAAACCTTTGAGAGCGGGTTGGTTGGGGTTCGGATCAGCGGCCCGATTGAGGTGCGACCGGTCATCTCGCAAGGTTGCCGCCCGATCGGCGAGCGCTACGTGGTCACGAAAGCGGAGCACAATCTCGTGCACGAGATGGGCGGCACGCCGGCATTGACGCGGCTTCAAACGGTCTTCGAGTCTCTCGGAGGCGACGATCGGCGCCGGGCGCATCGGGCACTTCACGTCGGCATCGTGATCGACGAGCATCGCAATCGGTTTGAACTGGGCGACTTTCTCGTCCGCAATTTGGTGGGCGCCGACCAAACGACCGGTGCGGTGGCCATCGGCGATGTGGTGCAGGAAGGACAGACGGTCCAGTTTCACCTTCGCGATGCCAAGTCGGCGAGCGAAGATCTCCATTTGCTACTCGCGGCCGATCGCGCGCGGCATCCGAACGCACCGCTCGGGGCCCTCGTGTTTAGCTGCTGCGGGCGTGGTCAGGGGCTGTTCGGGCGTCCGCATCATGATTCGGGCGTACTGACGGAGCGATTGGGGCAGATTCCGGTGGCCGGGTTTTTTGCTCAAGGCGAGATCGGCCCGGTCGGCGGGCGCAACTTTCTTCACGGGTACACCGCCAGCATGGCGCTGTTTGCCCAACCGGCATCCAAGGCAGGGGCGCAATGAATAAACTATTTCGAGCCATCGTGTTCGGCGCAATCATCGTGACGTGTAGTCCATCTATGGGAGTAGGAGGCAGCATGAGCGGGAGCGAATCATCGGCATCGGAAGGGAAAGAGATTACGACGCCATCCGGTTTGCAATACATCGATCAAGTTGTGGGGACCGGTGACACCGCGAAGGCGGGACAGACGGTCTCCGTTCATTACACCGGCTGGCTCACGAATGGAAAGAAGTTCGATAGTTCCGTGGACCGTGGACAGCCCTTCTCGTTCCGGCTCGGTGTGGGCCAGGTGATCAAGGGTTGGGATGAGGGTGTGCAAGGGATGAAAATAGGCGGCAAGCGCAAGCTGACGATCCCCTCGAACCTCGGCTACGGGGCACGTGGAGCCGGTGGGCTCATTCCTCCTCATGCCACGCTCGTGTTCGATGTCGAATTACTTGGAGTGCAGTAACCGGTCAAACCGATGAAACAGACGCCACTCATTGCGCAACATCGCGCTGCCGGGGCTAAGTTGGTCGATTTTGCCGGCTGGGAGATGCCTATCCAGTATTCGGGCGTACTGGACGAGTACCATACCGTCCGCAGCAAGGCCGGACTCTTTGACGTGAGCCATATGGGCCGGCTGATGGTATCGGGAGTCGGCGCACTGGCGTTTCTCCAATCGGTTACGACGAATGATGCGGCCAAGCTGGCGGTCGGCCAGGCGCACTATTCCATGGTGTGCAACGACGAGGGTGGCATCAAGGACGACATCTTTGTCTACCGGTTGAAGCAGGAGGACTATCTGCTCTGTGTCAATGCGTCGAATCGTGGCAAGGTGCTGACCTGGCTGCAGGCACATCCGCGAGATACGAATGTCGTGCTGGAAGACTATTCGGATCAGATGGCCCAAATCGCTCTTCAGGGGCCTTTGTCCAAGGAGATTATGATTGCCTTGGGCGGTGCGGCGGTGACGACCCTGAAGCTGCACCACACCTGCGAGGCGACGCTGGCGTCGATTCCCACTCTCATCGCGCGGACCGGTTATACCGGTGAGCTTGGGTATGAGTTGTATGCCCCGTCCGATCGTATCGGGCTGCTGTGGGAGCGGATCGTTGAAGCAGGAGCTTCGAAAGGACTGAAGCCGGCCGGATTAGGCTCGCGTGACCTGCTTCGCCTGGAGATGGGCTATCTCCTTTACGGCAACGACATCGATGAAACGACCACTCCGATCGAGGCGGCCGTTGAGTGGGCGGTGAGCGTCGAGAAGGGTGATTTCGCCGGGCGTGCGAAACTGGTTGCGCAGAAGGACGGCGGACCGGCCAAGCGCTTTGTCGGATTTGAATTATTGGAAAAGGCTGTACCTCGACATGGGTGCAAGATTCTGGATGCCCGCTCCTCCGAACCCATCGGTGAGGTGTCCAGCGGAAATCTTTCACCGATCCTGCAGAAGGGGATTGGTCTGGGCTATGTGCCATGTGCACTGTCGGCCATCGGCACGCGGATCACGATTGATATTCGAGGGAAAGCCGTCCCCGCGCAGATTGTGAAAACACCGTTCTATCGAAAGCCCAAGAGCACGTAACGGACAGGCCGTGACCAAGCATATCTACAAAGGCCGGATCGTCACGCTGAACATCGATACGGTCACCTTGCCGAACGGCGTGACGGTCGATCTGGAAACGATTCGCCATCCCGGCGCATCGGCCGTCGTTCCGATGAAAGACGATGGCACGGTGGTGCTGATCCGTCAGTTCCGCCACGCAGCCGGCGGGTTTATTTATGAGATTCCCGCGGGCAAGCTCAATCCAGGAGAAGATCCGCTGAGCTGTGCGGCGCGAGAATTGGAAGAAGAGATCGGCTATCGGGCGACGACGCTCTCGCTGCTTTCCAGCATTTTCACCGCGCCGGGGTTTGCCGACGAAGTGATTCACGTCTACAAAGCGACGGGGCTCATGCAGGGAAGGCAACAGCTCGATCGGGATGAAGTACTGGACGTGATTGAGATGTCGTTGGCCGGCGCGATCAGAAAGATTGAAGACGGGACGATCCGGGATGCCAAGACGATTGTGGGATTGCAGGCGGTCTATATCAGAGAGTCGATGCGGTAGGGGAACCGCCCGAGAGGTCTCCCGCGTGAAGCGGGAAACCTCTCAAGCCAGCTAGCCTCGCCAAATGGACGGAAGTTACTTGTCCTTCTTCTCGTCCTTCTTCTTCTCTTCGCCGAACACCACGTGGCCGCCCTTCTTCTCGTCTTTCTTGTCCTTCTTCTCTTCGCCATAGACCATCACGTGGCCACCCTTCTTCTCATCCTTCTTGTCCTTCTTCTCTTCGCCGGCGAAGGAAGGGGCGCTGAACGAAACGGCCACTGCCACTGCCATGACTGTCATCAACATGCTCTTCATAGTAAATCCCTCCAGAAAGGTTGTTGAGATTCGTGCCGCTAATCGGGCACTGCCCAGGTATTGAGCAAGCCGCATGCCGAATGTTCTACGCGTGTAGTTTATCTATATATTCAGATAGTTCCGTAGCTCCTCTAATCCAGCAATGAAGGGGAATTCCTTCTTATTCCTGTGGCGGATTGGCTGAGTCCCCACTAAACTGCCTCAATCAAGATCGGGGGTGACGTGGACAGAGGAGCGAGACTGTCCGACCGTATTCAACCAGGCGTGAGGATCCTCTTTGTCGGGATCAATCCTGGTCTGCGGTCTGCTCAGATGGGACATCATTTCGCCGGCCCTTCCAATCGTTTCTGGAAGCTGCTCCATGAGTCTCGGCTGGTCACAGAGCCACTGACGTTCAAGGAAGATCAAAGACTTCCTGATTGGGGACTTGGCCTGACGAATATCGTCGGCCGCCCAAGCCGCGGGATCGACAGTCTTTCGCCCCAAGAATATCGTAACGGTATGGCGGCCCTGACCCGAAAAGTTCGGAAGTATCGGCCACGCATTGTGGCGCTGCTGGGCATCACGATCTACCGCATCATGTACGGGTCAGAACTATCTTTACCGGCACGGATTCCTTTGGGCCCCACCAGCAGCGATATTGCCGGGGTGCCAATCTTTCTCTTGCCTAATCCCAGCGGCCGCAATGCCCACTACGGGTATGCAGACATGCTCGCCGCGTTTCGAGCGCTTCAATCCCTCGCCGGCCAATCGGCGGTTCCCGACATGTGAGTTTTTATCGTTTTCTTTGTCAGGACAATCAGTCTCGACTACAGTCGAGGCATGCATGCATCATTGCCACTCACACCGCATCCCGTGAGGACCTGTCCGAGGTGCGGAGTCGATCAGCAGGGAGACCTTGAGTGTCTCCGGTGCGGGATCGTGTTTGCGAAGTACAAGGTTCCAGCGCCATCAGTGCGGGCTTCCCTGGAGACCAGCGAACCAGTCGATATCGTCTCTCCCCAGCGCAATAGGATCGGCCGGATGTTCCGCGTGCTTCCGTGGATGTCCCTGACAATGACCCTCGGGGTGCTGCTCGCGATTCTCCGGCAAGCCCCGGCCTTGCCGATACAATCGGATCCCCAGGCTGCCGACCGAGTGGCCGAGAAAATGGCCTTGCTCCAACAGTCGATCCAGACCAACCGCGCGGCCCACGTCGCGCTGAGTGAAGCCGAGCTCAATCAATGGATGCGCGACAACCTTGCTATTGCGTCAGCCCATCAAGCCCAGCAGGCCGGGCTCTCTGTCCCAGCCGGAAGTGCGGCGACCGTTGAAGAGGTCCAGTCCGCGCTGAAAGACGTCCGGATGAATCTGGCCGGCAATCAACTCAAAGCCTACGCCCTGTTTCACATCTACCGGAAAGATATTTCCCTACAGCTTGATGGGACCTTGGAGACCCGAGATGGATATGTGCGTCTGACCCCGACGGCGGGGAAGCTCGGAGCCTTACCGATTCCACAAGCTACGCTCGGCCATGTGGTTGCCCAGCTGTTTGAGTCCCCCCAGAATCGTGAAAAATTCCAGCTCCCCCCGCAGATTTCATCGGTCCACGTTGAGAATAGTACCCTTGTCATCACGTCACGATAACGTTTGCCTCACCCCCTAGTTGTTGTATTTTCACCGCAGCCTGTTTTCTTCCTGCCACAGGACGTCTGGAGTTAGACGGAGCCGGATGGTAAAATGAAACAAATTCAGATGCTTTTTCTCGCTTGTCCCTGGCACCGGCCTTGCTGTATAAAAACCGACGATTGTGCTTCCCGCTCTAGGAGGAGTCATGCAGCGAGTCGGTCTTGTCATCTTCGCATCAATCGCATTTTGGATTGGGAGCATGACCTCCGGCGAGGCCCAGCCGACTACCCAGGACTTCATTGCCGGAGCCTTGCAAGCCTGCCACGACGGGCGGATTGCGCCGGACCGAGCTACTCGAGCGGCTCTCTACGAGAAGGGGCAGTCCTTGGGGGAGCAAGCCGTTGCGGCTGACGAGCAGTCTGCCGATGCCCACTTTGCCTTGTTCTGCAATCTCGGGGAATTGATGCGCATCGACGGCGAGATGAGCCTGTCTTCCGTGTTTGGATTTCGACGCATGATGAAGGAGCTCAATCGGGCTCTCGAACTCAAGCCCGATCATCTCGATGCCCTCTCTGCCAGAGGAACGCTACTGGTACGACTTCCTTCTATGCTGGGCGGCGATCCGGAGAAGGGTGAACAGGTGCTTCGTCATGTCATTCACGAGGTGCCGGAAGCCGTCAACGCGCGGATCAGCCTGGCAAAGAGCTATTGTAAGCGAGGCCGCCATCAGGATGCCGTGACGCTCGCGACGGAGGCATTGACGCTGGCGAGGGCGCAACAACTCGACGACTTTATTCCGGAAGCCTCCAAGGTGGTCGCACAGCTCCATGCCGTGGGAAACAAAGGAAACTAAGTCGCCCCCCTCTCAACCCACCCTCCTAGAACCGCTCCGCAAATCGTGCTATCTTCAGCCATCGGTTGCCTGGCTTTCTCGATCGTCACACATCAATCGTAATTGGTCATGAGGTGAAGACCTTCAGGCGTGCCACGCAACAGTCGTCTTCTCGTTAAGCGCAAGGAGTACCCACAATTATGTTATTGAGTGGCAAAAAAGGGCTCATTATTGGCGTCGCCAACAAGCACAGTATCGCCTGGGCCATTGCCCAGTCTGCCGCCAGTCAAGGCGCCACGCTCATGTTCAACTACCAGAATGAACGGTTGCGGGAGAATGTGGAAGAACTCGTCGCGACGATGCCCGGCGCAAAGGCGTTTCCCTGTGACGCCGGCGATGACGCGCAGATTGCGACCATGATGCAGAACGTGGGCAAAGAAGTCGGCACGCTCGATTTCCTCGTTCACTCCATTGCTTTTGCCCCTCGTGAAGAACTCACGGGGCAATTTGTGAACACCACGCGTCAGGGGTTCGCGACGGCGTTAGACGTCAGCGCCTATTCACTGGTCGCCGTGACACGCGCCGCGCTGCCTCTTATGACCAATGGCGGGTCCGTCGTCACGCTGACCTACCTCGGCGCAGAACGTGTCGTGCCGCACTACAATGTCATGGGCGTGGCCAAGGCCGCGCTGGAAGCCACTGTCCGCTACTTGGCGAACGATCTCGGTCCTAAGAACATCCGCGTGAACGCGATTTCTGCCGGGCCGATTAAAACATTGGCTGCCCGGGGAGTGTCCGGCATCAGCAAAATGGTCGATCACCACAAAGAGTTTGCCCCGTTGCGCCGCGCAACCGAGCAAGGGGAAGTCGGTGACACCGCGTTGTTTCTCGTCAGTTCGCTGGGGCGAGGTATTACCGGTGAGGTGATCTACGTGGATGGTGGGTATAACATTCTTGGGTCGCTGGCATCGGTGGACTGACGGATGTTGAAAAAGGCCGCCAGCGGCGTTCTCGCATCGTTCAGACCCTCAACGTACCCCAGAGGGTACGCCTCGGTCCTTCACTCGCTGCGGCCTTGCTGAACGGCCTTTTTGAACATCCTACGAGGGTATAACTGGCTTCTGATGTTCCGGTTGAGGTAGCTTACTCAATCGTGCTTCTCAGTGCCTTCAGCCGTCCCTGCTTCTTTTTACTTTCGATCCGCCTGGTCTGAGAACCCTTTGTCGGTTTTGTGGCTCGTCGCGTCTTGCGAGGGACGGCCACGCTCTTGATCAAGAGGCAGAGCCGTTCCAGCGCATCCTCCCGATTCCGTTCCTGCGTCCGATGCTGCTGAGCTTTGATCGTAATAACCCCATCCTGCGACACACGGTGGTCTTTGAGCTTCAACAATTCCTGCTTGTAAAACGGAGGCAGGGAAGACGCCTTGATATCAAACTGGAGATGGATCGCGGTCGAGACCTTATTGACGTTCTGTCCGCCGGCTCCTTGCGAACGCATCGCGTGAAGCTGAATTTCTGAATCAGGGATAATGACGTGTGAGGAAATGTGCAGCATAGGAACTATAGTCTACTGTAGTCAGCTCCTAGTCGTCATGTTCTCTTTGGAGCCGTCGCGGGACAACTATGGGGAGGGTGGCGCCGAAACCTGTGACTATTGCAGTTCCGGCACACGATCGATGATGCGGAGTCGGACGTCGTCGCCGAGTTGGATTTGAACCATTTTGGTCGAAAGGTTTTCGCGGACTTGATTCACGTCGTTCACGGTGAATTGGATTTGACCGCCGCAGCGCTCGACGAGATGATAGAGCAACAGCGTGGTGAGGTAGCTGACTTCTTCGTCGTTGGCGTGCTCGCTGAAATTCAATATTTGAGGCATGATGGTCTCAACATCTCCCTGTGGTGAAGATCCGTTATCGCCGAAGCGGGGTCGATCGCACAATGCCCCAAAAGAAGGGGAGCGGCAAGCGACAGTTTTGTACAATTGAAGGGGCCAACGGGTGAATGCAGTTTGTCAGGCTGTCCGGGAGTGGCAGAACTGTTAGGCCGTTCGCGGTGAGGGCGAACTTACGGAGACGGTGAGCTGCCCGCGGCCGGGATGAATTGCACATGATCAGCCAGTTGGTCGAGGAGGGAGAGGGGTATCGATGGTTCCTTTTGCGGCCTTGCATGGAGAAAAAGAATTCCCTGCAAGTCTGGTCCCATGATCGCCATGCCTCGACCAGTTAAGGAGCCTGCCACGTAGGTTGCCGTGAATGTGCTCCCCTTGCGGGCGACGGGTCCTGCCGGCTCAAACACCAGTGTCTCGGAAATTGGTTGCGGTTCTCCGAGTAGGGCAAAGAGGTCATCCTCTGTCTGGTTGAGAATTGCGAAGGCGAGGACAAATCCCGCCTCCTTTTCTGAGACCAGGAGGACGGCGGCCAGGTTGTCCAGTTGCTCACCGCGCCATCCTGTTGGAATGAGAAAAGAAGCGACGCCGTTTGGCACGCGAACGCGGGTGCCGGCGCGATAGCTCTGCCCCGCTTGCATGTCGACAGTGGTTGTGCGGGCCGGCGGGGATTGTGCCCAACTGCCTGGTGCCCCCAGCACGAGACAACACAGGATAGCCAAGGCTGTGCGGGTGGAGATCGTGACGGTCATTCCATGTATAGGCAAGAACCCATGCCACGGATCAAGGTTGGTAGCTGTCCATCGGAGGACAGGTGCAGATCAAATGGCGATCCCCGTAGGCTTCATCGATGCGGCTGACTGCCGGCCAGAATTTGTTGGCTCTGACAGTTGGAGTTGGGAATGCCGCTTGCTCTCTCGTATAGGGACGATTCCAGTCCGTGGCTGTGACGGTGGTTGCCGTGTGCGGTGCATTCTTGAGCACATTATTGGTACGGGGTTGACGCCCGTCGGTGATGTCTTGGATCTCCGCACGAATCGCGATCATCGCGTCACAGAACCGGTCCAATTCCGCTTTCCCTTCGCTCTCCGTCGGTTCAATCATCAAGGTGCCGGCGACCGGGAACGATACGGTCGGTGCATGGAAGCCGTAATCCATGAGGCGCTTGGCGACGTCCATGGCTTCGACGCCGGAGGTTTCTTTAAAGGGGCGCAGATCGAGGATGAATTCGTGCGCGACATGTCCCGTCGTTCCCGTATAGACGATGGAGTAGTGCTTCTCCAGCCGCTTGGCCATGTAGTTGGCATTGAGGATGGCGACTTGCGTGGCCTTCTTGAGACCGTCCTGGCCCATGAGGGCGATGTAGACCCAGGAGATGGGCAGAATGCTTGCGCTTCCGTGCGGGGCTGCGGACACGGGACCGATCGACTCGCGGCTTCCCTGCCCCGTCACCGGGTGCCCCGGGAGGTAGGGCGCGAGATGCCTGGCGACGCCTATGGGCCCCATGCCAGGGCCGCCGCCGCCGTGCGGGATGCAAAACGTTTTGTGCAAATTCAGATGGCAGACGTCGGCGCCGATGTCGCCGGGCCGACAGAGTCCCACTTGTGCGTTCATGTTGGCCCCGTCCATGTAGACTTGCCCGCCATGAGTATGGACGATCTGGCAGATCCGCCGCACGTCCGCTTCGAAGACCCCATGCGTTGAGGGGTAGGTCAGCATCAAGGCCGACAACCGGTCGCGGTACTGCACGGCTTTCGCTTCCAGGTCGGCGAGATCCACATTTCCCTGTTTGTCGCAGGCCACGACGACCACCGTCATCCCGGCCATCGCCGCACTCGCGGGGTTGGTGCCGTGGGCCGACACAGGAATGAGGCACACATCCCGATGGGGCGCACCCTGTCCCCGGTGGTACGCACGAATCACCATCAGTCCCGCATATTCACCCTGGGAGCCGGCGTTGGGCTGGAGCGAGATGGCGGCAAATCCCGTAATCTCCGCCAGCCAGGACTCCAGCTGCCGGAACAATTCCTGGTACCCCTGCGTCTGTTCTACCGGCGCGAAAGGATGGAGATGGGCAAATTCAGGCCAGGTGACGGGGAGCATTTCCGCTGTTGCGTTCAGCTTCATGGTGCAGGAGCCCAACGGAATCATCGAATGCGTGAGCGACAGATCCTTCCCCTGAAGCCGATGCAAGTAGCGCAACATCTCATGCTCGGAATGATAGCGATTGAAAATCTCATGTGTGAGATAGGAACTAGTCCGTGCCAATGGATTGGGATAGCCGGTCTCAACCGCGCTGGCGAGGTCGATGACCTGGAAGGGCAGGCGGTCATGGCCGACGAAGAGTTCCAAGAGCGTTCCGACTTCGTGCTCGGTGCTGGTTTCATCGAGTGAGAGCCCGAGGGATCCGTCTTCATGGGTCCGGAGATTGATGTACCGTTCAGTCGCTCTGACGCGGATCAGATCGGCCTGGTTCTTGGGCGCGCGGACGCGCAACGTATCGAAGAACAATTCCGGACCTACGTCGAAGCCGAGACGGCGCAAGCCCTCGGCGAGCATCAGTGTCAATCCGTGCACGCGCTGCGCGATGCGGCGCAGACCGTCGGGGCCGTGATACACCGCGTACATGCCGGCCATGACGGCCAAGAGCACCTGGGCCGTACAAATGTTGCTCGTGGCCTTTTCCCGCCGGATATGTTGTTCGCGTGTTTGGAGGGATAACCGGTAGGCCGTATTGCCAGTCGCATCTTTCGAGACCCCGACGATGCGGCCGGGCATCTGGCGCTTGAATTCTTCCTTGGTGGTTAAGAACGCGGCATGTGGTCCGCCGAATCCCATAGGAACACCGAACCGCTGGCTGGAGCCCACGGCGATGTCGGCGCCGAACTCTCCCGGTGCACGCAAGAGTGTCAAGGCCAGTAGGTCTGTGGCGACGACCACGAGTATTCCCGCCTCATGGGCTTGAGCGACCAGGCCGCTGACGTCACCGACGTAGCCGTCACTCCCCGGGTATTGGAGCAACAATCCGCATAAGGTTTTATCCGTGCACTTGATCGAGGCATTGGGGCCTGAGCGAATGGTGATCCCTAGGGGTTCAGCGCGGGTTTGGAGCACCGCGAGGGTCTGCGGATGGCAATCCTGCGAGACAAAGAATTCGGTCCGCTCCTCTCCCCGGGAGCGAGTGATAGCCAAGCACATGGCCATGGCTTCTGCGGCGGCAGTCGCCTCGTCCAGCAAGGAGGCATTGGCCAGGGGCAACCCGGTCAGATCTCCGACCATCGTTTGAAAATTCACCAGCGCTTCGAGGCGGCCTTGGGCGATTTCGGCCTGATAGGGCGTGTATTGGGTGTACCAGCCGGGGTTTTCCAGAATATTCCGCTGGATCACGCCGGGCGTGATGCAATGGTAATAGCCCGTGCCGATGAGCGAACGGTAGACACGATTTTTGGCGGCCATCTGTTTCAGCTCGCCCAGCACGGCCTGCTCCCCTCGCTGCGACGGCAAGTTCAGCGGCTTTCTCAGCTGGATGTCCTGGGGGACCGTGACATCGCAGAGATGTTCCAGCGAGGGCATGCCGGCTACGGCCAGCATGTCGCGGATGTCGTCTTCCGACGGGCCGATATGGCGCTGCGGGAAGAGATCGGTCGGTTGCAGAAAATCAGGTTGAGGCATGGTCGTTCGATCCGCTCGCTATCAGATAGTTTACGAATGGCACATGAGCCGGAGGAGAGTACCATGGCGCTGCTCCATTTCCAATATCCCACGGCCCGACGTCGCCGCTGCTTGCCTTGGGGGTGGATAGTTCTGTAAGTACAGGAGATAAAGGGCATTCTTCCCATTCCTGTGGGGCTTGATGACGACTCAACGAACACATGTGCATGACATTCTCATCGTCGGAGCCGGTCTGGCAGGGATGCGCGCGGCCTTAGCGGCCCCGACTAATTTGGATGTAGTCCTGATCTCAAAAGTCCATCCGGTCCGTAGCCATTCGGTGGCAGCTCAGGGCGGGATCAACGCCGCGCTCGGCGAGAGTGATTCGTGGGAAGCCCATGCCTTCGATACGGCGAAAGGGGGGTTGTATCTCGGCGATCAGGATGCCATCGAGGCGATGTGCCGGGAGGCTCCAGGAGATATCCTCGAGCTGGAGCGAATGGGCGTGATCTTCAGTCGTGATGCCCACGGCCGCATCGCCCAGCGACCGTTCGGAGGGGCCGGCTTTCCGCGCACGTGCTACGCGGCGGATCGCACCGGACACGCGCTGCTGCATGCGCTCTATGAGCAAATTCTCAAACGGCGCACTACGGTCTATGAAGAATGGTACGTCACCGCGCTCGTGGTCGAAGCCGGGGTCTGTCGGGGAGTCATCGCGTGGGATCTGGTGCATGGCGGCTTACGGATGCTGCAGGCGAAGGCCGTCATCCTTGCGACCGGCGGCAGCGGCCGTGTGTTTTTGACCAGCACGAACGCCGTGATCAATACCGGCGACGGAATGGCGTTGGCCTATCGCGCCGGGGCGCCGCTCATGGACATGGAGTTTGTCCAGTTTCATCCGACCACATTGAAAGACACTGGCATTCTGATTACGGAAGGGGCGAGGGGTGAGGGCGGCTATCTGCTCAACACGCTGGGGGAGCGGTTCCTGAAGCGGTATGCGCCGGAGCAAATGGAGCTGGCGACCCGCTCGACGGTCTCCCTGGCGATCGGGCAGGAAATTCTCGAAGGTCGAGGAGTGGATGGGTGTGTGTTGCTGGACCTCCGGCATCTCGGGCGGGACAAAATCTTAGAACGGCTCCCGCAAATCCGTCAGATCGCAATGGAGTTTGCCGGGCTCGATCCGGTTGAAACGCCGATTCCCATCCGGCCCGGTGCGCACTATCAAATGGGCGGAGTCAGAGCCAATCAGTGGGGCGAGACCTCGATCCAGGGCCTCTTCGCGGCTGGGGAATGTGCCTGCGTCAGCGTGCACGGAGCCAATCGCCTTGGCGGCAATTCGCTGTTGGAAACGATCGTGTTCGGGCGACGGGCCGGGACAAGAGCCGGTGAATATGCCGGAACTACGGGGCATGAGACTCCGGCGCCGCAGCATCTCGCTGACGAACAAGCCAGAGTTGAGCGGCTACTCTCTCAGAGTGGGGGAGAGCGTGCCTGGCAGGTGCGGCAGGAGCTGGGGGAGGCCTTGAGCACGAACCTCGGGATCTTCCGGACAAAGGAGTCGATGACGGCGGCGGGAAGCAAGGTTCGTGAACTGCAGCAGCGCGCGGCCGCGGTCTCGGTGCAGGACAAGGGGCGAGTCTTCAACACCGATTTGATCCAGGCGCTGGAGCTCCAATGCTTGGTCGAACTGGCGGAAACCATTGTCGCAGGAGCGCTCGCGCGCGAGGAGAGCCGCGGCGCGCATTATCGGGCCGACTTTCCCACCCGCAACGACGCCGTCTGGCTGCGGCATACGGTGGCTCACAGGGCGCCCGACGGGGTGCGGCTGTCCTACGCTCCCGTGACGGTGACTCGTTACACGCCCAAGTAGTCAATTCCGGCCCTTCGTGGAGCGAGGGGCTGCTCCCTATCCCCTACACGACAACTAGCCGAGAACATCACCCGTAGGTTTGTTATAATCCGTCCGAATAAGGGGTGCGTATGCGTGTCCTCGTGGTTGAAGACGAAACGAAGGTCGGCTGTTTCATCAAGCGCGCGCTTGAGGAAGAAAGTTATGCCGTCGATCTCTGTGAGGACGGGGCCAAGGGACTTGAGATGGCCCTGGCGACCAACTACGATTTGATCGTCGTGGATCTCATGTTGCCGTCGATGTCAGGGATGGATATTCTTAAAGCCGTTCGTCGTGAGCGGATTCAAACGCCGGTAATGATCCTGACAGCGCAGTCCCAGGTCGATCAACGAGTGAAAGGACTCGACGCCGGTGCCGACGATTATCTCACCAAGCCGTTTGCGATCGATGAATTGCTGGCCCGAGTCCGGGCGTTGTTGCGCCGGGGCGCGACGGAGAGCCCCGGCATTCTGCAAATCGATGATTTGGTGCTGAATCCGGCGACCCGCGAGGTCGCGCGGGGCGGGATACGCATTGAGCTGACGCTGAAGGAATATGCGTTGCTGGAATATCTCATGCGGCACACCGGGCGGGTGCTGACGAGGCCGATGATTTCCGAGCATGTCTGGAATCAGGACTTCGACACCTTCACCAATGTCATCGATGTCTACGTCAATTATCTCCGCAACAAGATCGACCGGGGCCGGTCGAAAAAACTTATCCATACGATCCGTGGCAGCGGCTATATGCTGAAAGTCGACTGATGCCACTGCGACTTCGGCTCACGCTCTGGTACGGGAGCACGCTGGCTCTCGTCCTCATCGTGTTCTCCGTGGTCTTGTACAATGTGACGGCACGGAGTCTTCGCGATGCGGTGGATCAATCCTTAGAAGAGACCGCGAACACGGCGGTCCGGTCGCTTGAGGAGCGGGGGTTTCTCCCGCTCATCGACGAAGAGGAATTACTCTCGCAGTTTCCCGAGCTCGCGCGCATCGACAAGTTCTTCCAGATCTTCAGCCCTTCCGGAACGATCACGCTCCGTTCTCCCAATATCAAGCAGCATGAAGTGCCGCTCAGCCGCACGGCGCTCGAAATGACGTTCAGCGGGAAATCCATGTTTGAATCGGCGAAGTATCCGAAGGAGCCGCCGCTCCGACTCGTGTCCGTGCCGATCATGTATCGCGGAACCTTGCTTTACATTGTACAAGTCGGGACGTCGATGGAATCGATCGAAGACACGTTGCGCCGGCTGCTGCTGGTGTTGCTGGTGACGATGCCGATTGCGCTGGCGGTGTCATTGGCCAGCGGATGGTTTCTGGCCGGCCGTGCGCTGCGGCCGGTCGACGCCATCACGCTGGCGGCCCAGCGTATCGCCGCCGGCGATCTCAGCCAGCGTTTGACGGTCTCGACCTCTCCCGACGAGATCGGGCGCTTGGCCAGCATGTTCAACGACATGATCGGCCGGCTCGATGTGTCGTTCCGCCAGATTCGACAATTTACCAGCGATGCGTCCCACGAGCTCCGGACTCCGTTGACCGTCATGAAGGGAGAGACGGAATTGGTGCTCCGGCGCTCCCGCCCGTTGGGCGACTACCAAGTCGTCCTCGAAAGCAATCTGGAAGAAATCGATCGCATGACGCGCATCGTCGACGAGCTGCTCTTCCTCTCCCGTGCCGACATGGGAGAGGTGAGAATGGAGGCGCTGCCGGTCGGCCTGGAGTCGCTCGTCGAAGACATCCACCGGCAGGCGACGCTGCTCGGACAGGATCGCAACATCGCCGTCACGCTTGGCACGGTGCAGCCGGCCGTCGTCCAAGGCGACGAACTCCGGCTGCGCGAGTTGTTGCTGAATCTGGTGGAGAATGCGATCAAGTACTCTCATCCCAACGGAAAGGTCGAGATCTCGCTCGTCACAGAAGGACCGAGCGCGCGCCTGTCGGTCAGAGATCAAGGGATCGGCATCCCGCTCGATGATCTGTCCCGTATCTTCCATCGTTTCTTCAGGACCGATGGGGCCCGGGCCCATACGAAGAAAGGTACGGGTCTTGGACTCGCGATTTGCACCTGGATTGCCGAATCTCACAAGGGCCGTATCGACGTGACCAGTGAGCCGGGCGTCGGGTCGACGTTTACGGTTACGCTCCCACTAGCGACCCCATCCGCTTAACGACTTCTAATTCGCAGCTAATCCCCTTCTCATCACCGGCTGGTACGGTCACTCGTACATCAAGACGAGAACGATCTATTCACCGGTATCATTGTCATGAGGAGGAAACCATGAAGAAGTTGGTTCAGAAGGCAGTCGTTGCGGGTCTTGCCATTGCCGCGGTGGGAGCGGTCCTGACCTGGGGTGGTCAATCGTTGCCCTCTTCCCACGCCTCCAGCGGAATCCAGCCCGCGGCAACCGCCGTGGCGCTGCCAATCGCCCCGGGGGCGAACGGGTTTACAGAGGTCGCCAAGGCGGTCACCCCGGCGGTGGTCAACATTACGACGATCACGGGCGAGAAAGTCTCCGACGGGCGGAAGATTCCCGATGAACTGCGCGATCGGATGGAAGAGTTCTTCGGCGGGCCTGGCGGCCCGCGCGGTTATCGCGGGCCGCAGGGTCCGGGAGAGCCTCGTGGACATCGTGGGGGCGGCCAGGGCTCCGGGGTGATTGTGTCGTCGGATGGGTATGTGCTGACCAATAACCATGTGATCGAAGGCGCGCAGGAAGTCACGGTCACCTTGCCCGACAAACGCGACTTCAAAGGCACGATTGTCGGAACCGATCCCAAGACCGATCTGGCGGTGGTGAAGATCGATGGACAGAATCTGCCGACGGTGGTGTGGGGCGATGCCACCAAGCTGCAAGTCGGTGAGTATGTGCTGGCGGTCGGGAACCCGTTCGGGCTGAATTCGACGGTGACGCTCGGCATCGTGAGCGCACTGGGGCGGGGCCGGATGGGCATCACGCAGTACGAAGACTTCATTCAGACGGATGCCGCCATCAATCCAGGAAACTCAGGCGGTGCCTTGGTGAATACGCGCGGGGAACTGGTCGGGATCAATACGGCGATCTTTTCACAGACCGGCGGGTATCAGGGGGTGGGATTTGCCGTACCGACCAGCATGAGCAAGCCGATTTATGAAAGCCTGATCAAGAGCGGAAAGGTTGTGCGTGGGTACCTGGGTGTCGGGATTCAGGACCTCAGTCAGGACCTGGCCAAGTCATTCGGAATTAAGAGCGCGAAGGGCGCGCTCGTCAGTGACGTGAAGGAAGAGGGGCCGGCTGACCAGGCCGGTCTCAAGCAGGGCGATGTGATCATCGCGTATCAAGGCGCATCCGTCGAGGATGCGGTGGCGCTCCAGCGCCTGGTGACCAGAACAGGGGTCGGGATGAAAGTGCCCGTCAAGGTGATCCGTGACGGCCATGAGAAAGATCTCACGGTGACGATCGGGGAACAGTTGGATACGACGAAGGTTGCGAAAGCCGAAGCCGGTGAAGCGGACTATGCTTTTGCCGGAGTGGCGGTTCAGGATCTCGACCGGGAGACCGCGAAGGAGTTGGGCATCAAAGGCAAGGCGCAGGGAGTGGTGGTGACGGGCGTCGAGCCGGAGAGCGGCGCCGAAAAGGCCGGTTTGATGGCAGGGGATGTCATTCGAGAGATCAATCGCCAGCCGGTCAAGTCGGTCAAGGAATTTGAGAAGGCCTCATCAGCGATCAAGAAGGGCGACCATGTTCTGATCTTGATCAATCGCCATGGCAATGCGTTATTTCTGACCGCGAAAGTGTAGGTGAGAGACCGGGGGATGGGGCGCTCGCCTCATCCCCCGCTAGCAGACTCTTTCAGTATCCTGCCTAATCGAAGACGACGGTCTTTTTTCCATACACCAACACCCGATGTTCGATATGCCGGCGCACCGCGCGTGCCAGGACAATCTCTTCCAGGTCGCGTCCCTTCCTTACCAGATCATCGACGGTATCCCGGTGTCCGACGCGAATCACATCCTGTTCGATGATCGGTCCCTCGTCGAGGTCCTGGGTGGCATAGTGGGCCGTTGCGCCGATGATCTTCACGCCCCGCTCGTAGGCCTGCCGATAGGGGTTCGCGCCGATGAACGCCGGGAGAAACGAATGATGAATGTTGATCACCGGGCAGCCGATTTGAGCGAGGAAGTCGGCGCTCAGAATCTGCATGTAGCGGGCCATGACCACGAGTTCAACACAGTGAGATTTCAACGCCGAGATGACTTGCTGCTCTTGCTGGGGCTTGGTTTCCTTGGTGACCGGTAAGACCACGAAAGGGATCTTGAACAGGTGGGCCCACTCCGCGCAGGTGTCATGATTGGAAATGATGACCGGAACATCGATGCGTAACTCGTCTCGACGGTGCCGTTGGAGGAGGTCCGCCAAGCAGTGATCTTGTTTCGAGACGAGCATGCCGACGCGCGTGCGGTGGCTGGAGTGATGCACCTCGTAGCGCATCTCAAATATTTTGGCGATGGGGGCGAAGGCGGCGGAAATCTCGTCGGGAGGAATCTGCAATCCCTCGGTGGCGAACTCCATCCGCATCAAGAAGTCGTTCGTTTCCTCATCGGTGTGGTGATCCGAGTCGAGAATGTTGCCGCCGAAGTCGTGAATGAATCCCGACACGCGGGCGACAATGCCCTTCCGGTCTTTGCAGTGGATGAGAATCACCACGGAATCTTTACGAGTGGCTGCCATGCGGATACGCCCCTTTCGTCAGTTTTCAAAGAGTGTCACAGATCGGGAATCGGGTGTGGCGTGAGGTCAGGAGACGATGTGGCCGACGAGATCGTACGTGGCTGCATCCGTGATCTCGACCTTGACGAGGTCGCCAGGCACGGGACGGGGCGCGTCTCGGCGCGCCCGGGGCGGGCGGGTGAGAAGGTCGGGCTCGTCGTTGATATAGACGACGCCGTCGATCTCGGGTGCGAGGCCTTCGTGCCGGCCTTCCAGCAGCAACGGAGTTTCCTCCGAAGGCCCTTCCACAAGGACCTCCATGACCGAACCGATACGATCCTGCCCGCGTGCCGCGGCAATCCCTTCCTGGATGGCGAGCAGTTCGTTCCGTCGTTCTTCCATGACGCTGCGCTCGATTTTGTCGTCCAGCGACACCGCTGTCGTATCTTCCTCGTCCGAGTAGAGAAATGCGGCCACTCGGTCGAAACCGGATTCCGCCACGTAGGACTTGAGTTCCTGGTAAGCCTTCTCCGTTTCACCGGGAAATCCAACGATGAAGGCGGTCCGGAACGTCAGGCCGGGAATGCGGGTGCGAATGCGGTCCACGAGTTTCTCGATGGCGGCTCGATTCCCCAGACGGTGCATGCGCTTCAGCATTCGGTCGTTGATGTGCTGGAGCGGCATATCGATGTATTTGGTAATCTTTTCCTCGCCCGCATAGAGGTCGAGTAGATCATCGGTGACTTGTTGGGGATAGAGGTAGAACGGTCTGATCCAGCGAATGTCCGGAATCTTCACCAGCGCGCGAAGCAGCGAGGTGAGACCGCCTCGAATACCCAGGTCCACGCCGTAGTTGATCGTATCCTGGGAAATGAGGTTGAGCTCTTTCACGCCTTCGCCGGCGAGGCGCTCCGCTTCGGCCACAATGGATTCGATCGACCGGCTCCGCTGTTTCCCGCGCATGATAGGAATGGCGCAGAAGGCGCAATTTCGGTTACACCCTTCGGCGATCTTCACATAGGCACTGTGCGGCTTGCCGAGCCGTAGGCGCGGAGAGTCCGCGTCGTAGAGGTAGGGCGGTTCGCTGATCCAGAGTCGTTGCTGGCGTTTGCTGGGCGTGAGGAGGTTACGACAGATTTCTGCGATCTTCCCGAATTCCCCGGTGCCCACCACGCCGTCCAATTCCGGCAGTTCTTTGAGTAGATCACCTTGATAGCGTTGAGCCAGACAGCCTGCGGCGATGAGGACCCGGCAGGCGCCTTTCTTCTTCAGTTTGCCATGTTCGAGAATCGAATTGATCGATTCCTGCTTGGCTTCTTCGATAAAGCCGCAGGTATTAATAATGACGACTTCAGCTTTCTTGGGGTTGTCGGTCAGCTGGAAACCGTCGTGAACCAGCGTGCCCAGCATGAGCTCGGAGTCCACCTGGTTTTTCGAGCAGCCCAGATTGACAAAACCGACGGTGGTTTTACGGGCGGCAACGGGTGCCTTGGTTTGCGCGGCTTTCTTGGTGGCTTTCTTGCGATCAAGCTGGATCAACGGTGTAGACATGAGCGGCAGTCTACGGGAGGGTTGAAAAGGCTGTCAACGCGTCTTGGTCTTGAAATCCAGGCCATGCTTCACCTACAGTGCGCACCGTGATTCGAACATTCAAGGGTATTAAGCCCACCATTCCGGACTCCTGCTTCATCGAGGACACCGCTGTCGTTATCGGCGATGTGGTCATGGGTGAGGAGTGTAGTGTCTGGTTCAATGCCGTGATCCGGGGCGATGTGCATTATATCCGCATGGGGAATCGGACCAATGTGCAGGATCTTTGCATGCTGCACGTGACGCACGATACTCACCCGCTGGTCATCGGGAATGAGGTCACCATCGGCCATAGCGTGGTCTTGCATGGTTGTACGATCAAGGATCGGGTGCTGGTGGGCATGGGCGCGATCATCATGGACGGCGCCGTGATCGGGGAGGACTCGGTCGTGGGCGCCGGCGCGTTGGTGGTGGAGGGGACAGTGGTTCCGCCGAAGAGCGTCATTCTCGGCTCGCCCGGCCGGGTGCGGCGTGGGGTCTCGGATGCCGAACTCGCCTGGATCAAGGAGTCGGCTGCCAATTACGTGAAATACGCTTGCCAGTACATGGACGACTCGTCGAAGCGAACCGGATTTAAGATCTAGCCTGGCGTACGGTTCGAGTTCTCGCTGCCGCACCTCCAATCTTCATAAAACAGACTGGATCGCCAACCAGGGCGGTCTGAAATTGTTCTCGTTCAACGAGGTACGGGATATTCTTGCGATGGCACCAGTCGGCGATCCAGACCACTTCTTCCGTTGAGGTGGTCACCAAACCCGGCAGGCTCAGTTTCGGCATAACGCCATCGACGATGGAACGCACGATGCGGCGCTGCTGCTCAAATTGGCGCGGGTCGAATGTCACCGGATCGGCGGTTCCGTAAGACAGCGGGGCCAAGTGAGGGAATCGTTCCGGATCATTGAGCACACTCACCATCCAGAGATGATCGAAGCGTCCCTTGGCCTTGGCTGCATCAAGGCTATGAAATCGAACCAGCAGGGATCGGCAGGCTCGATTGATGGCGGCGACCTCGGTTCGGCGAAGATTATAGGGCTCGACTTCTCGTTGGAGGTCGAGCGTTTCCATGAGAAGCGGCGGGAGCTCCGCGACACCCGCTCCCACATAGAGGCTCCGGCCATGCGGGTCGAGGCGATCGTAGAGCGCACGAGCGATCCGGTTGCCCAGTCGCTCACAGGGCTTTCTCTTGGCTTGCCAGAACTCATCGCCGCCTTCGTAACAATAGACCGGGCCGAGCGCCTTATAGTCTAAATGGGCAAAGAGCTGGGAGACGGCGGCTCGTGTCGGCCGGCTAAGGGGCTTGGGCATCATGGCCTTTCCGGCATGGCGGCAAGCGCCAGCACTGCATTCGTGACGGCGTCAGCCACGGATGCGAGGAATTTCAGGTTAAGGGTGTCGACCGTATCGGTGGATCGATGGTAGTGCGGATTTCGAAAATTAGCGGTGTCGGTCACCATCACGGCAGCGAAGCCCTGTTCCCAAAAGGCCGTATGGTCGCTTCGGCTGGTGTCGGGAAGCTGTTCCCCGTTACCAGGTACGACCAACGGAACGACGGGGATGGCGGGAGCCATGGCTTGCGACAACGCGGAGGTCAGGGAGGCTGACGCCTGGTTTCCGATCAGCGCGAGAAAGTTTCCGACAGAAGGTACGGCGACGGGAATACCGGGGGGCGTTCGCTGCGAGCCTTCCTGCTCGTTGGCATATCCGACGCATTCAAGGACGATGGCCCCATAGACGGACTGGCCGGTCTCGGCGAGGTGGGCTACATACGCGCGACTGCCCAGCAGATCTTCTTCTTCGAGGCAGAAGGTTATGAATCGGACCGGTCGCGCCAGTGCGGTCTGCGTGAGTCGACGGGCGACTTCGAGAAGGATGGTGAGCGCGCTGGCATTGTCGTCGGCGCCGGGCGATCCAATGACCGTATCGTAGTGGGCAGCGAGAATCAGCGGTGGAGCGGCCGCGCTATTTTGCGCAGCCCTAGTTCCGATCACGTTGTCGTAGGTCTGTCCCAAGGTCTCAAATCGGTGCGTGGTGACCTCAAGGCCCAAGCGGATGAACTGCTGTGTTAAGTAGACGGCTGTCTCCCGCAATGCGACCGGCGATGTGTCGGGATGGCGCTCGCGGGTAAGCGCAGCGAGGTGGGTCGTCAATTCGTCAGTCACGCGGCTGGTGCTCGTGCTTGGAAAGGGTTACGACACAATCTCGGTGCCGATGCCCTTGCGGGTAAAGATTTCCAGCAAGAGGGCATGAGGGATGCGGCCGTCGATGATGTGCGCTTTCCCGGCCCCCCCGGCCAGGGCGTCGAGGCAGGCATGCACTTTCGGCAACATGCCTTCGCCGATCACGCCCTTCTTTACCATTCGCTGCACATCTTTTCGTGAGACCGTCGAAAGGTGGCGGTTGTTGGCGTCACGGATTCCCTTGATGTCGGTCATCATCACGAGTTTTTCTGCATGGAGCGACGCGGCAATGGCGCCGGCCACGAGGTCGGCATTGATGTTGTACGTGTTGCCTTCCTTGTCTGTTCCGATCGGTGCGATGACGGGGATATAGTGGTCTTGCTGGAGCTTCAGCACGAGACTGGGATCGACCGCTTGTACTTCGCCGACCAGCCCGAAATCACCCTGGTCGTCGCCTTCTAAATCTTTACCTAAACTCTTCGCCCAGGATTTCGCGGTGAGTGGTTGAGCCATAAGCAGCCCGCCGTCTTTTCCGCTGAGGCCCACGGACCGGCCGCCGTGGCGATTCAGGAGTTCCACAATTTCCATATTGATTTTGCCGGCCAGGACCATCTCCACGATTTCCATGGTGGCTTCGTCGGTGATCCGGACGCCATGGCGGAACTTGGCTTCGATGCCCAGTCTGGTTAGCATCTTGTCGATCTGCGGTCCTCCGCCATGCACGATGACCGGATTGAGCCCGACGTATTTGAGCAGGACGATATCTTCCGCGAACCGTTCCTTGAGCGCCGTCTCGGTCATGGCATGCCCGCCGTACTTAATGACCACCGTTTTGCCTCGGAAGGTGCGGATGTAGGGCAGCGCCTCGATGAGGATATTGGCTTTCTTAATCAGTCGATTCATGGGCTGCTCCTAGTTCTCAGAGGATGTCCCGGATCACATTCCGATCCTTCACCGCGGCGCGCACAGGCTTGCGGGCCGTGACTATATCAATTTCCTCCAGAAACACAATCCTGTTGTGCTCGAACCGGTATCAATTTTCTCGCAAGTTTATGGTCATCTCGGGCTGAATCGGAGGCCGTTGAGCCAGTGTTCACGTTGCGGGACCGTCTTGCCCGGCCGGCGGCGTCTTGGCCGTCTTTGTCTTGGCCCGGGGATGGGCGCGGTCATAGACAGCCAGGAGTTGGTCGGTGGCCAGATGCGTGTATTTTTGTGTCGTGCTGAGCGAGGCGTGTCCCAACATCTCTTGAATAGAACGCAGGTCCGCGCCTTCGTCGAGGAGATGGGTCGCGTAGGAGTGGCGGAGTGCATGGGGGCTGACGGATCCGCCATCCAGGCGACTTGAATAACGAGCAACCAGGCGGGCGACACTCCGTGAGGTCAAACGACCTCCCCGGTGATTGAGGAACAGAGGGGTCGCAGGTCGATCATCGCCCGCCGCATGTTTCAGCGAGGCCCGATAGGTTTGAATTGCCTGGAGCGCGACATCGCCGATCGGAACGATGCGTTCTTTCCGGCCCTTGCCGCGGAGATGGACGAGCCCGTCGGATCGGTTGAGATCGCCGAGGTTGAGCCCGACGGCTTCACTGACGCGGGCGCCGGTGGAATAGAGCGTTTCCAGGATAGCCCGGTCTCGCAACGGCAACGACGTGCGCCCCTCGGGGAACTCCATCAAGACATTCGCATCATCCTTCGTCAGTACCCGCGGCAGTGTCTTCGGGAGCTTGGGACTTCGAATGTCTTCGGCCGGATTCTTTTCGACCGTCCCTTCGCGGACATGGAATCTGTAGAAGCTTCTCAGGCAGGCGAGTTTGCGTGCGAGAGAGGAGGCCTTTTCACCCTTGCGGTCAAGCCAGTGCAGATAGGCGCGCAATGAATCCGCGGTCACGTCGCCTATGGCGACTATGGACTGCGGCTGCGGCGACGGTCGGGCTTGCGCGAGAAAGGTCGTCAGCTGTTGGAGGTCAGAATGGTAATTGCGGATGGTTTCCGGTGAGGCCTGACGCTCGACGGTGAGAAACGTCATGAAAGCGCGGATTGCGTCATCCATCTCTCAAAATCCTCGCGAGCCCGCTGGGCGATGAGTTGCCGTTTCTTTTCTTTGTCCCTGGTCGGCTGGGCGAGGGGCGGGAAGAGTCCGTAATTCGTATTCATCGGCTGGAAATGTTTCGGGTCGGATGAGGCCACATGGCCCACCAGGCATCCGTGGGCGGTCGTGGCCGGCGGAGTGACCAGCGGCTGGCCCGCGATGGCGCGTGCCGCATTGATACCCGCGAAGCCACCCATGGCGGCAGATTCGGTATAGCCTTCCACCCCGACCAATTGGCCGGCAAAAAATAAGGTGCCGCGCGACTTGAACTGCAGCGTATTCAAGAGCAACTGGGGGGAGTTGATAAAGGTATTCCGATGCAGGCTGCCGTAGCGGAGGAACTCCGCCTGTTCCAGGCCGGGGATCATGCGAAACACCCGTTTCTGTTCCGGGTAGGTGAGCTTCGTCTGAAAGCCGACCATGTTGTAGCAGGTCTTATGGATGTTTTCGGTCCGGAGCTGGATGACCGCTGTCGGTCTCTTGCCGGTCTTGGGGTTTTCGAGTCCAACCGGTTTCAGCGGGCCGAAGAGCATGGTCTGCCGGCCCCGTTCCGCCATGACTTCTATGGGGATACAGGCTTCAAAATAGGGGGTCTTCTCAAATTCTTTCGGCTGGACTTTTTCGGCCGCCATCAGGGCGTCGTAAAAAGCGTTGTATTGAGCCTCATCCATCGGACAGTTCAGGTAGTCGGCGCCTCCTTTGTCATAACGCGAGGCGGCGAAGACGATATCCATATTGATCGACTCCGCGTCGATGATCGGGGAGATGGCATCGAAGAAATACAAATGGTGGGATTGCGTCACCGCACGGATCGCCGCCGACAGTTTGTCCGACGTGAGGGGGCCTGTGGCAATGATGCAGAGGCAATCCGTCGGGATCTCGGTGATCTCCTCATGCAGGATGCGGACATTCGGATGGCTTTCCAGTGCTTGAGTGATTTTGAGTGAAAACTGGTCGCGATCGACGGCGAGTGCTGAGCCAGCCGGCACCCTGGCCTGTTCGGCCGAGGCGATAATCAGCGACCCCAGCCGCCGCATTTCTTCTTTGAGGATGCCGGGGGCGTTCAGCGGATCGGCTGACCCGAGGGAATTGGAACAGACCAGTTCCGCCAAGCCACCGGTCTTGTGCGCTTTCGTCATCTCCTTGGGACGCATCTCATAGAGCGTCACCTTCGCGCCCCGGTTAGCCGCCTGCCAGGCTGCCTCGGAGCCGGCCAGACCACCCCCTATGATGACGATGTCATCTCTCATGCCCACACATGCTCCTCTCAGGGAAAATAGGAAGGCCGCATTCTAGAAACCGAGTTTCGGGGAAGTCAAGGCGCCGCCGCCGGTTCTATGCCTACGGCTCGTATCATGGTGCTCTTGCAATTGAACCCGCGAATTGCTCCGTGCTAGACTTGGCCCGCATGGGCGATTGGCTCAGTGGTAGAGCGCTTCCTTCACACGGAAGAGGCCACAGGTTCGATCCCTGTATCGCCCACCATGCTGTTTCTGCTTCGCACCCCATCGCCGCTCGGCCAGGTTCGTAAGGTAATTGTCCAGTTTCTGGACAGAATCAGGGATGTCGGCTACACTTCACACTGTATTTCGGGGATCGCTTAGGCCACTGTCGATGGGATCGAACAAAGTGAGGTTACGTATGCGACCAACATCATGGGCAATTGGTGCGGTGCTGATAGCGGTGCTTGCAACAGGGTGTACGACGACGAATCAAGCAGGCACGGCAGCAGAAAGCGAGTACACGCCTGCGACTAGTATCTACAATGTGCTGGATAGTACCGCAATGGTGTACTCAGATCCTCGTGCAGGCAGTCCGATAAATGACAATCCCATTCGTTGGCTCGGTTTTTTGTTTCACCCGATTGGCCACGCGGTCGATTACGCGGTGAATCGGCCAATCTATGCCTTGACGAGTTCGTTCCCCTACCTATTTGGTTACACGGCTGAAGATAGCATGCAAGATAGTCTACGTCGCTGAGTCGACTCTCCCCATCGAAACATAAAGCCCGTTCCCTCATCCGGAGCGGGCTTTTTCTTGCCTATTCGCAAAGCCTCCCGAATTCGTGTAAGTTTCATTGGCCTCAGACTCTGGATTCTTGACCGGAGACCGTATGCCATTGCACCGCCGATTCGGCACTCTCGCAATAAGCAGTATCCTATTGAGTCTGATAGCCGGATGTAGCGGTCCGCCTCCTCCGATTCGACCCAATCTTCCCCCATCCGAGAGCGATCTCGTTCTGCTCAAGACGACGGCTGCGTTGTGCGATCGTAAACCCGAGGTCCTGAAAAAAGTCCCGCCCCAAACATTCACGGTAAGACCCTGGGGAAGCGGTCAGGAATTACTGTATCCCTCTGCGCACAGTCCCTCACATGCAGATGAATCGTATTTTTTCGATGAGGACGGAATGCTCGTGGGAGCGATCTTTATGTTCCCGAGTGGGTTGGATCTCGAACCCTATCCAGTCTTGAGAAAAACGTTGCAAGCCTTGAAGCCACAATTGGAGTTTTATCTGAACGTCTCGCAGTTAGCGACCAAGGCCAATATGGACTCCAGCGCCATCTTCGATACCGGCGATGAGAAAACGACGGTCGAGTATCTGGTGACCGGCAACCGGGAGCATATGATTCTCCTCACGGCTTCGTTCACGATTGACCCCTATGTCCGACTCTTTTCGCCCTACCGGCGGGAATTTCTCGACAGGCTCCGGGAGCCGGCTGGCGGCAAGTCGGGAATGAAGATTGAGAGTCAGGGAAGCGAAGACAAAGAGCCGTTTGCCTCCTTGCAGCAGTTCGCCCGCGGTCAGACGGCGCAATTAGCCTATTGCGGAGACAAGCATTACGACATTGCGGCCGATGCCTACCAGAAGTCGATCACAAGCGGCTTCGCCAACAAAGTGTGGATGGCAGAAGCCCACCATCGTTTGGGCGTCTCGTTGGATGCGAAAGGACAATTTGAAAAGGCGAAGGCTGAAATGCTTCAGTCGCTCGCCATCCGGCCGAATGTTCCGGAGGTGATGAACAATCTCGGGGCTGTCCACAATAAACTCGGGGAGAAAGCTGCGGCCATGAGTCTGTTTGAAAAGGCGGTGATCCTACGGCCGAACTACGCCATGGCTCGCTACAATCTGGCAGAGGCCTACGAGGCGACGAATCCGAAACGGGCACTCGCCGAATATGAAACGTTTCTGGCGCTTGTCGAAGGAATTCCCGAAGAGGAGGGGAGAATTGCCCGGGTCAAGGAGCGATTGAAAGTTCTGAAAAAACCGTGAAGGAGAGATGGGGAGCCCGGATTACCGGCGGACCCGTTCTTTCTGTTCCTGAAGGGTTTTGCACTCGATACAGAACGTTGTGACGGGACGGGCTTTGAGCCGCTTGTAGGGAATGTCCTCACCGCATTGCTCGCAGATGCCGTAGGTCTGCTTCTTCATCCGATCCAAGGCTTCATTGACCTTCTTGAGCAGCTTCTGCTCGCGTTCCATGATCCGCATGGAAAAGCGCTGATCTTCTTCTGCCGACGCCTGATCGCTCACATCCGGTAACGCTTCCGGGGTTTTGTGCTGTGTCAGCACTTCTCCCACTTCTTCAAGCAGATCAGCGCGCTGTCGCTCTAGGGCTCGTTGAATGTCAGGATACTTCGAACGACTTTTTGAAGAAGCCGATTTCTTGGGAGAAGCCGGTTTCTTGGTCTTGGCGGATACCGTGCGAGCGGCAGTCTTCTTGCGTGAAGAGGTCGTCCGTGACGCAGAGGTTTTTTTTCGGGGTGCAGGTGCCTTCATGGATGCTGGCTCCGATAGTCCCAACCGAGGAGGAACTATAGCAGCCGTCCAAAGAATGGGTCAACGGGAATGATCCTGAAGGATATGAAGCCTACAGGTCCCGGCGGCCCTCAATCGACTTCAGCAGCGTGACTTCATCGGCATACTCGATATCCATGCCGACCGGGATACCGTAGGCGATACGGGACACACGGGTGACAAAGGGCTTCAGCAATCTGGTGAGATAGATCGCGGTCGCTTCCCCTTCAATCGTCGGACTGGTGGCGAGAATAACTTCATCCACGCCGCCGAGCTTCACCCGTTCAACCAGTTCCTCTGCCCGAATATCGCCCGGGCCGATGCCGTCGAGGGGAGAGAGGGTGCCCAGCAGCACATGATAGAGACCGCGATAGCCGGCGGCCCGTTCAATCGCGTAGGTCGTGCTGGGCTCTTCCACGACGAGGATTTTGGTCCGGTCCCGCTTGGGATCGAGGCAGAATTCGCACAACTCGCCTTCGGCAATATTGCGGCATTGCCGGCAGAATGCCAGCCCGTCCTTGACCGCGCGGATGGCATCAGCCAACCGGAGCGCGTCCTCACGTTCTGCCTTGAGCAAGTGAAAGGCCAGTCGTTGTGCGCTCTTCTGTCCTACACCGGGAAGGCGAACCAGTTCTTTCACGAGCCGAGCGAGTAACCCACGTTGATCGATTGACATATTTGAATCGGTGGTATTCCGTTGAGACGATATCGAGCGTAATCCGGCGCGTTAGAACAGCCCCGGCATTTTCATCCCGCCCGTCAGGGCCTTCATATCCTGCTCCATCAAGTCCTTCGCCTTCCGGAGCGCATCGTTAGACGCGGCCAGCACAAGGTCCTGGAGCATTTCCACATCGCCGCTCTTGCCGACTTCGGGATCGATGGCCACGCTCACAATCTGCATGGCGCCATTGGCCGTCACGGTGACGCTGCCGCCGCCCGCCGTGCCGGTCGCGATCTTAGTCGCGGCCTGTTCTTGGATCTTGGCCATCTGATCTTGCATCGCTTTTGCTTGCTTCAAAATGTTCGACATATCGCCAAAGGGATTTTTCATTCGCCGGTCTCCTTCTGTGCCACGGTGCGTACCGCCGCGAGATCTGCACCGAAAATGTCCAAGGCCTGTTTTGCGACCGGAGTCGCTCGTGCCCGCTCAAACAACACCATGCGCTGTTCCTGTTCCTTGGCCGCCCGTACCTGGGCCATCGTAAGTCCCGGGGGATCCGATGCGGACAGCTCGATCACCCGGATGCGAATAGGCTGCCCGACTTGCCGCTCGCAGAGCGTCGACAAGGCACGGAGATTATCTTCCTTTTCCATCATGGATCGAGCTAGTGTCGCCTGTTTCGCAAAGCCGATCGTGACCTGCCCTCCTTCCAGAGCGACAAACCGGCCGGCCTCTAAAAACGGAGCGAAATTCGGGAACGAGGCCGCAACTTCTTCCTGCACCAGCTCCCATTTGAGCGCGGGCTGTTCCGGTGAATTAGTAGGGACGGAGGCATCGACCGCCGCCGCTTGCGTCCTATTTGGTGGTGTCGGAGGCGCCATGGCCTTGTCCGGCTTGGGCGTGAGAGGCGATGTGGCCTGCACCGTTTGAGTTGCCATAACCGGCTTCGATGCAACCGACGTTGCCGGGCGTGCAGAGGCAGATGACGGGCCGGTGCGCGGGGGCTGTGGTGCTGATCCAACTAGCGGGGCAGGGCGAGTCATGGCGACAGTCGTGCCGGATGCAGGTTTCGCTGTTGGCGGTATGGCCGACGATGTGGTGCTTGGTTTTTGTGCCAACGGCGAAGTCGCCGCCTGGGATGGAGCTTCCGTGCGCTTCTCCTGCTGCCGGACAAGTCTGGTGGCGCGTACCGCCGCCGCTTCCAGCACGAACCGCGGATGAGCACTGTAGCGCAAGGAATCTTCAGCCTGCGAAAAGATCGTCAGGAGCTCTTGAAGTTGTTCCGGCGTCAGCTTCTTGGCCTCCAGGGCCAATTGGTGAATGTCTTCTTCCGTGGCTTCGATTAGGCCGCGCAATTCAGGGCCGGCAGAGACGACTGAGGCGACCAGGAGGTTGCGGAGATGCTCCACCACATCGGAGCAAAAGGCCTTCAGGTCATGGCCCTGATCGAGCAGGTTGGCGAGTATTGCCAGCGCGGCCGGGCTGTCTTGCGAGAGAATTGCGGCGCTCATGCCCTGCACCAGTTCTTGCGGCACGGCGCCGAGCAGCACTTCCAGATCGGCGTGGGCGATCGTCTTCCCGCCGAACGCGACGGCCTGATCGAGCAGGCTCAACCCGTCGCGCATACTGCCTTCGCTCGCGCGCGCGAGCGCGGTGAAACTGCGGTCTTCGATGGTCATGCCGTCTTGTGTGGCGACGTGGCGGAGGCGGTCGATAATCTCCTGGCGCGCAATCCGCCGGAAATTGTAATGCTGGCAGCGGGACATAATGGTGGCCGGAATCTTGTGGATTTCCGTCGTCGCGAAGATGAACACCACATGGGAGGGCGGCTCTTCCAGCGTCTTTAATAGCGCGTTGAAGGCCGAATTCGAGAGCATGTGGACTTCGTCGATGATGTAGACGCGGTAGTGCCCGCGAAAGGGCGAGAACTTCACGTTCTCGCGAATCTCCCGCACGTCGTCGACGCTGGTATTGGAGGCGCCGTCGATCTCCATCACATCGACGGAGGTGCCTTGGGTGATTTCGACGCAGTTGACGCAGGTATTGCAGGGATGGCCGGTCGGTCCCTGTTCGCAGTTCAGTGCTTTCGCCAGAATACGGGCGACCGTCGTCTTGCCCACCCCGCGGGTGCCGGAAAACAGATAGGCATGCGCGATGCGTTTCGTATCGACCGCGTTCATCAAGGTCTGAACCACGTGCGACTGGCCCACGACATCGTCGAATGTGCCGGGCCGGTATTTGCGGGCGGAGACTTGATAATCCATAAAAACCGTGATCCGTGATGAGTGACGCGTGACGAGTATGGGTTATAGCGGGCTAGGACGTTCCTCAGGAAGTAGTGTTCTCGTCACTCTTCACCCGTCACTTGTCACATTCCTCAAAAAAGCGGGGCCAGGTGATCCTGCGGCACACAAAACTGACCGCTTACCGTTGCTTCCTTCCGGACCTGGCGGGGTTCACAGGGTTCTGTTGCACAGGGCCCGGCCCCTTAAGCCCGTGATCAGTGAAAAGTGACTGGTGACAGGGGGACGACCATTCGATTCAAACGTTCCGAGTCTGACTACTCGTCACGCGTCACCCATCACGTGTCAATGGTATGGCGGAGAGGGTGGGTATTCGAAGTCGCGTCGAGGTGCTTCGCACGCGCTCCTACGAGATGGCCAGCCCCCTCGTACACTCCCCACGCGGGGGACGCATCCCCCACGATCCCCCTGTTCGACTCCCACCCCGCCCTATTTCTTCGTCACGTCTATATCCCCGGTGAACGTTCGGGAGTTCGCGCACCGGTTTGCTGTATGGCGGAGAGGGTGGGATTCGAACCCACGGTCCCATTGCTGAGACGCATGCTTTCCAAGCATGTCGATTCGACCACTCTCGCACCTCTCCGCGCCCATACGAGAGGCGGGATTGTAGCACTGCGGTCCGGTACGCGGCAAGGCGAGACCCGTCACCGCTGGCGCACTCGGTTGATCGATACCAGCACGCCAGTACAGCCCAAGCTATAGTCAGTTTCTCGCCGAAGACCCGCCGGAGTTTGACGCAAGCGATTCAAGTCTGTAAGCCTACCTATCAATAGCCGGATGGAAGTAGACGGTTTTTGACTGTACCCTCGGGGAGTACCCGGCGATTGAGAGTAAATGCAAACGTAGTGCGCAGAGCAAAACAAATAGGCAGGTTCATATGCAGATGGCTACTTCGCAACTTGTGATCTATGGACTAATGTCTTGCGCTACTGGAGTTTTAGTTCTGATGCATTGGAAAAGCTTTATCCGGAGCATCATTGATGCGGATAATTTGAGACGGAGCAAGCTAGAAATGGATCCTAAACCAGAGAAAGCCTATTGGGTAATAGGCGGGGCGATTGTGAAAATCGTAGCGGCAACGTCTCTTCTGGCTGGGGCACTTATGATTCTCTCGGCAGTCAGTGGTATCGAATGGCCAATACAATATTGAAGACGATGGTGAGGCAAACTGGGTCAGCAGTGAACTATGGGGGTCAGTTCTTGATCTTGCACTCCCGATGGCCAATCAGTAGGGAGAGGGTGCAAACTCAAGAACTGACCCCGGATTTGCAAACTCAAGAACTGCATGGGAGAAAGGCTTGCCAATGAGTATAGCCCTTATTTCAACCATTCTCTTCTCGGCAACACTGATGAACGTCAATGCGGAGGATCTGCCGTACTATGACCCTCCTTCTCCCTGGATACCATCCTACTCCTATGCCTTTAAGGGGGCGAGTTCCATCCTGCGTGAACAGGGAGAAAAGTTATTGCTGATGAACGCAGAAACTCCAGTCTATAGGGCGGATCATGTGATCGCTCTCATGAGTATGGATTACGACAGCGTTCGAGAGGAACTTCGGAAGTTGGTGCTCACTCGATGGGGGATTCTCGAGGAGCATGACAGTGAAAAAAGTCCCATTCCTGAGCCACCCGCAGATTTTGACAGGGGCTACACAGGGTGGTGGCCCATGTTAGGCAAAGGACTGGGGTACGTTGCAGACCGCAGTTCGCACTTGCAAGCACGTGAATATCAGCTAGTCAGCCAGCCATACAATCTGGTGCCCTCTATCAACGGCCATTCTCAATCCCTCATTCGTGTCAGTGATGGGACAGGCCTTTTGGGAACGGACGTGACAATCTTACAGCTCATGCGCAGCGATCGCTCTCGTGAGTGGGCTCGATCAAGTTTCCATGGAGTGATTCCTCTGCCATACAAGGAAGAACGCAGGTCTGTGGGAGTTGTGACGAGTACAGAGATTGCCTTCGTTGAAAGCCTGAAGGAGCGCTTCCCTAGAATTGCGATTCGGTATTTTGTGAAAAATGGTCTGCAGTATGATCCCGATCAGGGCAAGTTATTTCGGCTTCAGTTGGAAGACGCAATTCATCAAATTAAAGAATAGCGGGAAGAGAGATGGGGCCCGTTCTTGACTGTGCACTCAGACAGATACACGAGGATGGTGCGGTCCAGTGAAGCGCGAATGAGTCCAACTCGGTGATGAAAGACCTGTGATGAAGCAGATGGCGTTCTCAAAAGTGCTGACGATCGTGGCCTGTGTGCTGATGCTGTGTGCGTTGATGCCGACGCTAGCGGTGGCCGATCAGGCGCAGTACATCTATGACGACTTGGGCCGTCTGTCGCAAGTGATCGACGGGCAGGGGAATGTCGCGACGTATACGTACGACGCCGTCGGGAATCTGCTGTCGATTACGCGCAACACCGGCGGCGTCGGCGCGCCGACGATCACGGGTCTGACGCCGAACACTGGCAACGCGGGCGCGTCGGTCACGGTCTCGCTCACCGGCACCAATCTGACCGGCGCGGCTTTGGCGACGGACAATCCCGGCATCCTTGTCTGCAACGTGCTCACAACTCCGACCTCCCTCACCGCCACCTTCCAGATTTCCTTTGCCGCCCGCACCGGCGCCGAGACTATGCCTATTCAAATGACGAGGAAGGAACCTTCTTCATCGGCGGAGAATCGGAGTAAGTCCTCGTAATGCCGACGCAAGAGAGTCTCGATTACCCCGGTTGAAGCATTTCCGCATCGCAGCCAGACTATTTTAGGCGGCGCGCCGAAGAGGAAGCTCCGCTGGTGGAAGTCGGCATCTTTCGTCACCACTGTGTACCCATGTTCTGCGGCATAGCGCCACACCGCGTCATCCGACGCGTCGCCTAGACCAACATTGCGTACATGTTGAGAGTCGGGATATTCGACTTGTAGGGCTTTGACGAGGCGGAAGGAGAGATTCTGATCAAAGAGCAGCTTCACGATCGTGGGAGCGAGACGAGCTTGCGCTCACGGTCGGCGGCAAATTCAAGGCACGCGCGGATGTCATCGCGGGTGAGATCGGGAAAGTCTTGAAGGATATCCGCCTCGCTCATGCCGGATGCGAGGTACTCTAATACGTCGTACACGGTGATTCGAAGGCCTCTGATGCAAGGCTTACCCCCGCGCTTATTCGGATCAATGGTGATGCGGTCTTGGTACGACATGCATAGAAGCCTAGCTTAGGGGCAGGGAAAGATCAAGAAAGGGAGAAACAAACGGGGCTGACGTTGGGGTTGCCCCGACCTCCCTCACTGCCACGTTTCAGATTTCCTTCGCCGCCCGCACCGGCGCCACAGCTTCGTAGCGAGCACGTCTTTCACCCTCGCATTTGACCCTCTAGGGGGTGTTTCCTATACTGCAGGTTGGAATTGGAGGTGCAGGATGAAAATCATGATCGGTATCGGTGTGGTGATCGCGGTGCTGGTCGGGGTGGCACTGCTCCTCCCGTTCATCGTCGATCTGAACAAATATCAAGAGCAGTATCGTCCGCTGATCGAAGAGGCGTTGAATCGCAAGGTGACTCTTCAGGATATTCGGTTGACGATTTGGCCCAGGCTGGGCGCGCGGGTGGCGGGATTCACGGTCATCGAGGATCCGGCCTTCGGGACCGGTCCGTTTGCCTCTCTGACCTCGGTCGATGTCGGAGTCAAGCTGATGCCCTTGTTGAGCGGCCAGGTCGAGGTCGAGGAGATTACGCTGCGCGAACCCGTGATCACGGTCATCAAGAATAAGAACGGAGTGTTGAATGCCGCGACCTTGGGGCGCAAGGGAGTGGCTGCGTCGGAGGCGCCGTCGCGCGCACCGGTGCCGTCTCCGGATGGGCCGCTGAAAATTCTCGCGCTTCTGGCGGTGGATCGGGTGTCTCTGGTCGGTGGAAAGGTCACGTACCGCGATTTCTCCCAGGCGAAGCCGGTCGAATATGTACTCCAAGACATGGAGTTTCTGTTGCAGTCCGTTCATCTGGGCAGCAGCCCGAGTCTCCATCTGGGGCTGACGGTTCATCCTATAAATCTCCCGGTTTCGCTCGATGGCACGTTCGGCCCGCTCAAGGAGACGGCGGACCTGGATGTGATCAATCTGCAATTGGCACTGGGGAAAACGAATTTCGCGATTGCCGGAAAGACCGCAGGGCAGCATATGACTCTGACGGTGACGGCGCCGGCCATCAATACTGCCAACTTGCCGATGACGTTGCCGCTCAAGAAGCCGGTCGAGGTGAAAGACTTCAAGATCGCGGCGGAGGTGAAGGGGCAGGATATGCGTCTGTCCGATCTCTCTTTTCAGCTTTTTGAGGGGAAGGTCGTTGCGCAGGGCGGGCTCACGTCAGGGGCTGTGGCTCCTCCATTCAACGGGAAGCTGACCCTCAATGGACTGCAGCTGGGCCCCGCGATTGATGCAGTCGCCGAGACACCGGTTTCGATCAGTGGAACAGCCGGGGCGGATCTTTCCGTGAAGGGTCAGGGTTTTGCCATGCCGGACCTGACAAGGGCGCTGGACGGCGCCGGCCATGTTGCGGTGAAAGACGGCAAGATCGACGGAGTGAATCTTCTTCAGGAAGCCGTGGCGATTTTGAAGGTCGCCGGCGTTTCTGTTGGGGACGCCAAGGCCACGGCGTTCTCGACCATCGAGACGGACCTTGCGATCAGACAGGGCGTCGTGATGTTGCAAAATCTCTTGATGGATAGTCACGATTTTCAAGCGACCGGCGGCGGGACGATCGGATTTGATCACGCCCTCAACATGACGGTGAATCTGCGCCTGTCGGAGGCTTTGAGTCAGCAAGTGGCCGGATCTTCCCCGGTTGCGCGACTGGCGGTAAAGGAGGGTCGTCTGACGTTGCCGCTCCTGATTGGCGGTACGCTCGAAGCGCCATCCTACGGGCTCGATATGAAGGGATTGACGGGAAAAGTGCAGGAGCAGATCAAACAGAAAGCGGAAGAAGCCATCGGCGGCTTGCTCAAAGGCACGACCAAGCCGAAAGATCTGGAGCAGGAAGGGAAGCAGTTACTGAAGGGATTGTTCGGTCGTTAAGGAAGGGACATATGCTCGCAATGGATACCCTCACGCAATACGCGGTGAAGTACGGCCTGCAGGCGCTCGTGGCCATCGGCATTTTTGCCGCCGGTTCGCTGGGCGCGCGCTGGGCCGGGAACCTGATGCAGCAGGCGCTTGAGCGGCAGACACTGGAGCCGCCGGTGCGGATGCTGCTCGTCCGCATTGTCAAAATCATCGTCCTCTTGTTTACGGCCGTCATCGCGCTGGAAGCGCTCGGTGTGCCGATTGCGCCGCTGGTCGCAGGAATCGGTGTGGCCGGTGTGGGGATCGGTCTGGCGCTGCAAGGTGTCTTGAGCAATGTCATGGCGGGACTCTCGATCATCTTTACGAAGCCCTACAAGGTCGGAGAGCACATCTCACTGTTGGGCGTCCATGGCGATGTCGTAATGATCGATATTTTTTCCACCATCCTCATGCATCCCGATCACTCGCGGATCGTCATTCCGAACCGCAAAGTGGTCGGAGAAATTCTGCACAACTTCGGCACGATCCGGCAGCTGCATTTCACAGTGGATGTGTCCTATAAGACCGATTTGAACCAGGCGCTGGCGATTGTGCGGGAGATTGTGGAGAGCCACTCACATGTGCTCAAAGATCCGCAAGCGGCGATCGGTGTGAGCCGGCTGGGACAGCCAGCCATTACGATTGCTGTCGAGCCCTGGACTCAAGTCGTGCACTACGGATCGCTGCAGGGCGAACTCAGCAAGGCGATCGTGGAGCGGTTTCGCGGGGTGCAGATTGAATTCCCCTCGCCTCCGCAGCCTGTGCCTATCAGGTGAAATTCCCGGAAAGGCTTCCTGAAGAGTTGACAGTTCCTCGCAAGCAATGGTAGCTTGGCGCGCTTATTTTAGTGCGGACTGCACGACAATTATCCGTGTGCCCATTGTGGAAGTGATTGGACAAGGACCGTGATTAAGACGGCAGTTGCGCGACGTTACGCTAAAGCCCTCTTCGAGCTTCTTGATTCCTCCACCATCGAAGCGACGCGGGGTACTCTGAACGGCCTGGGACAGGCCATGCAGGACTCTGTCTCTCTCCGACACGTGGTGGCGTCCCCGGTGTTCGGCATGGACGAAAAGATTGCCGTGCTGACCGAACTGGGCGGCCGATTCGGTTGTCCTCCGGCCGGCAAGGCGTTCATCGGACAGCTCGTGAAAAAGAATCGCATCGGGTTTCTACCGGAAATCGCCGACGCCTTCGGGAAACTCGTCGATCAATCCAAGGGGACTCAGCAAGTGACCGTATCGAGTGCGGCTGCGTTACCCACGGCAGAACAAGACCGCATCAAAGCACGCCTTCGCGACACCCTGAAGCGAGACGTGGATATCACCTTTCAGACCGACGCCAGTCACCTCGCGGGCCTGCAGATTTCTATCGGCAGCACGGTCGTCGATAGTACCGTCCGAGGTCGCTTGCGCGCCATGCAGAGCCTGTTGACGAAGGAGTAGCCATGCAGATCAAGGCAGATGAAATCAGTGCGATCATTAAGGAAAAGATCAAGGGCTTCGACAAGCAAGTCGATGTCAAGGAGACCGGTTCGGTCATCCAGGTCGGCGACGGGATTGCCAAGGTCTACGGGCTCGATGGAGCCATGGCCGGAGAAATGCTGGAGTTCCCCGGCGGACTCTATGGCATCGCGCTGAACCTCGAAGAAGACAACGTCGGCGCCGTGTTGATGGGCGAAGACACCGCGATCAAGGAAGGCGATCCCGTCAAGCGCACGGGCCGCATCGCAGAAATCCCGGTCGGCGAAGCCCTGATCGGCCGCGTGGTCAACGCCATCGGCCAACCGATCGACGGCAAAGGACCGATCAAGTCAGAGCATTCGTCCCGTATCGAAGTCGTCGCGCCGGGTGTGAATACCCGTCAATCCGTCCGCGAGCCCCTGCAGACCGGCATCAAGGCGATCGACGCCATGATCCCGATCGGGCGTGGCCAGCGCGAGTTGATCATCGGCGACCGGCAGACCGGGAAGACCGCGATCGCGGTCGATACGATCATCAATCAAAAGGGCCTGGGCGTATTCTGCATTTATGTCGCGGTCGGCCAGAAGCGTTCGACCGTCGCCCGCGTCGTCAAGACACTCGAAGAAAACCACGCCATGGAATACAGCATCGTGGTCGCGGCGACCGCCAGCGATCCGGCGCCGATGCAGTTCCTGGCGCCGTTCGCCGGCGCGGCGATCGGAGAGTATTTCCGCGATAACGGCAAGCATGCGCTGATCGTGTACGACGATCTGTCAAAGCATGCGGTGGCCTATCGGCAATTGTCGTTGTTGCTCCGCAGACCGCCGGGACGCGAAGCCTATCCGGGCGACGTGTTCTATCTGCACTCACGCTTGCTGGAGCGGGCGGCCAAGTTGAGCGAAAAGCTCGGCGGAGGCAGTTTGACGGCTCTTCCGATCATTGAAACGCAAGCCGGCGACGTGTCGGCCTACATTCCGACCAACGTGATTTCAATCACCGACGGCCAGATCTATCTCGGCAGCGATTTGTTCTACTCAGGTATTCGACCGGCCATCAACGTCGGTTTGTCGGTCTCCCGCGTCGGCGGATCCGCGCAGATCAAGACGATGAAGCAGGTCGCCGGTACCTTGCGGCTCGATCTGGCGCAGTATCGCGAAATGGCGGCCTTCTCGCAGTTCGGCAGCGAACTCGACAAGGCGACGCAGATGCAGCTCGCGCGCGGCGTGCGCATGGTCGAGTTGCTCAAGCAGGGCCAGTACAAGCCGATGCCGGTGGCCGATCAGGTGCTCTCGATCCATGCCGGCGTCAACGGGTATCTCGACGATGTGCCCGTCGACAAGGTGCTGCAGTTCGAAGCGGACTATCTCCACTATGTGCAGCAGCATCATCCCGATTTGAAGAAGGAAATTGCCAGCATCGGCAAGATCGACGACAAGGTGGGAGCCCGGCTGAAAGAAATCATCACGACGTTCAAACAGAAGATGGGATACGGCGCGAAATAATCTTCGCTGAAGCGCCCGCGCGCTTTGCCGATAGCCAAGAAAAGTAGACGATGCCGAGTTTACAAAGTCTGCGCCGCAAGATTGCGGCCTTCAAAAATACGCAGAAGATTACCAAGGCCATGAAAATGGTGGCCGCGGCGAAGCTCAAGCGTTCGCAGGATCGAATCCTGGCGGCGCGTCCCTACGCATTGAAGATGCGCGGAGTCTTGAGCAACCTGAGCCAGCGGGTGAACCGTTCGGCCCATCCGCTCTTGCAGAAGCGCGAGGGGAAGAAGATTGAAGTGCTGGTGATCACCAGCGATCGCGGACTCTGCGGCGGCTTCAACGGTAACATTGCGCGCAAGACCGTCGAGTTCGTCCGTCAGTGCGAAGCCCGCGGGCTTCAGGTCAATCTCGGCATCGTCGGCCGCAAGGGGCGCGATTACTTCAGACGGCGGACCTGGCCGATCCGGCAGGAGTGGACCGGGGTCTTCGATAAGCTCAGCTTCGAGCACGCGCTCGATATCGGCGGCGATCTGACCGACAACTTTGTGAAGGGCACATTTGACGAGCTCTACGTCGTCTACAACGAATTTAAATCGGCCATCCAGCAGCGAGTGATTGTCGAGAAATTGTTCCCCATTGACGCGGCCACCGAGTTCGGCGCAGCTCAAGCCGAGGGGACGACCGGCGGCAGTTACCTGTACGAACCGGACGAAGCCGATTTGCTGAATGTGCTGGTGCCGAAGCATTTTCAAGTGCAGGCCTATCGTATTCTGTTGGAGTCGGCCGCGGCCGAACATGGCGCACGTATGGCCGCGATGGATGGCGCGACACGGAATGCCGGCCAGCTCATCAAGAAAGTCACGCTCTACTACAACAAGACCCGGCAGGCCGCGATTACGAAAGAACTCATGGATATCGTCGGCGGCGCAGAAGCGTTGCAATAGTCAGTTACGTTGAAGAAGGAGTCAGCCGTGAGCACAGGAAAAGTCGTTCAAGTCATCGGGCCCGTGGTGGACGTGGAGTTTCCTCCCGGCCAACTGCCGAACATCTACAACGCGCTGAAAGTGATCCAGGAAGAAAATAAGGCTGCCGGTAAGCCGGCTGTTCGGATCACGCTGGAAGTCGCCACGCACCTCGGTGAAAACCGGGTCCGCGGTATCGCCATGTCGACCACCGATGGTCTGACGCGCGGAATGGATGTCCATGACACCGGCGCGCCGATCTCTGTGCCCGTCGGCCGTGAGACGCTCGGCCGCCTCATCAATGTGCTCGGTGAACCGGTCGATGAAAAGGGTCCGATCAACGCCAAGAAGACCTATCCGATCCACCGACCCGCTCCGAAACTCGAAGATCAGGACACTAAGACTGAAGTGCTCGAGACCGGCATCAAGGTCGTCGATTTGCTGGAGCCGTACAGCAAGGGTGGAAAAGTCGGACTCTTCGGCGGCGCCGGTGTCGGCAAGACCGTCATTATCATGGAGCTGATCAACAACATCGCGCTGCATCACGGCGGTTTCTCTGTGTTTGCCGGCGTCGGTGAACGGACCCGTGAAGGTAACGACCTCTGGCACGAAATGCAGGAGTCGAAAGTCATCGATCCGGACGATTTCACCAAGTCCAAAGTCTCATTGATCTATGGCCAGATGAACGAGCCGCCCGGAGCCCGTCTTCGCGTGGCACTGACCGGTTTGGCCGTCGCGGAATTCTTCCGTGATGAAGAAAATCAGGACGTGCTCCTGTTCGTCGACAATATTTTCCGGTTCACCCAGGCCGGTTCAGAGGTGTCGGCCTTGCTCGGACGTATGCCGTCCGCCGTCGGCTATCAGCCCACCCTCTCGACCGAGATGGGACAGCTACAAGAACGTATTACCTCGACGAAGCGTGGATCGATCACCTCGGTGCAAGCCATCTACGTGCCTGCCGACGACTTGACCGACCCGGCGCCGGCGACGGCGTTCGCCCACTTGGACGCCACCACCGTGTTGTCCCGGCAGTTGGCGGAATTGGGTATTTATCCGGCGGTCGATCCGCTGGACTCCACCTCACGTATTCTCGATCCGCAAGTCATCGGGGAAGAGCACTACAAGGTCGCCCGCGGCGTCCAGTCCGTGCTCCAAAAGTATAAGGATCTGCAAGACATCATCGCGATTCTCGGTATGGACGAACTGTCCGAAGACGACAAGATGGCGGTGGCTCGTGCGCGGAAGATCCAGCGATTCCTGTCGCAGCCGTTCCATGTCGCCGAAGCGTTTACCGGATCGCCAGGCAAGTATGTGAAGCTGAAGGATACGGTGCGCAGCTTCAAGGAAATCCTCGAGGGGAAGTACGACCATCTCCCGGAGCAGGCGTTCTACATGGTGGGTCCGATCGAGGAAGCCGTGGCAAAGGCCGAAAAGATGGGTGTGAAGGTATAGGGCGGCGGGTGAATCGAGCGTCCTCCTTGCTCGCGCAACGCGCGGTCTCGGAAGACCCTCGTTGCATGCGCGCAGGGGAGGACGCATCGATCCTCCCGCCTTCTGAGTAGAGAGCGAGGAAACAGGAAGAGATGGCTGGAAAGATTTTATTAGAGGTGGTGACTCCGGAGAAGCAGCTGCTGAGTCAGCAGGTGGATGAAGTCATCGCGCCTGGCTCGGAAGGCGAATTCGGGGTGTTGCCAGGCCATTGTTACTTCCTATCCACGCTTCGGATCGGCGAGCTTCGATATCGTGTCGGCGATCAGACTCACCACATGGCGATTCTCTGGGGCTATGCCGAAGTCACTCCGACTAAGGTCACGGTCATGGCAGAGATCGCGGAGAAGGCCGAGGATATTGATGTCGGTCGCGCTCAAGCCGCGGTTGAGAAAGCCGAACAGCGGCTCAAGGCCGGCGGCCTTCCTTCGGAAGTCAAAGAAGCCGAAATCAGCCTTGAGAAAGCCCGTCTTCGTAAGAAGATCGCCGAACGCGCTCGCAAACCAAGCCACGCTTAGACCGCTCTCACCTTCTCGATTCATTTCTTCTCCAGACAGTCGAGGTTGACTCACGTTCACTTTCGCTGGCGTAGCATTTGTGATTCTCCGTTCACTATCCAAACATAACCGATAGGAATGGGTCTGGACGAATCGTGACCCGCGCGACCCCCTACCCACCTTTGTGTCACAGACAGGAGGTGGTTCGCATGGCATCCTTTGATTGAGGATGATTCATAACTAAGCTGAAGGGGGAACGGATATGGGAATCGCAACTCAAGGATTGACCGCAGTTATGTATGCGGATGTAGCCAAAGAGCTTCGTCGGTCAGAACGAGTGACCGTTTCTTGCCATCTGACCTATTCTGGATTCACCGAGAACCTGTTGATTGTAGGGGAAGGGACGGCTATCGATATATCTCAAGAAGGCGTCGGGATCGAAGGCAATCAGCCAGTGGAACTAGGAATGCGCCTAACGCTCTGTCTTGCCTTGCCTGACGATGAAGGGCCGCTCTTCATTGATGAGGTCCGCGTGGTGTGGATCAAAGGCAGCCGCTTTGGGGTGGAGTCAGTTCTCATCGATCCGCGGTCACGACTCCGACTCGATCACTTCTTACTCTCTAAGAAACTCAATGCGCCGGCAGGGCACGAACGAATCTGTCTCCGGTTGAAAATGTAGATGCCATCTTCATCCAAGACGGATCAGAGAATGGCAACGGCGTGCTCTTCAATGATCTCGATTCCAATCTGATCTCTGTCACTGCCAGGCTTGTGCTTGTGGATGAATGCGGAATGCGCCTGCTCCCTGGTAAAGAGAGATGGCGGTAGCCCAACCGGAAGGGGGTAGCCGATAGTGCGAAGTCCCCGAGGAAGAGAGTAAGCAATATCCTGATAGGCCACATTGATTTTCGTCAGAGGCTCCAGTAGCTTCTCTCTCATGCACACAGAATTCATCGTCACTGTCGGCGAGCAGCCTAAACGTCTGGATATCTTTCTCGCCAATCATCAACGAGATATTTCCCGATCCGCCTTGCAGCGCCTGATCGAACTTGGGCGCATTCGCATCAACGAGCAGGTCGTCAAGGTAAGCCAGAAGATCAAGCCGGGCGACAGAATTACCATGGATGTGCCGAAGCCCGAGCCGCTTGCACTTCAGGGAGAGGCGATCCCCCTGGAAGTCCTCTTTGAAGACGACAGTCTCCTGGTGCTCAACAAGCCGTCCGGCATTGTGGTTCACCCGGCGCCGGGGAATTGGACTGGGACTCTGGTCAATGCGCTGCTCCATCACTTTCAGACATCCGGAGGAACCGTCTCAGCGATCGGGGGAAAAGAACGCCCGGGACTCGTCCATCGCCTGGACAAGGAAACCTCCGGCGTCATGGTGATTGCCAAGACGGATCAAGCGCATCGACATCTCGCCGCACAGTTCAAGGAGCATACGATTACAAGGGTGTATGAGGCCTTGATCTGGGGCATTCCTAAAAAAGGCCACGGCCTTATCGAATTGGCGATCGGTCGGGACACCAAAGAGCGCAAAAAGATATCCACGAGAACCACCAGTCCACGGGAGTCTGCGACGGAATATCAGGTGGATCACCGGTATGGCAAAGTGGCATCTCATGTCCTCCTCTACCCTCGGACGGGGCGCACACATCAGCTCCGGGTCCACCTCACCTCCCTCGGTCACCCCATACTTGGGGATCCGACATACGGTGGCCGAAAGGTCTGCGCGATTGATGAGGTGGAGATTCCGCGTGTCATGCTCCATGCTCGAACACTCGGCTTCACGCACCCCACGACCGGGATGCGACAGGACTTTACTCGCCCGTTCCCATCCGATATGGAGACGGTGACCCAAGCGCTTCAACAGATACGAGCATCGAAGGTGAACAAAGAATCATGAGTGGTGATCTGCACCGGATGAACACCCACTCCTGAGAGGAGAATGGTATGCAAACTGCTGATATTCTTGATGCAATCGGCGCCCTCTCGGCTCAGCTGAAAGCCTATGCCGCGAAGTTGCCGCCCATTGTGCACCTATCGGCGGTGCCAACTGGTGTGAAGCCCAAGCTAGAGGCTGTGGAGGATTATGAAGAGAATGTCTCTCGCGTGCGCGGTCAGAGTACGGGTACGCCCTACAAAGGCTTGAACGAATCATTCGTGGCCTCATTGGAAGCCTTTGAGGTCGGGAATTTAATAGGAGCCGTACAGCCCTTACTCGCGGTGCTCGATCATGTGGAGCGTATGCAGCGGGATAAAGAAATCGAAGTGGGCCGGATAGACGAAAAGCGGGTTGCAGAATACCGCGCCGCTCTCCACAAAATACTTCCTGGAAACAAACCTGAACTGGATGGCTCAGGACGAGGGTTATAGCTCCCGCCGGGCGCTGAAATGCTCAGAGCAAAACCAATCTGATTAGAGGGGCCTGGGTGACCGTGGAGGGAACGATGAAACGAGTCGCGGCCCCTCTTAGTGACCCATTTTCGGGCCCGCCGCATTGTCGCCTTCGCTGACAAGCCGAAAACGGACAGTAGAGCCGCAGTGGGGACATTTGGCCCTCACGGTTTCCACGTCGACGAGTTCAAACTCGCTCTGTTTGAGCCACATCAACTGGAAGCATTTGGGACAGCTACGGACTTGCGTTGACATCGGTTTCCTCGTACACTTCAAATTCAAAAGCAGTCGCTCAACAGGAGATACTCTAGTACACAATGCCCCCTACGCTCAAGACCACGGTAACATTTTCAGAGAAGAAGTCTCTCCAACCAGAACAATTATTGACCTTGTTTCAGCAGGCACCCTGGGCCAAGGGGCGGACGCTGAATGATGCCCGCGACATGCTTCGCCACACCGATGTAGCCTTGTGTGCCTGGGACGGCGATCACCTGGTTGGCTTTGGCCGCGTCCTCACGGATTTCGTCTATCGCGCAACCATCTGGGATGTGATCGTGGACGAAGCCTATCAGAAGCAGGGCATCGGAGCTGAAATCGTCCAACGGATTCTTCATCATCCGCGGTTGAAGAAAGTGGAGCTTTTCTGGCTCTGCACCCGCCGGCCGGGCTTCTACGAAAAGCTGGGATTCAGTTCGAAGGAACAGACCGGCATGGTCTGGAACCGCAACCAAAACGCTCGGATGGAATAACCCGCCAGCACGTCCTTCCGCTTCACCCAGTGATACTGTATCGTTGTCTCAGGATCGCGTTAGAACGCGCCACGGCAGGCTGACCGAACGGGTCGTTTGCAGAAAAGAAAAGGCAGGATGTCTGATTGTTCAAGACATCCTGCCTTGTATGATCTGCTGATGCTCTCGGCTTTTAGAAATACATCTTCACCCCGAAGAGGAACCCAAAGGACGAGGCGTTCCAGTCATCATTCCGCGCTCCATTCACTGGCGATGTGGTATGCCCGTCATTTCGTTTGTAGGCCATTTCCGCATTCAAAGCGAACTGCTTTGTGATCATGTAATCCGCTCCCCATCCCAATCGCCAGGCCAAGGTGTTGCTGGGACTAATTCTGGATCCAGAATTCCCACCAAAGCCATTCACATTCACGCCGAAGCTCATGTTGACATAAGGGCTCAGCGAGCCAAAGTTCACTGGCCGGAGCTCTACAGTTGGCAGCAGTGATACTGTGTCTTGATGTCCCAGGTCGCGCTGCGGACGATCTTGGTCGATCGCATGACGTTCCCACTCCAACATCATTCCGACGAGCAGCCATTTATTTAAGCTATACATGGCCTGAAAGTTCACCAACGAACCGACATCGGTAGAGGAATTCGCCGTCAGACTTTGTGTCAATGGGGCGAAGCCAGCGCGCATTCCGAGGACCCATTTCCCCGGCTCGATGCCACCGAAATTGTCTTTACTGTCTTGCGCGAAGACAGGGTTGCCTAAAAGAACGATCAGGCTGCATGACGCAAGCAACATACCGACCATGACCCGTCGACGAAACTTCATAGACATGTAGATTCTCCCTGAAACATTTGTGAGACAAATACGATAATCTAACCGACTAATTCGCAAATCCTATACCGAATTACCAACGGAAGAAGAAATGCGCAACTTATACTCAATTTACTTCACCGGCCACACCTTATCAGAATATTTCGGGGCAGGGGCCCCGCGTGACGCCTGTCGAGTGATTCCATAACAACACAGTCACTGTAGTCATGGGCCTTCACTTAGGGGAGCGTCGAATGGACATTCTTGAAGATCACAACTTGATATTGATGATCTTAGGCGGCCGGAGCCAAGGGCCGTTCACGTTTTGGGGAGAACAAGATTGCGAGAAAGAAGATAGAAGTGGCCAACAGTACAATGGCTGGACCGGATGGAATATCCCAGACTGCGGAAATCAGGACGCCGGAAACCGAGGTCGAGATGCCGATGAGAATGGAGTAGATCGTCAGGGTGCGCAGGCTGTGAGTGAGTTGGTAGGCCGTCGAAGCCGGAATCAGAATCATGGCAAATACCAGGATGGCCCCGACGGTTTTGAGCGAAATCACCACCGTAAGGGCGACCAACGTTAAGAGCAGGAAAAAGATCTTTCGAGCGGGGACGCCAGAGGCTTCCGCCATTTCCTGATCGAAGGCGATGAAGTACAGCTCTTTCGAAAAGAGGAGGATCAGGCCCAGCACCAGTATGCTGAGCCCCCCGATAGTCCGCAGCTCTTCACTCGTGACGGACAATACACTGCCAAATAGGTAGCCATAGACCTCTGCGTTGTAGGTTTTCATCAGTCCGATGAAGAGAATCGCCAGCGCCATGGTGGTGGTGTAGAGAATCCCAATCGACACATCCAGCTTCATTCGGCCTTTTTCTTCCACCCAGCCGGTAATCCAGACCGTGGCCAAGCCAAAAATAATCGCAAGGAGCAGTGGTGGCCAACCCATCAGGTAGCCGAGCGCTACTCCTGCAAACGCGGCATGGGCGGTTCCCGCCCCGACGAATGCGAGCCCGCGCAATACCACAAACACGCCGATAACCGAACAGAGCCCTCCCACCATCGCCGCCGCAAGGAGGGAACGCTGCATGAAATCATAGGTAAACAGTTCAAGCATAGAAAGCAGGCGGTTCAATGACGGTGATGATAGTCCTCAACGATCACGAGATCTTTCTCGGTAATCACCAGATCCTTTCCGTAGACCTGTCGGAGGATGTCGGGTTTCAGCACTTCGGCAGGGAGACCGGCGGCAAACAGGCGGGTCTTGAGCAGCACGAGCCGGTCAACGTGCGGGCGAATCATATTGATATCGTGTGTGATCAAGAGCACGGTCAAGCCTAGTTCCTTATGCAGATGGGCAACGAGTTCTATGACGTTGTGCTGGGTGGTGATATCAAGGCCGGTGGTCGGCTCATCAAGCAGAAGGACTTTCGGTTGCTGAGCCAGGGCCCGGGCAATGAATACCCGCTGTTGCTGGCCGCCGGACAGATGGCCGAGTGCTGAATCTCGATGCGCGTCCATACCCACGTGGGCGAGGGCATCGAGGGCAATGGCCTGGTCCTTCTTGGTCGTTCGTTTGAAGAGGCCCAAGGTGCCGTAGCGACCCATCATGACGGTTTCAAGGACGGTGACCGGAAAGTTCCGATCGACGACGCCCTTCTGAGGAAGGTAGCCGATCTGGGCTCGGTGGTGGCAACGTAGCTCGCCGCAGGCGCAATCAAATATACGCAAATGTCCGCTCAGTGGCGCCATGAGGCCCAACACCGCACGGCAGAGCGTAGTCTTGCCTGAGCCGTTGGGCCCGATGACGCCGACAAACTCTCCCATGCCGATGGAGAGCGAAATATCCTGGAGCGCAATGACTCCGGGAAAGCCAAAGGTCGCGTGGTCAAATTGGATAATCGGGTTGGATGATTCGGACACGGAAAACTAGGCTCCTTCCGGCGCTGAGCCGCACCAAGGACGATCGTTATGTCGCCTCCAGTGCGTTGGCCAATTGGAGCACATTATAGCGAAGCATGTCGAGGTAGGTCTCGGTGCCGGGGAGTCCGCCCGGTAGTGTTGTGAGGACAATCACGCGGGTTTTGGCTTCTTTCGCCAAGAGTTCAGGGATCCGCTGGCTCAACTGGATTTCGGAGACGATGACCTTGATACGGTCCTTTTTAATTTTGGCGACGAGCGACTGAATCTGAAGGGCCGATGGTTCTGTGCCCGATTGGGCTTGAATCGTGGCCACAATGTCGAACCCGAACCGTCTAGCCAGATAGGGCCAGGCCGGATGGTGGGCGATAAAACGCCGATCGGTCAGCTGCTTGACTCGTTCGGACAACTCTTTCCGAAGTTGATCCAACTGTCGGAGATACTTGGCCTGGTTGTCGCGAAACTCGTTGGCATGCGCCGGGTCTAGCTTGATGAGAGTCTCCGTAATGTGACGGAGCATCGTGGCGACACTCTCCGGATCCATCCACACATGGGGATTGCCGCCGTTGGCATGCTGATGATCGCCCGGTTGGACAACCTCCAGATCGGCATGATCACGGATCAACCCGATGCCATCGGAGGTTGTGATGACAAGCAGCGAAGGGCTTCCGGCGTTCTTCACCAGGGCTGAAACCCAGATCTCTAGCCCGATGCCGACTTCAAAAAGCACCCGGGCTTTTCTGACCGCGATCAAATCACTGGGCTTCGGTGCATAGGTGTGTTCATTCTCATAGCCGCTCAGGAGGGACGTGACATGGACGTACGGACCGCCTACTTGTTGCGTGAGATCCTTCAGGACCGGGATTGTGACGACGACGTTCAAGGGGGGCAGGGAAGTTGCCAGGGCATGCGACGGCATGAACGCCACGAGGCAGCATACGGCTGTGCGAATCATTGTGAAAGACATTCGAAATAGGACAAACATGGGCGGGGACGGTAGCATCGGGGTTCTGTGATGTCAACGAATTGGTCCGACGCTCACATAAAATGGACTGGTGGCGCAATGGCTTGACCGCATGCCCGACTTCCATTAGCGTAGCGGCGGCGTCTGCGCGAGGCCTATCGAGAAAGGGAAGCAAGATTATGAAAGTGGTAGGACTGATGTCTGGTACGTCTGGTGATGGAGTTGATGCCGCACTAGTCGAGATCACGCGATCACGGAAGGGTCTGGATATACACACCATCGCCTTCCACGCATTGCCGTACCCGCGATCTCTACAACAGCGGATTCTTGCGGCCTCGGCCTCGGGGTCTGTTGCAGAAATTTGTCACTTGAATGCCTTGCTCGGCGAATGGTTTGCCAATGCGGCTCTCGGTGCGATTCGAACCGCCGGGCTTCGGCCCAAGGACATCGACTTAATCGGTTCTCATGGCCAGACGGTTCACCATTTGCCTCATGGAGTGAAGGATGCCGGGGTTGGAGCCATCCGGTCTACCCTGCAGATCGCCGAGCCTGCCGTGATTGCTGAGCGAACGGGCATTACTACGGTGGCTAACTTTCGCCCGCGTGACATCGCTGCCGGTGGCCAGGGTGCACCGTTGACTCCCGGCGTGCATGCGCTCGTGTTCCGCCATCCCCGGCGTGCACGATTGGTAGTGAATCTTGGCGGCATCAGCAACGTGACCTATCTGCCGCGCGGGAAAGGAGTGGGCGGTGTCATCGCGTTTGATACCGGTCCGGCCAATATGGTTTTGGACGGCCTCATGTACCGGGCGACGGACGGACGGGTCTCGATGGATCGTGACGGACGCCTGGCCTCCCGCGGGAAGCCGGACGGTCGGTTGCTGACGAAGTTGCTGGCGCATCCATATTTATCAAAGCATCCTCCCAAATCGACTGGACGAGAACTATTTGGCGCACCGATGGTAGAGGAGCTTCTGGCCATTCAGGAGGCGCGACAGCTTTCGATCGAAACCCTCCTGGCTACCTGCAGTCGTTGGACAGCCGAGTCTGTAGGGACGGCAAGGCGATGGATTCATGGTGGAATCGACGAAGTAATCGTCGGTGGGGGCGGCGTGCGGAACCGGGCCATTATGACGCATCTTGCCGACGTATTTTCACCGGCCCCTGTCACGACGTTCGACGCGATTGGGTGGGATAGTAAAGCGTTCGAGGCGGTCGCGTTTGCCATTCTGGCGTATCAAACAGTGATGGACCAGTGCGGCAATGTTCCTGCTGTCACTGGCGCGAGTCACCTGGCTTTGCTGGGCTGCATTGTTCCCGGTGGACCGGGGTGGATGCGCCGGCTGAAAATCTCATCTTGAAGGGCCGCACGTAGCGCATGGAAGTCATTCTCATTGGTTCTCTCGCAGTGGTTGTGCTGGCATTGTTGCTATGGAAACGGAGCCCTTCGTCAGACAAGGGGAAGAGTCAGGGCCCAGTCTTTCCGGCAGGGACTAAGGTAGTCCCCGCTCCGTTGCTGACGGAGCAAGAAGTCTTGCTCTATAACCTTATCCGGCTAGCGGTTCAGGATCAGTATCTTGTCTTTTCGCAAGTCCCGCTCTGGGCTTTTGTTCGAATTGAGGCGGTTGGAGAAGTTCGGGCACAGGCTTTTCGACAGATTGCGCTGAAGCGTGTGGCGTTTGTCCTGGTACACCCGGGGACGAGGCAGGTTGAGCAGGTTGTGCAAGTGGAAGATATTGCTTCGCGGGGCGGTCAAGAAAGCCGACAGCGGGTGATCGAGTCGGTGCTAGATGCTGCCGGGATTAAGCTTGTAACTCTCCGTGTGCAGAAGTCCTATACCGTTCCAGCGCTCGCATCCATGCTCGGATGCGAGGCGGATGAGTTGTAGTGGTTGGAGGGGCCGTAGGCGGACTTGGACCCGTGTTATTCAAGCGTGTGTGAGACCGGGTCAGATTTGGCGTTGGTGGTGTCGATAGCCTTCCTGGCAAGCTCGGCTTCTGAACTGTCGGGGTACTGGTCGACCACGCGTTCAAACATCATGCGGGCTTTATCCTGGTCGCCGAGTTTCGTATAGGCTTGCCCGATTTTCAGAGTGGAGGCCGCCAGCTTCGGACTGAGTGGATAATACGAGACGACATTATAGAACGAGGCGAGCGAATCCTTATAGCGCCCCAATCGATACTGGCATTCTCCGATCCAATATTGGGCATTTGCAGCAAGGGCGGAGTGCCCATGCACTTCGATAAAGAAACGAAATCCTGCGAGCGCCGCTTCATAGTCCCGGTGCTTGAATTCTTCCATCACTCGATCATATAGGCGGCGGGAGCTGTCTTGCATTTGGCCTTGAGCCGCCAGTGGGATATTTGGCGAAAAGAGCAGGGCGCTCACTGCAACGAGGATTCCGATGCGCAATTGCTTCTTCATGGTTTTCCTCCAACTAGCCAGCCCCCTCGGGTCTTCAGAGGGGGATAACGCAATCGGTATGCCACGAGGAAGATAGAGCAGAGTCCTCAAAACGGTGAAAAATAGAGGTGTTCTGGCATTCAGATCAGAACTATTCTGACACAATTCGGCCGGAGGCTCTGAATGATGACAGAATTGTACGAGTCCATTTTTGCCCAGTGTGACTTTAATGCTACGCTGTTACGGCTGGAGCAAAAAGAAGGAGCTAAGCATGGATGAGCCGGTACCATCCAATCCAGCTGGCGGCAAAACGCTGATTGTCGATGCAAGAGATCCGCGTTGCTATTCCCTCCCAAGTGACGCGCTTCGTCATGCGGAGGAGCAGGATCAGATCTATATTAGACCAGGCATTTATGAAGATAAGATTTTCATCTCCGACCGTCCGGTGCGGTTGATTGGTGCCGGGCGCGATCAGGTGCAGATCTTTTCCCGTCGCGGTGGGCCCTTATACATGCAGCGGGTTCCATCTGGGCGAGTTTCAGGCATCGCATTTCGTTATGTGGGGAGCGATCAACATTCGGCCATCAACGTTCTGGATAGCACCTGCGTGATTTCCGACTGTCGCGCCATGGAAGGGATTTTGTCAGGTGTGGTGCTGTATGGCCCGGAATGTCGGGCAACCTTCTCCGGCAATGAAGTTTGTCTGAACCGGGAGTCAGGGATTTTCGTGTTTGCTGGAGCTCAACCTCGGGTAGTAGACAACCGGTGCTTCGACAATCATCATTTTGGTATTGCCGTCCGTGATGCCGGGACTTGCCCCGATATCGTCCGCAATCAATGTGAGGGGAACATGCTAAGCGGCATCCTGCTGTTTCATCATGGAGGCGCCCTGTTGGCGGATAATGTTTGCCGGGATAATCAGCACTGGGGGGTCGTGGTAACGCCTGATGCGCATCCCAATCCGGCTCCCTCCGAATTGGTCACCGCCAATGATCTTGTGCGTAATCCCCGAGGAGCGTATGTGGTGACGGACCAACCGTTGGAAGACATCGGTCGCTAGCAGAGGTGACTGCTACGAGACAAGCGGGGAGTGCGGCTTGGCATCGGATGTGTGCAGATGAAAGGTGCTGCCACCTTTTTGTTTGGCGCGGTACATCGCGGCATCGGCGTGTTTCAGGAGGTCGTCGATATCGTGATCGTCAGAGGGGTAGATGGTGATCCCGATGCTGACGCCAATCGATGGGCGGTGCTGGCCCAGTTCGAAGGGCTCGCTCAGGGATTCGGTAATCCGTTGAGCCACGATCGTGATGTCCTGTTCCGCTGAGCAACCTTCCAGGATAATCGTAAACTCGTCTCCACCCATTCGGGCTACTGTATCTACTTCTCGGACACAGAGTTTGAGCCGGTCTGCCACTGACTTAAGCAGCAAATCGCCAACATCGTGTCCCATCGTATCGTTGACCGCTTTAAACCGGTCGAGATCTAACAACATCAAGCCGAGCGGGCGTTGGAGTCGTTTGCTTCGCGCCATGGCCTGGATGAGCCGATCGCGGAATAAGGTCCGATTGACCAGGCCGGTTAACTGGTCGTACTGCGCCAGGTACGTCATCCGTTCTTCTGCCCGCTTCCGTTCGATGGCATAGCGGATGGAGCGAGCGAGCAATTCAGGATGGCCCTGCCCCTTGACGAGATAGTCCTGGGCGCCTTGTTGCACAGCCTGGAGGGATAGGGCCTGGTCGCTGACTCCGCTGAGGACAATAATGGGGATGGTGGGGCTTGTTGCTTGAACCTGTTTCAGGGTGGGCAAGCCATAGGCATCGGGCAAGGACAGATCTAGCAGGATGGCATCGTAGCGATCTCGTGCAAGATGGGCAAACGCTTCGCTGAGTTGCGTGACGTGCGTGATGTCGAATTGCTCAATGCTCCATTCAGCCAGGATATCCCGAGTGAGGTGGGCATCGACATCATTGTCTTCGACGAGCAGCAATTTGATTATTGAAGGGCTCAATCCTGATCCCTCTGTGCAAGAAAACAGTGTCGAGTTGCGCCTTTCCGATCAAGGCGTCAGCAGCGCTGGCTCAAGTATAGCCAAAGTCTATGTCTTCACAAGGAAATGTCAGAAATAGTAGGGAGTGATGAAAGCCGAATACCTAGGGAGCGGCGACTGTGAGGAGGGCCCGGAGAAGTAAGCGGTGTTGCTGCTTCTCCGGGATGTCCTATGTGGGGCTATGCGGAATGAAGGGCTTCAGCACGCCGGCGGACTTCTTCGGCTTTTTGTGACTGCCCGAGATTTTCATATAAGGAAGCGATATTTGAGTGGAGATGTGACAAGAGCTGGCCAAGTTGGGCTTCCTGCGCGATGACATTCGCTTCCATCGCCAATTTCTTTTCCTCGCTCCGACGGAAGCGCTCTTCCAGGCGCTGAACCAATTGAATCCAGCCGCGCACCTTACCTGAATCGAGCTGAGGCATTGTGGGTAAAGCTTCCGCGCGCTCAAGAGCCTTTTCAGTTTGATTCATCCAATTAATAAAGACGAGAAAATCACCGAGAGTAATGGTCAATGCGGAGGAGGTGCCTTCTTCTTCAATCACCAAGTCTTCCATACGTACTCCTTGTTTCTAATCCAACAGATTTTTGTAAAACGGATGGCGCAAGAACCACAGATTTTTCTGCATGCATATGCTGACGGTACAGCACTCTTGTTCTGTTGTTCATGGACCTGGCCTGTACCCCTTTGTGCCAGAGTCCTGGGTCCACCTCCCTTCGACTTGCCCGCATTCCCATGAGCAGAAGTGCGAGAAGGAGCGTTGTGCCCGCACGCCCCCATATTCTGTGGAGGATCGAGTATTACTGCGCTATAGGGAGTGTTGTCAACAGAGACTTTGTCTGAAAGAGAAGAATTCTTACTAATCGTGAGTATGGAAGGAAAATATTTTTCGTGCCAGTCGTTTGAGTAGTGGATGCGGGAGAAGTTCACTCACTGTGCGCAAGCAGCGGCGAGTCTTCGAGCGGGTAAATGCCCCTAGGTTTCCCTTCCGGTCCTATGGCTGCCTCACAGGCATACCCACCTTCAAACGGCCACAGAAGGGATTGACCAAAAAATGAGCCTCGCACATGAACATAGCGAAAGGTAACTCCAAGGCGAGCACCCTCTGCTTGAATCTTTTGCAGGCAGGTTTCCTTTGAGTAGGCTCGCCGTGAAAGGAGGATGGGGTCTCCCGTTTGGGTATGGAAGGCATTATATTCACTCGCGCAGCCATTTATGAAAAAGAGAACCCCCCACAGGGCAATGGCTCGAAGGAACCGTGGTCGCTGATTCATCATGCCCCCTTTTTTACTCAACCCTCTTGCCAGTGCGTCTCCGAGCTTGCGAATCACAAAGCAACCGTAGCACAACGGGAGTCATTGATCGAGCATATCGCGGCCACTCATTGGACAATATTCGGGCCATTTCATCGAAGCGACAAAGTGTGGCGCAATGACGAAAAGCGGCTACTCCATGGACGTCTTCCCCTACATAAGTCTGGAGGTGTAGGCGTATCTATCTGGTTGAAAGTGTTGAATAGTTCATTGACGGATGGTTCTTGTGTAATGGCACAATCCATGCGGATAGACCAGGCGTGAGGAGCCCTGACGCAACGGGCCCCCATGGCAAGCTGAGCACCGGAGGGAGCGCAAATGATTCCCACAACTCTCAATGATTCTAACTGTAGGCGGAGAGCCGAAACGTCCGGGAATGGCGTCTGGGCTCGACGGATCGGGATTAGGCTCATGGTCGGCCTGTTTATGGTTGCCGTTGCAGCGCCCGCTGTTCTCGCAGACGGGGAACTCTACGGGTACGTGAGTTCTACTGGAACAGTACATGTGACCAACGTCCCGGCGGATCAGCGCTTTGGGGAAATCATCCTCAAGCCTCGATACCATACGGCAGTCTCAGATCAAGAGTTAGAAGAAGCGGTGATCCGCTACGCGCGGGAATATCGGCTGTCCCCTGCACTCCTCCTCGCGGTCATGAAGGCCGAATCGTCGTTTGACCCAACTGTGATTTCAAAAGCCGGAGCGGTGGGATTGATGCAGCTGATTCCCGAAACGGCAATTCGTCATGGTGTGCGAAACCTCTATGATACCCGCGACAATATTGGCGGTGGAGCGAAACACCTTCGCTACCTCCTGGATCGCTTTCACGGGAATATTCGGCTGGCACTCGCGGCCTACAACGCTGGAGAGAAAAAAGTCGATCGGTACCGGCAGATTCCCCCGTTCAAAGAAACCCAGTTATATGTGAGGAAAGTCATGGGCTACTATCGAGACTATCGCTCCCAGGAGCCAGACTTTCTGATAACGGCGGGTGGGACGGCCTACCGATAAGCACGATCCTACGATTGAGGGAATGGATAGATGAGTCAGAGGTAGGGTGGCGCTAGGGCGGGTTCACACCGGTTTTTCAGCGACATACTCAATATACTTCCAGAATTCTTTGGCTTCTTCCTCATTCAGCACTACAGGGGTGTTATTCGCAGTCCCGGCCATGTAAATCTTTACGGATATGGCGTCTTGCCAGATCTGCACTTCGCAATGGGTGACGCGATCAAGATTCAGTGCGCGGTTGCCGATTCGAATAAAGTTCACGACCCCGCTCCCTTCCCGCCAGTCAGCGTAAGGTGATCCTATCGCAAATGGAGAGACCTCCCAAGGAACTTGCGAATCTTCGCATGCCAGGGAGGAGTTTTGCGGTAGAGACGCCTTGAGAGGATCCAGGATTCTATGGGTGACGTGGTTATCAGGGAGGGGAGTGCCGATTGGTTGCGGGGACTGGATTCCTTCAAACAGTACTTGTCGAACCCATTGTTTTATATATAACTTAATGCAGTCTCCCTGCCAGGGCTGTAAAGTTGTTTACGCTTCTTCGATTGACTGATACGCGTAAACTAGTTACGCGATCGACTGTAAACGATGCGTAAACGGAAAAACAGAAGGTACAGCGGTACCTTTTACGGTACCTGGTTTTGGGGATTGTCTCTTGGTCTACTTAAGTTTGCTCCGGCATAGGTTATCCATTCTGATTATGGCGTTTCACTCAAGTCACTACATGACACATGGTGCGCCCTGATTAAGAGTGAATCACCGGGGGTTGTTCAGCTGTTGGTAGCTTGGGCAATCCCCGCACTAGTCCATAAGTCTATGTATCGGTTGTGCATGACTCCCCACGACCATAAACAGCCGATGCCGCTAAGAACAGCGAGTACTATCAAGACCGTTTGGCCTGTTCCCCATAGGAGAAGAGCCGTAACACCACCAAAGACAGGTCCAAGCCAGCCCAAAGCTTCCCCCTGTATTCAGCCCAATAGTCTGCTGCGGCCTAGTTACTTCGAAGAATTCGTCTGAACTGTCCCGACACGATCCTTGCCTTCGTGTTCACGTTCAATAAGCAGTAGAGGTTGTGGGACATCGGGGCCTTGCTCACAAGATAGCAGGGCTCCAGGGCAGTGTGCGAAGAGAACGAATACTATAGTTTGTAGCTCGATAGTATTCAAGCCGTCACCATCACGGGTGTCAAGCCCAAAGAGGAGACTGGCGTGTGATGGAAACAGCAGAGTACTGGAAGAGTGAAAGGTGATTGGTCGTTCGGGGAGGGGCATGCCGCACCATGAATGGCGAATCAAGCCGGCGTGATGGTGAGAGCTGATTCACCAGGGCTTGGATCGTGAGGGGGGCATGAGGGACGTACATTTACTCCTGCCAAGTTTCAGCCTCCTATTGTAAGCCGCCTCACAGATTGCCATGAGGTATTTCTCTAGAATCACCCCATGGCCCGTCTTGATATTTTGGTTCATCAGGGGTGCCTGTCCGAGCGATCGGCTCGGACGTTAGCCCAAGAAATTCAGCAAGAACTTCCGGATTGGCATATTGATATCCGTGCGGCCAGCAAAGAAAACTGTGATGCACTCGGGGTTCTGGTGTTTCCTGCCTTTCTCCTAGATGGACGAATCCTTGCCACAGGTATTCCACGGAAGGAATGGTTGCTGGCGAGACTCAAAGAATGGGAAAGGGGTAACTCCTGATGAGGCCGGTTGCCGGCCGGGAGAGCGACTCTAGGGTGAAGACCATGTCAGTAACGGATACTCAGCCGGAAAGAATCAGTTCTGACCTCTCACGGATCACCGCCACCCAGACCGTCTTTCTGGATATCACTCAGACTCTCGGTGTCTCGTTTGTGCCGGATCTATTTCTGGGGATGAGCGATCGACCGGCCTATCTGGAAACGGCTTGGGAACTGTTCAAAGAAGAGCTCTATCTCGAACATCTGGATCACAGCACCAAGCTCATCATCGCGTTGGCCATTACCACAAATGAGGCAGGAATGTATTTTGCCACGGCGTTGCCCCACGCGTTCCGGTTGAATGCGCTCGATCAGGCAACATACCGCAAGCTCGTGTCGACCATCCGATTTTTCAAGGCTTTTGACCGATACCTTTCCGGAGTCATGCCCTCTTACATCCCAGACACTCCGGCGTGTGTGAGCGCGTGTTTGCGCGACGAATACGAAGGTTTCAAAGAGACGACTCCGACCCATATTGGACCATCGAGAGAAGCGTTTCGGCCAAGGGGCGCATGGCTCGTTGGTGCATTGATCATCCTGTTTCTGCTGCTACCGATTGCGGCAGCCATCTATCTGTTCGTCACATGACACAGATCGATCCATCGCCTTCTCCCCCACGGCCGACCAGAACAGTCTTCTGGCCCTATCTCGTTCCACCTCGGTGGCGATTGCTGCTCCTGGTCGGCATCGGCGCCGTGCTTATTTGCTCCGCCTGGCTGGGACTTGGAAAGACACCGGCGACCTCGTTCGATCTGACCAAGCACAGCGTACCGCTCGACCAGATTGTCGATGGAGGGCCTGGGAAAGACGGGATTCCTGCCTTGCTCGCTCCACGATTCGTCTCTGCCGAGGAGGCGACGTTCCTCCAGGATGCTGATCGCGTCTTGGGACTCACCCAGGGAGCTGAAGCCAAGGCTTATCCAATCAAGATTCTCAACTGGCACGAAATCGTGAATGATGTGGTCGGCGGCAAGCCGGTTGTTGTCACCTACTGTCCGCTCTGTGGGACCGGGATTGCCTTCGACGCGAATGTGCGAGGAAGCCGGCATACATTTGGCGTGTCCGGCCTGCTCTATCAGAGCGATCTGCTGATGTATGACCATCAAACGGAAAGCCTCTGATCGCAGGTCGGAATGCATGCGGTGGCGGGCCCGCTCACTGGAGAAACACTCACGCCGAAGGTTCTCGAACATACAACCTGGAAGGAATGGCACGCGGCCCATCCGTCAACACTTGTCCTTTCCACGAAAACAGGGTCTTTCCGAAACTACGATCGAGATCCCTACTCAGGCTATGCCGAGAATAGAGAGCTGTATTTCGACACCACGCATGTCGATCCACGCTATCATCCCAAAGAATGGGTCGTCGGGGTGGAGATCAATGGCATCGCCAAGGCCTATCCCATTTCAGAGCTGAAGAAGGCCCGTCCTCCCGTCAGCGATCAGGTGGGAGGCCGTTCCATTACCATACAGTTCAACGAGCGATCACGCAGCGCCTTAGTCTTCGATGCCGACGGTACGCCCCTCCCTTCACTCATGGCGTTCTGGTTTGCCTGGTATGCCTTTCATCCCGACACACAGGTGTTCAAAGGGCCTGAACAGAGGTCCCCATGATCCGAGTGATCCGTTGGTTCCTCGAACGGCGGCTCTGTGCGGTTGAACGGGCGCAGGGGATCTCACTCGCCTATCTGCGCGGCATACTCCGCGTCTCGCTTCCGCACTTTTTCGCATTCATGAAGGTCATGCCTCTTGCACGGTTTCGGCGGGCCCTTTCGCCTGAGGCGTATCATCTGGCGCGAATCGTCACCGCTCGACATGAAGATTGCGGTACGTGGATGGCGATGGAAGTGCACCTGGCAACACAAGCCGGCGTGAGTGCGGCCCTGATTCATACCCTTCTCGATGAAGCCCCCTGTGCGTTGCCCTCAGATTTGGCAGAGGTGTATTTCTTTGCCCAAGCGGTGGCGACCGGCTGTGGTGAAGAAGATATCTGGCGCGAGGCCATCTTTCGTCGCTACGGTGAAATCGGCATCGTCGAGCTTTCCATGGCCATCGCCGTCTCCCGTATGTTCCCGACCGTCTCGCATGCCATGGGCTATGCCGCTCCCTGTGTGCCCGGTCACACGCAGGTCAGTGCGTTGGACCGTGACCGGCAAGGCTAGAACCGGCTCGACAATCTCCGCCATCTCCTTTTTCCCGCAACCCGAGATTCCATCTTTATTCGACCGTCTCCGCCGGAGATTTGTTCAGCCGTTTGTAAGATACGTCACAGACCCACGCCATGAACGTGACGTAGCATGGCATCATCCAATGATGGATGAGAAAGGTGAGGAAGCAGGCCATGCGAGCGACGGAAACGAGAAACCATCGATGCCATAGATTAAGCGGGCAGAGACATCCGGGAACAAGAATAGACGAAGCATGGAGTCGGAGTTGCGCCGCGCGCTTTGCCGTGTTGGTCATGGGCGCGATGATCTGGATCAATGGTGGTGAGGCTGCGGCAGAATCGTCGTTTGCCGCCCGCGATGTGATGACCAAGGGGACGGTTGAACTCGGCGGGACCGTAGGATACGCGCAGGCCACCACGGCCTTAGGGAATGCGTCATCAGCCAATCGAAGCGCCGTCTTCGTCATGCCGCGAGTCGGCGTGGTGCTGACAGATCCGTTGGGAACCGGCTGGTGGCAAGGGAATGTCGAATTCCTGGTGCAGCCGGTATTTGCCCGATTCACCAAACCGTTTGCGGCGGAAGCTGCAGGCGGATCGTTCCTTATCCAGTATAACTTTCTCTCCTTCGGCCGATGGATGCCGTTCTGGGATGCCGGCGCGGGCATGATCTGGACCAACCTGGCGCCGCGGATCTCGGAACAGAGCACGCAGTTCGAGTTCACATTGGAAACGGGGCCTGGCGTCCACTATTTCGTGACGGATCGCCTCACCTGGACGATGGGGGTGCGACTGCACCACATTTCGAACGGCGGTCTCGGCGACCGGAATACCGGGATCAACGGCGTGCTGCCGTATGTCGGGATTTCATTCTTCACGCCGGGATTCTTCTGATCTCTGGGGAATCGTGGCGTGAGAACGCTGCTCGTGCAGGCGCTTTGAGATCGCCAAGTTCTCGGAAAGTTCCGCAAAGGAAGGCAATGTGATCAGGGAATTGTCGACCAAGGCGGCAAATCTCATGAATCTCAGATGCGCTCAATGGCATAGACATCGACGGGAGTGGGATACACGACAGGGTGCCAAGGAAAGGAGAACGCTATGACACACGAGATGCAGTGGAAATGTTTGTCTGGAGGGAGTGCGTGGATGTTCATTAAACTCTCCGCGATCATGCTGGTGATCGGCCTAGGGATGGACCTCTATCTCCCGCTCGCACATGGAGCAGATACGCTCGGGGGGTATATTCGACTCCTCTTTCTGGCGTTCTGGAGTAGCATTGTCGGGATTGCGAGTTTCGCACTGGCGACAGTGTTGCTGCTGACACGGACCATGACGGCGTGCCGCTGAGGCGGCATCAATGGTGCGAACGCCCATAGGTGTTTCTCCGTTGCAATGATCAGTGAGTGATGAAGGGAGCGATATGACGTACATGTCTGCTTGGAGTGCAGCGGTGGTGCTCACGATAACGTTTGGGTGCACCGTCTCTCACGCAGAGGCGTCTTTCGAGGTGGCTTCAGAACCGACGATTCGTGCCGCACAGGATGAGTCCCTACTTCATATTGACGCCGGAGGGCGGTTGTTCGAGCAAAGAGACCTGGAGGGTGCGGCCCGGGAGTTTCGTGAAGCGATCCGGCTCAGTCCTCTCAATCCCATGCCCCATAACAACCTTGGCATGATTCTCCATCTCCAAGGGCAGCCCGAAGCCGCGCTCGTAGAGTTCCGAGAATCCGTTGCGCTCAATCCCGGCTCTGCGCCGGCCTGGAGCAATCTTGGTTTTGCCTTCTTTGAGTTGGAGCAGCTGATCCCTGCAATGGAGGCCTGGCGGATTGCCGTGGACCTCAACCAGCAGATGGCCGGCACCTGGGCCGGTTTGGCGCTCGGCCTGTTCGCCGGTGGTCACGGGGACCAGGCAAGTGAGAGTTATCGGAAGGCGATTCACCTGGATCCGCACTACGCGGACCTCGCCGATCTTCAAACGGTTCGACATTGGAGCGTCCGGGCCCTCAACCACGCCGACATGATTTTGAGAGTGCTTGCAGCCCGGCAGCAAGCGTACCTTTCTGTTTCGTTGATGTGAGGATGCCGATGAGGATGTCGCACCCATAGATTGTCCTGGCAGTCAGTTGGATGCTTATCATGGCCGGAAACGTATTCGCTGTACCGCAACCAGAGGGAGTATTCGACGTCGATCACGAAGCCGCGCATCACGCGCCGTCGTAGAAGCCTCATATTCGGATACGTACTTAGAATCACGGCGCCGTGTTTGTGAAGATGGTTCTTCGGCTTGCAGGAGTCTCTGTGAAGACCTGTGGGGAAGATTTCGGCTGTCCCTGCCCGATGAAAAACCAGCCATCATACTTATGGCGCCCTTGCCGGTTGATAATTCAAAGACAAACGGTTGCTGCGCATGGATACGAGGATGAGTGCGGGGATGGGTCTTGAACCAGGTGTGAGTCGTGCCCGATTCAATCGAACTGATGAGCCCTACGGTCTGCAGGCCGTCTGCGCAAGCGCTCTTACGCGGGAAGAAACAACGGACTCCGGCGAGACAGGAGCGTGACGGTGTCCTGTCGCTATCGCCCTCTTGTGAACCTTGTGCGATGCACGCTTGTGTTGGCTGGAGTGCTCTTACAGTCCCCGCTCGCCTCAGCTCAATGGTCAGGCGAGATCCAGAACAACCTTTTTTACACCGACGATGTTGGTCTTTTCTCCGCCACACGCAGACTGTCCTTGCAGAATGACCCCACTCAGCCAGTCGTGGATCGAACCGGTCAGGGGAGCGACATGGTCTATGAGCCGTCCATCGACGTCCGGCGGACTTTCGAATCACGCTGGGGACGCACTGAATTGTCGGCGCAGGCGCAAGGCTTCATTTTTGCCGAGAATCCGGTCTTCAACCATGGGTCCTACCGTCTGCGTCTGACACAAGACGTTGCGCCTGACACGGCAATACGGCTGTACTATTTCTACGGGCCTAACTTGTTCGTCGGCAAAAATGATGAACGCCGTTCCGGGAAAGAACTGCTGGTCGATGAACGCGTGACGACTCATTTCTGGAGCGCCCACCTGGAGCGCCGCGTGGCCACGAACGTGACGGTGCGGCTTCTTGGGCGCTACGGGCTGCGGCAATACAACGAAGCCTTCAGCGAACGCGACACACGCTTCTGGACGGTCGGTCCACACGTCGAATGGAGTATCACTCCGCGGGTTCAATTGCTGATGGGGTACCATTACGAGCGCGGTCTAGCCGATGGGCGGCGCCAATCACAGCTCCATGATGACATCTCCTATGTCAATCACTATGCCTCAGCCGAACTGGTTGCACAGGCGATGGACAGGGTCAGCGTCCTTCTCGGATTCGACTATGAGCGTAATAATTTTACGAGCGGCTTGGCGGACGATGTGCATCGCGGCGCCCATGAGAACGTCTATCAAGGCGACCTGGAATTTCAGTACCGTTTCACCGACGCGATGACCCTGAAGTTTGGCTGTCAACATGGCAGTCGGAAGTTTAGCTTCGAACCCACCTCGGTCAACAATACCAACCTCTGGCTTGGTGGCGATTTCAAGTTTTGAGTGATGTATGGCCTGCGATCGTGCTGAGCCAGGCAACTTCTTGCCCTAGGTTTCTACAATATTCCAAGTCCTGTAAGTTGTATGACAGTTACCAACGCACGAGATCGTGCAGGATAGGTCTTAATGCCCCCGAGAGACTTGAAGCATGCCAGTTTGAGCTCGACGCCACGCGAAAGCAGGCTAATTATCCCGATTTCACTCGTGCTATAGAATTGTGACACGCCTTACTGAGGAGATCTCCATGCCCCGTCCGGATTTACTCTCCGCTCGCACCCGACTGCGGAAACAGCTGCCACCCCGTACGCTTCTCAAAGGGGCCGCCTTTCTCCTGCTCATCCTTGGCGGGTACGGGCTCAGCTTCTGGTTCGATTTCAGCGAACTTCTGCATCCGGAACGGATTACCGGCTGGCTTCAGCAAGCGGGACCATGGGCGCCGCTAATCTTTATGGCGCTGATGGCGACCTCTGTTGTCATCAGTCCGCTCCCGGACCTGCCGCTGGTCATCGCCGCCGGCGCCACATTTGGGATGGCATTAGGAACAGCCTATTCCGTTATCGGCGCGGAGATCGGTGCGATCGCAAGCTTTCTCATCGGACGCGCGTTGGGGCATGAGGTCCTGACCAAACTGCTGCGCACGAACGTCGTGTTTTGCGAGCGATGCTCGGACCGCCATCTGGCGATCTTTGTGTTCCTGGCTCGGCTGGTCCCGCTCTTTTCGTTCGATGTGGTCAGCTACGGCGCCGGCCTGACGAACATGTCCCTCCGAACATTTGCTGTGGTGACCTTTGTGGGGATGATTCCGCCGACGTTCGCGCTGACCTATGCGGGCAGTCAAGTTGTCTCAGGCGCGTGGCTGTTGATTCTGTCGGGTCTGGCCATGGTGGCCGTGATGCTGCTCCTTCCGATGCTGGTGCTCCGGTACCCCACCGCGCGGTGGGTTCGTCTCTTGCGCGGCGAGATGTCGGTCGCGGTCCATGTGCAGGTTCCGTTTATGCAACCGGTGGCTGCGGCCGTAGACGGCGCCCCACGATGCGATTCCTGCGGCGGACCGTTGCGCTAAGGCGGTCGCGGTTTTCCATCGTCCGGCCTGCGAATCATCAACCTTGGGCGCTCACGAACCGCCGATGGCTCCGTCGCTGCTGCATACGACAATCCTGACCCTGCTCGCGCTGGCCGCCTTTGCGGGCAACTCGGTGTTCTGCAGACTGGCTCTGACCAGCACGGATATCGACCCGGCGAGCTTTTCCAGCATCCGCCTCGTCTCGGGGGCCGTCACGCTCTGGCTGATCGTCCGGTGTCGCCGCGGACGCTCGGAGCTTGGGGGATCCTGGTCGTCGGCCGGCGCGCTGTTTGTCTATGCCGCCGCCTTCTCGTTTGCCTACGTGACGTTGCCGACTGGTGCGGGGGCGTTGCTGCTCTTTGGCGCCGTACAAGCCACGATGATCGGCGCAGGACTGTGGGCCGGCGAACGGATGAGCACAGGGCAATGGGGAGGGTTCGTCCTCGCGCTGGTCGGCCTGGTTGCCCTGCTGCTGCCGGGGCTGTCCGCTCCGCCCCTCGGCGGGTCGGTCTTGATACTCGCAGCCGGTCTCGCCTGGGGGATTTATTCGTTACAGGGCCGGCGCAACGGCGGGAAACTTTTTACGGACGCTTCCGCTGACGGGGCTGTTGAGCCTGATAACATGGTCGTGGGTGCGAATGGATGGGCCGGGCATTGCGTACGCGATACTGTCCGGCGCACTCGCTTCCGGGGTGGGCTATGCGGTCTGGTACGCCGCGTTGCGCGGGTTGACTGCCACCCGCGCCGCCACAGTGCAATTGATCGTGCCGGTCCTTGCGGCGCTCGGTGGCGTCGCATTTTTGGGCGAACCCATTACATTGCGCCAGGGCATAGCCACCGTGGCGATCCTCGGGGGCGTGGGACAGGTGCTCCGACGCCGCACCCGCTCATAGCCAGTCAACCACGCATCCATCCGGCGGCAATCTCCCTCAAAATTGTTCGAAGTGTCAGCTGGATAACAGAGCGCAGGAAGGCCTGTTGATACTATGCGACACATCAGCAGGTGGGTCACCGCATCGATTCATCCAGGCCCTCACCCAACAAGGCCTGCACAGGCAGAGGAGGAGACCATGGCACGCAAACACGAATGGACAACGAACGGCGGCAAGGCCGAAGCGGAGACGCCGACTGCGCCAGGGTTGCGGGCGGAAACCGAGCAACTGGCCTACACGTTCTACTGCGAATGTGGCTATGAGCATGGCCACGACCTTGAGCACTGGGCCGAAGCCGAGCGCCGCGTCCTCGAACAGCATCAAGGAAGGGGCTCGAAGGGCGGATAGGCTGCAGGGTTCTCCTGATACTGAGCCGCCACCGTGTTTCGGCCACGTTGTCACGGCTGTTCTTGAAAGGAAATGAATCATGAGCTTTCTCCGTACGATGCCCAGGGCCTCATTGATCGATGTCTTTCGCGCCTCTCCAGAATTTGCGAGGCCGCTGCACGAATTCGCTCAGGAGCTGATGCGAGGTCCCTCGCCCTTCACCGAAGGGGAGCGTGAACTGTTGGCCGCGTACGTGTCTAGCCTGAATCGCTGCGCCTTCTGCGAAGCCTCGCACACCGAAGTGGCGGTGAAGTATGGGTATGATCGTCAGCTGATCCAACAGCTCGCCCTGAATCTCGCGGAGGCGGATGTCACCGAGCGTCTGAAGCCGGTCTTTCGCTATGTGCGCAAACTGACCCTCCTGCCGGCCCAAGTCGTTCGAGTGGATGTCACGGCCATCTATGAGGCAGGTTGGGACGATACCGCTGTGTCTCACGCCGCGCTGGTCTGCGCCTTTTTCAGTTTCATGAACCGTTGGGTCGAGGGGCTAGGGGTTCAGTCAGATCCGACCGTGGTTCGGAAGGCCGGCGAGATGCTCCACAAGAAGGGCTATGAGGCTGTTATCGAGTTGCTGGATCACGCCCGGATACGAAGTCTGCCCGTCGCGGCAACAGGAGAGGCAAAGCCCGTTTCCTCCTAAACGCCTATGAGTTGGCGTAACGCACGCGCTTCTCGTTCATCCCCGGCGCATCGGATCAGCGTCTGCTTGTTGTCTAACGGCCGGTCTGTATTCGACGCGGGGATGTGGCGGCGCCACCCCCTCCTTCCGTTCAATACAAGAGATGTTGAGCCAGTCCGAGCCGTCGCAGTCGATACGGAATGTCGGAGTGTGCATTAAGAAAGGTCGTTCCTTGCCTGGATAGAAGGTCTGCCCTAAGCCTTTGGGATGCAGGCCATTTTAGTGCTTCGGGAGTTGTGTATTAGGGGTGGCATGTCCCATGCGTTGCTATCGAGGTAGAAACACATTGTGATTGGTGACGGGCGACATCAATAAGTCGAATGAAAGGTTGTGTGGTCGATGGTGGAGCAAGGTACGAGTCTCGGGATAGTCGATCCGAACTGTGCAGCCGGGCCGGACCGGACGATCACACCCTGGGTGTTCTCTGTTGGCCTGCTCATGGTCATTGCGGGATGCAGCACGGCTCCCGCCCCTCTTCAACCGGTTGACTCGCCGGCTCTATCCACAGCGCCGCGCGAGGCGTCCGAGCCGGAGCCGCCGACAGCATCTTCGCCTGGAAAGTCCGGCGCGGCGGCGAGTGGGTCATCCGACCGGGACGAGTTCTTCGATCCCTTCGCCAAATCGGACGGGCCGGCCGCCGACGAGTACGACCCGTGGGAACCATTCAACAGCACGATGTTCGAGTTTAACCGCAAGGTCGATCGATTCGTGTTGAAACCGCTCGCCCAGGGCTATGACTTTGTCGTGCCCAATGCAGCGCAAATCGGCGTCAGCAAATTCTTCTCCAACCTGCGATTCATGCCGCGCTTTATGAACAACCTCTTTCAAGGCAAGGTCACAGGGGCCGGTGTGGAGATGGGCCGGTTCCTCGTGAACTCGACCCTCGGCGTCGCCGGCTTCCTGGATATCGCCACACACATGAATTTGCAGACCTCGGAAGAAGACACCGGTCAGACGCTCGGTTTCTATGGCGTCACACCGGGCCCCTATCTGGTGCTGCCGCTCATGCCGCCGTTCAGCCTCCGCGACGGGATTGGATACACCGTGGATCTTTTCCTGGATCCCATCAATTGGCTGGTCTTGCCGCTCATCGAGGTCAAGGGCGTGCCGTCGGCGATCGCCCATAAGAACCGGACAACGACGTCCATGATCCGGCTCGGAAGGCAGGTCGAAGAAGTCACCAACGACCGCTCTCTCAATCTGGAGAAGTTCCAAGGCGTGGAGGAAGCGACGCTCGATCTCTATGCGGCGGTCCGCAACGCATACTTGCAGAAACGGGCGAAGGCGGTTCGGGAATGAGCGGTTGAGCGGCAGTTCATTCGCATCCGGGATAACCGGTGAGGAAAGGGAGGACCGTATGAAACAGGTGAACAGCAAGCGCGCACTGTGGTCGATTGTGCTGGCCGGCGGCGAAGGGACGCGCGTCAGCTCCTTCGTGCAGCGCTGGCTCGGCAAGCAGAGACCCAAGCAGTTTTGCACCTTCGTCGGCACACGATCTCTGCTCCAGCATACCCTGGACCGTGCGGCGCGCCTCGCGCCAGTGGAGCGGTCCGTCCTCGTCGTCGCGCAGACCCATCGGGAGGAGACCATGGCGCAGCTGGACGGGCGCGGGGTCGGGACCCTGCTGTTCCAACCGGTCAACCGGGATACGGCGGCCGGCGTATTTCTGCCGCTGGCCTATATCCGCAAACGAGACCCTCAGGCCACCGTCGTCATCTACCCCTCCGACCACTTTGTCTATCCGGAAGAGAAGTTTCTCGACAACGTACGGGCCGCAGTTCTGGCTGCCGAGTTGCTGCGCGATCGGATCGTCTTGCTCGGGGTAGCGCCGGACCGGCTTGAGCTGGATTACGGCTGGATCTTGCCGGGGCAACGGCTTCCTCGTGCTGGAAGGAAGCTGGTCCAGACGGTTCAGAGATTCCTGGAGAAACCGCCGGCGCAACAGGCCGACGAGGCTCTGTCGAGCCATGCGCTTTGGAACACGATGGTGATGACCGCCAAGGTGGACACCCTCTGGCAACTGGGCCGGCAGTGCTTCCCTGAACTGGTGGAACGGTTCGAACGGCTTGGGCGGGCCATCGGCACGCTGGAAGAAGCTCGGGTCATGGAGGCGATTTACCGCGATATGCCGGTCAGGAATTTTTCGTCCGATCTGCTCCAGCGCGTGCCGGACCGCGTGGCGGTGACCGAGCTCATGGATGCGCTGTGGAGCGATTGGGGCAGGCCGGAACGCATCGCTGACGCGCTACGCCGGATCGACCGCACCCCGGCCTTTCCCTTAGAGGCTCTCAGCAGCCCCTTTGCGCCGATTTCCGGCACATACCCTTCTGCGGCGAGGGTCTGAGAGTGAGTGAGCATAATCGAGTGAGCGTGAATTGTATGGTGATACGTAAGCCCGCTCACAGAGCGTCTCGCCATGGATCTGATAGCGTACGACACAGCGTGGCGGTGGTCGAAGGCATTTCGCCTGAATCTATCTTGCGGAAGGACGGCTCCATGCGGAATGTGAACAGATTGGAATCTCAATGACAACACCATCAATCGATCAGCTATGCATCAACACCATTCGAACCCTGTCGATGGATGCGGTCCAAGCCGCGAACTCCGGCCATCCCGGCACGGCCATGGCCCTGGCGCCGGTCGTCTACAGTCTGTGGCAGCATGTTCTGCGTTTCGATCCCCACGATCCGATCTGGCCCAATCGCGATCGGTTCGTGCTCTCGATCGGCCATGCCTCCATGCTGCTGTATTCCATGCTGCACCTCTGCGGCGTGAAGGCGGTGAATCCGGCTTACGAAACGGTAGGGGAGTTGTCGGTCACCCTGGACGACATCAAGAAGTTTCGCCAGCTAGACAGCAAGTGCCCAGGGCATCCGGAATATCGCTGGACGTCCGGCGTGGAAACGACGACCGGCCCGTTGGGCCAAGGCGTCGCCACCAGCGTCGGCATGGCCATGGCGAGCCGATGGATGGGCGCGCAGTTCAATCGTCCGGAGTTTCAGATGATTGATTACGACGTCTACGCCCTCTGCGGCGATGGCTGCATGATGGAGGGGGTGACGGGCGAGGCGGCCTCGCTGGCCGGACATCTCAAGCTTTCGAACCTCTGTTGGATCTACGACAACAATCAGATCACGATTGAAGGCCGCACGGACTTGGCCTTCACTGAGGATGTGGCGACCCGTTTCATTGCCTACGGGTGGAATGTGACGCGGGTCGGCGATGCCAACGATTTGGCGATGCTCGACCGGGCGCTGACGGTCTTTCGCCACTGCGAGGACCGGCCGACCTTGATCATTGTCGATAGCCATATCGGCTACGGCGCTCCGCACAAGCAGGACAGCAGCGCGGCGCACGGAGAGCCGCTGGGCGAGGAAGAAATCGCGCTGGCGAAGCGACAGTACGGATGGCCGGAGGACGCACAGTTCCTCGTGCCGCCAGGCGTGCCGGAGCATTTTCAGCGCCTTATGGGCACACGCGGACGAGCGGCACGCGAACAATGGATGGTGCGGTTCACGACCTATAAGGCGCAGTATCCGGAATTGGCCGATGCGCTCTATCGGATGCAGCACCGGCAACTGCCGGATGGCTGGGATCAGGAGCTACCGGTCTTTCCAGCAGACCCGAAGGGCCTGGCAGGACGCGATGCTTCAGCACAGGTCTTGAACGCCGTGGCGCGCCGAGTGCCCTGGCTCATCGGGGGTTCGGCAGACCTCACGCCCTCTACCAAGACGCGGCTCACCGTCGAGGGCGCCGGCGATTTCTCCCCGGCCGGCTACGGCGGCCGCAATCTGCACTTCGGCGTGCGCGAACATGCCATGGGCGCGATCTTGAACGGGCTGTCCCTCTCGAAGGTGCGGGCCTTCGGGTCCGGCTTCTTAATCTTTAGCGACTATGCGAAGCCAGCCATCAGATTGAGCGCGATCATGGAGATTCCCGTCATTCATGTCTTCACGCACGACTCGATCGGCGTGGGAGAAGATGGGCCTACCCATCAGCGATCGAACAACTGGCTGCTCTGCGAGCGGTTCCAGGCCTCCTGGTTATTCGGCCGGCGGATGCCAATGAGGTAACGGAGGCCTGGCGCGTGATCATGCGGCTCCACCGTCAGCCGGCGATACTTGTCCTCAGTCGGCAGGCGCTGCCGACGTTGGACCGAACGACCTACGCCTCGGCCTCCGGCTTAGGAAAGGGCGCCTATGTGCTCGCCGACGCGCCAGGAGGCAAGCCGGAAGTCTTGCTGCTGGCGACCGGCAGCGAAGTGTCGCTTTGTGTCGCCGCCTACGAGCGACTCATCGCCGAAGGCGTCCAAGCCCGCGTGGTGAGTATGCCCTCGTGGGAACTCTTCGAGCGGCAAAGTCAGGCCTACCGAGACCAGGTACTTCCTCCGCAGGTCACGGCTCGCATTTCCGTCGAGCAAGCCGCGACGACCGGCTGGGATCGCTATATTGGCTTGGCGGGGACAAGCATCGGCATGCACACCTTCGGCGCATCGGCGCCCCTCAAGACGTTACAGCAGAAGTTTGGATTTACCCAGGAATATCTAGTCACCGTGGTTAAGGAGCAATTGGCGCACAGCCGTTCACGCAAGATGACCATCGTGTGAACCCATGAATCTTTTCAGTGAAGGGCCTGCTCGGCCGAGGCCGGACACGCATACGACGACGAGGACGAACCCTATTGAAGGAGACGATCTCATGGATCCATCACATGCCAGCGCCATGAATCCGGTGCGCGCGCTCCAAACGTTTGGGCAATCTGTCTGGCTCGATTACATCAGGCGGAGTCTTCTCGCCAGCGGGGAATTGCAACGCCTGATCGATGACGATGGATTGCGTGGCGTCACATCGAACCCCGCCATCTTCGAGAAAGCCATGACCGGCAGCACCGACTACAAGACGGCGCTGCAGGCGCTTGGCCGAAGACGGAACTTGGATGCGAAGGGGCGCTACGAGCAGTTGGCCATCGAGGATATTCAAGCCGCTGCCGATCTGATGCAGCCGGTCTATGCCAAGACGAAGCGGCGCGACGGCTATGTGAGCCTGGAGGTTTCCCCTCATCTGGCCCGAGATACGCGAGGCACGCTCGAAGAAGCGCGGCGACTATGGGACGCCGTCGGGCGCGACAATCTCATGATCAAAGTACCGGCCACCCCGGAAGGGATTCCTGCCATTGTCCAACTGATCAGTAAGGGGATCAACGTCAACGTCACGCTCCTCTTTGCGCAGGAGACGTACGCGCAAGTCGCCGAGGCCTACCTCACGGGCTTAGAACAGTTGGCGGCGCGCGGCGGCGATGTCGGGGGTGTGGCCAGCGTGGCCAGTTTTTTCGTCAGCCGTATCGATACGGCGGTCGATGCGGCGCTGGCCGCCAGGCTCAAGACGTCTACGGATGAGACGGAGCAGGCGTTACTCAAGGGCCTCCAAGGAACCGTGGCCATCGCGAATGCCAAATTAGCCTATCAACGGTACTGGAAGCTGTTCTCCGGTCCGCGCTGGGAGGCGCTGGCCAAGCGAGGAGCCATGACCCAACGGGTGCTCTGGGCCAGTACCGGCACGAAAAATCCAGCCTATCGCGACGTGATGTATGTGGAGGAACTGATCGGTCCTGACACGGTCAACACGGTTCCCCCGGCGACGTTCGAGGCCTTCCGCGATCACGGACGCCCACAGAGCCGACTCACTGAAGAGGTTGAGCAGGCAACGGACACCCTGCACAGGCTCGAACAAGCAGGGCTCTCGATCCAGGAGATCACCAACCAGCTGTTGCAGGATGGATTACAGCTGTTCAACGATGCCTTCGACACACTCCTTGCCGCCGTTGAGCAGCAGGGCAAGGCGGACGCTTCCTCCGGCGTCAATCACTACTCCTACGCCTTGCCGACGCCGCTGGCGGCTGCCGTGCAATCTTCCCTGAAGGACTGGCGCGAGGGCAATAAGGTACGCCGGCTGTGGGCTCGCGATTCGTCTCTCTGGACCGGGAAGGACGAAGGCCGATGGCTCGGCTGGCTGGGGATCACGGAAGACCAACTGGCGCAGCTCCACATGTTCACCAGCCTTGCTGAAGAGGCCACACAGGGAGGATTCACGCATGCCCTGGTCTTGGGGATGGGCGGATCAAGCCTCTGCCCCGATGTGATGAAGCTGACGTTCGGGACGCGCGAGGGCTATCCGGAGCTGCTCGTGCTGGATTCGACGGACCCGGCTCAGATCAAAGCCATCGAGGAGAAAATCAATCTCACGACGACGCTGTTTATCGTCTCGAGCAAATCCGGAGGCACCCTCGAGCCGAACATCTTCACGCAATATTTCTTCGACTTGGTTCAGCGCCAGGTTGGAGTGAAAGAGGCAGCCCGCCGGTTTATCGCGATTACCGATCCCGGATCGGCGCTGCAACAGGTGGCCGAGGCGGAGGGTTTTCGGCATCTCTTGTTCGGACTTCCGAGTATCGGAGGCCGCTATTCCGCGCTGTCGAACTTCGGTGTGGCGCCTGCCGCCATTATGGGCGTCGACGTGCCCAGATTTCTCAACCGGGCCGAGATCATGGTGCAGGCCTGCGCCTCCTCTGTACCGGTCGAGGAGAATCCCGGTCTGGTGCTCGGCACGATTCTGGGTGTGCTCGCCAGACAAGGCCGCGACAAAGTGACGATCATTGCGTCACCCGGCTTGGCATCGTTGGGTGCCTGGCTTGAGCAGCTGCTGGCCGAATCGACCGGCAAAGAGGACAAAGGGATTATCCCGGTCGATCGTGAAGCGATCGGAGCATCGGATGTCTATGGAGCAGACCGTCTATTCGTGCATATCCGGCTGCAGTCCGGGCCCGACAAGAGTCAGGACGAGGCGATCGAAAAACTTGAGCGAGCGGGACAACCGGTGGTCCGCATCTCGGTGGCCGACATGTACGATCTTGGTCAAGAGTTCTTTCGCTGGGAATTCGCCACGGCGGTGGCGGGAGCCATCCTGGGCCTCAATCCGTTCAACCAGCCGGACGTGGAAGCCAGCAAAATCGCGACCAAGCAGTTGACGTCCGAGTATGAACGAACCGGGACGCTCCCGCCGGAATCTCCGATCATGGAAGAGCAAGGAGTCACATTGTATGCCGATCCGACGTATGTCGAGATACTTAAGGCTGTGGCGGGCCAGTCCCCGTCGTTGACGAATTATCTGAGGGCCCATCTGAATCAACTGACGACCGGCAATTATTTCGCGCTGCTGGCCTATCTTGACATGAACGGCGCGCATGACGCGTGGCTCCAAGCCATCCGTCATCGCGTGCGAGACATCAAACGCGTCGCGACCTGTCTGGGCTTCGGACCCCGGTTCCTCCATTCCACAGGCCAGGCCTACAAAGGGGGGCCCGACAGCGGTGTCTTTCTTCAAATTACCTGCGAGGATGCCGCAGACCTGGCGATACCGGGACAGCGCTATACGTTCGGGATCGTCAAGGCCGCGCAGGCGCGCGGTGATTTTCATGTCTTGGCGGAGCGAGGCAGGCGGCTGTTGCGGGTGCACTTGGGCGCAGACGTGTCGGCGGGGCTGGCCATTCTCAAACGAGCGATGGAACAGGCGTTGGCCTGAGGGTGCGACCTGGGGAAACGTTGACCATGTCATGTAGGGATGTGAGCGATTCAGTCTGGAGGAAACGATGACCGAGTCACAGGCAGATGCCATCGTGCTGTTCGGCGCCACCGGCGATTTGGCGTTCAAGAAAATCTTTCCCGCCTTACAGGCGATGATCAAGCGGGGCCACTTGACCGTCCCGGTCATCGGCGTGGCCAAGGCCAATCGCGATCTTACACAACTGCGGGATCGCGTCCGTGAAAGTCTTTCCCGGCACGGCGGGGGAGTCGATGAGGCGGCGTTTGCCAAACTGGTTGAGCTGTTGCGGTATGTCGACGGCGACTACCGCGAAGACGAGACCTTTGTCCGCCTCCGCCAGGAACTCGGCGGAGCGCTGCGTCCCCTCTATTATCTGGCGATTCCGCCCAGCATGTTTCCCACGGTGATCGAGGGATTGGGCAAATCGGGCTGTTCCCGTGGCGCGAGGGTGGTGGTCGAAAAACCCTTCGGGCGGGATCTGGCGTCGGCGCAGTCGCTCAACCGCACGCTGCATACCGTCTTCGACGAATCGGCCATTTTCCGGATCGACCATTATCTGGGCAAGGAGTCGATTCAGAACCTCTTGTACTTCCGTTTTGCCAATTCGTTTCTGGAGCCGATCTGGAATCGCACGTATGTGGACAGTGTGCAGATCACGATGGCGGAACAGTTCGGCGTATCGGGCCGTGGCGGATTTTACGAAGAGACCGGCGCGCTTCGCGACGTGGTTCAGAACCACCTCCTGCAGGTCGTGGCGAATCTGGCGATGGAGCCGCCGGTCAGCGGCGCGGGGGAAGCGTTGCGCGACGAGCGCGTGAAGGTCTTCAAACGGATGCGGCCGCTCACCGGGCAGACCCTGGTGCGCGGCCAGTTTCGCGGCTACCGCGCCGAGCCAGGGGTGGCGCCTGATTCTCAAGTCGAAACCTTCGCGTCCCTGCAAGTGCATCTCGATTCGTGGCGCTGGGAAGGGGTGCCCTTCTTTGTCCGAGCCGGCAAACAGCTGCCGGTCACCGCTACGGAGGTCATCGTGACGCTGAAACGTCCGCCGCAGAACGTCTTTGGTGAGACGCTCAACGGGCCGCGCAATTACGTTCGCTTCCGGCTCGGCCCCGATCGGGTGGCGGTGGCGATCGGCGCGCGCGCCAAAATCCCCGGCGACAAGATGCTCGGAGATGAAACCGAACTCTTTGTCTCCCACCAGCGAGGCGACGAGCGGGAGGCCTACGAACGGCTGATCGGAGACGCGATGGTCGGTGATCCGTCCCTGTTCGCGCGCCAGGACGGCGTCGAGGCCAGTTGGCGCGTGGTGGATCCGATCCTGAGGATGCCCACGCCGGTCTATGAATACGACCCAGGCACCTGGGGACCGTATGAATCGCACGCCCTGATCGCGCCGTTTGGCGGGTGGCAGAGCCCGAAAGAGCACGTATGACCATTTCCCGATCGAACCAGGCGGTCGCGGTGATCGCGCGATGTCTGAAAACAAGAGAGCGAAGATTATGAAGGTCTTGGTCGTGGATGTCGGCGGGACAAGCGTCAAGATACTGGCGTCCAGACAGCGGACCGTGCGGAAGTTTCGTTCGGGACCGGAGTTGACGGCAGCGCAGATGGTGGCAGGTGTGGTGAAAGCGGCGAAGGGCTGGAGGTTCGACGCGGTCTCGATCGGATACCCGGGACCCGTGAACGGAGGGGCGCTCCTGGAGGAGCCGAAGAACCTGGGCGCCGGGTGGGTCGGATTCGATTTTGAGAAGGCCTTGGGATGTCCCGTCAAGGTGATCAACGATGCGGCCATGCAGGCTCTAGGCAGTTATGAGGGAGGCAGGATGCTTTTCCTCGGCCTGGGCACGGGACTGGGGTCGGCGCTGATTGCCGACCAGGTGATCATGCCGATGGAGCTCGCCCATTTACCGTACAAGAAAGGCAGAACCTTCGAGGACTATGTGGGGCTCCGTGGACTCGAGCGACTCGGCAAGAAGAAATGGTGGCGGGCGGTTGACGATGTCGTCAGCCGGTTGCGCGCGGCGCTGGTGGCCGACTATGTCGTGCTGGGCGGAGGCAATGCGAAACACCTGGCGTCACTCCCGGACGGCGCCCGTCTCGGCGACAATGCCCATGCGTTCACCGGCGGGCGGCGACTGTGGGAGGAGAGAGGGACATGAAGGCGAAGACACCGCGACAGGGAACGGCGAAGAAGACGAAGGCACAACGGGTTGTCTTTCTGCTCGATGTCGACAATACGCTGCTCGACAACGATCGAGTGGCCGCCGATCTTCGGCGGTATCTCAAACAGGAAGTCGGATCTGCGTGCGAGCGGCATTACTGGACGATTTTCGAGCAACTGCGTGCGGAACTCGGCTATGCCGACTACCTCGGGGCTCTGCAGCGGTACCGGATCGAGCATGTCCACGATCACAACCTGTTGGCGATTTCGTCGTACCTGGTGAACTATCCCTTTGCGAACCGGCTCTATCCGAACTCGCTGGACGTGGTGGAACGGTGCAGAGAATGGGGAACGCCCGTCATTCTGTCCGACGGAGATGTGGTGTTCCAGCCGCGCAAGGTCGAGCGTTCGGGGCTGTTCGAAGCGGTCGAGGGCCACGTCTTGATCTACATCCATAAAGAACACGAGCTGGATGCGGTCGAGCGCCGCTATCCCGCCGATCATTATGTGCTGGTGGACGACAAGCTCCGTATCCTAACAGCAGTCAAGCAAGCCTGGGGACCACGGGTGACGACCGTATTCCCATGCCAGGGACATTATGCCAGCGATCCGGCCATCCTTGCGGCGTTTCCCTCGGCAGACATCAGTCTGGGCCGCATCGGGGATCTGCTTGAATACGATCTGTGTGAGTTAGTCTCCGCCGGTCAGCATTATAAGAATAAACCCATGAGGAAGAAGGCAAGCGTGCAAAGAATCCTTACCCGCAGAACCAACGCACGTCGAGCCATCATGAAGAGGGCTCGACACTGAGACACGTTTCTGCAATGCAAATAGTTCATTGGCGACACAAGCGCGGCGGATAGGCCGGCGCAGAAGGAGCGAGACTCATGCAATTGGGAATGATCGGCCTCGGGAAAATGGGGGCCAATATGGTTCGGCGGTTGATGCGGGGTGGCCATCAGTGCGTCGTGTTCGACGTGAATCCGGAGCATGTCCAGCGGCTCGTGGCTGAAGGCGCCGTCGGGGCTGCTTCCCTGGACGATCTGGTCAGCCGATTGACCGCGCCGCGAGCGGTGTGGGTGATGGTGCCGGCGGGAGAGGCCACTGAAACGACCGTGCAGGCTCTTGGCCAACGGCTTGAGCCGAACGACATCGTCATCGACGGAGGAAACTCCTACTTCAAAGACGATGTCCGGCGCGCCACGTCTCTTAAGAACCGGAGCATCCACTATGTCGACGCCGGCACGAGCGGTGGAACATGGGGATTGGACCGAGGCTATTGCCTGATGATCGGCGGGCCGAAACCGGCCGTGGAACATCTCGATCCAATCTTCCGCACGCTGGCCCCCGGCCGGGGCGATCTTCCACGTACTCCAGGTCGGAGCACGGTTACGGGTACGGCGGAGGAAGGGTATTTGTACTGCGGCCCCTCTGGCGCCGGGCATTTCGTCAAGATGGTGCATAACGGGATTGAGTACGGCCTGATGCAGGCCTATGCCGAAGGCTTCGATATCTTTCGTCATGCTAATTCGGAGAACCTTCCTCAGGACATGCGGTATGACTTGAATCTGCCCGACATTGCCGAAGTCTGGCGGCGGGGCAGCGTGGTGGGATCGTGGCTGCTGGATTTGACCGCGGCGGCGCTGGCGGAGAACCCAGACCTCTCGAATTTTACCGGCGCGGTTGAAGATTCCGGTGAAGGACGTTGGACTGTCATGGCGGCCATCGAAGAGGGGGTCCGAGCGGATGTCCTCTCCGCGTCGTTGTATACGAGATTCCGTTCGCGCCAAGACCATTCGTTTGCCGAGAAGGTGCTCTCCGCGATGCGCTACCAATTCGGCGGCCATGTCGAACGGCCGCGACAGTAAAGAGGAATGGCCCACGCGATTTCGCCGGCAGGCGGCCATATTGTTCTTGCGAAGGAGTGACTCATGAAAGCGATTGCCGTGATTCCCGGGCAGGCCAACAGTGTGCATCTGGCCGATATTCCCAATCCACGCCTCACCGATATTCCTGATGGGCGCGGGGTCCTGGTGAAAGTGTTGCGTGTCGGCGTCGATGGGACAGACAAGGACATCAATGCGGCCGAGTATGGCGCAGCGCCTCCGGGCGAACAGATTCTGGTCATTGGCCACGAAAGTTTCGGCGTCGTCGAGGCGGTTGGTTCGAACGTGATGGATCTGGCGCCGGGCGATTTTGTCGTGGCGACGGTGCGCCGTCCCGGCACCAGCCTGTACGACCAGATCGGAACCTACGATATGACGACGGATGACCAGTATTTCGAACGCGGCATCAATCTACGCCATGGGTTCCTGACGGAATATTATGTGGACGATGCGGAGTATATCGTCAAGGTTCCGCCGGGGTTGAAGGGAGAGGGTGTTCTGCTCGAACCGACCAGCGTTATTGAAAAAGGGATCGCCCAGGCCTTTGAGATACAGCGACGGCTGCGTGTTTGGCGACCGAAGCGGGCGGCGGTACTGGGAGCGGGGCCCATCGGACTACTGGCCACCATGGCGCTGCGCTTGAAAGGCATCCAGGTCTGCACATTCGCGCTCTCGAAACCGCCTTATTTGAACTCCGATCTCGTCAAAGAAATTGGCGGCTGCTATCACAGTACGAAGGATCTTTCCCTCTCAGCGGCCGCACACGACCATGGACCCTACGATCTCATTTTCGAAGCCACCGGTGTGGCATCGCTAGTTTTTGAGGCGATGAACATTCTCGGGAAAAACGGTGTCTTGGTGTTATCGGGGGTATCGGGAGGGGGACGGTCCGTCGAGGTACCGGGGGATCGCATCAATCTCGGATTTGTTCTGGGCAACAAAGTGGTCGTGGGAACGGTGAATGCCAATCGCGAATACTTTGAAATGGGAGTCAAAGATTTGGCCCATGCGCAGCTGCAGTGGCCTGGTTGGCCAGCGAAGCTCTTGACCCATCCCATCCAAGGGCTGGATCGATATCAGGACATGATGCGCACCCTGACGGACACGAAAGGCGCCATTAAGGTGTTCGTGAATGTGGCTCCGTTTCCCAATTGAGTGGCGAGGCCGGCGCTGGTCTCAAGCGGCGCCCCTGAAGCGACAGCCCGCATTCTCCATGCTTTTCCTGCATCTTGCTACAGAGGGAACGAACCACGTCATCCAAGCCTATGAAGTCCATGTCGAAAAAACGCATCTCGCCCAACGCTGCTCCGCAGCCCATCACAACGCGGAAGGATCCACAGCCGCCTCAGACATCCGCTAAGGCACGTTCCAAGGCAAAGGGGAAGACAGCCCCGCGCGCAACATCGTTCGCTTCGATTAGTGAAGAGCAGCGGTTGGAGGAATCCCGATTGCGGACCGTATATTGGAAGCGGTGGGGGCCGTACCTGAGCGAGCGGCAATGGGGCACCGTCCGTGAAGATTATAGTCCTGACGGCACTGCCTGGGAGTTTTTCCCGCACGATCATGCCCGTTCTCGGGTGTATCGGTGGGGAGAAGACGGCCTCGGAGGCATTTCCGACCGCCACCAAAAAATCTGCCTGGCTTTCGCCCTTTGGAATGGCCGTGATCCCATTTTGAAAGAACGTCTGTTCGGCCTCACTGGCAACGAAGGCAACCATGGGGAAGATGTCAAGGAAGCGTATTTTTATCTCGATTCCACGCCGACGCATTCCTACATGAAGTTTCTCTATAAATATCCGCAAACTGAATTCCCTTACGCCAAGCTCGTCGAAGAAAACCGGCGGCGCGGGAAACAGGATCGGGAATATGAACTCCGTGATACCGGTGTGTTCGACGACAATCGCTACTTCGATGTCTTTATCGAATATGCCAAGGCCTCCCATGAGGATATCCTGATTCTCATCACCGTCCACAATCGAGGACCGGAGGCGGCCGATCTGCACCTGCTCCCCACCCTCTGGTTCCGCAACACCTGGTCGTGGGGAGACCAGTCCTACCGTCCCATACTCAAACGGGACAACGCCTTAGGCGATGCCATGGTGATCAACGTAGATCATGAGCAATATGGTCCTCGCTGGCTGTTGTGCGATGCCACTCCTGAACTGTTGTTTGCGGAAAATGAAACCAACGTGCAGCGCTTATGGGGCATGGCGAATGCCACGCCGTACGTGAAAGACGCGTTTCACGACTATGTCATCCATGGCAAGGCGGACGCCGTCAACCCTCAGGGTGTCGGGACCAAGGCGGCCGCGCATTATCATGCCCTAATTCCTCCGGGAGAACAGGCGACCTATCGACTGCGGTTGACGAACAAGCCACCGACCGACGGGATGCAGGGAGAAGAATTCGACAGGATCTTTGCTGCGAGAAAACAGGAAGCCGACGAATTCTATGCCGCCCGGGCGCCTCATAGCCTGTCGAAGGACGGTTGCAATATTCAGCGGCAGGCCTTTGCAGGTCTTCTATGGAGCAAGCAATTTTATCATTACGACGTGCGGACATGGCTGCGCGGCGATCCGGCCGGCCCGATTCCTCCCGAGGGACATCGTCAGGGACGAAACCGTGAGTGGCAACATTTGCATAACGAAGACATCCTCTCCATGCCGGACAAATGGGAATATCCCTGGTATGCCGCCTGGGATTTGGCCTTTCATTGCATTCCTCTGGCCCTTGTCGATCCTGATTTTGCCAAGGAACAGCTCGTCCTCCTTTTGCGCGAATGGTACATGCATCCCAACGGGCAAATTCCCGCCTATGAATGGGCCTTCGGCGATGTGAATCCTCCCGTCCATGCCTGGGCTGCCTGGCGCGTGTACAAGATCGAAAAACGCCTCCGCGGCAAGGGCGATCGCACCTTTTTGGCCCGGGTGTTTCAAAAGCTCTTGTTGAACTTCACCTGGTGGGTCAATCGCAAGGATGCGGAAGGCCGGAATATTTTCCAAGGCGGGTTCTTAGGCTTCGACAACATCGGCCTCTTCGATCGTTCCGCGCCATTGCCTATGGGCGGGCATATCGATCAGTCGGACGGCACGAGTTGGATGGGGATGTATTGCCTGAACATGCTTGCCATCGCGCTGGAGCTGGGGCAAGAAGATCAGGCCTATGCCGATATGGCCAGCAAATTCCTGGAGCATTTCGTGCACATCTCGCACGCCATCAACCATCGTGGCGAGGATGGGTTGTCCCTCTGGGACGAGGACGACGGATTTTACTATGACGTCCTGCATTTCCCGGATGGCCATCATCAGCAAATGAAAGTGCGGTCCATGGTCGGATTGCTCCCGCTCTTTGCCGTCGAGACTCTGGAGCCGGACGTGGTGGACGCGCTGCCGGATTTCAAGCGGCGGATGATGTGGTTTATCGAGAATCAGCCGGAGTTCCGCCGCCACGTGAGCACCACCACGTTACCGGACGGGTCAGTGCGCCGGATGTTGTCCATCGTCGATCCGGAGCGACTCCCACGAGTGTTGCGGTACCTCTTGGATGAAGGAGAGTTTCTTTCCCCCTACGGGGTTCGCGCCCTCTCCAAATATCATCGCGACCATCCCTACCGGCTTCACATTGATGGAACCGAGCACCGCATCGACTATGAACCGGCGGAATCGACGACGGGCCTCTTCGGAGGGAATTCGAATTGGCGAGGGCCCATCTGGTTCCCCGTGAATTATCTGTTGATCGAGTCGCTCCAGAAGTTCCATCATTTTCTCGGCGACTCGTTCACGGTCGATTGCCCGACGGACTCGGGACAATCCCGCACCTTGTGGCAAGTGGCTGCGGAACTGTCCCGGCGCCTGAACCATATTTTCCTCCGTGATGGCACCGGTCAACGACCGGTGGATGGAGGGCTTGACATGCTTCGCCATGACCCCTACTGGCGCGACCTCATCCAATTCCATGAATACTTTCATGGGGAGACCGGCGCAGGACTGGGAGCCAGTCATCAAACCGGGTGGACGGGGTTGGTCGCCAAATTGCTCGAACAATCGGGAGAATAATGGAAGACCGCCTGACGGCGCCCAGCCCTGTGCGCTCACTGAGGGGCGCGTCATGGGGCCAGCGCTGGAACGGTGCGAGAAGCGGAATGCGGGACGCGCTTAGACGCCACTGGCCGGAATATCTTATGGAAGCAGCCGGGCTGGGACTGTTCATGCTGTCTGCCGTCGTGTTTGCGACCGTGATGGAGCATCCTTCGTCGCCTGTTCGGGCCGCCATCGATAATCCGTTGTATCGCCGCATTCCCATGGGCCTGGCGATGGGGCTCACGGCTATCGGCATTATCTACTCGCCGTGGGGCAAGCGGTCTGGCGCGCACATCAATCCGGCAGTCACACTGACATTTTATCGATTGGGAAAGATGACGCGGTGGGACGCCATCTTGTATGTCCTGGCTCAGTGTGCGGGCGGCCTCGTGGGCGTGGGACTGCCCGCATTGTTTATCGGCAACTACATGGCGCACCCTTCCGTGAATTACGTCGTCACCGTCCCGGGGGACAGTGGAGTGGTTGTCGCCTTCATGGCGGAACTTGCGATCGCCTTTATCCTCATGGTTGTCCTATTGATAGCCATGAATCACGATCGTTTGGCTCCCTTGACGGGACTCTTTGCCGGCCTATTAGTGGCGGCCTACGTCATCGTCGAAGCCCCCTTCTCGGGGTTTGGCATGAATCCGGCGAGAACGTTCGCGTCAGCGCTGCCGGCGTGGCAATGGACCGGATTTTGGCTGTACATGATTGCGCCCCCCGCGGGCATGCTTCTGGCCGCGGAGTTGTATGTGCGGATCAAGGGGCTTGGCGCAGTGATCTGCGCCAAGCTGCACCACAGCCATGCCACGCGATGCATTTTCCACTGTGGCTATACGGCGGTCCTGACGTGAAGGTACGAGATACAGTCCAGTGAGGTGTGTCTATGTCGAGCGACCATCATTATGACGTCATCATCATTGGCACGGGCGCAGGCGGCGGGACGCTGGCCCATCATATGGCCTTCTCCGGCAAACGTATCCTGCTTCTAGAGCGAGGCGGATACCTGCCACGCGAAAAAGACAATTGGGACTCGAGGTCTGTCTTCGTAGAGAATCGGTACAAGGCGACTTGTAACTGGGAAGATAAAGAGGGAGAGATATTCCATCCGGGGATTCATTATTATGTTGGTGGCAATACCAAAGTGTACGGCGCCGCCTTGCTGCGCTTTCGCAAGGAAGATTTCGGAGCGATTCGGCATCATGGTGGGATCTCACCAGCCTGGCCGATTGCCTATGAGGATCTCGAACCCTACTACACCAAGGCCGAGCACCTCTATCAGGTTCATGGCGAGCATGGCATCGATCCGACCGGCCCGCCAGTCAGCGCACAGTACCGCTACCCACCCGTAAAACATGAGCCACGGATTCAGGAATTACATGATGACTTGAAGCGGATGGGACACCACCCTTTTCCCCTTCCCTTGGGGATTCGCTTGAATGAAGACCGCCCAGATGCGAGTCCCTGTATTCGGTGCAACACCTGCGATGGTTACCCCTGTTTGGTGAACGCCAAATCCGATGCGCAAATTACGTGCGTCGACCCGGCGTTGACTCATTCCACGGTGACCCTCTTGACGCATGCCTATGTATCCCGGTTGGAGGTCAGTCCTTCCGGGCGGGAAATCACAAAGGTGCATGTGACTCGTGATGGAGCGTCTGAGGAATATACGGCGGGCATTGTGGTGGTGTCCTGCGGGGCCATCAACTCAGCGGCACTCCTCTTGCGGTCGGCGAACGACAAGCATCCAAGGGGTATGGCTAACTCCTCGGACGCGGTAGGACGTTTTTATATGTGCCATAACAACAGCGCACTCCTAGCGTTGTCGAAACACGAGAATCCCACTGTGTTTCAAAAAACTCTGGCGATCAACGACTTCTACTTTCGCGCCGACGATTGGGATTACCCACTCGGGCACATACAGATGCTTGGGAAATCTGACCTCGAACAGCTACGCTCCGGCGCTCCGGCGTTCGCGCCTGGAATGGTGCTGGATCAGATGGCCAAACATTCCATCGACTTCTGGCTGACCTCTGAGGACCTTCCGGACCCCGATAACCGTGTCCTGCTGAACAAGCAAGGTGAGATCTCCCTGCATTACACGGTGAACAACGATGAAGGCCACGCACGGCTTACGGCCAAACTGAAAGATATGCTGAGCGCACTCGGTTGCGAGAAGCACCTGATCCCGACGTCACTCTACTTAGGCAAGAGAATTCCGCTCGCAGGGACGGCGCATCAGAACGGAACGATCCGGTTCGGGACCGATCCCAAAACGTCGGCCCTGGATGTGAACTGCAAGGCGCACGATCTGGACAATTTATACGTGGTGGATGGCAGTTTCTTCGTGTCCAGCACCGCAGTGAACCCTTCCTTGACGATCATGGCGAATGCCATGCGGGTGGGAGATCACATCTTGGAGAGGCTTGGAGCTCACCTGCCATGACGCTCCCCCCAGCCGGCTGCAGGATGTTCGATGAAAGAGAATAACCGTTCCCCCAGCAGGACTATCGTGAGAAGTGACATACATAACAGAGGTCGCCTTGCTATGCGGTACAAATTTGGCGGCCCTGTCGAATTGGCTCGCGACTCAAGAAGGGCGATAGTGCGTCGAGGGGGAGGGCGAACTTCGGACTAAGGGGATGGGCTGGAGATAAGCTGATAGGATGCCGGTCGAGTGGGGTGCGAAAACCAGTTCAGCCGAGGAGCCTGGACAACCCCTTCTCGCTCAGAATGGTAATCGTCCTGCCATCCATTTGAATGAGGCCGTCGTCTCTGAATTGTCCCATGGTGGTGCTGACGGTTTCACGGCTGCAGCCGATCAGATTGGCCATTTCCTGGTGGGTCAACTTTACTTTGAGACGGACACCTTGCTTGTCCGCAGCTCCTTCGGTTTTGCCCAGCTCCGAGAGCAAGTGGGCCAGACGAGCTGGCACCTCGCGAAAGACGAGATCTTCAACGCGGCTCTGGATTTTCTTGAGCCGCAGGCCGATCAGCTTGGTTAGTTTGATCGTCACGTTGGGATGCATGGCCAAGTACTGATCGAAATCCTTCCGTGGAATCACACAAATGAGCGCATCATCGAGAGTCTCGGCCGATGTCGAGCGAGGAGCGTCTTGCAGCACGTCGAGTTCTCCAAAGACATCTCCCGCCTCTAAGATCTCGAAGGTCACTTCTTTTCCGTTGGGCGCCGTGTTGGCAATTTTCACGCGCCCTCGCTTGAGGAGGTACACACTGCTGCTCGGGTCTCCAGGAAGGTACAAGGGCTGCCGCTTCTTGACCTCCTCCATGCGAGTGATCTTTTCCATCTCCTGCATCTCAGATGGAGAAATCCCGTCGAACAAATGAATGTGCTTGAGGTACCAGAGTTTGTTCGGGATGATTTGCGAATGGTCCATAGAGTCAACTCACGTGAGGAGTCCCTAGGTTACTCAGGCAGGCACGGTAAAGCAATAGGTCTGTCCCGTCGGAGGTGAGTGGAAGACCATGGCTTCAGGGGTGTGCACATAAGCCGCGCCTCATGCTCCCTGAGTGTCGGCAGAGGCAGCGATCTTCTATCTACATAAAGAAAGGCCACGGAACTGTAAGGTGGCTTACAGTTCTGGTGAACCTACTGCGGCATGGCTTCCCCGGTTATGAGGGTGGGGAACGGATTAGGAAAGAGTAAATGATGAGTAGGCCTATGATAATCGGGTTGCTGGTGCTTGCCGGCGTCAGTCTGCTGGGCGCTGGCCGAGCGTTTTCCCAAGAACGCACCATCCAGGCATCCCCCGCGATGACGATGGGAATCCTGCAGGGGATTCTCAATGAGACGGTAGGGGATCTTAGGGGAGAGAGCGGCCAATGGCGATTCACCTATGCTGGTGTTGAGATGGCGTTGCTCGCCAGCTTGCCGCACGACCGCATGCGGATCGTCGCGCCGATCGGACCGGAGGCCCAACTGACGGACCAGCAGCGGAAGCGGATGCTGGATGCCAACTTCCACTCCGCGCTGGATGTGCGCTACGCGACGAGCAATGGCCTCGTCTATGCGGCCTATATTCATCCCCTGTCGCCCCTCCGTCGAGAAGAGGTGCAATCGGCTCTGCGGCAGGTGGCCGAACTCGTGAAGACATTCGGAAGCACCTATTCCAGCGGCGAACTCTCGTTCGGACAAGCACGCCCTTCAGCCCCTCGGGCACCTCGAACGCAGCAGTCACCCGTCTATTAACCTTCCCTATCGGTGATGATAGCGGAGGCGGCATCCATTCCGATACAATCACCGCATGCTGTTTACCCCTCTCTTTCACGGAGGACGCAGGCCTTGCCCACACAGGCTCATCGATTCAAGAAACGAATAGTCTTCGCGTCGCTCGCATGTCTCGTGATCCTCGTGATTGCGAGCCTCGTCTGGCTTACAAATCGTTACAGCGCCAGGACTCCGCAAGCTGTTGCCCTTACGGCATTCTCGAAAGACGCCTATCCCGAAAATCCGGAGAAGACGAGCCAGGTCTTCGGCACGTATTCTCACCGGCAATTGATTGTCGAACAACTCGACGGCACCCGCTTTCGCATTCGTCTGGAACCCGCCACGCCGCAGGCTGCGGCCATCGAGCTCACCGATGTCGATCTCGCGCATTTCGTTGCGGCAGTTCCCCCTTGGGCCAAAAGCGACATGGATTTGACGAAAATCGGGTTGATCGACCGAGAATGGAACCGGCAACAGGTCCGATTCACTCGACCCTCACCCCATCTTGACGTACGCGAAGGCGGAGACGGGTTCGAGCAGCGGGCACTGACCCGTGTGGATCTCGCTCGCAACTGTTTGAACGCGGGCTTGTGGGAACTCTTGCTCTTCACGACAGAGGATGGCGAAGAGCGGGTCTACGAGCACCTCTGGTTCACGTTCCCGCTAGGAGCCTGTCCGAGTAATGGCTGACCATGCGTGACAAGACGTAGATTCACGGCAGGACCAGCAGCGATTCGGTCCGCCGCCGAAGGGTGTGGCCGATACGTGTGCCAATGAGTGGAATTGTGATCGGTTTGGGGGGA